>NZ_VFVM01000007.1:0-336287 GCF_006442845.1 Mesorhizobium sp. B2-4-2 | reverse complement strand
AATCCTGCAATTCCAAAGCCACAATCGGCCCGGATCAAAAAGCCAAATCAATGGCTTGCGGATAGTTCACGGCCGACGATTTCTGGCAGCATCACGGTCGATGTCGGCGCCGGCGGGATCAAACCGCCGCGGTAGCCGACATGTCGCGGGCCGTCAGTACCTGCGCGTTCCCCCAAAAGAGCAGCCCCGCCGTGCTTTTAGCAAACAGACGGGGCTTTTCTGGATCTATAATCCAATCTTTCGCCGGGAATGTTTTACCGGCTTTGGATTTCGGATGCTTCGCGGCGTTCAGCCGACGATCCGACCAGTAGTCTCTGATTTTGGTGCATCCGGCAGGGTCACGTCGGAAGGCGCTCGCGTCTCCCTGGCATTCATCCCTGCCGCGGCTCCAGTCACTGCTGGAGCCTCAAGGGACTGTCCGGTGGCGTCATGCTCCACTCCTGTGTCCGTTGCGACAATCGTCGTCAGAAGCACTGATCGCAGTAGCCCGCGGCGTCTCGCAGGCCGCCTTTGGGCGGCGAGGCCATCGAAAGACAGCCGGCTTCATTGACGTGTGGAGTCTGCTCCCCTCAGCCGGGGACGTCAACCGCTCGATGTCCGATCGGAAAAATTGTGATCGAGCGACATATCCCCTGATGGGAACCACGCCGCCTGCTCCACCGCTTTTGTCAGGAGCGTGTTCGGTCTTTGTTCTTTCCGCTTGCCCGTTCGTGCGAAAGACGGTTAAACGATTTGGTCGAGAATTGTGGCGTCTCTCGACGCGGCGGCAAAAATACCTACATAGGGGACGGCCGGGGAAAACCCGCCGATCCCACAAATTCCAGATCTGAGGCGGCGACCGGCAATGGCCGACCATAAATATCTTTCCATTCGCGGGGCGCGCGAACACAATCTGAAGAATGTCGATCTCGACCTGCCGCGTGACAGCCTGATCGTCATGACCGGCCTGTCGGGCTCCGGCAAATCGTCGCTTGCCTTCGACACCATCTATGCCGAAGGCCAGCGCCGCTATGTCGAGAGCCTGTCCGCCTATGCGCGGCAATTCCTCGAAATGATGCAGAAGCCGGATGTCGACCAGATCGACGGCCTTTCGCCGGCCATCTCCATCGAGCAGAAGACCACCTCGAAAAACCCGCGCTCGACGGTCGGCACCGTCACCGAGATATACGATTATATGCGGCTTCTGTTCGCGCGTGTCGGCGTACCCTATTCGCCGGCCACCGGGCTGCCGATCGAGAGCCAGACGGTGTCGCAGATGGTCGATCGCGTGCTGGCGGTCGAGGAAGGCACGCGCCTGTTCATCCTGGCGCCGATCGTGCGCGGCCGCAAAGGCGAGTACCGCAAGGAATTGCTCGAGCTGCAGAAAAAGGGATTTCAGCGCGTCAAGGTCGACGGCGTCTTCTACGAGATCGCGGACGTGCCGCCACTCGACAAGAAATACAAGCACGACATCGACGTGGTCGTGGACCGCATCGTCGTGCGCGGCGACCTCGCAACGCGCCTTGCCGATTCCATGGAGACCGCGCTGAAGCTCGCGGAGGGGCTGGCGGTGGCGGAGTTCGCCGACAAGCCGCTCGATGCCAGTCAGACGGGCGAGGATTCGGTCAACAAATCGAAGAACGAGACGCATGAGCGCATCCTGTTCTCGGAAAAATTCGCCTGTCCGGTCTCCGGTTTCACCATTCCCGAGATCGAGCCCAGGCTGTTCTCGTTCAACAACCCGTTCGGCGCCTGCCCGACCTGCGACGGGCTGGGCAGCCAGCGCGCCATCGATCCCAATCTGGTCGTTCCCGACGAGAACGTCTCGCTGCGCGATGGCGCCGTCAGCCCATGGGCGAAATCGACTTCGCCCTACTACGTGCAGACGCTGGAGGCGCTCGGCAAGGCTTACAGCTTCAAGCTCGGCGACAAGTTCAAGGATTTGAGCAGGGAAGCCCAGGAAGCCATCCTGCGCGGCACCGGCGAGCGCGAGATCACCTTCCAGTATGATGACGGCCTGCGCTCCTACAAGACGACCAAGACCTTCGAGGGCGTCATCCCCAACCTCGAGCGGCGCTGGAAAGAGACCGAATCCGCCTGGATGCGCGAGGAGATCGAGCGCTTCATGTCGGCCACCCCCTGCCCGGCCTGTCGTGGCTACAGGCTGAAGCCGGAAGCGCTGGCGGTGAAGATCGCGGGCAAGCACATCGGCGAAGTGACCGAACAGTCGATCCGCAAGGCCGACCAGTGGTTCACCGACCTGCCGGCGCAGCTCAACGACAAGCAGAACGAGATCGCCGTGCGCGTGCTCAAGGAAATCCGCGAGCGGCTGCGCTTCCTCAACGACGTCGGCCTCGATTATCTCACCCTGTCGCGCAATTCCGGCACGCTGTCGGGCGGCGAGAGCCAGCGCATCCGGCTGGCATCGCAGATCGGCTCCGGCCTCACCGGCGTGCTCTACGTGCTGGACGAACCGTCGATCGGCCTGCACCAGCGTGATAATGCGCGCCTGCTCGACACGCTGAAGCACCTGCGCGACATCGGCAACACGGTCATCGTGGTCGAGCATGACGAGGATGCCATCCTGCATGCCGACTACGTCGTCGACATCGGCCCGGCCGCCGGCATCCATGGCGGCGAAATCATTGCCCAGGGCACGCCTCAGCAGGTGATGGCCAACCCGAATTCGATCACCGGCAAATACCTTTCGGGCGAGCTCGAAGTGGCGACACCTGCGGTTCGCCGCGAGGCGAAGAAGAACCGCCGCCTGAAAGTCGTCGGCGCACGCGGCAACAATCTGAAGAACGTCACCGCCGAAATTCCGCTCGGCACCTTCACCGCCGTCACAGGCGTATCGGGCGGCGGCAAATCGACCTTCCTGATCGAAACGCTGTTCAAGGCGGCCTCGCGCCGCATCATGGGCTCGCGCGAGCATCCGGCCGAGCACGACCGCATCGAGGGCCTGGAGTTCCTCGACAAGGTCATCGACATCGACCAGTCGCCGATCGGACGGACCCCGCGCTCCAACCCCGCCACCTATACCGGCGCCTTCACGCCGATCCGCGACTGGTTCGCGGGCCTGCCGGAAGCCAAGGCGCGCGGCTACCAACCGGGCCGCTTCTCCTTCAACGTCAAGGGCGGCCGCTGCGAGGCCTGCCAGGGCGACGGCGTTATCAAGATCGAGATGCACTTCCTGCCCGACGTCTACGTCACCTGCGACGTCTGCCACGGCAAGCGCTATAACAGAGAGACGCTCGACGTGCTGTTCAAGGGCAAGTCGATCGCCGACGTGCTCGACATGACGGTCGAGGAAGGCGTCGATTTTTTCGCCGCCGTGCCCGGCGTGCGCGACAAGCTCGACACGCTGAAGCAGGTCGGCCTCGGCTACATCCATATCGGCCAGCAGGCGACGACGCTGTCGGGCGGCGAGGCGCAGCGGATAAAACTCGCCAAGGAGCTGTCGCGCAAGGCGACCGGCAAGACGCTCTATATCCTGGACGAGCCGACCACTGGCCTGCACTTTCACGATGTCGCCAAGCTGCTGGAAGTACTGCACGAACTGGTCGACCAGGGCAACACGGTGGTGGTGATCGAGCACAATCTCGAAGTGATCAAGACCGCCGACTGGGTGCTCGACCTCGGCCCCGAGGGTGGCGACGGCGGCGGCGAGCTGGTCGCCTCCGGCACGCCGGAAGCGATCGTGCGCGAAAAACGCAGCTACACCGGCCAATTCCTCAAGGAATTGCTGGAGCGACGCCCCGGAGGCAAGCGCGAAGCAGCGGAGTGATGGCGGGCTGGCGTTGGGAACCTCCGGAATGAAGATCAGGAAAGCCCTCGCCCCGGATGTCACCGCCGTCATGACTCTGACCACGGATGCCTACGCGCCCTACACCGCGCTGTTGGGCGCGCCGCCGATCCCGGTCACCGAAGACTATGCGCCGCGCATCGAACGCGGCGAGGCCTGGCTGCTGGAGAGCGGCGGCGACCTGGCCGGGCTGATCGTCCTGGAGCGGCACGAAGACCACGCGATGATCTTCTCCGTCGCGGTGGCGCCAGGATTTCAGGGCAAGGGCTTCGGCATCGCATTGTTGAAACATGCGGATCAGCAGGCGCGCCTGTGGGGCGTGCCGGAGGTGCGGCTCTACACCAATGCGAAAATGGAGCGCAACATCGCGCTCTATTTGGCCTACGGCTATCGCGAAACGGGTCGCCGGCCCAATCCCTACCGGCCAGGATGGGTGCTCGTCGACATGGCCAAGCCGGTCGACGAGGTCACGGCGGCCTGATTTTTCTGAACGCGGCCAGATTTCTGAAACGGGAGGACGACAATGAGCAAATCGGGAACAATCCGCGCCGGCATGGGCGGCTGGACCTTCGAGCCATGGGACACGTCCTTCTACCCGGAAAAACTCCCCAAGGCCAAGCAGTTGCAATACGCCAGCCGGCAGGTACCGAGCATCGAGGTCAACGGCACCTACTATTCCAGCTTCAAGGAACCGACCTTCGTCAAATGGGCCAATGAGGCCCCCGACGGTTTCGTCTATTCGCTGAAGGGCAACCGCTTCGTCACCAACCGCCGCGTGCTGGGCGAAGCAGGTGAATCGATGATGCGTTTCCTTGGCTCCGGCGTCGCCGCGCTGGGCGACAAGCTTGGACCGATCCTTTGGCAGTTCGCGCCGACCAAGAAATTCGATCCCGACGATTTCGAGGCGTTTCTGAAGTTGTTGCCGGAAAGCCAAGACGGTATCGCGTTGCGCCACGCGCTCGAAGTTCGCAACGACAGTTTCATCGTGCCGGAATTCCCGGCGCTCGCGCGCAAATACAAGGCGGCCATCGTCTATGCCGATCACGCAAAATATCCTGATATCGCCGATATCACCGGCGATTTCATCTATGCGCGGCTGCAGACCGGCTCGGATGACAATCCCGACTGCTACACGCCAAAAGGCCTCGATGAATGGGCGGCGCGGGCCAAGGTTTGGGCGGAAGGCAAGCAGCCGGCCGATTTGCGGCGCGCCGACCCTGCCACCGACGCGCCGGTGCAACCGCGCGACGTGTTCGTCTACTTCATCACCGAGGGCAAGGTGCGCGCGCCCTTCGGCGCCATGGCGCTGATGAAGCGAGTGACAGAAACCAGCTAAGCGGCAAGCCTCTGCGGCTATCTCCATTTGCATGAATTGCCGGCGTCAACAGCCTCTGTCGGAACCTCAAGGCGTCATCATCGTTTTGCCTTGGTGGCGGGTTCCCGCGCGGGAAAACCAGCAGAAAAGCGAGGAAGGATGGCTGTCATCCTTATCGGTGCGTTTCTCATCGTCGCCGGCGTTGTGTATACGGCGGGCGCAGCTCTCAGGCGTGGACGGCTCAGCGATCCGGCACCTGCAGCTTCGGATCGACGGATGCCAAATCTCGCAACGCAGGCCCCGACGCTTGAGCCACGCCGCCGCGGCCTCGGTTTCCTAGGCGTGTCACAGAATTGGCCGGGTCTGCTGATGATGGCGGTCGGTGCCGTTCTGCTCCTGTCGGCGGTAGTCCTCTAACGCCGTGCAAGCTTGGCTTTTTCGCCGCGATCGTAACCTTATCGACACTTCCTTGCGTCATGACTCCAGCAACGTCAGGCTGCAGGGTCGTCGCGGGCAAGGAACGAGGGGCATGTCGCTCGACTACAACTCACTTCTGCTGGCGGTCGGTTTCTCCGCTGCCTGCCTGAGCCTGACGTTGTTCGGCACATGGCTCACCGCCCGCACCGACAAGTTCCTGCTCACCTGGGCGCTCAGCGCCATGCTGGTGGTGGGCGAGGTCTTCACCTATGACGCCTATATCAACGCGCCCAGGCGCGGCCTCGGCATCGCCACCTTCACCTTGCTGCTGGTCGGCTTCTCCATGATGCTGGGCGCCGCATACCAATTCAGAAGCGGCGGCTCGCCGATCCCCAGAGTTTTGATCGGCAGCGGCATTTCGCTGGCGGTGGCGCTGCCGCCCATGGCTCTCGGCTATGACGGGCTCGGCTTCATGTTCGAGAACCTGTTCGCGGCCCTGCTCCTGTTCGCAACCGCCGCCGAATACTGGAAGGGCCGCGCCGAGGCCCCAGCGCTTACCATCGGCGCCGCCGCACTCTATTCGGCGACCGCCATGTCCTTCCTGCTCTGCGCGACGGTTTTGGCATGGGACGGCAAGCTGATCCTGAGCCATGCGCCAAGGAACTGGGCCGAGGATCTCAGCCTCATCGTCGTCATCGCCAGCATGACCGGCATCGGCGCCTTGTCGCTGGCCCTCAACCAGGGGCGTCTGGCGGGGCATCACCGCCGCAACGCGCTGACGGATCAGCTGACCGGCCTGCTCAACCGCCGCGCGCTGTTCGACCTCTTTGGCGATTCTCCCGTCGGCGCCTTTACCGCCGTGGTCGTGTTCGACCTCGATAGCTTCAAGGCCATCAACGACCAGTTCGGCCACGCGACGGGCGATGAGGTGCTGAAAGTGTTCGCCAAGGAGCTTGCCGGCAACCTTCGCCCGACCGATGTCGCCGCGCGCATGGGGGGCGAGGAGTTCGCGGTGGTGCTGAAGCGGACTTTGCCCGAAACAGTGGAAAACACGGCCGAGGCGATACGAACCTCGTTCGCCGCGCGCCGCATCGACACCGAGAACGGTCCCCTGACGTGCACCGTCAGCGCCGGCTTTGCTTTCGGGACCAAAGAGGGCCTGAGCTTCGACAAGGTGCTCAGCGCCGCCGACAAGGCGCTCTATGCCGCCAAGCGCGGCGGCCGCAACCGCGTCACCGCCTCTCCATTCCGGCGCGCTAGCTGA
Organism: Mesorhizobium sp. B2-4-2; assembly: GCF_006442845.1. Taxonomy (NCBI): domain Bacteria; kingdom Pseudomonadati; phylum Pseudomonadota; class Alphaproteobacteria; order Hyphomicrobiales; family Phyllobacteriaceae; genus Mesorhizobium; species Mesorhizobium sp. B2-4-2. The sequence continues at coordinate 329,507 of NZ_VFVM01000007.1, read as the reverse complement.
CCAAGCGCATCAATGCCGTGCCCATCATTGTTGAATGGCCGAATGCGGCTTTTACGCCGCCATGACAATTTCATTGAAGGCATCGAGGTCGACATAGAAGACCTTGGTGATCTCCTCGATCAGCTCGTCGTGGTCATAGCCCTGGGACTTCAGAATGTTGATGGCTGTGATGATGTCGACGCGCTCTGTGAGCCGCCGCTTCTGGTAGTCCTCGACGTAACGTTCCATGGCTGCCCCTTGGCCTGTATGCCCAAACGCGTTGAACGACAGAGATCGCAGGGAGGATGCTAGGAACGCATGCTTGCGCGGAACTTGCCCGTCGCCCACCTCGATCTGCGACAAACCAGACTGATACGGAAGCGGCCGACTCACAAAGCCATCGGAAGACTAGCATGTAGTATTGAGCCTGCCAGCGGGTGTTGAAGAAAGATTGAGTAATCTTTCATCAGGAGATGGATTTACACCGTCAGGAACTTCCTGACATCCGCCCGGTCGAGATCTTCGGCAGGACCAGTATGGACGATCTGGCCGCGGTCCATGATGTTGACCTCGTCGGCGAGTTCGCGGCAGAAGTCGAGATATTGCTCCACGAGAAGAACCGCAATGCCGGCCTGGTCGCGCAAATAGCGGATGGCGCGGCCGATGTCCTTGATAACGGACGGCTGGATACCTTCCGTCGGCTCATCGAGCACCAGAAGCTTGGGCCGCATCACCAGCGCCCTGCCGATGGCGAGCTGCTGCTGCTGGCCGCCGGAGAGATCGCCGCCGCGGCGGCCAAGCATCTGCTTGAGCACCGGAAACAATTCGAAGACATGCGCCGGCACGTTGCGGTCGGTCCGTTTCAGGGGCGAGAATCCCGATTCGAGGTTTTCCCGCACGCTGAGCAGCGGAAAGATCTCCCTGCCCTGCGGCACGAATGCGATGCCCGACCGGGCGCGGTCATACGCCGCGCTCCGGTCGAGCGCCTTCCCCTCGAAGGCAACGCTTCCGCTCGTCAGCCTGTGGTGGCCGACGATCGATCTCATCAAACTGGTCTTGCCGACGCCATTGCGGCCGAGCACGCAAGTGATCTTGCCGGCGCCCGCCTTCAGCGACACGCCGCGCAGCGCCTGGGCGGCGCCGTAGTGGAGCGTGGCATCGGAAACTTCGAGCATGTCAGCGCCTTCTCCAGAACCGAAGGAAGGCAAGATCGAAGCGATGGAATTGCACCCGCCAAACCATGCTCATCTCCCCAGATAGACTTCGACGACGCGTTCATCGGCAGATACGAAATCGAGCGTGCCTTCTGAAAGCACCGAGCCCTCATGCAGGCAGGTGACCTTGACGCCGAGCTCGCGCACGAAATGCATGTCATGCTCGACGACGATCACTGAATGGTCGCGGGCGATCTCCTTGAGCAGGCGCGCGGTTTCCTCGGTTTCGGCGTCGGTCATGCCGGCGACCGGCTCGTCGACCAGCAGCAGCTTCGGGTCCTGCGCCAGGAGCATGCCGATCTCCAGCCACTGCTTCTGCCCATGGCTGAGATTGGCGGCGAGCTCGTCGCGTTTGTCGCCGAGCCGGATGGTCCCGAGGATGTCATCGATCCGCCGCGTCTCGGCGGGCGAGCGTCGATGGAACAGCGCCGGGAAGATCGAGCGCGGCCCCTTCAGCGCCAGCATCAAATTTTCCTCGATCGTATGGCTTTCGAAAACCGTCGGCTTCTGGAATTTGCGGCCGATGCCCATCATGGCGATCTCGGCCTCGTCATGGCAGGTGAGATCGACCTGGCCGTCGAAGAACACCTCGCCCTCGTCGGGCCGTGTCTTGCCGGTGACGATGTCCATCATCGTGGTCTTGCCGGCGCCGTTGGGGCCGATGATGGCGCGCATCTCGCCCTTGTCGAGCACCAGCGACAGATTGTTGATGGCGCGAAAGCCGTCGAAGGAAACCGAGACGCCGTCGAGATAGAGAATGGTGTTCGACTTCGACATCGCTCGTTACTCCGCAGGCTGTGGTTCGAGGCTGGACGAGGACCATTCGCCGGGTGTTCTGGCCGCCGCCTGCACGACTTTGGATGGCGCGATTTCACCATCGGCGCCGGCCTCCTCGGCCAACGATGCCGCACGCAGCGCCTTGGCGTTGCCGCGCCGGCTATCCCACATGCCGATGATGCCTTTCGGCAAGAGCAGCGTCACGGCGACGAACAGGCCTCCGAGTGCGAACAGCCACAGTTCAGGCAGCACGCCGGTGAACCAGGATTTTCCGGCGTTGACCAGCAGCGCGCCGATGATCGGCCCGATGATGGTGCCGCGCCCGCCGACCGCCGCCCAGATCACCACCTCGATCGAATTGGAGGGTTCGAATTCGCCCGGATTGATGATGCCGACCTGCGGCACGTAAAGCGCGCCCGCGACGCCGGCCATGACAGCTGAAACCGTGAAGGCGAACAACTTCACATTCTCAGCCCGCCAGCCGAGGAAGCGGGTGCGGCTTTCGGCATCGCGCACCGCCATCAGCAGCTTGCCGTATTTGGAGGCGACGATCGCCCAGGTGACGAAGACGCCGAGCGCAAGCATCACCGCGCTGGCCGCGAACAGCGCCGAGCGGGTCGCGTCGGCCTGGACGTTGAAGCCCAGAATGTCCTTGAAATCGGTCAGGCCGTTGTTGCCGCCGAAGCCCATGTCGTTGCGGAAGAAGGCGAGCAGCAGCGCATAGGTCATCGCCTGTGTGATGATCGAGAGATAGACGCCTGTGACGCGGCTGCGGAAGGCGAACCAGCCGAAGACGAAGGCGAGCAGGCCGGGCACCGCGAGCACCATGAGGCCGGCGAACCAGAAATGGTCGAAGCCGGTCCAGAACCAGGGCAGCTCCTTGTAGTTCAGGAATACCATGAAATCAGGCAGGATCGGGTTGCCATAGACGCCGCGCGAGCCGATCTGGCGCATCAGATACATGCCCATCGCGTAGCCGCCGAGCGCGAAGAAGGCGCCGTGGCCGAGCGAGAGGATGCCGCAATAGCCCCAGACAAGATCGAGCGCCAAGGCAAGCAGCGCGTAGCAGAGATATTTGCCGGTCAGCGCCACGATATAGGGCGGGACGTAGAAGGCGCTCGTCGGTGACACAGCAAGATTGAGCAGAGGGCCGACGATCGCGGCCGCGAGCAGGATGAGGATGGTGATGGCGATGCGGCGGTCCGCGCCCGCGGCGAAGAAGCGTCCCGACATCATGCTTCCACCGCCCTGCCCTTGAGCGCGAACAGGCCGCGCGGGCGCTTCTGGATAAACAGGATGATCAGCACCAGCACGACGATCTTGCCGAGCACGGCGCCGGCATAGGGTTCCAGGAACTTGTTGACGATGCCCAGCGAAAAGGCGCCGACCAGCGTGCCCCACAGATTGCCGACGCCGCCGAAGACGACGACCATGAAACTGTCGATGATGTAGCCACGGCCGAGATTGGGCGAGACATTGTCGATCTGGCTGAGCGCCACGCCGGCAATGCCGGCAATGCCGGAGCCGAGCGCGAAGGTCAGCGCGTCGACCCATGGCGTCCTGATGCCCATGGAGGCGGCCATGCGGCGGTTGGCGGTGACGGCGCGCATCTGTAGGCCCCAGGGGGTGCGCTTCATCACATAGAGCAGCACGGCAAAGACGCTAAGCGCGAAGACCAGGATCCAGAGCCGGTTCCAGGTGATGGCAAGCTGGCCGACATCGAACGAACCCGACATCCAGGAGGGATTGCCGACCTCCTGGTTGGTTGGCCCGAAGATCGAGCGCACTGCCTGCTGCAGGATCAGCGAAACGCCCCATGTCGCCAGCAGCGTCTCCAGCGGCCGGCCGTAGAGGAAGCGGATAATGCCGCGCTCGATGGCGAGGCCGACAAGCCCCGCGACCAGGAAGGCAAGTGGCAGCGCGATGACCAGCGACCAGTCGAACAGGCCGGGAAACGACGTGCGGATCACCTGCTGGACGACGAAGGTCGTGTAGGCGCCGAGCATCACCATCTCGCCATGCGCCATGTTGATGACGCCCATGACGCCGAAGGTGATGGCAAGCCCGATCGCTGCCAGCAGCAGCACCGAGCCCAGCGAAATGCCATACCAGATGTTCTGTCCGGCGTCCCACAGGGCCAGCGTCGAATTGATGTTGGCGATAGCCGCCGTCGCGGCTTCCTGCACTGCGCCCAAGGCATTGGCCCCTGCCGAGGTGAGCAGCGATACCGCATCGCGGTCGCCGCGCGCGCCGATCAGGGCGATTGCCGCGAGCTTGTCGGCATCAGGCCGATCCGAGCTCAGAATCGACGCGGCACGAGCCTGTTCCAGCAAGGTCTTGACACTGGCGACCGTCTCATTGGCGATCGCAGCGTCGAGCGGCTCGATGTTTGCGGAATCGGGCGTCTTGAACATGGTGTCGGCGGCGGCGAGCCGCACGGCCGGATCCTTGGCGCCAAGCGTCAGCGTGCCCAGCGCATCGCGGATGGTGCGGCGCAGCGTGTTGTTGACCTTGATCTTGGTGATGTCGTCCTTGGCTGCTTCACCGGATGGCTCACCGCTCAGCGGGTCGAAAAGCTGGACCCGTTCGCCGCCTTCCTTGCCGACGAAGACCAGGGAATCGATCTTGCGGATGTAAAGACTGCCATCGGCGAGTGCCGCAAGAGGCCGCTCCACTGCCGGATCGCCGGTCGCCGCCAGGTCGTGAACGACAGCTCCCGTCTCCGAAAAACCCTTGGCGGCGGCGAACTTGGCGATGATGCCACGCAGATCGGCTTCGCCGGCGCCCGATGACGACAGCGTCGCCAGCAAGAACAGCAGTGTCAGGCCAAGTGCGCGGAAAAGGTTCATCGGCGTCAGGCGACTCTTCAGGGTTGAGTTGGACGTCCGGACGGCGAAGGAACCGTCCGGACGCTCGCGGTCATGGGCATGGACCTGAAGGTCCAGCCCGGGAGGATCAGTTTGTGCCCTTGCCGCCGCATTTGCCGGTGGCGACATTGAAGTTGCCGCAGGACAGAGGCGCCCGCCAATCGGAGATCAAGTCCTTGGAGTCGGGCAGGTAATCCGACCACTCGTCGCCCATCACCAGCCCCGCCGTGCGCGAGACCGTCTCGAACTGGCCGTCGGCCTGGATTTCACCGATCAGCACCGGCTTGGTGATGTGATGGTTCGGCATCATCGTCGAATAGCCGCCGGTCAGGTTCGGCACCGAGACGCCGACCATGGCGTCAATCACCTTGTCCGGATCGGTGGTGCCGGCCTTCTCGACCGCCTTCACCCACATGTTGAAGCCGATATAGTGGGCCTCCATCGGGTCGTTGGTGGTGCGCTTGTCGTTCTTGATGAACTTGTGCCAGTCGGCGATGAACTTCTTGTTCTCGGGCGTGTCGACGCTCTCGAAGTAGTTCCAGGCGGCGAGATGGCCGACCAGCGGCGCCGTGTCGAGACCGGCAAGCTCCTCCTCGCCGACCGAGAAGGCCATGACCGGGATGTCCTCGGCCTTGATGCCCTGGTTGCCCAGTTCCTTGTAGAACGGCACGTTGGCGTCGCCGTTGACGGTGGAGACGACGGCGGTCTTCTTGCCGGCCGAACCGAACTTCTTGATTGCCGAGACTTCGGTCTGCCAGTCCGAGAAACCGAACGGCGTGTAGTTGACCATGATGTCTTCCGCCGCGACGCCCTTGGCCTTCAGATAGGCCTCGAGGATCTTGTTGGTGGTGCGGGGATAGACATAGTCGGTGCCTTCCAGCACCCATCGCTTCACCGAGCCGCCATCCTCGCTCATCAGATAGTCGACGGCCGGAATGGCCTGCTGGTTCGGCGCCGCGCCCGTATAGAACACGTTGCGCTCGCTCTCCTCGCCCTCATACTGGACTGGATAGAACAGGATGTTGTCGAGTTCCGAGAACACCGGCAGCACCGATTTGCGCGACACCGAGGTCCAGCAGCCGAACACCGCCGCGACCTTGTCCTTGGAGATCAGCTCGCGCGCTTTCTCGGCGAAGAGCGGCCAGTTGGACGCCGGATCGACGACGACCGCTTCGAGCTTCTTGCCGAGCAGGCCGCCCTTGGCATTCTGCTCGTCGATGAGCATCAGCATGGCATCCTTCAGCGTCGTCTCCGAAATCGCCATCGTGCCGGACAGCGAATGGAGGATGCCGACCTTGATCGTGTCGTCGGCCGCCTTGGCGGGCGCCGACATCGACAGGCCGGCAGCGACCACGCCCGCCGAAAACATTTTTGTTATTGTCGAGAAATTACCCCTCATGCCTGACACTCCCAAGCTGATTGATTGCAACGCAACACTACGAAGCAACCCCCATGCCAATCGCCGAGGCGGTTTCGTGGAAGGAGTTAATGCTCAATATTATCAGTGGATTGACATATCGTGCTTAGAGAAAGCGTGAGGGCCGGTTAAAAATTGGTTGAGGGAAATTTGCGCAGCGCACACGGTTTTTGCCTAATTTTCGTCCAATTTCTCCAAATGCCTAGATTTTGATCTCCGGACGCAGGCCGCACGCGACAAATATTGCGGTACGGCACACAAATGGGGCAAGTTCGCCCCTTAACCGAGCGACGTCATGGCATCCGGAATTTCACGCATCTCTACCGGCCTATTGTTTCTGGCGGCGGCGACCGGGGCGGCGCGAGCCGACTTCAGCGACGGCAAGATGCCCGACGGCATTTATCATTGCGAGGTCTACCTGCTCGGCATGTTCCTCAACCTCGGCGACATCACCATCAAGGGAAACGTCTATACCGGCCCAGTCACCTTCGGGACCGCCCAGCAGGGCTACAATTACCAGATGGACGCAAATGGGGTGATCTCCTGGCTGGGACCGCTCGGCGGCTACACCGCCGGCGGCAACTCGTTGTCCCTCACTCAGGCAACTCTGGATGGTCAGGGCCCGCCCTCGTTCGACATCATCATGAGACAGCCCGACGGCGCCTTCACCGCCTCGACCTGCACCAAGGGCTGAAAGTCGAGAAAAATGGCGCGGAACCCCGGTCGGGGCTCCGCGCCAGCAGGCAGTCGGGAGGTGGAACTAGATGCTTCTCGCTGACATTTGGCTGGCGATGTAATCGGCCTGCCGGATCGCCAGCGAGACGATCGTCAGCGTCGGGTTCTCGGCCGCGCCTGTCGTGAACTGGCTGCCGTCGGAAACGAACAGGTTCTTGATGTCGTGCGTCTGGCCGTGCTTGTTGACGACGCCTTCGGCCGCCTTCTCGCTCATCCGGTTTGTGCCGAGATTATGGGTGGAAGGATAAGGCGGCGTCGGGAAAGTACGCGTCGCTCCAACCGCATCGTAGAGCGCCGTGGCCTGTTTGTAGGCATGATCGCGCATCGCCGTATCGTTGGGATGATCGTCGAAATGCACATCGGCGATCGGCATGCCGTGCTCGTCCTTTTCGTCGGCATGCAGCGTGATGCGGTTTTCTTCGCGCGGCATGTCCTCGCCGACGATCCACAGCCCTGCCATGTGGTCGTAGTGGTCGAGTGCGGTGGTGAAGGAGCGGCCCCAAGCGCCGGGATCGAGGAAGGCCGCCATAAACGGCAGGCCGAGCGAAAGCGTCTCGAATTCGTAGCCGCCGACGAAACCGCGCGATGGATCATGCCGCGCCTCGTCGCGGATGATGCCGGCCATCGTGGTGCCGCGATACATGTGCACCGGTTTGTCGAAGATGGCATAAACCGAGCCGGTGGTGTGGCGCATGTAGTTCTTGCCCACCTGCCCCGATGAATTGGCGAGGCCGTCAGGGAACTTGCTCGAAGCCGAATTGAGCAGCAGGCGCGGGCTTTCAATCGAATTGCCGGCGACGGCGACGATGCGGGCCTTCTGCTCCTGCAGCTTGCCGTCCTTGTCGGCATAGACGACGCCGGTCACCTTTCCCGAGGCGTCATGGTTGATCTTGACGGCCATGGCGTTCGGCCTCACCTCGAGATGGCCTGTCGCTTCGCCTTTCGGGATCTCGGTGTAGAGCGTCGACCATTTGGCGCCCCATTTGCAGCCCTGGAAGCAGAAGCCGGTCTGCTGGCAGGACATCCGGTCGTCACGCTCGACCGAATTGATCGCCATGTTGCCGGTGTGGCATTCCTTGTAGCCGAGCTTGTCGGCGCCAGCCTTCAACAGCTTGAAATTATTGTTGCCCGGCAGCCTCGGCCAGTCATTGGTGCCGGTGACGCCCATCTTGGCTTCGGCCTTGGCGTAATAAGGCTCCATCTCGGCCAGTGTCACCGGCCAATCGAGCAGGTTCGCGCCCTCCACCTTGCCGTAGGTCGAGGCGGTCTTGAACTCATGCTCCTGGAAGCGCAGCGAAGCGCCGGCCCAGTGCGTGGTCGAGCCGCCGACCGATTTCACGATCCAGGCCGGCAGGTTCGGAAAATCCCTGGCCACGCGCCAGTCGCCCGAAGTCGTGCGCTTGTCTTTCCAGGCGAGTTGGGCAAAGGAGTCCCACTCGTCATTGATGAAGTCGTCGAATTCGTGGCGAGCGCCGGCCTCCAGGATCACGACGTCGATGCCCTTCTGGGCGAGTTCATTGCCGAGTGTGCCGCCGCCGGCTCCCGAGCCGATGATGACGACCAAATTGTCGTTTTTCAGATCAAACGCTGCTGCCATGGTTTCCTCCCATGATTTCGATTTTGCTGGGTGACGAGAGGAGCGGCTCAGAGCCACTCGATGTCGTCGAAGCCGCGCGCGATATAGCCGCCCTTGGAATAGGATTCGCCCTCATAGCCAAAGACTGGCCAGACCTCCTTCTGGTTGTAGAGGCTGACGACGAGGCCCCCGCGCACCGCCTGGAAGAAAGGCGTGGCTTCGACCTGCTTCAGCACTGCGACACGCTGATCCTCCCAACCAAGGTTCCGGTAGCCGCCCTTGCCGGACCTCTTGTCGAGATCGGCGATGCCGTTCTCGATGAGATCCCTATGTGCGGCATCCTTGCCGGCCTGATCGTCATGGCTCTTGACCGCGATGGCGTAATATTTGTCGGGAAGCTGATCGTGCGGGTAGACGTCCCGCGCCATCTGGATCAGCGTCGCCATCGTCTCCGGCTTCAGCGCCGACGTTTCGAGGCCCCAGGCATGTTCGGGGCTGATGACCGCGCTGCCGGAAATGACGAGCAAGGCTCCGACGCCGCCGCGCTTCAGAAGCTCGCGCCGCGAAAGCCCGGGTCTGCTTTCATAGATCGTGACCATATTTTCCTCCCTGCTTGCTGGTTGCATCCATGGGATGCCTTGGCTGGCGCCGCGCACGCGCGGCCGCGATCTCTATTGGAACCTGCCTCCTCGTTGCAGAACCTCGATCCTGTAGCCGTCCGGATCCTCGATGAAGAAGAAGCGTGCGATCAGCGAACCGTCACGGTTGAATTCGACGATCTTCTTCGGGTTGAGGCCGAGCGCGCCGAGCCGATCGTGCTCGCCGTCGAGATCGACGACCGAAACCGCGAGATGGCCGTAGCCATCGCCAAGCGCATAAGGCTCCTGCCGACCCTTGTTCACGGTCAGTTCGACTTCGAATTGCGTCTCGGCATTGCTGAGGTAGATGAGCGTGAACGTGTCGAAATCCAGCCTTTCGGCGACATCGAGGCCGAAGGCATTTCTGTAGAAATCGACGGAGCGGGTCTCGTCGAGAACCCGGATCATGGTGTGGATTGCCTTCGCCAAATCAGTCCTCGCCACTCGATGCTTCGAAGATGATTATGCGCGGCGACGGCAAAAGATGGTGGCAGCCGGTTACCACGCTCCGAAGATCGACTCGCCTGACAATCGCAACGACGAAAGTCCGATTGCTGTTCAGCCGATTTTGCCGGAGAATGCTGTCGGGGACAAAGGCCGCGTCGCCTCTGGCGGCAAAAGCATCTGTCCACCCAAAATCAACGCCAAAAATCAACGAACGTGGGAGGTTGTCGGATGTGCAGGGTATTTGCGGCCCAGGACCCCGAAGGTTATCGTCAGATCAACCGGTCGATCCGCATCGACGGATATTCGACCAGCATCCAGCTTGAGGCGACGTTTTGGGCACTGCTCGACGAAATCGCCGAAAGCCAGGACCTGACGACGCCGAAATTCATCTCGAAACTCTATGACGAGGCCATCGAGATCAATGGCGAGATTCCCAACTTCGCCTCCATGCTGCGCACCACCTGCGCGCTCTATCTGCGCAGCCACCGGCCGGGCATGGAAGACCAGATGCCGCCGAAATGGGAAGCCGCCTGAAGATCCAGAAAAGTGCCCCCCGGCTTTGTGTTCGGAATGCATCAGGAACTGGGGCGGCTCGGCGGGCCTATCACGCACCGGGCCGATCGGCGGCGGCGATTTCCAGCGCCAGCCGCGTCATGTCGGTAAAAAGATCCTGGCGTTCCGCATATTGGGTCTGTTCGCCGCTGTCGATATCGTCGACCACCGTGCAGATCGATAGCGCACGGGCCCCGAAATGCCTGGAAATGCGATAGAGCGCACTGGTCTCCATGTCCACGGCCAGCGCGCCGGCTGCCTGCGCATCGGCAAAACGGGCGCGTCCCTGCGGATGGTGGAAGACGTCGCTGCATGCCGTCAGCCCGGCACGATGGTCGATGCCGAGTTCGGCCGCCTTCGCCAATGCGCGAGCAAACAGCGCCGGGTCCGGCCCGGCTGCAGCGTCATAGAGGCCGAAAACCTGACCGCTTCGGGCGCTTTCGGGCCGCACCGATTGCGAGATGACGAGGCTGCGTAGTTTTACCTCAGCGGTCAGCCCGCCGCAGGTGCCGGTACGGATCAAAGTCCGCACACCATAGCCGTCCAGCAGCTCATGCGCATAGATCAGAAAGGAGGATACGCCGATGCCGGTCGCCTGGATGCTGACCGGCTGACCACGAAACAGGCCAGTGAAGCCAAGGGCACCGCGCCGGCGGTTGATGCAGCGTGGGGCCTCCAGGAATGTCATGGCCATCCATTCGGCGCGCTGGGGGTCGCCCGGCAACAGCACAATGTCGGCGTAGTCACCCTTGCTGGCTTCGATGTGTGGCGTCAACAGCTCGTCCCTGCCGTTTCATCCACAATCATGGCCTTGTCGCGGTATTGCGCAAGAGGCATTCGGGAACGCTAATACACGGAAACTTCGTTTCAGGACGACAATATCACGAAAACAAAGAGTTAAACCGGTCGGCGACTCTATCAAAGTCGTAGCGGTGGCGACACGCCGGAAGTGCTTCAGCTTGGAGGAGAACCGCTCGATCAGGTTGCGCTCGCGATAGAGCCGCCCGCTGAAGCAAGGCTTCACTTGGTTGCTCTTCGGCGGGATGTTCGGCCGGCGGTCAGGCCGAGCCGCCCCAATTGCAGGCTGATGAAAACGCGCGGCGCGTCTTCATCAGCCGACGCACTCCAAGCGCTCATGATGCGAAGCTGGTTGATCGCGAAAGCTCCTCCCACGCGCTGATTTCGCTCCGCATCGCGTCGAGCTTCTGGTCGACCAGCCCCAGCGCATCGTCGCCCAGGAACAGCCGTACCGGCGGGTTCGCGGCATCGACCAGCACGAGCAACGCCTGCGCGGCCTTGGCCGGATCGCCCGGTTGGTTGCCGCTCTTGGCCTGTCGCGCGGCGCGGATCGGGTCCATGACCGCGTCATAGTCGGCAATGCTGCGCGGCGTGCGATCCATCGAGCGTCCGGCCCAATCCGTGCGGAATTGGCCGGGAGCGAGCGCCGTCACCCGAATTCCAAAGCCTGCCACTTCCTTGCCGAGCGCTTCGGAAATGCCTTCGAGCGCGAATTTGCTTCCGCAATAGAAGGTGATCCCGGGCATGGTGATGAAGCCGCCCATGGACGTGACGTTGATGATATGGCCGCGACGCCGCTCGCGCATGCCCGGCAGCACCGCCTTGATCATCGCGACGGGCCCGGAGACGTTGGCGGCGAACTGGCGCTGGAGATCGTCCATGGAGGACTCCTCCAGCACGCCCTCATGGCCGTAACCGGCGTTGTTCACCAGCACGTCGATTGGACCCGCCTGCCGTTCCGCCGCGGTGACAGCCGCCGGGACCGTCTCGAAATCGGTCACGTCCAGCAAGAGCGGGTGGGCGCGATCGGGCGCGAGCGCGGCGAAGATCTCGGCGTCGGCTTCCCGCCGCACGGTGCCGATCACCCGATGGCCCGCTTCAAGCGCGCCTCTTGCAAATGCTCGCCCCAGCCCGGAGCTGACACCGGTGATGAGGAATGTCTTAGGGGTGGAAGTCATGGTTCACTCCGGGCTATGATTGAAAACTATATCATGATATAGATAACAGCATGACACCAAACAAGACCAAGGTTGCTCCGACCGCCACGCGGGGTGAGCCGCTTCGCCGGCGTGTGATCGATGCGGCGGAGCGACTGCTCCGACAGGGTAAGGCCGGTTTCTCGATGCGCGACCTCGCCACCGAAGCCGGAGTCAGTTTCGCGACGCCGTTCAATCAGTTCGGGAGCAAGGCCGCGATCATGCATGCCCTTTCGCGGCGGCGGATCGATACGATGGCCCAACGCTTTGCCGGGATGTCACCGCCTGCCGATGCCGCAGGCCGCGTGCTGTTGGCCATCGATACCGCGGTCGAGGTAATGTTGGAGGAGCCGGAGATAAACCGGGCCGTGATGGGATGGATCGGCACGGCCGGCCCGTCCCCCGGAAAGGTCCTGGCGCACTCCACAACCTTGTGGTCGCTGGCCCTTGGAGCGGGCGAAGGCTTGATCGCGGCCGGCAGGCAGAAGGCGCTGCGCAGTCTGCCGGAACAGCTCGCATTTGCCTTTCGTGGGGTCCTGTCATTCTGGACCGCCGGCGAACTGCCGGATGAGGCGCTTGCCTCGAAGGCGCGAGAGATCGCAAAAACCTTGCTGCTCGGATTTGCTGAACGGCCGCTATTCGGCGATTCCGCCTCCTAAGCTGCCCTCCGGGAACCACCAATCTCGGCCATTTCCCGATTTATGGGTTCACGGCCTAAGACTCCAGCATGTCCTTGACGATCGTTGCCAACTGCTTGAGCGAAAACGGTTTCGGCAGGAATCCGAAATGCGCGTCCGCCGGCAGGTTCCTGGCGAATGCATCCTCGGCATAGCCGGACACGAAGACGAACTTGATGTCCGGCTGGCGCTTGCGCAACTCGCCGAGCAGCGTCGGCCCGTCCATCTCCGGCATCACCACATCCGAAACCACAATGTCGACCTTGCCGCCGAGCGCTTCGAACACTTCCAGCGCCTCGACCCCGGAGGACGCCTCGTGCACGGTATAGCCGCGCGAGGTCAGAGCCCGCATGCCGCCCATGCGCACCGCATCCTCGTCCTCGACCAGCAGCACCGTGGCCGACCCGGACAAATCCTTGCCTGTCTCGGCCGACTTGGCAGGCACCGCTGCCGGTGCTTCCCCAGGTTCGCCTGCCTTCTTTGCCTCGGCAATGTGGCGCGGCAGGAAGATGCGGAAGACCGAACCCTTGCCGACCTCGGAATCGCAGAAGATAAAGCCGCCGGTCTGCTTGATGATGCCGTAGACCATGGACAGGCCAAGGCCGGTGCCCTTGCCGACCTCCTTGGTGGTGAAGAACGGTTCGAATATCTTCTTGAGCACGTCGGGCGCGATGCCGCTGCCGGTGTCCTCGACCTCGGCCACCACATAGTCCGCCGGGGTGAGTTCGCGGTAGGGGAAGGTCTTGCACTCCTCGGCGGTCACATTGCGGGTGCGCACCGTGAGGTCGCCGCCCGCCGGCATTGCATCGCGCGCGTTGACCGCCAGGTTGACCACCACCTGCTCGAACTGGCCGATATCGACCTTGACCGGCCAGAGATCGCGACCGTGGTCGATCTTCAGCTTGATGTCGTTGCCGACCAGACGGGCGAGCAACATCCTGAGATCGGCGAGCACGTCGGTGAGGTTCAGCACTTCCGGCCGCAGCGTCTGCTTGCGCGAAAAGGCCAGCAACTGCCGCACCAGCGAGGCTGCCCGGTTGGCGTTCTGCTTGATGTTCATGATGTCGGGGAAGGATGGGTCCGACGGCCGATGGTTGGTCAGAAGCAGGTCCGACGCCATGATGATGGCGGTCAGCACATTGTTGAAGTCGTGCGCGATGCCGCCGGCAAGCTGGCCGACCGCCTGCATCTTCTGGCTTTGCGCCATCTGCCCTTCGAGCGCCTTCTGCTCCGTCGTCTCGACGGCGTAGACGATGGCCGACTCCTCGGCCCCCTCGCCGCCTGTGCCGTCGGCGACCGCATTGACGTAAAAACGGATGTGGCGCTCCTCATTGCCGGGCAGGAGCGTGTCGATCGGCTCGATATCGGCCTGCCGCTGCCTTGCCTTTTCGAAGGCCGCGGCAAAGGCCGGGCGGTCACGTTCGTGGATGACCGTGTCGAGCCGCATGCGGCGGTCGACGGCGTCCCGATCGACGACCGATGAAAACAGCGAAAGGAACGGCGCATTGGTGCGCAGTATGCGCCCGCTGGCGTCGACGCCGGCGATCGCCATCGGCGTCGAATTGAAGAAACGGGTGAAGCGCACTTCCGAGGCGCGCAGGTCCGCCGAGGCGTCCTCGCCTTGCGTGCGGTTGAGCACGATCGTGCGCGTCGGACCGTTGAGGCCTTCGCGGCTGGCTGAAACGCGATGCATGAAGCGCACCGGCAGCGCCTCGCCCGTCATCGTCGTGAGGTCGAGATCGATGACCGCGTTGCGCGTCGTACCGGGGTCGGCCTTGACCGAGCGCACCAGCGCCATGCCGTCGCCGGCGACGATCTCCGGCAGGGACACGGCGCCGGGCGTGAAGCTGGCAAGGTCGATACCCAGCCATTCGGCGAGCGTGGCGTTGATATAGGTGACGCGGCCTTCCTGGTCGGCGGAAAAGAAGCCGGCGGGCGCGTGGTCGAGATGATCGATCGCCTTCTGCAGGTCCAGGAAGAAACGCTCCTGCTCGGCGCGTTCCTGCGAAATATCGGCAAGTTGCCAGGCGAGCATCGGCAGCCGTTGGCCCGGCACGCTGAAGGTGCGAGCGCGGGCGCGATACCAGCGCGCGCCGGGCTCAGCACCAGGCTTGATCGACTGCGCGAGTCGGAATTCGCCGTCGCCCGGCTGGCCGTCACGCAGGCCGGAGGCCAGTCGGTAGATGGTGACCGAAGCTTCCGGAACATCCGAAAGCAGCCCTTCGACCGTCTTCAGGTCGGCCGCGGAAGAGGCTCCGGTCATGTCGGCATAGGCGCGGTTTGCATAGACCACGCGGCCCTTGGTGTCCGTGACCAGAAGGCCTTGCGACATCGAATCGACGAATGCCTTCGACAGTTCGTCGCCCGTCGAGCGTGGCGTGATCTGCACGAAGCCGATCGCCGTGGCGAACAGGAAGCCGACGCCGATCATCGCCAGCACACCGAGCATGCCGAGCAGGAAAGGGTCGCCGAGCCGCTCGCGAAACAGGCCGAAAACGATCGCGGCCCCCGTCAGGACGGCAATGAAGATGACGAGCCGGGTAACGGCGCCCGGCCGCGTGTTCTGATCGACGATCGGTACCGGATAGAAATCGCCGCGCGTTTCCTTGGCCATGTGCCCCCTGCTCTTGAAGTCCGGTGTTCCGATACTCGCCGCAATGTGTGCCGACGCCCGCCCCTGTCGGGTTGAATCACATTCTCCTGGTCCCGAAAAGGCCCGGGCGGCAAATGTCAGATAAAAATGACGTCGGCCAGCCCTCCAGTGTTTCAAGCTGTTCATGAAGCGTGAAAGGCAACTTGCGGTAGCCCGCCGCAACGGTCTAGTGTCGCGTCACTTCCAAACCGATCAGGGGGAACCAATGCTGCAATGGCTGGATAGCGTAGCGGGCCCCGGCTATGTAGCGGCACTGCTGTGGACCTTCGCGGCGCTGGTCCTGCTGGTCATCGTCCTCATCATCGTCAAACTCGTTCGCAACCTGACCTTCGGCACCTTTGTCGCGGGCGGCCGGAACCGCAAGACGCGGCTTGCGGTCATGGACGCCACCGCCGTCGACAGCCATCGCCGCCTGGTGCTGGTGCGCCGCGACGACATCGAGCATCTGCTTTTGATCGGCGGCCCGACCGATGTCGTCGTCGAGCGTGACATCCGCCTTTCTGCGCCACGCCGTCCCGCGCTGACCGGAGACGGCGGTTCGCAGCAGCCTGTCGCGGTGGCAAAGCCGCGTGCGCCTCAGCCCACCCCGGCGCCGGCGAGACAGGCACCTGCTCCGCAGCCGGTGAGTGCAGCGCCACCCGCCCGCCAGCGCGCTCCGGAGCCGGTGCCGAAGCCGGCGGCGCAGGGTTATCAGCCGACCAATGTCACGCCGCTGCCTTCCTACGGCTCCGCAAACGTCAATGCCGTCCGGCATGCCCCGCCGCCGGCTTCACCACCGCCGGGGCAGGAAAGCATCGATGAAACGCTGATGAAGGAACTCGAGGTTTCGCTCGACCAGCCCCGCTCGAGCAGTCCGGCGAATAAGCCGGTGGCAAAAACACCGCCGTCGCTCGACGACGAGATGACCAGGCTTCTGGGCGAACTCTCCAGCCAGAAAAGATGAGCAGCGCTTGCGCCCGGGCCCGAAAACCGATCGGGGTTTTTGAGCGCATCGCCCGGATCTCAAAAAGAAATGGCCGGAAAACCGGCCATTTCGACAGTGATGTCGCTGAAATCTTCTTGAATGCAGACCGCAGGCTAGTCGTCGCGATAGACCTTCTCGCGGCGCTCGTGGCGCTCCTGCGCTTCGATCGACAAGGTTGCAATCGGGCGGGCATCCAGCCGCTTCAGCGCGATCGGTTCGCCAGTCTCCTCGCAATAGCCGTAAGTGCCTTCCTCGATGCGCTGCAAGGCCGAATCGATCTTTGCGATGAGTTTCCGCTGGCGGTCGCGCGCCCTGAGTTCGATGGCGCGGTCGGTTTCCGAAGAGGCGCGGTCGGCTAGATCGGGATGATTGGCGTTTTCCTGCTGTAGGATTTCGAGGGTTTCGCGCGCTTCGCGCAATATGTCATTCTTCCAGGTGACGAGCTTTGAGCGGAAGTAGGATTTCTGCCGCTCGTTCATGAACGGCTCGTCTTCGGAGGGTACGTAATCGGCGGTAACGGCATCGTTCATTCGACTCACCCAAACAGCCCCAAATTTGGCGCCTATATATTCGCGGTCAAACGCCTGCACAAGCGCAATCGATTACCGATTCACGCAATTGTTAATCTGCCTCGATGAGCGCGATTGAGGTGATTCGGGCTGGTCTTAGGTACCGGATCCTTCGAACTGGCGGCCGCCGGCTGATGATTCGTCATGTCTGAAAAACGACTGCCATTGTGCGCCACGCCGTTCTTATGGCTAATCACAGCACGGTTCGGGCTGTTGGCACGGTGGAGGTTGGGTGAGCAGGCTTTATCTGTTGAGGCACGCCAAAGCCGGATGGGCGCTGCCCGGCATGCGTGATTTCGATCGCCCTCTCGATGCGTCCGGCCGCGCTGATGCGGAGGCGATGGGCATCGCCATGCGGTCGCGCTCCTATGTGCCCGATCTGACGCTTTGCTCCACAGCCCGGCGCGCGAAGGAGACGCTGGAAGGCGTGGCCGGTCGGGCCGACACCGGCCGGGTTCTGTTCGTCGACGCGCTCTACAGCGAGGACGCGGCCGCGTACCTCAGCCTCATCCGGGACAATGGTGGGGTGGGTTCGATGCTGCTCGTCGGCCACAATCCGATGACGGAGGATCTCGCCATGGCGGTGTCCGGCGATGGCGAGGAAAGCGCCCGCGCCATGCTCAATCATGGTTTCCCGACCTCGGGCCTGGCGGTCGTGCGCTTCAGCGGCGATCTTGCCGGGGCCGCCCAGGGTGCCGGCTATCTCGAGGCATTCCTGACGCCGGCTGACCTCTGACGCCATTTCAAACCAGCACGGCAACGCCTATATCGGACCTGTCGCAGCATCGAGAGACAATTTTGGCGTCATCGCTGACCACTTTCACCGACGAGGCGAGAATTGCGCTCGACACGCTTTCGGGCCGCGCCAGCGGGCTATTTTCGCCGTCGCTGCGGCTGGGCGTCACGGGCCTTTCCAGGGCGGGCAAGACGGTTTTCATCTCGGCGCTGGTCCACAACCTTATTCATGGCGGGCGCCTGCCGCTGTTCGAGGCGCAGAAATCCGGGCGCATCGCGCGCGCTTTCCTCGAAGAGCAGCCCGACGACGCGGTGCCGCGATTCCAGTACGAGGACCATATCGCCGCCTTGGTGAACGACCGCGTCTGGCCCGATTCGACACGCGCCATCTCCGAATTGCGGCTGACCATCGAATATGAATCGGCTTCCGGCTGGAACAGGATGTTTTCCTCCGGAAAACTGTCGGTCGACATCGTCGACTATCCCGGCGAATGGCTGCTCGACCTGCCGCTGCTCGGAAAATCCTTCGCCGATTTTTCGCGCGAAGCCCTTGAAATGGCTGCGTTGCCGGTGCGCGAGGATCTGTCGCGGGCCTGGCGGGCGCTATCGGCCGAGATCGACCCGAACGCCGATGCCGAGGAGATGACGGCGCGCCGCCTGGCCGAGGATTTCGCCGCCTATCTCAAAGCCTGCAAGCTCGACGAGCGGGCGCTTTCGACTTTGCCACCGGGCCGTTTCCTGATGCCTGGCGATCTCGAAGGCTCGCCCGCATTGACCTTCGCGCCTCTGGCCGGCCTGGGCGACAAGCGCCCGCGCAGCGGCTCGCTGCACGCGATGATGGAAAGGCGCTACGAGGCCTACAAGACCCATGTCGTCAAACCCTTCTTCCGCGAACACATCACCCGGCTCGACCGCCAGATCGTGCTGATCGACGCCATGCAGGCGCTGAACGCCGGCCCCGGAGCCATGGCCGACCTGGAGCGCGCGGTGACCGAGATCCTCGCCTGTTTCCGTCCTGGACGCGGCAGCTTCCTCACCGATCTTTTCTCGCGGCGCATCGATCGTATCCTGATCGCCGCCACCAAGGCCGACCACCTGCATCACGACAGCCATGACCGCTTGCAGGCGATCGTGCGGCGGCTGGCAGACCGCGCCGTGGCGCGGGCGAATTTCACCGGCGCCGGCGTCGACGTCGTCGCCATGGCGGCGGTGCGCGCAACACGGGAAGGCACCGTCAAACAGGGCCGCGAGACATTGCCGGTCATCATCGGCACACCGCTCGCGGGCGAGACAATCAATGGCGACACCTTTGACGGGAAAGCTGAAACGGCCATATTTCCCGGTGATTTACCGGAGAAAATTGATGCTGTCTTCGAAGCTCCCGGGGGAGCGCACAGGCAGGACAATACCGACCCGGCGATCCGCTTCGTGCGTTTTCGCCCGCCAAAACTCGAGCGCACGGCCGAGGGCGTCATGCTGTCACTGCCGCATATCCGGCTCGACCGTGCCTTGCAGTTCCTGATCGGAGACCATCTGGCATGACCGCGCCCCGCAAGCCGGCGGCATTCCGCATCGAACCGGAGGCCACATCGCAGCAGGACGCGGCGCAGGCGCGCCGTGCCCAGGCCGGGGCGCCGGAGGCGCGCCGTGTCCAGACCGACACACAGCGCAAGCCCCGCGCGGTGAAGAGCGATGTCGCGCTGGTCATCCCGTCGGAGATCGACGTGTTCGACGAGCCGGACATCGTCGCTGCCGAACCGCCGCCGGCGGTCGCTCGCAGGAAACGTTCATTGCTTGGCTCCATCTTCTTCGGCGCGTTCGGGGTGCTGGTTTCGCTGGCCATCGGCCTGTGGACCGATCAGCTCATTCGCGATCTGTTCGCGCGCGCCGAGTGGCTGGGTTGGCTGGCCGCCGGCATGGCTGCCGTCGCCGTGCTGGCGCTGGTGGTGATCCTGATTCGCGAGTTCCTGGCGATCGCCCGGCTTGCCGAGGTCGAAAAGCTGCAGAAACGTGCGCTCGATGCGATTGCACGCGACGATCCCAAGGCGGCGCGATTGGTGGTCGACGAGCTGTCGGCCTTCGTCGCGGCCAAACCCGAAACGGCCGCGGGCAGGCGCGCGCTGGCCGATCTGCGCGACGAGATCATCGATGGCGCCAATCTGGTGCGTCTCGCTGAGGCGGAGATCCTTGGCCCTCTCGACGCCAGGGCCAAGATCATGATCCTGGAAGCCGCCAAACGCGTGTCGCTGGTGACGGCCGTCAGTCCGCGTGCGCTCGTCGACGTAGCCTATGTCGTGTTCGAGGCCGGGCGCCTCATCCGGCGCCTTTCGGAACTCTATGGCGGGCGGCCGGGAACACTGGGTTTCTTTCGCCTGGCGCGCAGCGTGCTGGCGCATCTGGCGGTCACCGGTTCGATCGCCGTCGGCGACAGTTTCGTCCAGCAGATCGTCGGCCACGGCCTGGCTGCGCGCCTCTCCGCCAAGCTCGGCGAAGGCGTCGTCAACGGCATGATGACGGCGCGCATCGGCATCGCCGCGATGGAGACGGCGCGCCCCCTGCCCTTCAGTGCGGCAAAACGGCCGGGACTGGGTGATTTCCTCTCCGCGCTGACATCGTTCGCAAGCAGGAAGGAAAGCGAGAACACCCCGCCTGGCAAGTGAACGACGACCTTGGCAGTGACGAAGCATTAACCAATCTTGTTCATGGTCGCACTGGTTCCAAAACAGCCTCTTTGTTGCCGGGTGTCGTCGATGAAAAGCGTAATTCTGTCCAGCCTGTTGCCCCTGGCGGTTGCGATCACCACTGTCGCCGGCATTGCCGCACAGGCGTCCGCGGCGGAGCCGGACAAGCAGTTCTTCCGGTCCGCCGAAGGCAAGTGGGTGGGCCCGGGCGAGATCGTCGCCGGCAAATACAAGGGCACGAAGTTCAATTGCAGCTTCACCGGCTCGACGCCCGACGGCAAGATGGGCATGACGCTCGACGGCGGCTGCCGTGTGGGCATGTTCACCCAGCCGATGTCGGCCAAGATCGAGCGCAAGGGGCGCGATTACAAGGGCTCCTTCATGGGCGGCGCGGCCGGTGCCGGCCTCGATATCATCGGCGGCAATGTGGTCGATGCCCGCAAGGTGGTGTTCACCATCAACCGCAACCAGCTGCGCGGCGTCATGCAGGCACGCATCCCCGACGACAATTCGATGACGGTGACGGTTGCAGTGCGCGTCGCGGACCAGCTGGTGCCGGTGATCGGCATGAGCCTGAAGCGGGTCGACGCGATCGAAGTCGGCTCCATCGCGCCGAACTGAGCGCGTATCAACCGCCTGTAACCAAACACAAAAAGAGACGGCGGCCCATCGCCACCGCCTCCTTTTGAAGACGTCGATAGGAACGATCAGCCCTTGATCGCCGCCGTCACCTCATCATAGGCCTTGCAGGCGTCGGCCAGGGTCGTGGTGCCCTGATATTTGGTCGTCACCTCTTGCACCTTGGCCGTCAGATCGGCCGCCTTGGACGGATCCTTGGTAACCGCCTCCTGCAGCGCGGCGGCCATGTCCTGCGCCTTCTTGGTGGCGACCTCGGCCGTGCACTCAGGCGCCTTGGAGCAAGCCGAGCCGGCGAGCACCGCCAGGCCGACGGCAACGAGCAAAAACTTCTTCATGTCAGTCATCTCCTCAAAAAGGGCGCGGCTTGATCG
The DNA here is from genome assembly GCF_006442845.1 of Mesorhizobium sp. B2-4-2. Taxonomy (NCBI): domain Bacteria; kingdom Pseudomonadati; phylum Pseudomonadota; class Alphaproteobacteria; order Hyphomicrobiales; family Phyllobacteriaceae; genus Mesorhizobium; species Mesorhizobium sp. B2-4-2. Next base: position 308,022 of record NZ_VFVM01000007.1, on the reverse strand, counting down.
CCACACCCTCCACTGGCCGAAGCCGAGCGTGCTTAACCTCCGATTGCAGCCAGACGCAACGCGGCCTCGCGCTCAACTTGTGTAACGTGCCTGCAACATTGCCCGCCGCAGGATTCGGGCTGTTACATGCCCGCCGAAGCCCCTATCCTTGGGGCGCTGGCGCCTGATCCGAGGCGTCTTGACCCGACCGCACAGGCTGCGGTCCTCAAACGAGCGGAATGGCGGGAATGGCGGCAGAGGCAGCGGGCAGCGAGCTTGTTCAGGTGGTGGCGCTGCTCGCCGCGGGTGTTGTCGCCGTTCCGATCTTCAAACGTATGGGCCTGGGTTCGATTCTCGGCTATCTGGCCGCGGGCGTGGTGATCGGCCCGTTCGGCATCGGTGTGTTTTCCGAATCGGGAGCCATCCTCCACGTCGCCGAGCTCGGCGTCGTGATGTTCCTGTTCATTATCGGGCTGGAGATGCAGCCGTCGCGGCTCTGGGGCTTGCGCCGCGAGATCTTCGGCCTGGGCGCGCTTCAGGTCGGGGTCTGCGCGGTCTTGCTGACCGGTGTGGGAATAGCCGGAGGCTTTTCCATCGCGCAATCCTTCGTCGCCGGAGCCGGCTTCGTGCTGACCTCGACGGCGATCGTCATGCAGCTTCTGGAAGAGCGCGGCGAAATCGCCTCGCCCAAGGGCCAGCGCATCGTCTCCATCCTGCTGCTGGAGGATCTGGCGATCGTGCCGCTGCTGGCCCTGATCGCGTTCCTGGCGCCAGGCGGCACCGACACCAGCCTGTCGGAGCGGCTGGCCGAGGTCGGTATCGGCCTTGCCGCGATCATCGGCCTGGTGCTGGCCGGACGTTTTCTGCTCAACCCTTTCTTCCGTATCCTGGCGGATGCCCGCGCTCGCGAGGTGATGACGGCGGCCGCCCTTCTGGTCGTTCTCGGATCCGCCCTTGCCATGCAGCTCAGCGGCCTGTCGATGGCGATGGGCGCGTTCCTGGCCGGCGTGCTGCTGTCCGAATCGACCTTCCGCCACCAGCTCGAAGCCGATATCGAACCGTTTCGCGGCATCCTGCTCGGCCTGTTCTTTCTCGCCGTGGGCATGTCGCTCGACCTGCATGTGGTGGTTCAGAACTGGCGGCTGATCGCCGTCTATGTCGTTGCCTACATGGTCATGAAGGCGCTCGGCATCTACATCGTCGCCCGCATCCTGAAGTCGGGCCATCGCGAGGCGCTGGAACGCGCCGTCTTCATGGCGCAAGGCGGCGAATTCGCCTTCGTCCTCTATTCGGCCGCCGCTTCCGTCGGCATCATCGACGGCCAGGCCAACGCGACGCTGACGGCCATCGTCATCATCTCCATGGTGCTGACGCCGCTGGCGATCGTCGCGTTGCGGTATCTGACGCCGCGCGACGAGCTGTCGCTGGATGGCGTCGACGTCGCCGAAGGGCTGACCGGCAGCGTGCTGATCATCGGATTCGGTCGCTTCGGCCAGATCGCCAGCCAGCCATTGCTGCTGCGCGGCATCGACGTGTCGATCATCGACAACGATGTCGAGATGATCCAGGCAGCGGCCGATTTCGGCTTCAAGGTCTATTACGGCGACGGCACGCGGCTGGACATCCTGCACGCCGCCGGCGCCGGGCGCGCACGCGCCGTGCTCATCTGCGTCGACAAACCCGATGCCGCCGTGCGCATCGCCGAGCTCGTCAAAGCCGAGTTTCCCTTGCTTACCGTGCTGGCGCGCGCCTTCGACCGAGGCACCGCGCTGCAGCTCATCCGTACAGGCGTCGACTATCAGCTGCGTGAAACATTCGAATCGGCGCTGGTTTTTGGCGGTTCGACGCTGGAGGCCCTGGGCGTCGACCCGGAAGACGTCGCCGAGGTGGTCGAAGACGTCCGCCGCCGCGACACCGCCCGTTTCGAGACGCAACTCGCCGAAGGCATCCGCTCCGGACAGCGCTTCCTGAAGGGCAATATCGGCACGCCGATCCCGACGCCGCTCTCCACGCCGCGCCGCCCCGGCCAGGCGCTCAACGAGGAAACGGCCGGCGTTCTGCACAAGTCCGAGCCGGCGGGCTGATAGGAGAAAAGCATGGATTTGGACAGCAGAGCCCTGTCGGTCACCAGATTCTGGCGTGATGCCGGAGCGGACGCATGGTTCGAAAAGAGCGATGTTTTCGACGGCGATTTCCGCAACCGCTTTCTTGAGCTGCACTACGCGGCCGCACGGCGCGAATGCGACGGCTGGTCGGAGCATGCCGAAGGCTCGCTGGCGCTGATGATCCTGCTCGACCAGTTTCCGCGCAACTGCTTTCGCGGCACCGGCCACATGTACGCCACGGACCCGCTGGCGAAGCATTTTGCCCAAAAAGCCGTAACGTCAGGCCAGGATCTGGCGCTCGAACCGGAATTGCGGGTGTTCCTGTATCTGCCGTTCGAACATTCGGAATTGCTCGCCGACCAGGAACGGTCGGTCGAGCTCACCGCGGCCAACGCGCCGGACTACCTCAAATACGCCGAAGAACACCTCGACATCATCCGGCGCTTCGGCCGTTTTCCGCATCGCAACAAGATGCTCGGTCGTGAGACCACGCCGGAGGAAAAAGTCTTTCTGGACGATGGCGGGTTCTCAGGCTGACCCTGGTCTATCCAGCCACCAGTCGCGGCCCGACGGCAGGCGTTCGATACCGGCCGCATCGACGGCGGCCAGCCGCTCCGAGACGCTTCGTCCGCTTACGGCAAGATCGGGCGCGATCTCGGCCAGCGGCGCCAGCACGAAGGCACGTTCAAGCATGCGCGGATGCGGCACTTCCAGGCCGGTTTCGTGGATGACGCGGTCGCCGAAAACCAGGATGTCGATATCGATCAGGCGCGGCCCCCAGCGCTCCTCGCGCACGCGCTTCAGCTTGCGCTCTGCATCGAGGCACAGGTCGAGCAATGCCCGCGGCGAGAGCCGTGTCGAGAGTTCGGCGGCGGCGTTCAGGAAGTCGGGCTGGTCGAGCTTGCCCCAGGGCGGCGTGCGGTAGAGCGAGGACACCGCGGCCACGCGAGTGGCGGCATCGGCGTCGAGCAGGCGCAGCGCCGCCGCCATCGAACTCGCCGGATCGCCGAGATTGCCGCCAAGGCTGAGATAGACGGTGTTACTGCGGCCAGACAACGGTCACCTCGACGTAATCGAGCACGCCGGGCACCGGCGCATTCGGCTTGCGGACCGTGATTTCGGCTTTCCTGATCTGCGGGAAGCGTTCCGTCAGGGCTTTTGCGACTTCCAGGGCCAGCGCCTCGATCAGGAAGCGCCTGTGTCCGGTGATGATCTCCTCGATCACCGTGAAGGCAACACCGTAATTGACGGTTTCCCCGATGGCATCGTCGACCAGCGCGCGCCCGGGCTCCACGGTGAGCGAGGCGTCGACATAGAAGCGCTGGCCGAGCGCCTCCTCCTCGTCCAGCACCCCGTGCCGGGCAAAGAAGGCGCAGTTCTTCAGGCGGATGACATACATGGTTCAGCGTTCCGAAGCGGCGGTTTCGCGCGCCAGCATAGCATCCGCCACGGCCAGCGCGTCCACGTTGATTGCGACATCGTGGACACGAAACAGGTCGGCGCCCTTCAATCTCAGTATGACGCTCGTCGCCGCAGTCCCAGCCCCTCTTTCGGCGGCATCGCGGCCCGTGACGGTGCCGATGAAGCGTTTTCGCGAGGTTCCGGCCATCAGCGGAAATCCGAGGGCGTTGAGCTCGGAAAACCGCGCCATCAGGTCGAGGTTATCCTCGGCCGTCTCCTTGGCGAAGCCGAAGCCGGCATCGAGAACGATATGATCGTCGGCGATGCCGTGTCGGCGGGCGATTTCCAGTGATTTTTCGAGGAACGCGAACTGGTCGGCGATGACGTCGGGCAGTTTCCGGCGATCCCGCCCGGTATGCATGATGATGAGCCCCGCGCCGGTTTCGGCTGCGACACGCGCAATGTCCGGCTCCCGCTGCAAGCCCCAGACGTCGTTGACGATATGCGCCCCGGCCGCGACGGCCAGCCGCGCGGTCTCGGCGCGATAGGTGTCGACCGAAATCAGCACCTCGCCGGAACCCGCCAGCGCCTCGATCACCGGCAGGATCCGCGCCTGCTCCTCGCCTGCCGTGATCGCGGACGCGCCCGGCCTGGTCGATTCACCGCCGACATCGACGACCAGGGCGCCTTCGCCCAGCATGCGACGCGCCTGGACCAGCGCGTTCTCGGCGGCATCGAACAGACCGCCGTCGGAAAAACTGTCGGGCGTGACATTGAGAATGCCGACCACCACGGCCTTGTCGCCAAGGTCGAGATGGCGTCCGTGCGCCAACTGCCATCGCCTCGCCGTCATTGCTCATCAACCATGGGGCTCATCAACCGTGTGGCTCATCAACCGTGGGGCTCATCAACCATGTGTGATCCGCACCAGATCAATTCCGTTGCGCCGGCAATGGCCGTAAAGCAAGGTAGGACGAGAGGCAACCTGATGAAACGAACCCTGCTTTGCGCATTGCTGCTTGCCGCCACCGCCGTTCCGGCGGGCGCGGCCAATCTCGTCAAGACATATAGCTACTTCGCCGTCGGCGGCAGGACGCTAGAAGACATCGAGGCACAGCTTTCCAAACGTGGTCCGCAGGTGAAGAGCACGGGCTCGCGGCATCCCGGCGCCACACAGATGGCCTTCACCACGCGCATCAGCTATGCTGGGCAGTCCGGCTCCTGCCGGATCGCCGACGCCGCCGTGACCGTCAAGGTCAAGGTTATCCTTCCCGAATGGAGCCGCCCACGCAAGGCCGACGCGAATGTGCGGCTGTTCTGGGACACGCTGTCGGCCGACATCAAGCGCCATGAGGAACGCCATGTCGAGATCGCCAAGAATCACGCCCGCGAACTGGAAGACGCGCTGAAAGCCGCTTACCCGCAGAAGGACTGCGATGCGGCGAAGGCCAAGGCCGCCCAGATCACCGCCGCCATTCTCGCCAGACACGACCGTGCCCAGGTGCAGTTCGATCGCGTCGAAAGCGTCAATTTCGAAAGCCGCATCCTGCGGCTCCTACGCTATCGCGTCGAGCGCATCGGCAACGGCCGGTTGCCGCCGACGTGAACGTCCTGATGTATGTCGCCTAAGGGGCGGCGGTGCGAGCCAACCGGGCCGAAGCGTAGTGCCAGCTTCGAAAAATTTCCGGGCAACGGTCGAAATCGGCCTATACGGGACGACATATCAGGGGTTGGCAAGGGCACGAACTTTCAAACACGAGCATCACGACCGATCGCGCCGCGGATGCAACGGCTAGCCCGGCCGACGCACCGTACGGCGCGCAAGCATATGGACGAAAGACTATGGACCAGGCTGTCGACAAGCAGGCCGTGGCGGCCGCGAGCGCGCCGCTGACGGAAAGCGAAAGAACGCCATTATCGGCGGCGTTCTCCTGTCGATGCTGCTGGCAGCACTTGACCAGACCATTGTGGCACCGGCCATGCCGACCATCGCGCGAGCGCTCGGCCACGCCGAGTACCTGCCCTGGATAGTGACCGGATATCTCCTGACCGCAACCGCCATGGCGCCGCTCTACGGCAAGATCTCCGACGTCTACGGCCGCCGGCCGACCGTCTATGGCGCGATCCTCATCTTCCTCGCCGGCTCGCTGGTCAGTGCGATGGCGCCCAACATGTTCGTGCTGGTGATCGGCCGCGCGATCCAGGGCGCCGGCGGCGGCGGGCTTTTCGCCCTGGCGCAGACCGTCATCGGCGACCTCGTGCCGCCACGCGAGCGGGCACGCTATGCGGCCTGGATCTCGGGCACCTGGGCAGTCGCCAGCATCGCCGGGCCCTTGCTCGGCGGCACGTTCGCCGAACATCTCCATTGGTCGCTGATCTTCTGGATCAACATTCCGCTCGGCATCCTGGCCATGGCCATCATCAACAAGCCGCTGCGCAAGCTGCCGGTCGCGGCAAGACGGCATCGCATCGACGGGCTCGGCGCGCTGCTTCTCGTCGCCGCCACGGCCCTGCTGCTTCTGGCGCTGAACTGGGGTGGCAGCGAATACCCCTGGCTATCGACGGAGATCCTCGGGCTGATCGCCAGTTCCCTGGTCCTGTGGGGCGCCTTTGCGCTGCGGCTGCTGCGCGCAACCGAGCCGCTGATTTCGCTCGAGGTACTGAGCAACCCGATCGTCCTTGCCGGCACGCTCTCCATGTTCCTTCTGCAGGCGGCCAATATCGGCCTGTCTGTCTACTTGCCGGTCTATCTCCAGTCGGTCATCGGCCTGTCGGCAAGCGAATCCGGCACCGCCCTCCTGGGGCTGATGCTTGGCACGGTGGCCGGCGCGACATTCAGCGGGCGCACCATTCCGCGTTTCGTCCATTACAAGCGGATCGCCATCTTCGGATTGGCCTTCGCCGTTCTATGCCTCGGCGTCCTCAGCCTGGTGGCGGGGCACGCCTCGCTGCTGGTTGTCGAGATCCTGACGACGTGCGTCGGGCTCGGCAGCGGAACCACCTTTCCGGTGGCCACGGTGTCTGTCCAGAACGCCGTCGACCCCAGGCACCTTGGCGTCGCCACCGGCGTGCTGACGTTCCTGCGCTCGCTGGGCAGCGCGCTCGGCGTTGCTATCCTCGGTGCGGTCGCCCTGGGCAACGGGCTGCCGCTGGCGGGCGAAGGCGCGCAGGCGACCGGCGCCGGTGCCGAAGCTGCCGCCTTCGGGCTGATCTTCGTCGCCGCCGTGGTGATGTTGATCATGGCGCTGCTGACGCTCAGCCTGATGCCCGAAAAACCGCTGCGCGGCCATCCCGAGGCCCCCGTGCTGGCGGACTGAAGCGATACGCGTCAGGAGGCCTCCGCCACACCGAGCTTCTTCTGCAGGCTGGAGGAGGAGGTCGTGTATTGGAAGACGATGCGTTCGCCCGGGCTGACGATGCGCTTGGCGGCCTGGGCCATCAGCGCGACCTCGTGAAAGCCCGACAGGATGAGCTTCAGCTTGCCGGGATACCAATTGATGTCGCCGACCGCGAAGATGCCCGGGACCGACGTCTGGAACTTCTCGGTGTCGACCGGAATCAGGTTCTCGTGAAGGTTGATCCCCCATTCCGCAATCGGTCCGAGCTTCATGGTCAGGCCGAAGAAGGGCAGCATCCGCGTGCAAGGAATTTCGATGTCGCCCTCCGGCCCCTTGATCAGGGCGGACGACAGTTGGCCGGCGGCGCCGGTCAAGCCGGTCACTTGCCCGACCTGGAAATCCAGCTGCTTCATCTCCTGCATGGCGTACATCTTGTTGACGCTGTCGGGGGCGGCGCGGAACTCCGGGCGCCGGTGGACCAGGGTCACGCTTTTTGCCACCGGCTGCAAATTGAGCGTCCAGTCCAGCGCCGAATCGCCGCCGCCAACGATAACGAGGTCGTGGCCGCGAAAGTCTTCCATCCGGCGCACCGAATAGAAGACGCTCTTGCCCTCATAGGGTTCGATGCCCGGGATGGGCGGGCGTTTTGGCTGGAAGGAGCCGCCGCCGGCGGCGATCACCACCACCTTGGCCTCGAACACCTCATTCTCGTCGGTGGTGACGCGAAAGCCGCCGTCCTCCAGTCTCTCGAGACTGGAGACCATGCGATTGTAGGTGAAATCAGGCTTGAACGGCGCGATCTGCTCGAGCAGCTTGTCGACCAGGCCTTGCGCCGAGATCGAAGGCCAGCCGGGAATGTCATAGATCGGCTTCTCCGGATAGAGTTCCGCGCATTGGCCGCCGGGCCGGTCGAGAATGTCGATCAGGTGGCACTTCATGTCGAACAGGCCGAGCTCAAACACGGCGAACAGCCCGACCGGCCCTGCCCCGACAATGAGTACGTCTGTCCTGGTGATGCCGGTCATGATGCGCCTCGCTGCTGGATTGGCGTGAGACTGCATGACCATCGGCTTGCTGCCAAGCGGTGGCGGCAAAAATCAGAGCTGCGAACTGAATTAAGAAAGGCTGGACGACCGCCAGTCCGGCTGCGCCGGCAATTTTTTATGGCCGGCATCTCCCAAGATAGGAATTTTTTCTTGAGGGGGTGCCCGCAACTATGGTAGATATTTGGTTATGGTGTTGAGTTGCGCCGGAGGCCCGCCGCACAGGCGGGTTTTCCATTCAAGGCGACGTCAACAGCCGGCCCCCAAGGACCCCCCTGCCCGGATTCATTGCCTCGGGCAAAAATCGGCTTTTAGCCTTGGCGCTCGGGCACCCGCACCACCAGTCCGTCGAGCGCGTCGCGCACCTTGATCTGGCACGATAGCCGCGAATTCGGCTGGACGTCGTAGGCAAAGTCCAGCATGTCCTCTTCCATTGCTTCCGGCTCGCCGACTTCCGCCGTCCAGGCCTCGTCGACATAGACGTGGCAGGTTGCACAGGCGCAGGCGCCGCCGCACTCCGCTTCGATACCCGGCACGGCATTGCGGATGGCGTTTTCCATGACCGTCGAGCCGTTCTCGGCATCCACGTCGAAATGTGTGCCGTCATGGGCAATGAAGGTCAGTTTGGTCATTTGTCACCTGAGGGAGTTTCCGCCGAGATAATCACTCGGGCACACAAGTCAACTGCGGCGAGAAAGCGCCGCTCGGTGACGTTTTTCCGCAAACGGGTCTAGCGGTTGATGGCGGCGATGAAATCGCGCACTTCGTCGATCAGTTTGCCGAGCCGCGTAAGCGTCTGGCTGTCTTCCGGCTGCCGTTCTATCTCGGTGGCGCAATCGGCAATGGCAAAGGCCCCGACACCACGCGCCGAACCCTTCAGGCCGTGCGCCAGGAGCAGCCGGTCTTTGATGTCCGCATCGACTATCCTGTCGCGCACCGACAGCGCCTGTTGTACAAAGAGCGCCAGCACCTCCTGTTCGAGGCCGCGGTCGCCCATCGTCTGCCGCGCAAGGTGTGCCAAATCGACCGGTCGGGACCGCCTCGTTCCCGATACATCGCCCCCGGGCATTGAGAAGGCAATGCCGCTTTCGCCACGCATGAACTCGAACTCCGCTTCTTCGGCCGCCTGAAAAACTAGGCGAATCCAATGGACAACGGGTTAATGGATGGCCGGAAAAAATGTTGCGAAAGCGGCGCCGGAATCACGCTTCCGTTAACCTTATATTTAAAGTTTTACGTATCCCGCGGAATGCATGTTTTCTTTACCCCCCTGTGTCATTACGATACGAGGGGTCCATTTTCAGCCTCCTGCGCGTGGGTGCGACAACCAAAATCATAAGTCCGCGGCAGCTAGTACAGGGTAGCGAAGGCATGGCGAAGAAAACAACGACGACCAGATCTCTGGACAACGATGTGGCCAGGGAACTCGAGAAGGCACTCGATCTCGACCTCAGCGGCGACACCGGCAGCGGCGACCTCGATATAGCGGCCTCGATGGAAGATCTGGAAGCGCAGATATCCCAGGCCGCCGACGAATTGGCGCGCGAGGGACGCAATCAGACGCAGGCACCCGTCGTCAACCAAGCCCAGGCCGCGAATCCCGCGCCAAAGACCAGACCCGCCGAACTGCGCCCCGTCGAAACACGCAATGGCGGTCAGCCCGCCGGCTTCTCGCCGGCCAATGACGATCGTCAGAAGGATTACAAGACGCTTCTGCACAGCCTCAACCGGCGCGCCTCGAACACGATCTACTGGGTTATCGCCTTCGTTTCGCTGGCCTGGATCGCCGGCGCGGGCGGATTGGCCAACCTCCTCTTCGGGCCGAGCATCTGGAGGATCCGCACGCTCGACCAGTTCTTCGCCCGTCCCGAACTGATCGGCCTTGCTGTCGCGGCCATCGTGCCGGTCATCCTGTTCTGGGCCTTCGCCGCCATGATTCGCCGCGCGCAGGACATGCGCATCGCCGCCCAGTCGATGACGGAAGTGGCCTTCCGCCTCACCGAGCCGGAAAACATGGCCCAGGATCGCGTCATGATGATCGGCCAAGCCGTCCGCCGCGAGGTGGCCGCCATGGGCGAAGGCATCGAACGCACGCTGGCCCGCGCCGTCGAACTGGAAACGCTGGTCCACAGCGAGGTCAACCAGATCGAGCGCTCCTATTCGGAAAACGAAACCCGCATCCGCTCGCTCGTCGACGGGCTCGGCAGCGAGCGCGAGGCGGTCGTCAGCCATGCGGAGCGGGTTCGCGCTTCGATCGCCGGCGCGCACGACACCCTCAAGGACGAAATCGGCGCTGCCAGCGACCTCATCCGCGACAGCATTCTCAATGCATCGACCAAACTGTCGATGACCATCACCAATTCCGGCGACACGCTTATCGACCGCATCAACGAAAGTTCGCTGTCGATCTTCGATTCGGTGGAAGGACGGCTCGACACCATAACCGACAAGCTTTCGACTTCCGGCGAGGCTTTCGCCAGCCTGCTCGACACGCGCATCGCCAAGCTGACGGACACGACAGACGGCCTGACCCGGTCGTTGACCGACCTGCTCGACGATCGCACCAACGGCATGGTGTCGCTGCTTGGTGGCGCCGCGCGCACACTCAATTCGGAATTCGAGGCCAGCCTCAACGGCATCGAGCGCACGCTCGCCGAGCGCGGCCAGGCGCTGATCAGCGAGTTCCAGACCCGCGCCGAGGCCCTCGATACCGGCACGCAGAAGCTCAACGCAGCACTCGAAGCCCGCGCCCGGCAGATCAACGAAACGCTGGTCGAACGCGCGCGCGAAATCGCCCACACCTTCGCCGAGAGCAAGGACACGCTGACGGCGATGATCGACCAGGGCAAGACCCAGATCGGCGCCGACATGGCCGATATCGTCACGTCGACCTCGTCCATGCTCGAAGCGCGCGCCAGCGATTTCGCCGGGCGCATGGAAGCGGCGCGCCACGTCGTCTCGCGCTCGTTCGATGCCGATATCCAGCGGCTTGCCGATGCCCGCGTGGGCATAGAGGAAGCGGTCGAAAATCACAGCCGCAGCCTTTCCGAGAGCCGCGAGCGCATGGCGGCCGCGATGCAGGCCGATCTGGCCAAGTTCGCCGAGAGCCGTGCCGGCATCGATGCTGCGGTAACCGACCAGGTGCAGAAGCTGGCCGAAGGCCGCAGCCTGATCGCGCGCGCTCTCGAAGAAGATCTGCGCAAGGTCAACGAATCGCGCGCTGCCATCGACGCTTCGCTCGGCAGCCACCTCGAAAGGCTGGAAGAAGGCCGCAACCGGCTCTCCCAGGCTCTCAACGAAGACTCCGGAAAGCTGGTGCAAGCCCGTACAATCATTGACGAAATGGTTGCTGGACATGTTGGCAAGCTGGCCGAGGGCCGCAACATTCTCTCGCGCGCGCTCGAAACCGACCTCGGCAAGCTCGTGGACACGCGCGCCGATATTGATGGCCTTGTCGCCGGTCAGGTCGAGAAGATCGCCGAGGGCCGCGCGGTACTCGCCAGGGCGCTGGAGAACGACATCGCCGGCATCAAGGACCTCATCGAGGCGCATTCGGCGAAACTGGCGGAAGACCGCTCGCAGCTCGGCCGTTCGCTGGAGGACGATCTGTCCAGCATACGCGGGCTGATCGAGGACCATTCGGGCCGCCTGGCCGAGGATCGCAGCCTGCTGTCGCAGACCCTTGAAGCCGACCTTGCCAAGCTCGCCGAGAGCCGCTCGAGCATCGACGGCCTGGTCGCCGGTCAGGTCGAGAAACTGGCCGAAGGCCGCGATATTCTCAGGCGGGCGCTGGAATCCGACCTCAACGCGATCAAGGGCGTCATATCGAGCCAGTCCGAGAGGCTGGCCGAGGACCGCGGGCAGCTGTCGCGGGTTCTCGAGGCGGACTTGCAGAACGTGAACAGCGTCATTGCCGACCACATGAACAAGCTGGTCCAGGACCGTTCGACCTTGTCGAAAGCGCTTGAGGAGGACCTCGCCAAGCTGGCCGAGAGCCGCTCGAGCATCGACGGGCTGGTGGCCGGCCAGGTCGAGAAGCTGGCGGAAGGCCGCGACATCCTGCGCCGTGCGCTGGAAGCCGATCTCAATACGATCAAGAACACCGTCGCCGACCAGTCCCAGAAACTGGTCGAAGATCGGGGACAATTCGCCCGGGCGCTCGAAGCCGACCTCGAAAACGTCAACAGTCTCGTTAACAGCCACTCGGAAAGGCTTGTCCAGGACCGTTCGGCGCTGTCGAAGGCACTCGAAGACGATCTCGAAAACGTCAACGGACTGGTCAACAGCCACTCCGAGAGGCTTGTCCAGGAGCGTTCGGTGCTGTCGAAGGCCCTCGAGGACGATCTCGCCAAGCTGGCCGAAAGCCGCTCGAGCATCGATGGCCTTGTCGCCGGCCAGGTCGAAAAGCTGGCCGAAGGCCGCGACATCCTCAAGCGCGCGCTGGAGGCCGATCTGCAGAGGCTGTCGGAGAGCCGTGGCGATCTCGACGGCATCATCGCCGGACATGTCGGCAAGCTGGCCGAAGGCCGCGACGTGCTGAGCCGCGCGCTGGAAGACGATCTCGGCAGGCTCGCCGAGACCCGCAAGGACATCGATCGTTCGCTGTCGGGTCACATCGACCAGATCGCGGCGAGGAGCACCGACATCTCCGCTGCGATCGCCGCCGACGTGGACAAGATCGAGCAGGCGTTCAGTCGCCAGACCGGCATCATCGAGGAGCGTGCGGGCACCATGGAGCGTGCGCTGTCGACAGGCGTCGACAATGTGCGCAACGTGCTCGAGAAGAGCGCCGTCTTCGTGGCCGGCGCCTTGCGCGAGAAGGTCCTGGAAGTCACCAGCGTCCTGCATGAGCAGGCGGGCCAGGCCTTCTCCGATGCGGATCGCAAGATCGCCGAGCGCGCCGAGCAGACCTCGGCCGCCCTGCTGGCTCGAGCCGAAGACATCGCCCGCACCTTCGAGGAGGCGGATCGCCGTCTCCACGCCCGTGCGGAAGACACGTCGAGCGCCTTGCTTGCCCGCGCGGACGATGCGTCCAGTTCCTTGCTGGCGCGAGCCCATGAAACCGCCGATCAGCTTGCCGCCCGTGCAAGCGAAATCGCCGGCACGTTCGACGCGGCCGACCAGAAGCTGGCCGCCCGCGCCCAGGAGACCGCCGACCAGTTGGCGGCTCGGGTGAGCGAGATTGCCGGCACCTTCGACGCGGCCGACCAGAAGCTGGTTGCCCGGGCCGTCGAAACGGCACAGTCGCTGGCCGCCCGCGCCGGCGATATCCTGCGCAATTTCGAAGGCGCCGATCAGCGGCTCGGCATGCGCATCGGCGAATCGGCCGAAGCTCTTGCCGCGCGTGCAGCGGATCTCGGCCGCATCTTCGACGCCGCCGACCAGCACCTGGTCTCGCGCATCGCCGAAGGTTCGGAAGCGCTGTCAGGCCGCGCCTCCGAAATCGCCCGCATCTTCGATGATGCGGACAACCGACTGGTTTCCCGCATCGCCGCCAGCACCTCGACCATCGGCGAACATGCTGAGAGCATCGTTGGCGCCTTCACCAGCACAGAGCAGAGGGTCGCCGACCGTGCGCGCCAGACCGGCCAGGAGCTGGCCGCGCATGCCCGTGAAATCGAGCAGGCGCTCGCCGGCGCCGACGAGCGGCTCGCATCGACCGCGGCAACGGCTGCCGCCCGCGTCGAAGAGCAGATCGCCAGCGTCGAGAACCGGCTCGCCCATACCGCCGAGACGATGGGCCAGAAGCTCAACGAGCAGGTGTCGAGCGCCGAAGCGCAACTCGTGTCGCGCGCCAATGTCATCGCGGAGACTTTCACCGCGGTCGGCCAGCATATCGGCCAGAGCACCAACGACGCCGCCAAGACGATCGGCGCCAACACCCGCGAGCTCAACACCATGCTCGCGGCACGGTCGGCGGAGATGTCGAAGATCCTCGACGAGACCGCGCGGCCGCTGGTCGAGCGTTTCGCCCAGGGCGGCTCGGAACTGCAAAAGAGCATGGAAGAGGTCACCGAACGTGCCGCCGAGAAGCTGCGCAGCGAAAACGCAGCCCTCGTCAACGCGCTCGCCAGCCGCACCGCTGAGACCCTTTCGGCGGTCGAAGGTGCCCGCTCGTCGCTATCCGACAGTGTCGCCGACCTGATCGGCCGAATGACCACGTCGAGCGCGCAGCTCGGTCAGCTGATCGAACAGGCCGCGGCCAATCTTGGCCAGGTCGACGAACGCCTGACCGGCAGCACGCAAAGCTTCGCGGCAACCACCGAGAAAGCGGCGCAGACCTTCGCCAGCTCGGCAAGGCTGGTCGATTCGAACACGACAAGGCTGACGGAACTGTCGTCGTCGACCTTGCGCGAGGTCGCGTCGATCGCCACCAAGTTCGATGAACACAGCCGCCTGCTCGCCGGTGCTTCGGACCTCCTGAGCTCGGCCCAGAGCAACCTCGAACACACGCTAGAAAGGCAGTCTTCACTCGAGGATCTCGCTGTCGGCCTGGTCAAGAAGTCGGAGGATCTCGAAAGGGTCATGCGCTCGTTCGAGAATCTGGTCGGCCAGACGCTGCAAAATGCGGAAGGCAGGACGCTGGAATCGGCCGACAAGATCCGCAACGCCATCACCGACGTCGTCGATTCGGCAACCAAGCGCTTCTCCGACGCGACCGAGGAGATGCGCCGCACCGCCGGCGCCATCAAGAGCGAGCTCGACCTCACCCGCGCCGAGCTCAAGAAAGGCGTCATCGAGATGCCGGAAGAGGCCAAGGAATCGACATCGGCCATCCGCCGCGCGGTTTCCGAGCAGATCAACGCCCTGAAGGAGCTTTCGGACATCGTTGCGAAGTCCGGCCGCAGTGGTGGAGAGCCCTTGGAATCGCGCAATCTGCGCCCGGCGCCGCAAGCCCCGGCAGCGTCCCGCGCGGCAGAGCCGCCGCGCCGCGCTCCCGCGCCACAGCCGGAACTTCGCGCGCCGCAGGCGCCGTCGGGCGGCACGGCGCTACGCGGCACGCTTGACCTGGAGCGCCCCGCCGACACGGCGCCGCGCCAGCGTCCCGACGCCGGCGCCCGCGCGCAACAGGGCGGCTGGGTGCGCGATCTCCTGAGCGGGGCGTCACGCGAGGACGAAGCCAAGCCGGCAACACCCGCCGACGCGCCGCGCGCCGCCCCTGCCCAGCGCTCGCCGCTTCATGTCGTGGAATCACTGAACTCGCTGTCCGTCGACATCGCACGGGCCATCGATCACGATGCGTCGATCGAACTGTGGAACCGGTACCGGCGCGGCGAGCGTGACGTGTTCACGCGGCGGCTCTATACGCTGAAGGGGCAGCAGACGTTCGACGAGATCCGTCGCAAGTACCAGACGGAGGCAGAGTTCCGCGCCGCCGTCGACCGCTATTGCGATGATTTCGAGAAGCTGCTGAAGGACGTGTCGCGCAACGACCGCGACAACATCATGGCGCAGACCTACCTGACCTCGGATACAGGCAAGGTCTACACCATGCTGGCCCACGCCAGCGGCCGCCTGCACTAGGCAGCGGCAGACAGCCAATGAAAAAAGGCGGGGGACTTGTCTCCCGCCTTTTGGCTTGGAAGGGTGGACGTCGCATCCGGAACTGGATCTCTGACTTGTGAAGACGGCGATCATACTCGACTGCGAGTTTCTTTGTCTTGAGGGCTCGCAACGTCGATTCTGGTGCGCGGCTCACGATCCGGATCCGGTCATCGCGCAGATCGGCGCGGTCAGGCTTGGGCTCGAAGACGACTTTCCCGTCCTGGGCACGCACAAGGCCTATGTCAGACCGATCGACCGGTTTGGCAGGAGATACGCGCTCGACCCTTTCTTCACCGAACTGACTGGCATCACAGAAGAAAAGCTGGAGATCGAGGGGGTCGCGCTAGGAGAAGCCCTTGTTGACGTCGATCGTTTCTCCAATGGGGCGCGATTTTGGTCCTGGGGCAAGGACGAACTGAACATGATAGCCATCAGCTGCTATATCGCAGGCATCCCCGCTTCCATCCCGGCGGCCCGCTTTGACAATGCCGTAAAGCTGCTGATCTCGGCCGGGATGCCGATCGAGGACCTGGCAAGGACGCCGAGCAACAAGCTTGCCGACTATTATGGCGTTCAACACCCGCCATTGCAGGGACACGATGCGCTCGATGACGCGCTGTCCGTAACCTACACCCTGCAGCACCTGATGAAGACTGGAAAGCTGCGGCCGGACGCCTTCGACCGCTTGTAGCCTGGTGGCTGGCGCCCGCCCGGGCTCGCCGCTTAGATCGCCGAATCGGTCCAGCGCACGATCTGTTTGGCCGCGTCGCCGAAGGCAGCATCGAGCGCGCCGACATAGCCTTGGTTGCCGCTGCCCGAGACGGGCGCGGTCGCCGTAAAGCTCTTGGACGCACGCACCTCGCCGTTGCGGTCGTTGAGGATGCGCACGAACAGGTCGACCTCGGCATGATCGCCGCCGTCGACACGGACTTCGAACGAACGGATCTCGACGATGACCTGGTAGTCGATCGCCAGCCCCTCGCCCGGCTTGCCCACGCCGGCGAAGCTGCCCGAGCGCTGGAACGTCTCGGCCAGGCGTGCCTGCACGATCAGCGGCAGCCGGTCCGCCCATTGCGCGCCCTTGAGGTACTGGATCGAGCGTGGGGACGGCTTTATGACGATGTTCTGGCTGTCCAGCGCCTTGAGCGCGGACGGCTGGGCGATCAGGATCTGGCGACGGCTGTGGCCATGCGCCTCGACCGACGGCGCCGACAGTTCGAACGTGTCAAGCGGCGCAGGCCCGCCGCCCGGCAGCGCGGCACAACCGGCAAGGGTCAAGGCAAGCAAGGCCACGCCCGATCTGAACACAATCGTCGACTTCACGCGCGATCCCTGCTGTCCCCGGCCTCACTATCCCTGGATTGTAAAAACAACCCGCGGATGCAGACACTGTTTCTGGGGCGAGCCGAGACCGAAGTCAACGCCGCGCCCTGCCATCATACTGCCGAACCTCGCCCTCGCCGCCCGACAGGATGCGCTGCGGATTGCGGCTGAGGTCGGTAACCGCCTCCTCGATGCGGCTGATCGAACGGCGGCTGTCCTGAACCAGCGCCTCGACATTCGAAAGGCCCTGGCCGGAAAACCGGGCTATATTGTCTGTGATGACGCCAAGCCGCGAATTCAGCGTATCGGCAACCTGCTTGAACGACCTCAGCGTGTCCCTGGCGTCCGCCATCACGCCGTCCGCCTGCCCCGAACCGAGCAGCTTGTCGACCTTGGCCAGGATGCCGTCGACGCGCACCGAGGCGTCGTTGAGCCGCTGCGCGAGCTGCCTCGCATCCTTGATCGTCTCGTCGATGTCGTCCGCCCTGTTCGCGAATTTGCCGGTCACCTTGGCGATGTCCGAGGCCGCCTTGTCGGCGCTTTCGCTTGCCTTCTGGATGTTGGCCAGAGCCGTGCGCACTTGCGCCGGATCGATGCCGTCGAGCACGCTGTCGACCTTGGCCAGCGTACCTTGCGTCTGCTTGGCGAAATCATTGACCGATCCCACGGCCGTATCGACATTCCTGATCACGCCATCGAGCTGTTTGGACGTTTCCTTGAGGTTGCCGGTCACCGTATCGACGTTGGCGACGATGCTCTTGATCTTGTCCTTGTCGACCGCATTGAGCAGCCCTTCGGCCGCCTTCAGCGTGCCGTCGAGCTTGCCCGAGACGCCCTTCAGCTCATCGGACAGCGCGCTGACCGCGGACAGGAACTTGTCGACGCCGTCGGAATTCCTGGCCAGCGCGTCGGAGAACGTCTGCACATTCTGCACGGTCTGCGTCAGCGGCCCGCGCACATCCTTGGTGAACCCCTCCAGCTGCGTCAGTACCGTGTCGGCGCGCGTGAAGATGTTCTGCGCCGTCTGCAAAAGATTGGTCACCGCCGACGGGTTGGCCACGATCTCGGCGACCTTGCCTTCCTTCTCGGCCTGGTCGAGAAGTTTTACTTCCTTGGGGTCGGCGCCCTTGAGTTCGATATTGGCCTGTCCGGTCAGGCCCGCCAGGCCGATATCGGCCTGCGTCGATTTGGTGATCGGCGTCATGCGATCGATCTCGGTGTCGGCGATGGCGACCGTCGGATTGTCGACATCGATATAGACGCGCCTGACGTCGCCGACCTTGACGCCGTTGAACAGCACGAAGCTGCCGCGGCCAAGTCCGGAAGCCGAGCCAGGGATGCGCACGCGCAACAATGTGGTCTCGCCTTTGTCGCCGATCGCCGCCGTCCAATAGACGAAGCCGAACGCCGCCAGGATCGCCACCAGCGTGAAGATGCCGACAATAACGTAGTTGGCTCTGGTTTCCATTGCTTCACTTATGGCTATGCGCGCGCGGCAAGATCAAGTTGCCGGGCTCGTTTTCCGCGGAAATACGATTTTACCCACGGTTCTTCACTCTTCAGCATGTCGTCTATGGTGCCTTCGACCAGCACTTTCTTCTTGCCGAGCACGGCGACGCGGTCGCAGGCGGTGAAAAGCGTGTCGAGATCGTGGGTCACCATGTAGACGGTCAGGTCCATCGTATCGCGCAGCTTGACCACCAGCTCGTCGAATTCCGCCGCGCTGATCGGATCGAGGCCCGAGGTCGGCTCGTCGAGGAAGACGATGTCGGGATCGAGCGCCAGCGCGCGAGCGAGTGCCGCGCGCTTGATCATGCCGCCCGACAGCTCGGACGGGAATTTCTGCGCCGCGTCCGGCGGCAGCCCGACCAGTTCGACCTTGAGCATCGCCAGTTCGTCCATCAGCTTGCGCGGCAGGTCGAGATATTCGCGCATCGGCACCTGGACGTTTTCCAGCACCGTCAGCGCCGAGAACAGCGCGCCGTGCTGGAACAGCACCCCAAGGCGCATGTCGATGCGCAGCCGTTCGGCATCGTCGGCCTTTTCGATATCCACGCCGAACAGCTTGATCGTGCCGGACTGCTTGCGCGTCAAACCAAGGATGGTGCGCAGCAGAACTGATTTGCCGGCGCCCGAAGCGCCGACGAAACCGAGGATCTCGCCGCGCCAGATATCGAGCGACAGTTTGTCGAGGATCAGATTGTCGCCGAAGGAAACGGTGATGTCATGCGCCGAAAGCACGATCTCGCTGTCATCCGCGCCCTCCTTGGCCCTGGTCTCGATGCCGTTTCCCATCGCCATTTCAGAACTCGATCGCTGCATAGAACATGGCGAAAAGCCCGTCGAGGATGATGACGACGAAGATCGATTTCACCACCGAGGCGGTCACGTGCTGACCAAGCGATTCGGCGCTGCCGCCGACCTTCATGCCCTCGACCGAGGCGATGGTGCCGATGATCATAGCCATGAACGGCGCCTTGATCAGGCCGGCGAAAATGGTGCTGAGGTCGATGGCGACGCGCAGCCGGTCGATGAAGGCGGCGGGTGCGATGTCGGAATAGAGCCAAGCCGCGAGGATACCGCCACCGAGTGCGGCAAAATTGGCGATGATGGTCAGGCAAGGCAGGGCGATCACCAGCGCAACCAGGCGCGGAAAGACCAGCACGCCGATGGGGTTGAGCCCGATGACCTTCAGCGCATCCACTTCCTCGCGCATCTTCATCGAGCCAATTTCGGCGGTGATGGCGCTGCCCGAGCGGCCGGCGATCATGATTGCCGTCATCAGCACGCCGAGTTCGCGCAGGATCAGCACGCCGACGAGGTCGACGACGAAGATGTCGGCGCCGAAATAGCTGAGCTGGTAGGCGCCCTGCTGGGCAACGATGGCGCCGACGATCGCCGACATCAGCACCACCACCGGAATGGCTCCGACGCCCATGCGGTCGATCTGGTTGAAGATCGCCGCCGGATTGACGGCATGGCCGCGGCCGAGCTTCATCTGCGCGCCACGGATCGTGGCGCCCAGTATGTTCATCGAGGCGAGAAAATCGTCGCGCATTTCGTAGACGCGGCGGCCAACCGCCTCCAGCGCGCGAATGACGATGTTGGGCGGCCCGACCGGCCCCGATTCGGGCTCGCGCCGCACCGCGTCGCCGACCGCGCCGAGCAGGATCGAGGCAACGTCGCTTTGGCCCTGCAGCCTGACCTCGACGCCCTTCTTCTCGAAAGCGCTGACCAGGCGGTCGATCAGCCACGCGCCGGCGGTGTCGATCTTCTCGATGTGCGAAAGATCGAGCGCCAAAGTCTTGAAACCGCTCCGTTTCTCGATTTTGCGCATCTCTGCGTCGATCGCGGCCACGGTGCGCGTCGTCCAGATTCCCGAGAAGGCGCACCCGAGAACGCCTGCTTCCTCACCGACAGACACGCGCGGTTCGTGGTCAGCCTCCGAGGCGGTCTTGCCGCTTGCGTCGCGCTTGCCGATGGTCAACATGGCGTCCTGTTTAGCCTGACGGGTCCGGCCTTGTCGATTTGCCGACGACCCTTCTCGCACAGCCGGAGCAGAAAATTATGGCGCGTGTCATTTCGGTCGAGGCCGAGCGTTTTCCAATCGCCGGCACCTTCACCATTTCGCGTGGTTCGAAGACCGAAGCCGAAGTGATCACCTGCACGATCAGCGAAGGCGATTACACGGGCCGTGGCGAATGCGTGCCGTACAAACGCTATGGCGAGACTATGGATGGGGTTCGCGCCGCGATAGAGGCCATGCGCGGGCAAATCTCTGCTGGCATGGACCGGACAGCCCTGCTCGGCGCCATGCCGGCAGGCGCGGCGCGCAACGCTATCGATTGCGCCTTGTGGGACCTGGAAGCCAAGATCAGCGGCAAGGCGGTGGCTGACGCGGTCTGGCCGGCTCCTTTGCATCAGCTCGAGACGGCCTACACGCTGTCGCTGGGCGAACCCGGGGCGATGGCGGCGCAGGCCCGTGCCAACGCGGCGCGCCCGCTGCTCAAAGTCAAGATCGGCGGCGACAACGACATTGCGCGCATCCGCGCCGTCCGGCAGGCCGCGCCCGACAGCCGCATCATCCTCGACGCCAACGAGGGCTGGAACGACGACACCATCGCCGCGAACCTCGCCTTTGCCGCCGAGCAAGGCATCGCGCTTATCGAACAGCCGCTGCCGGCGGGCCATGACGGCATCCTGCGCCACATCGCGCATCCGGTGCCGATCTGCGCGGACGAGAGCGTGCATGAGGCGAGGGATCTGGCCGCGCTCGCCGGTCTCTACGATGCCGTCAACATCAAGCTCGACAAGTCGGGCGGGCTGACGGCGGCGCTCGTGCTGCGCGACCGCGCCCGCGAACTGGGTTTCGGCGTCATGGTCGGCTGCATGGTCGGCACGTCGCTGGCGATGGCGCCGGCGGTGCTGCTCGCCCAGGACGCCGATTTCGTCGACCTCGACGGACCGCTGCTGCTTGCGCGGGATCGTGTGCCCGGCCTCGCCTATGAGGGATCCTTGGTTTCACCGCCCGATCCGGCGCTTTGGGGCTGAGCGCGCCGCGAGTCCGACCAGCACCAGGCCGATGATCGCGATCGGGATCATGGCCAGGAAGCCGTCGACCCCGAAACGGTCGTAGAGCGGGCCGGAGGCGAGCGTCACGGCGGCCATGAAGAAGCCGTTGAAGAAATAGGCGACGCCCTGTGCGGCACCGGTGCGCTCTTCCGAGACCGTTTCGCCGATCATTTTCTGCAGGCCGATCAGCACCATGGCCACCGACACCGAATGCAGGGTCTGGACGCCGAAAAACCCGGCGACGCCGAGGCCAAGCGGCCAGATCAGCGGAAAGGCGATCCAGCGCACGACCGCGCCGATGCCGGCAATCACCATCACCCTGACGACCGACACGGAGGCGAATATGCGGTTGAAAAACACGAACATGCAGACTTCGGCCACCACGCCCCACGCCCACAGAAGCCCGACGACGGTGTCGCCGATGCCGATCGACTTCCAGTAGATCGACACGAAGCCGTAAAGGAAGGCGTGGCTGGCGGTGAGGATGCCGACACCCAGGGTGAAATAGACGAAATAGGCATTGAAGAGACTTGGTGCCGAGTGCTGGATCTCCGCGGCCGAAAGCGGTGAGGCAAGGCGCGGCCGGCCAAGACGCGGCGCAAGCAGCGCGGCAAAGAGCGCGGCACCCAGTGCCGCGAAAATGATCGCCGGGACGGCTTGCGCCCCTGCCGCGGTCAGGATGAAACCACCGGCCACGTTGGCGCAGAGATACGAGATCGAACCCCACTTGCGCATGCTGGTGTAGTTGGAGCCGAAGCGGCGCACGCCCGAAAGCGCGAGCGAATCGGCCATCGGCGAATGCGGTGTCCATACGATCGTCAGCGCCAGCGACACCGCAAGCACGACGGCGTAGGAGGCCGGCAGAAAATAGCCGGCGGAAATGATCATCGATGCCGCGACGAGCGCGATATAGACGTCGGCGCGGTCCCTCGCCCGGTCCGCGAGCGCGGTGAGCAGCGGCGTCGTCACGACGCGCAGGAACATCGGAGCCGCCAGGATGACGGCGATCTGCTCGGCGTGAAAACCTTTCGCCTGCAGCCACAGCGGGAAGTAGGGCAGATGCGTGCCCTGCGACACGAACAATGTCGCGAAGATCAGGCTCATGCGCAGTTCGAAATGGCGAGGCTTGACGAGCTGTTCGGGTGAAAGCGGCGGCAGCGGCATGAATCGATCCAATAACGCTGCCGTCCACGAACGGCGAGCAGTGTGGATTGACCCTTAACATGAGGAAAAACCGGACGAAACCGATTGGCCTAATCGATTAACACCGGAATCTGTGCCTGGCACCCGCAGTCAGGCGGCCTGCACCACCCGGTCCTCGATCAGCATCGGGATGAATGGTTCGTCCGGCGCCTCGGGCAAGACATGCGCCCAGGTCAGGATTTCCATCCGGCCGTCGAAATGTTCGACCACCGCCGTGCAGCTTTCCACCCAGTCGCCGGTGTTGATGTACTGAACGTCGCCATAGCTTTCGATCGCGGCATGATGGATATGGCCGCATATGACGCCGTCGACATGCGAGCGCCGCGCCTCGTCGCTGAGTACCGTCTGGAACGAGCCGATGAAGTTAACGGCCTTCTTGACCTTGACCTTGGCCCAGGACGAAAACGACCAGTAAGGCAGGCCGAGCAGCTGGCGCAGCCGCGTGATCACACGGTTGACCTGCATGGCGGCGTCGTAGGCATGGTCGCCGAGATAGGCGAGCCAGCGCTGATTGTGCACGACCGTGTCGAACTGGTCGCCATGGATGACGAGCAGCCGCCTGCCGTCGGCGGTTTCGTGAATGGCGCGGTCGGCGACGACGATGCCGCCGAAATGCACGCCCTGGAACTGGCGGGCGAATTCGTCGTGGTTGCCGGCGATGTAGGTGATGGTGGCGCCCTTTCGCGCCTTGCGCAGCAATTTCTGCACGACGTCATTGTGGCTCTGCGGCCAGTGCCAACTGCGCCTCAGGCGCCAGCCATCGACGATATCGCCGACGAGATAAATGATGTCGGCATCGTGATGTCTAAGGAAATCGATCAGGAAATCGGCCTTTGCCGCCTTCGACCCGAGATGGACGTCGGAGATGAACATGCTGCGGAACGTGCGGGGCTCTTGGCCGGACATCGCGAATTCACCGTTGCTTTCGCGAGCCTATGCCCCGATTCATGCAACAACCGTATGACGGTTGCGATTGGTCCAGCCCAAGAGCTAGCCTGCCGGCGAATCACAGGAGAAATCGTCATGGATCTCGGTATCCGCGGAAAGAAGGCCATCGTCTGCGCTTCGAGCAAAGGGCTCGGAAAAGGCTGCGCCATGGCTCTGGCCGAGGCCGGCTGTGACATTGTCGTCAACGGGCGCAACGCCGAGCTGGTGGCCAAAACCGCTGCGGAGCTGCGCGAGCGTTACGGCGTGACCGTCACGGAAGTCGTCGGCGACGTATCGAAGCCCGAGGTGCAGAAGGCGCTTCTCGCCGCCTGTCCCCAACCCGACATCCTCGTCAACAACAATGGCGGCCCGCCGCTGCGCGATTTCCGCGAGCTCGATCGTGCCAAGATGCTCGAAGGCGTGACCCAGAACATGGTGACGCCGATCGAGCTGGTGCAGGCGGTGATCGACGGCATGGCCGTGCGCGGTTTTGGCCGCATCGTCAACATCACTTCGCTATCGGTCTATGTCCCCATCCCCGGCCTTGATCTGTCGTCCGGCGCGCGCGCCGGCCTGACCTCCTTTCTTGCCGGCGTGGCGCGCACGGTGGTCGACCGCAACGTGACCATCAACAGCCTGCTGCCCGGCAAGCTCGATACCGACCGACTGCGCGGTCCGCACGAGGCCGGCAGCGTTGAAGACCCGGCCGCGGCAGCCGCCCGCAAGGCGCGCATCAGTGCCGACGTGCCGGCCAAGCGGCTCGGCACGCCGGAAGAATTCGGCCAGATCTGTGCCTTCCTGTGCTCGGTCCATGCCGGCTACCTGACCGGCCAGAACATACCGGTGGACGGCGGCCTCTATGTCAGCGCCTTCTGAGACCCGGTAGCGCCGGCGCCGAAGAAATTCCGATCAAGCCATTGAAATAGTTCGCTTATCCCGGCTTCGTCGATGTGAATGGCGATTGCGTCATTTGGCGTCGCGAAAAACCTTGGCCGCATGCTAAGAAGGCGGCACGCAGGATCGCAGGGAGGCCCGGAATGAACGGCGAGAGCAAGAAAACGGCACGTTCGGACCTCGACGAAGCCGCGCTCTACTTCCACAAGCACCCCACGCCGGGCAAGCTCGAAATCCAGGCCACCAAGCCGCTTGGCAACCAGCGCGACCTGGCGCTCGCCTATTCGCCCGGCGTGGCTGCCCCTTGCCTCGAAATCCGCGACGATCCGGCGACCGCCGCCGACTACACGGCGCGCGCCAATCTGGTCGGCGTCGTCTCCAATGGCTCGGCCGTGCTCGGCCTGGGCAATATCGGCCCGCTCGCTTCGAAGCCGGTCATGGAAGGCAAGGCGGTCCTGTTCAAGAAATTCGCCGGCATCGACGTCTTCGACATCGAGATCGACGCGCCCGAGATCGAGCGCATGGTCGAAACGGTGGCGGCGCTGGAACCGACATTCGGCGGCATCAACCTCGAGGACATCAAGGCGCCGGAATGCTTCGAGGTCGAAGAGCGACTGAAGGCCCGGATGGGCATACCGGTTTTCCATGACGACCAGCACGGCACCGCCATCATCGTCGCCGCCGCAGTGCTCAACGGCCTGGAATTCGCCGGCAAAACCATTGCCGACATCAAGATCGTCACTTCGGGCGCCGGCGCGGCGGCATTGGCCTGCCTCAACCTGCTGGTCTCGCTCGGCGCCAAGGTCGAGAACATCTGGGTCACCGACCGTTTCGGCGTCGCCTATAAGGGGCGCACGGATGAGATGGACCGCTGGAAAGACCCTTATGTGAAGGACACGGAGGCGCGCACGCTGGCCGACGTCATATCGGGCGCAGACGTGTTCCTCGGGCTTTCGGCCGCCGGCGTGCTGAAGCCGGAATTGCTCCAGCACATGGCGCCGAAGCCATTGATCCTGGCGCTGGCCAATCCCAATCCGGAAATCATGCCGGAAGTGGCGCGGGCGGCGCGCCCCGACGCGATGATCTGCACGGGCCGGTCCGATTTTCCAAATCAGGTCAACAACGTACTGTGTTTTCCTTACATCTTCCGCGGCGCGCTGGACTGTGGCGCCAGCGCCATCAATGAGGAGATGAAGATGGCCGCGGTGCGGGCCATCGCCGCCCTTGCCCGCGAAGAACCTTCGGATGTCGCCGCGCGCGCCTATTCCGGCGAGACGCCGGTGTTCGGACCCGAGTTCTTGATCCCCTCGCCCTTCGATCCGCGCCTCATCCTGCGCATCGCCCCGGCCGTCGCCAAGGCGGCCTGCGACACCGGTGTCGCGACAAGGCCGATCAGCGACTTCTCCGCCTATATCGACAAGCTCAACCGCTTCGTCTTCCGCTCCGGCCTGGTGATGAAGCCGGTGTTCTCCTCGGCCAAGGCGTCGAGCGCCAAGCGCGTCATCTATGCCGACGGCGAGGACGAGCGCGTGCTGCGCGCCGCGCAGGTGGTTCTGGAGGAAGGCATCGCCGAGCCGATCCTGATCGGCCGTCCGCACGTCATCGAGGTGCGATTGAAGCGCTACGGACTGCGCATCAAGCCGGGCGTCGACTTCGGCCTGATCAACCCGGAGGACGATCCGCGCTACCGCCACTATGTCGACCTCCTGATCGAGCTCGCCGGCCGGCGCGGCGTGACGACGGAGGCCGCGCGCACCATGGTGCGCACCGACAACACGGTGATCGCGGCCCTCGCATTGAAGCGCGGCGACGCCGACGCCATGGTCTGCGGCCTCGAAGGGCGTTTCGAGCGGCACCTGCGCAACGTCACGCTGATCATCGGGCCACGAACCGGCATCAAGGACCGGGATCTGTCGACGCTGTCCATGCTGATCTCGCAACGCGGCATCATCTTCCTGACCGACACCCATGTTTCTGTCGACCCCACCGCCGACGAGATCGCCGAAATGACCGTGCTGGCGGCCGAGGAGATCCAGCGCTTCGGCATCGAGCCCAAGGCGGCGCTGCTGTCGCATTCGGATTTCGGCTCGCGCGATTCGCCGAGTGCGCTCAAGATGCGGCAGGCGGCGGCGATCCTGGCGCGCATCGCGCCCGAGCTGCAATGCGACGGCGAGATGCATGCCGATTCCGCGCTGTCGGAACATCTGCGCCAGCGCGTCTATCCGCATTCGCGTCTGAAGGGCGAAGCCAATCTCCTGGTGTTCCCCAACCTCGATTCCGCCAACATCACGCTGACAGCGCTCAGGACCATGATGGATGCCCTGCATGTCGGCCCGATCCTGCTCGGCACCGACAAGCCGGCGCATATCCTGACGCCCTCGGTGACTTCGCGCGGCGTCGTCAACATGACAGCGCTGGCGGTGGTCGAGGCCGCCCACAAGGCGCAAGCTGTCGTCGATCTGGGCTGAACACCAATTCGGGGGTAAACTGCGGTTTAACCACGAGCACGTAGCGTGCGGCGAACAACCAAGCAGGGTTTCGGCGGATGATGGGCAAAGGGTGGAAGCAGGCGCATCTCGCCGTGCTGCTTGGCCTGCTGCTTTCGGGCGCCGCCGTGTCCGAGCCGCAGGCCGCCTCGCGTGTCTGCCGCCAGCTCGAGACCGATCTTGCCGCGACCTCGCGCGGCAGTGGCGGTCCGGCCCTGATCCGGAAATATGATGCCGCGATCGACCGGCAACGCGAGCAGATTTCAAAGGCGCGCGGCCAGTCCAGCAGCGCCGGCTGCGGCTTCTCTCTATTCAGCCGCAATGTCAGCCAATGCGCTGGGTTCAACGCCACCATCGAGCGCATGAACGCCAATCTCGATAGCTTGCAGGCCAAGCGCGCCCGCCTCGCCGGCGGCGGTTCGCGGCGCGATCGCGCACGCATCCTGGCCGCGCTCGACACCAATGGCTGCCGCGAGGACGCGGTGGCGCCCCGCCGCGAACTCTTGCGCGAAGCGAAACGGGAACAAGGCAACGGCAATCTGTTCGACCAGCTGTTCGGCGGCGACACACGCCGGCTCGATACGCTCGACCAGTCTGACGATCCCGACGAGGAGCGCAATATCCGCCGCGTGCCGGGCCGGTCCGGCATACCGGATTTTCCGGGCGTCGGCGGCGAGTTCCGTACCACCTGCGTGCGCACCTGCGACGGCTACTTCTTTCCGATGTCGAATGCCGCCTCGGTCGGCGATTTCGAGCGCGACCAGAAGAACTGCGAATCGAGCTGTCCCGGCACCGAGATCCAGGTCTTCTATTCGCGCGGCATGGGCGACGATTCAGCCGACATGACATCGTCGGTCACCGGCCGACCCTACAGCGAACTGCCGACGGCCTATCTTTACAAGCAGCCCAACCTGTCGCGGCCGCCGGCCTGCGGCTGCAACGCCGCGCAGAACTTCCAGATCATCGGCGGCAATCCGCCAAGCCAGCAACAGTCGCGGCCGCAAACGGAGGGCGCCCCGTTCATTCCGGTGCCTGCCTCCAAACCCGATCCAGGTGCCGATCCCGAGACGCTGGCAAACGCCGCAGGCGGGCTGGACCGCGACGCCATCAAGCGGCTTGCGGTCAAACCGGTCGCATCGCCGGTCTCGACGCTGCCGCCGGAACAGCGGAAGGTCAGGGTCGTCGGGCCAACGTTCCTTCCCGACCCATCAGCGGCAATAGATCTGCAAGC
This sequence comes from Mesorhizobium sp. B2-4-2, assembly GCF_006442845.1. Lineage (NCBI taxonomy): Bacteria > Pseudomonadati > Pseudomonadota > Alphaproteobacteria > Hyphomicrobiales > Phyllobacteriaceae > Mesorhizobium > Mesorhizobium sp. B2-4-2. The sequence continues at coordinate 279,975 of NZ_VFVM01000007.1, read as the reverse complement.
TCCGGTCCCGAAGTCAGTCCGGTAAAGGCGAGCCTCAGCGGCATGAACAGCGCCTTGCCCTTGCGGCCGGTCGCTTCCCTGATCTTGGCCGTCCAGTCCTTCCAGACGGTCCCGTTCCAAGGCTCCTCGGGCAGCAGATCGATGGCCTGGTGAAGAAAATCTCGATCGGCGTCGGAAAATTCCGGCTTCTCCTGCGGCCCTTCGCGCAGGATGCGCCACCAGCCGACAGCATCGGCCAGCCTGTCGAGATTACCGCGCACAGCCAGCCAGAACGGTTCCGCCTGCTCGCCCGATATGCCGAGCACCACCAGCCGATTCTGCGCTTCGGAGAACGGCATTTGGTGCAGCAGCGTCCGGTTGAGCACGAAAAGCTCGTCCGGGTCGAACTTTGCCGCCGACTTCGAAGTCGCAGCCGGGTCGAAACGGCTGGCGAGTTCGGCCAGGTCGTGCGCGGCGGCGACATTCTCCGACGTGCCGACGAGCACGGCCAGCGATGCGACCGCCATCGGCTCGATGCCGTCCTCGCGCAGGCTTTCGATGGAGAGTGCGCCGGTGCGCTTCGACAGCCCCTCGCCCGAAACGGTGGTCAGCAGATTGTGGTGGCCGAATTCCGGCGGCTCGGCACCCAGCGCCCGGAACAGCGCGATCTGCACGCCGGTGTTGGTGACGTGGTCGTCGCCGCGGATGACATGGCTGACGCCCATCTCGATATCGTCGACGACGGATGGCAGCGTATAGAGATAGGTGCCGTCCTCGCGCACCAGCACCGGGTCCGACAGCGAGGCGAGATCGACGGTTTCCTGCCCGCGCACCAGGTCGTTCCAATGGATTTCGGTGCGCTCCGGCTGCTGCGGATCGCCGGTGAAATTGGGCAGCAGGAAGCGCCAGTGCGGCCGGCGGCCATCGGCCTGATATTCGGCGATCTGTTCCGACGTCAGCGTCAGCGCTTCGCGGCCATAGACCGGCGGCAGGCCGCGCGTACGGCGCACCTTGCGCCTGAGGTCGAGCTCCTCCGGTGTTTCATAGCAGGCATAGAGAACGCCCGCCGCCTTCAGCCGCTCGACCGCCGCGTCATAGATCTCGAAGCGACGCGACTGGTATTCGGTGGTGTCGGGAAAGATGCCAAGCCAATGCAGGTCGTAAAGGATGGCGTCGGAAAATTCCTGCTTCGAGCGCGCGACATCGGTGTCGTCGAAGCGCTGGATGAAGCGCCCCTTATGGTTCATGGCGAACAGCCAGTTGAACAGGGCGGTGCGCGCATTGCCGATATGGATGCGGCCTGTCGGTGAAGGGGCGAAACGAACGGTAACTGTCATGAGCGGGGCGTACCGGATGCTTTTGTGATTGACAAGACGCGCCCCCGTGCCGTGCCGCAGACATAGAACATGGCGCAAGCAATGAAAAGACTTGGCGGACGCGGCTCCGCCCGCGATCACATGTCCCGCGCCGCCCGCCCGTCAAGCCGCCGGCGCCTGATGGGATGGCCTCCGGGCCAGAGCCGGAGGCCATCCCCGATCAGGTGACAAGTCCCTTGGTCAATTCGAGCGCCTGGCGCTCGAACAGGCGGCGGTAGATGCCGCCCGGCAGCCGGATCAGCGCGTCATGCGAGCCTTCCTCGGCGATCTTGCCGCGATCGAAGACCAACAGCCTGTCGAGCGCCCGCACCGTCGAAAGCCGGTGCGCGATGACCAGCGTGGTGCGGCCGACCATCAGCCGCTCCATCGCCTGCTGGATCAGCACCTCCGATTCTGAATCGAGGCTCGACGTCGCCTCGTCCAGGATCAGGATGCGCGCATCGGCGAGGAACGCGCGCGCGATCGCCACGCGCTGGCGCTCGCCGCCCGACAGCTTCACGCCGCGCTCGCCGACGAGCGTGCCGTAGCCCTTCGGCAGGTTGGCGATGAAGTCGTGCGCGCTCGCCAGCTTCGCGGCGTGCTCGATCTCGGCCTGCGTGGCGCCAGGCCGGGCATAGGCGATGTTTTCGGCCAGCGAGCGGTGGAACAGGATCGGCTCCTGCTGCACGATGGCGATCTGCGCGCGCAGCGACGCCTGCGCCACCTCCGAAATGTCCTGGCCGTCGATCAGGATCCGGCCGGCGTTCACGTCATAGAGCCTCTGGATCAGCTTGACGAAAGTCGTCTTGCCCGACCCGGAATGGCCGACCAGCCCGACCCGCTCGCCCGGCGCGATATCGACCGAGAAATCGCGATAGAGCGGCGAACGGTGACTGCCATAATGGAAGGTGACGTCGTCGAAGGCGATGCCCCCTTGCGTGATGCGGATCGGTCCGGCGCCGGGCCGATCCTCGATGCCGAGCGGTTCGGACTGGAAATCGACCAGTTCCTCCATGTCGTTGATCGAGCGCTGCAGGTTGCGGATATGCGTTCCGATATCCCTGAGATAGCCTTGCAGGACGAAGAAAGAAGTCAGCACCAAGGCGACGTCGCCGGCCGTTGCCTGCCCCCACGACCACAGCATCAGCGCCAGGCCGATGACCGCCGCTCTCATCACCAGCAGCAGCACCCCTTGCGTGGTACCGTTGATGGTGCCGCGCACCCAGGTGCGCCGCGTGCGGGCACGCCATTTGGCGACGACCTTGGCAAGCCGGTTCTCCTCGCGCTCCTCGGCGCCAAACCCCTTGACCACGGCGTTGCAGCTCACCGCGTCGGCCAGCGAGCCGCCAAGGCGCGTGTCCCAGGTGTTGGCGAGCCTGGCCGCCGGCGCGACATAACCAAGCGACAGCATCGCCGTGACAGCGATGAACAGCACCGAGCCGGCGGCGACAACCGCTCCCATCAGCGGCCAGAACCAGCCCAGCAGCAGCGTCGAGCCGACGAGCATGACGATCGACGGCAGCAGCGCGATCAGGATCGTGTCGTTGAGCAGGTCCAACGCCCACATGCCGCGCGTCACCTTGCGCACGGTCGATCCGGCGAAGCTGTTGGCGTGCCAGTCGGTGGAAAAGCGCTGGACACGGTGGAAGGCGGCGGCGGCGATGTCGGCCATCATCTTCAGCGTCAGTTCGACGATCCCCATGAAGGCCAAATTGCGCAGGACGACACCCGCCAGCGCCAACGCCATCAGCATGGAAAACGCGGTCATCGCGGCATTCCAGGCGATCTCGTCGGCGCCGGCGCTGCTGGCGACGGCATCGACCAGCCGGCCGGAATAGAGCGGCGTCAGCACATCGGCCAGCGTCGACAGCAGGAAACCAGCCATGATCAGCGAAAGCCGCCAGGGCTGGCGCCGCCAGTGGGTGAAAGTAAAGCCAAGAACGCTGCGAAAGGCGCTTGCGCGCAAATCGATTCGAAAACGAGCCATGATGTCATTCGGGCGCAAAAAGCCCGATCCCGGTAAGGTCGAAAATTGAAAAAACCGCGCAAGGGGCTCAATGCCCGGGAATGCGGAGGTTCGGTTATGAATGGCCACTTGCCCGAAGGCGGCGACCGGCATCGGCAAAGGCCTGTTCTCGATCCGGCTCCGTTCCGAGGGTGAAAACCCTGCGGCGCGCCGGTCGGGACCTAGGCTTCGCGGCCTCGCATAACGATGTCAAATCCTGGCATTCGGTCCTCCCTAAAGGGAATCGCGGAGAGGCCCTTATAGAGATGCCTCATCGCATCGCCAAGGCTGGCGGTCACCAAAAACGGCATCTGGTCCAAGCACTGGGATAAATTTGCAACAACGGCAAAGGCGCTTGGTCAGCGGATCGGCTTACGATCGAGGCGCATGTACCGGCCATCGGTCGATGCCTTGAATCCCAGTCTTTCATAAACCCCATGCGCGTCGCTGGTCGATAGGCTCCAGTGCGAAACGGTGCGGAGCTCGGGGTGATCGATCAGTGCCTGCACCAGCCGCGAGCCGATGCCCTGCCCGCGATGCTGCGGCCAGACGATGATATCGGCCAGATAGGCGAACACCGTGCGGTCGGTGATCGCCCGGCCGAAGCCGACCTGTTTGCCTTCGACATAAGCGCCGACGCAGAGCGAATTCGCGAAGGCGCGGCGGTGGGTCTCGTCACTGCGCCCGCCGCCCCAATAGCTTGCCATCAACAGGTCGGATGTCGCCCTGAAGTCGATCCGTGACAGGTCGAAGCTGATTTCACACTCGGGCATCGCTACCCCTCGCCTGCGGCATGACGCGAATTTTCGGTCGGTACGGTGTCTAGCCGCGATCCCTGAACCGGTTGGTGATGGGATAGCGACGGTCGCGGCCGAAATTCTTCCTGGTGATCTTCACGCCGGGCGCCGCCTGCCGGCGCTTGTATTCGGCGACGTAGAGCAGGTGCTCGATGCGCGTCACCGTCGCCCGGTCATGGCCGCGCGCGACGATGTCGTCGACGCCCATCTCGTTCTCGACCAGGCATTCGAGGATGTCGTCCAGCACCGGATAGGGCGGCAGCGAATCCTGATCGGTCTGGTTCTCGCGCAGTTCCGCCGACGGCGCCTTGTCGATGATGTTCTTCGGGATCACCTCGCCCGACGGTCCGAGCGCGCCCGGCGGCACGTGGCTGTTGCGCCAGCGCGACAGTGCATAGACCTGCATCTTGTACAGGTCCTTGATCGGATTGAAGCCCCCATTCATGTCGCCATAGAGCGTGGCATAGCCGACCGACATCTCGCTCTTATTGCCTGTCGTAACCACCATCGAGCCGAATTTGTTGGAAATCGCCATCAGGATGGTGCCGCGCGCGCGGCTCTGCAAGTTCTCCTCGGTGATGCCTTCCTTGGTGCCTTCGAAAAGCTGCGTCAGCGCATGAAGGAAACCTTCGACCGGCTCGAAGATCGGCACGATGTCATAGCGGCAGCCGAGTGCGCGGGCACAGTCTTCAGCATCCTTAAGCGAATCCTTCGACGTATAGCGGTAAGGCATCATCACCGCGCGCAGCCGCTCCTCGCCCAGCGCATCGACGGCAAGGGCCGCGCAGATGGCCGAATCGATGCCGCCCGACAGGCCGAGCACGACGTTCTTGAAACCGTTCTTGTTGACGTAGTCGCGCAAGCCCAGCATGCAGGCGCGGTAGTCGGCCTCCTCCCGTTCGGGGATCTTCGACATCGGTCCTTCCGAACAGACCCAGTTTTCGCCTTGTCTCCTCCAGGTGGTGATGTCGACCGCCTCCTCGAACTGGCTCATCTGGAAAGCAAGCCGCTTGTCGGCACCTATGGCAAACGACGCGCCGTCGAAGATCAGCTCGTCCTGGCCGCCGAGCTGGTTTGCATAGATCATCGGCAGCCCGCATTCGATAACCTGGCGGATGACGACCTGGTGGCGCACATCGATCTTGGCGCGGTAATAGGGCGAGCCGTTCGGCACCAGCAGGATTTCCGCGCCGCTCTCGGCCAGCGTCTCGCAGACGCCGATGTCGCCCCAGATGTCCTCGCAGATCGGGATTCCCAGACGCACGCCGCGGAAATTGACGGGCCCCTGGATCTCCGGTCCGGCCTGGAAGACGCGCTTCTCGTCGAACTCGCCATAATTCGGCAGATCGAGCTTATAGCGCTCGGCGATGATCTTGCCGCCATCGGCGAAGACGATCGAGTTGTGGGTTCCGGTCTTGCGCTTCAGCGGCGTGCCGATGATGACGCCGGGACCGCCATCGGCGGTGTCGGCGGCGATCTCCTGCGCGGCCCGCTCGCAGGCCTTCAGGAAGGCGGGCTTCAGCACCAGATCCTCAGGCGGATAGCCGGCGAGGAAAAGCTCGGTGTAGAGCACGAGATCGGCGCCTTGACGCGCGGCATCCGCCCTCGCCTCGCGGGCCCTGGCGAGATTGCCGGCGACGTCGCCGACTGTCGGATTGAGCTGGGCAACGGCGATGCGCAGTATGTCGGGCTTCTTGGTCATGCTGCTGACTTAGCGCGGCAAAATTCGCCCCGCAATGGCGTTTGCTTGGGCCAATTTCGACATCAGTCGTCGCCCATATAGTCGCGCAGCGCCTGCGGCGAATGGTTATCCCCGATCGACATCGCCAGGATGCGCGAAATGTGCCGGCGCGGCAGACCGGTATCCGCAACCCAACGGTTGACCTGGGCCTGGATCTTGTCGAGATCCTTCTTCGACGTCGGGCTTTCGGCGATATCGAGCCCGGCATCGCGAAGGGCGGCCGCCATGTCGGCCGAAATGACGAAGGCGTCCCAACCCAGCCAGCGCAGGAAATACTGGCCGGTATTGCCGCCGAGCCGGCTGCCATGCTTGCCGAGATAGGCCATCAGCCCGACCTGGTCGTCGGCGGGCCACTCGGCGAGGAATGTGCCGAAGCCGCCATGCTCTTTTGACACGCGCTCGACGAAGGCAGCGTTGTCGCGAACGGATTTGATCTTCTGCGGATTGCGCACGATACGCTGGTCGGATGCCAGTTCATGCCAGAAATCGTCAGGCTGGAACAGCAACCGCTTCGGCTCGAAGCGCAGGAACGCCTCTTCGAATCCGGGCCATTTCTGCTCGATGACGCGCCAGACGAAACCGGCGGCGAAGACGCGCTCGGCCATCGTCGACAGGATACGGTCATCGCCGATGTCGGCCACGGCGGCGTTGTCGGGAATCGGCCCGAGCAGCGAGACCAGTTCCTCCTCGCCGCCCTTGCGCTTTGCGGCGCGAGCGCGAATTTTCATGAAGTCGACCATAAGTCCCTCCGGTTCCCATCAAATCTAGCACTTCCCGCGCGGGCCGGCAGCCTCTACGTCTATCGCCAGCCAAGCCCTTGGAGACGGCCATGAACAAGACAATCGACGATCTGGCGAACCGCTGGCTGAGACGAAAGCCGGACGGTCTCAGCGCCCTGGAGAACCGGGTGCTGCAGTCGACGCTCGAGCGCACAACGATCTCCAGGGACACCAACAAGGCCGTCGCCTTCCACCAGACCTTTGGCGACCGCCTTGCCGATAGCATCGCCCGCATTGGCGGTTCCTGGTCGTTCATCCTTGGCTTCATTGCCTTCCTGATCGTCTGGACATCAGCCAATGCCTGGCTTCTGGCGCGCGACGCCTTCGACCCCTACCCGTTCATCTTCCTCAATCTCGTCCTGTCCATGGTCGCGGCGCTGCAGGCGCCGGTGATCATGATGGCGCAGAACCGCCAGACCGAGCGCGACCGCATCGATGCCGCCCACGACTACGAGGTCAATCTGAAGGCCGAGATCGAGATCATGGCGCTGCATGAAAAGCTGGACGAAATGCGCCACGGCCAGATCATCGGCATGCGCGACGAGATCGTGCGGCTGACCGAACTGGTCAAGCGGATCGACGAGAGGCTGTCGCAGCAATCGCCGTCATGAGCGACGCGATCCATCATTTCATCGAACAATACGGGCTGATCGCCGTTTTTCTGGGCTGTGTCGCCGAGGGCGAGAGTGCCGCCATACTCGGCGGCTTCTTCGCCCATCAGCATATCTTCGTCCTCTGGCAGACTGTCGTCGTGGCAGCGCTTGGGGCCTTCGCCGGCGACACCTGCTTCTTCATCCTGGGGAGAAGTTTCGCGGACCATCGCTATGTCGTCGGGTTGCGCAAGCGGCCCGGCTTCCGCCGCGCCTATCGTCTGCTCAACACCCATCCCAACATCTTCGTGCTGTCGAACCGCTACGTCTATGGCATGCGCCTGGTCGGTGGCATCGCGGCCGGCCTGTCGAACATCGCAGCACCCCGCTTCATCGTCTTGAACGCCATTTCCTCGGCGGTCTGGGCGGTGCTGTTCAGCACCATCGGCTATGTCTTCGGGTTGGGCGCCGAGCATTTCATCGGCCAGGCGCTGCTTCGCCATGAGCGGATATTGGTGGGCCTGGCTATCGGCCTGGCCGTGGCCGTACTCGCCTGGCTCATCGCCCGCCATTTCGCCCGAAAGGAACGTGCCAGGGAAAACTGACCGCCGGCCGGCGGTCGAAAGCTCAGATCGGCAGCCCGACGATACGCTCGATGATCGCGATGCCCCAGACGCCGGCGACGATCGCCACGGAGATCAGTACCGCCAGCGAACCGCAGTCCTTGGCCAGCTGGATGTCGACATTGAATTCGCGGCTAAAGGCATCGCAGGCCGCTTCGATGCCGGTGTTCAGCACCTCGACCATGATCAGGAGCAGCACCGCGCCGATCAGCAGCGCGTAGCCGCGCCACGACACCGAAACGAACCAGCCGATCGGAAGGGCAAGGGCGAGCAGCGCCAGCTCCTGCTGGAAAGCTTTTTCAGTTGCAGCCAGCTTGCGGAACGCCCGCAGCGAGTTGAAATAAGCGTCGATCAGCCGCTGCATGCCAAACCCCTTTGCGAATCACCGGCACGGGATAAAGCAATGGCCCGATCAATGGAATAAGCTGGCTCGCCCAAAATTCATTCGTCGGCGACCTTCACCGATGGGGTCGACTTCTCGAATTGAGGCAGCGCGTCGTCGATCGAATAATAATCGCCCTTGTCACCCACGAATATGTGGCATTGGCCCTTGAGGCCTGTCGGTTCATCGAACGATCCCGCCAGAACCGAAACATAGGCGTCGTCCCGCGGTTTCCAGAAAAGCAGCGATCCGCATGTCTTGCAAAAACCGCGCCCGGCGAAGGCGGACGCCTCATACCAGGTGATGTTGTCGGCGCCGTCGATATCGATATTGGCGTCCGGGACATTGGTTGCGGCATAGAAATGTCCACTCTGCTTGCGACATTGCGAGCAATGGCAATAGATGACGCCGCGCAACGGCCCTCGCGTCCTGAAGCGAACCGCTCCGCAGAGACACGATCCCGTATGATTTTCACTCATCGCACCATCCCAAAAGAAATCGCTGCTGACAGGATCCCAGCTTTTCGATGGCTGCGCGCAAGAAAATGCGACATGCATTTGGCACGCTCGGGAATTGTTTGTTCACAGATGAAGGCCTGTCCAGCCGGAATCAGCGAAAAACAGGCCGGATTCAGCGGATTAAGGAAACTTTAGCGCTGCTGCATCTATGATCCTCGCAAGCGAAAGTCGTGAGTGGGGACGCGCCTTCTTCGCAAGATGGACTGGAATGGCCAGCGTTCCCCAGGTCGGCGACATTGGATGCCTGCGAATGCCGCAGCGTGTTCCCGGGGAAGAGTGAACAGAACATGCAGCCGGCAGCCGCCCAGAGCGAACGAAGCACCGATATTGCGAGCACCGTCCTCGCCACAATGCGCCAGCTCGGCGTGCTCGGCCTGCCACGCAATTACGAGATCTTCTACGAGGCCTTGAGCGGATCCAATCGCGAGCTCAGCCTTGCCGTCGTGTCGCTGAGCGGCCGACCGACACAGGACGACCTCGACCGGATCGGACGCGCCTTCTTTGCCCAGAACCATGGCTCCGGCATCGTCGAGCACGCCAGGGAAGTCATCGCCAATGAACTTGAGGACATCGCTTCGCTGCTGAGGAGCGAGCGCAGCCACATCGAGAAATACGGCAGGATCCTCAACGAAACGTCGAGCGGACTCGGCAGAAACAGCCTGCTGTCGCCGGATGTTCTGCAGAAGATCGTCAACGCCATGGCGGTCGCCACCAATTCGACGATCGATCATGGCCGGCAAGTTGCCTCGACGCTCAGCGACAAGACCGCGGAACTGGAAAGCGTCAAGTCGAAGCTCGAGGAATACAAGCGCCTGGCCGACACCGACCCCCTCACGCAAATCTGGAACCGTCGCGCCTTCGACAAGGAAATCACCAGGATCTACAACAGCAACAAAGGCATCCTGTTCAACGCATTGATCCTCGCCGATATCGATCGGTTCAAGGACATCAACGACAGGTACGGCCATCCCGTCGGCGACAAGATCCTCCAGATCATCGCCGATATATTCCAGACCAGCATTCGCGCCGACATGTTCGTCGCCCGCACCGGCGGCGAGGAATTCGCGCTGATCGTCGAGGGCGCAAGCGAGGACGCCACCTACGAAATCGCCGAACGCATTCGCGCGCTGATCGAGCAGTCGCCTTTCACCAGCAGCCAGACCGGCATGAATTACGGCACCGTCACCGTCTCGATGGGCATTTGCATGGCCTCCGAAGCCGAAGGCCCTGAAGACCTCTACAGCAAGGCAGACCGGGCGCTTTACCGCTCAAAGGTCAGCGGCCGTAACCGCGTGACCAGGCATTCGGCAATGGCGGGCCGCGCCGGCAAGAGCTGGCTGCTCTACAAGCAAGACTGATTTTTCGGCAGGAAGCGCTTTTCCTGTGAGCTGCTTTGGACGGGTCAGCCGTTGGCGACCTGCTTGTGTTGCACCGGGTGGCTTTTCTTGAGCAGGTCCGACACCAGGAACGCCAGTTCGATGGCCTGGTCGGCATTGAGGCGCGGGTCGCAATGGGTGTGATAGCGGTCCTGCAATTCCTCGGCGGTGATGGCGCGGGCGCCGCCGGTGCATTCAGTCACGTTCTTGCCGGTCATCTCGACATGGATGCCGCCCGGATGCGTGCCTTCGGCGCGGTGCACCTCGAAGAACGTCTGCACCTCCTTCAGGATGCGGTCGAACGGCCGCGTCTTGTAGCCGGCCGCTTCGATCGTATTGCCATGCATCGGGTCTGACGACCAGACGACGCTACGGCCTTCCTTCTGCACCGCCCGCACCAGCTTCGGCAGATGCTCGGCGACCTTGTCGGAACCGAAGCGCGCGATCAGCGTCAGCCTGCCTGGCTCGTTCTCGGGGTTGAGCAGGTCGATCAGTTCCAGCAAGCCGTCCGGCGTCAGCGACGGGCCGCATTTCAGGCCGAGCGGGTTCTTGATGCCGCGGCAATATTCGACATGCGCATGGTCGGGCTGGCGGGTGCGGTCGCCGATCCAGATCATGTGGCCAGACGTCGCGTACCAGTCGCCGGAGGTCGAATCGACACGCGTCAGCGCTTCCTCATAGCCGAGCAGCAGCGCCTCGTGGCTGGTATAGAAATCAGTCTCGCGCAGCGCGAAATTGGTTTCGGAGGTGATGCCGACCGCGCGCATGAAATCCATCGTCTCGGTGATGCGGTTGGCGAGCGACTCGTATTTTTCGGCCTGAGGGCTGTCGGAGACGAAGCCGAGCATCCAGCGATGCACATTCTCGAGGCTGGCGTAGCCGCCCTGCGCGAAGGCGCGCAAAAGATTGAGCGTTGCCGCCGACTGACGGTACGCCATTTCCTGGCGGGCAGGATCGGGAATGCGCGACTTGAGGTCGAATTCGATGCCATTGATGATGTCGCCGCGATAGCTCGGCAGCGTCACCTCGCCCTTGGTCTCGTTGTCGGACGAGCGTGGCTTGGCGAACTGGCCCGCAACGCGGCCGATCTTCACCACCGGCTGCGCACCGGCGAAGGTCAGCACCACCGACATTTGCAGGAAGACGCGGAAGAAGTCACGGATGTTGTCCGCGCCATGTTCGGCAAAGCTTTCGGCGCAATCGCCGCCCTGGAGCAGAAATGCCTCGCCGGCAGCGACGCTGGCCAGTTGCTTCTTCAGCTTGCGCGCTTCACCAGCAAAAACCAGCGGCGGAAAGGTGGCGAGCTGGGCCTCCGTGTTCTTCAGCGCGGCAAGGTCCGGATAAGCAGGGACCTGCTTGATCGGCTTTGCCCTCCACGAATTCGGCGACCATTTCGTCATCGCTGCACCCAACGCTCTTTCCGGCAAGCACCCTCGCCCGCCATTTCCAGCCCCCATGTGGGGTGGCGGCTCCATACACGAAGCCGATTTCCTATTCTAGACCGGAATTTCAGCGCTGGCGAATGGGCCGGGCTGGCTACGCCGCCTTCTCTACCAGCCGCGCCAGTTGCGTCATGACGACAGCCGAGCCCGCCAAACGCTTTTCCGCCGTTGGCCAGTCGCGGGTGAAGACGACACTTTGGTCCGGCCGGATCTTTGCCAGCGAGCCTTGCTCGCCGATAAATTTGACCAGTCCGACCGGGTTGGAAAACTCGCGCTTGCGGAAATGGATGACCACGCCCTTCGGCCCGGCATCGAGCTTCTCGACATTGGCCTTGCGGCAGAGGGCTTTGATGAAGACGATCTTGAGCAGATGCTTCACCTCCTCCGGCAGCGGGCCGAAACGGTCGATCAGCTCGGCGCCGAAAGCATCGATTTCCTCGGTGCTCTCGAGGTCGCCGAGGCGCCGATAGAGCGCCAGCCTGAGCTGCAGGTCCGGCACATAGCTCTCCGGGATCATCACCGCCGTGCCGACGGCGATCTGCGGCGACCAGCCGCCATCCAGCACCTCGCCGGAATCCTTCACCTCCGCGACCGCCTCCTCCAGCATCTGCTGGTAGAGCTCGAAGCCGACTTCCTTGATGTGGCCGGACTGCTCTTCGCCGAGCAGATTGCCTGCGCCTCTGATATCGAGATCGTGGCTGGCGAGCTGGAAGCCGGCGCCCAGCGTGTCGAGCGACTGCAGCACTTTCAGTCGACGTTCGGCGGTGTCGGTCAGCTTGCGGTTGGCCGGCAGTGTGAACAGTGCGTAGGCGCGCACCTTCGAGCGCCCGACACGGCCGCGCAACTGATAGAGCTGCGACAGGCCGAACATGTCGGCGCGATGGACGATCAGCGTGTTGGCGGTCGGGATGTCGAGGCCGGATTCGACGATGGTGGTCGACAAGAGAACGTCGTACTGGCCGTCGTAGAAGGCGTTCATGATGTCGTCGAGTTCGCCCGGCGGCATCTGGCCATGGGCCACCGCCACCTTCAGTTCCGGCACGGATTGGTTCAGGAAATCATGGATTTCCGCCAGATCGCTGATGCGCGGCACGACATAGAAGGAATGGCCGCCGCGATAACGCTCGCGCAACAACGTCTCGCGAATGACCAGCGGATCGAAGGGCGAGATGAAGGTGCGCACCGCCATGCGGTCGACCGGCGGCGTGGCGATCAGCGACAGTTCGCGCACGCCGGTCAATGCCAGTTGCAGCGTGCGCGGGATAGGCGTCGCCGACAGCGTCAGCACGTGGACGTCGGTCTTCAGGTCCTTCAGCCGTTCCTTGTGCTTGACGCCAAAATGCTGCTCTTCATCGATGATCAGTAGGCCGAGATTCTTGAACGAGATCGCGCTGCCGAGCAGCGCGTGGGTGCCGACCACGATATCCACCGTCCCTTCGGCAATGCCCTTCTTGGTCTCTGCCAGATCCTTTGCGCCGACCAGCCGCGATGCCTGGGCGACGCGGATCGGCAGGCCGGAAAAGCGCTGCGAGAAGGTCTTGAAATGCTGGCGGGACAACAGGGTTGTCGGCACGACGACCGCCACCTGGAACCCTTCCATCGCCGCGATGAAGGCGGCGCGCAGCGCCACCTCGGTCTTGCCGAAACCGACATCGCCGCAGATCAGCCGGTCCATCGGCTTGCCGGCCGCCAGATCGTCCCTGACGGAATCGATCGCCGTCTGCTGGTCATCGGTCTCCTCATAAGGGAAGCGCGCGGCGAACTCGCCATAGAGGCCTTCCGCCGGCACCAGCGGGGGTGCAGCGCGCATCTGCCGTTCGGCGGCGATGCGGATCAACTGCCCGGCCATGTCGAGCAGGCGTTTCTTCAGCCGCGCCTTGCGCGATTGCCAGGCGCCGCCGCCGAGTTTGTCGAGTGTCGCCTCGGCTGTATCGGAACCGTAGCGCGACAGGAGCTCGATGTTTTCCACCGGCAGGAACAGCCGGTCGTCGCCGGCATAGTGGATTTCCAGGCAATCATGCGGCGCCCCGACGGCTTCGATTGTGCGCAGGCCGATGAAGCGGCCAATGCCGTGGTCGGCATGGACGACGATGTCGCCAGCCGACAGGGCCGAGGCTTCGGCAATGAAGTCGGACGCGCGCTTCTTGCGCTTGGAGCGCCGGATCAGCCGGTCGCCCAAAATGTCCTGTTCGGCGACGACGACCAGTCTTTCGGTCTCGAAACCGGATTCCAGCGGCAGCACGGCCAATGCCGCCTGCCCCGGCTCGAGTTTCTCCGCCTCCGCCAAGGTCGCCACCGGCGCAAGATTGCCCAGACGATGTTCGGCGAGAATTTGGCCGAGCCGGTCGAGCGAGCCCTCGGTCCAGCCGGCGACAATGACGCGGCGGCGTGCCGCGCGTTCGTCGGCGATGTGCTTCACCGCCACGTCGAAGACATTGACGTTGGGGTCGGCGCGCTCTTCCGCGAAGCTGCGGCCATGGCGCGAGCCGGCATGGAAGACCTTTCTTGCTCCCGCATCCGGTGCGTCGAAGGCGGTGAAGTCGATCGCTTCGCGCGGTCCGAGAGAAGCGACGAGATTTTCCGGCGAGAGGTAAAGCAGGTCCGGCGCCACCGGCTTGTAGGGCACCGCGTCCTTCAGCGCACCTTCGGCCTGCTTTTTGCGCGCCTCGTAGTGATCGAGGATCAGCGTGTGGCGTTCGGCAAGCGCTTCATGCGCCAGATGGTCGAAAACGACAGGCGTGTCCGGCAGATAGTCGAACACGGTCTCCAACCGCTCGTAGAAGAACGGCAGCCAATGTTCCATGCCCGCGAAGCGCCGGCCTTCGCTGACCGCGGCGTAAAGCCCATCGTCCCGCGACGGCGCGCCGAACGCTTCGATATAGGCGCGGCGGAAGCGGCTGATCGTCTCCGGCGTCAGCGCCACCTCGCTCATCGCCTGCAGCGCCATGGACTTGCGCTGCCCGGTGGTGCGCTGCGTGGCCACGTCGAAGACGCGGATCGATTCCAGCGTATCGCCGAAGAAATCCAGCCTCAGCGCCTCGGCCCAGCCGGGTGCGAAAAGGTCGAGGATGCCGCCGCGCACGGCGAACTCGCCGATGCCGCGCACCGTCGGCACCCGCTCGAAGCCCGATGTCTCCAGCCGCGACACCAGCGCGTTCATATCGATCTGGTTGCCAGGTTTGGCGTGGAAGGTCTGCGCCTCGATGAGATCCGCGGGCGGAATGCGCTGGAGCAGCGCATTGGCGGTGGTGAGAATGACGGCGCGATGCGGCTTCCTCGCCAGCGCGATCATGGCGGCGAGCGCGTCGAGCCGCCGGGCGGCCGCATCCGAGCCGGGCGAGACGCGGTCATAGGGCAGGCAGTCCCAGGCGGGCAGTTCCAGCACGGGCAGGCCGGGAGCGGCAAAGGCCAGCGCCTCTGTGATTGCCGGCAGGCGCTGCCCGTCGCGCGCCACGAACAGCACCGGCTTGTCGGGCGCGATCTCGCGCGCCGCCTGCACCAGCGCGAAGGCTTCATAGCCGTCGGCGACGCCGTCGACGATGAACTGGCCGGCACGGCCTTTCGGCAAGCCGATGGTGGGAATGAGGCTCATGGATGCGTTCTTCAAAAGGTCATTGTCCGGCGTGAAGCCATGATTTTTTGCAGGACCGCACAATCAATTTCGGCGGGAACAGGACGTTCGCCGGTGATCAAGGGCAGGAACTCGGTGTCGGGAATATCGAGGAGCTTTTCATATTGGTCGATTTCATCGCCGGTCAAGGCGCCGATCTCAGCATCGGCGAAGGTGCCAAGGATAAGGTCCATCTCGCGCATGCCGCGGTGCCAGGAGCGAAACAAGAGCTTGCGGCGGCGGGCGTCGAGCCCCTCGCTTGATCGTTTCGTTCCCGTCATTGTGCCGCATCCTCGCTTGCTGCGGCGCATATAGCGTGGATAGAAGGGGCTGTCAGCCTTGCGCTGCAGCCGTCGCGACATAAGCTGACATCATGCGTCCTTCCATCCTTGACCCGCTTTTCGTCCCGATCACGTCGCTCGCCGGTGTCGGGCCGAAGGTCGGCGCGCTGATCGAAAAAGTCGTCGCGGCCGATCTCGGCGACCGAGCGGCGCGCGCCGGCGATCTTCTGTTCGTGCTGCCGCATACCGTCATCGACCGCCGCAACCGGCCGGGCATTGCCGGCTCGGCCGAAGGCGCCATCGTCACGCTCGACCTGCGCATCGACCGCCACCAGCCGCCGCCGCGCGGCAACAGGTCGGTGCCTTACCGGGTCTACGCCCATGACGATACCGGCGAAGTGGCGCTGACCTTCTTCCACGCCCATGCTGCCTATCTGGAAAAATCGATGCCTGTGGGCGAGCATGTCGTGGTCTCCGGACGCATGGAATGGTTCAACGGGCGCCCGACCATGGTCCACCCGGATCATATCGCCTTGGCCGGCGACGCCGAAAACCTGCCGCTGGTCGAGCCGGTCTATCCGCTCACGGCGGGGCTGTCCGCCAAGGTGCTGCGCCGCGCCATCGGCCAGGCGCTCGGCCGTCTGCCGGAACTGCCTGAGTGGCAGGATGGTGCTTTCATGCGCCGCCAGAGTTTCCCGTCTTTCGGTGACGCGCTGGCCCGCATCCATCATCCCGCGGACCCGATCGATGTCGCCATCGAAGGCGCCGCATGGCGGCGCCTCGCCTATGACGAGTTGCTGGCGGGCCAGGTGTCGCTCGCCCTGGTCCGGTCGAGGGTCCGCAGGCTGTCCGGCCGGCCGCTCACCGGCGACAGCCGGATCGTCGACAAGCTGCGCGCGGCCCTGCCCTACACATTGACCGCGTCCCAGGAATTCGCGCTCGCCGAAATCAATGCAGACCTCGCCGACCCCGAGCGCATGCTGCGCCTCCTGCAAGGCGACGTCGGCTCCGGCAAGACGGTCGTTGCGCTCCTGGCCATGGCGCGTGCCGTCGAGGCTGGCGGCCAGGCTGCCCTAATGGCGCCGACAGAGATCCTGGCGCGCCAGCACGTGGCGACGATCGCCCCTTTGGCGGAACGGGCAGGCATGCGCACGGCCATCCTCACCGGTCGCGAAAAGGGCCGCGAACGCACCGAAACGCTGGCGGGACTGGCCAGCGGCGAGATCGACATCGTCATCGGCACCCACGCGCTGTTCCAGGAAACGGTGGCGTTCCACGACCTCGTCCTTGCCGTCGTGGACGAGCAGCATCGCTTCGGCGTTCACCAGCGGCTTGCCATCACCGCCAAGGGCGACGCGCCAGACATGCTGGTGATGACAGCAACCCCCATTCCGCGCACGCTGGTGCTGACCGCCTTCGGCGACATGGACGTCTCCAAGCTGACGGAAAAGCCGGCCGGCCGGCAGCCGATCCGCACCGTCACGCTGCCGCTTGAGCGGCTGGACGAACTCGTCGATCGCATGGTGGAAGCGGTGGCCGGCGGCCAGAAAATCTACTGGATATGCCCGCTTGTGGAAGAATCCGAAGAGATAAAGCTGATGTCGGCCGAGGACCGCTTTGCTTCCCTGAAGCCGCTGTTCGGCGACCGGATCGGCCTCGTCCACGGCCGCATGAAGGGCGCCGAGAAGGACGAAGCGATGCGCGCCTTCAAGCAGGGCGAGACACGTATCCTGATTGCCACAACCGTCATCGAGGTCGGCGTCGACGTGCCGGACGCGACCATCATGGTCGTCGAACACGCCGAACGTTTCGGCCTCGCCC
The DNA here is from genome assembly GCF_006442845.1 of Mesorhizobium sp. B2-4-2. Lineage (NCBI taxonomy): Bacteria > Pseudomonadati > Pseudomonadota > Alphaproteobacteria > Hyphomicrobiales > Phyllobacteriaceae > Mesorhizobium > Mesorhizobium sp. B2-4-2. Next base: position 262,676 of record NZ_VFVM01000007.1, on the reverse strand, counting down.
AGCTGCACCAGTTGCGCGGCCGCGTCGGGCGCGGCGACAAGCCTTCGTCCTGTGTATTGCTCTACAAGGATCCGCTCGGCGAAACGGCCAAGCGGCGCCTGTCGGTGATGCGCGAGACCGAGGATGGCTTCGTGATCGCCGAGGAGGACCTGAAGCTGCGCGGCGAAGGCGAATTGCTTGGCACGCGTCAGTCCGGCACGCCGGGCTTCCAGGTCGCGCGCATCGAGGCGCATGCGGACCTGCTCGAAGCGGCCCGCGATGACGCAAGACTGATCCTGTCGCGTGATCCGGACCTGCAGACCGAGCGCGGCGAAGCGCTGCGCCTGCTGCTCTACTTGTTCGGCCGCGACGAGGCGGTGCGGCTCCTGCGGGCGGGATAAGGCCCGAGCGGCGGATTGGCCAGGGTGCCCGTGATCGGCTCGCCATTCAGCATCACCAGCTTCGTTTTCACCTCCGGCGCCACCAGCCCGGCCGAGACGATCAGCTTGGCGCCATCCTCGATCGTCATGTCGAGCAGCACGATGTCCGACTTCGGCACATACATCAGGAAGCCCGTCGTCGGATTGGGCGTACAAGGCATGAAGACAGCGGTCAGCGGATCGCCTTCCTGGTCAAGCTTCTGGTTGATCTCGGTTTCCTTCTCGCTGGCCACGAACACGAGCGACCACACCCCCTTGCGCGGATATTCGACCAAGCCGACCTGGCGGAACATGTCACCTTTGTTCGACAGCACGGTTTCGAAAATCTGCTTCAGCGAGCGATAGATGCCCCGCACCAGCGGCATTCGGCCAAGCAGGCGCTCGCCGAAATTGACGATGGCGCGGCCGACGATATTGGCGGTCATGAACCCGATCAGCGTGATCAGGACGAGCGCCACGATCAGCCCGAACCCCGGAACCGGGAACGGCAGATAGGTATCGGGACTGTAGCGTGCCGGAATATAGGGTTTGACCCAGGAATCCACCCAACCGATGAAGGACCACGCGATATAGGCGGTGATCGCCAGCGGCGCGCAGACGACGAAGCCTGTGAGGAAATAGTTCCTCAGCCGGGTCATGCCGGAGGTCTTGAGAGCATCTGACATGGGTTCACCGGGGCGCGAGTTGCAGCGCAAACATTAGTGAACCGGAAGGCGCTTTGGAACTGTGAAGTTTTTAAAGCACCTGTTTAAAAAACGCCTACTCCACCGTCACCGATTTCGCCAGATTGCGCGGCTGGTCGACATCGGTGCCCATGAAAACGGCGGCGAAATAGGCCAGCATCTGGATCGGCAGCGCGTAGATGATCGGCGAGATGATTTCCGGCACGTCCGGAAGGATGATCGTCTCCATCGTCTTCACGCTCGCCTGCGCGGCGCCCTTGGCGTCGGTGATCAGGATGATCTTGCCGCCGCGCGCCGCCACCTCCTGCATGTTGGACACAGTCTTCTCGAAGATGCGGTCATGCGGCGCGATGACGATGACCGGCATGTTCTCGTCGATAAGCGCGATCGGCCCGTGCTTCAACTCGCCCGCGGCATAGCCTTCGGCGTGGATGTAGGAGATCTCCTTGAGCTTCAGCGCGCCTTCCATGGCGAGCGGGAAATTGGTGTCGCGTCCGAGATAGAGCACGTCCTTGTAGCGCGACAGGTCCCGCGCGATCCGTTCGATCTGCTCTTCGAGTTTGAGCACCTGGTTGGCATAGCGCGGCGCCTCGGAAAGCGCCCGCACCAGCGACTTTTCCTCGTCCCGCGAAATCGTGCCGCGCGCCACGCCCGCCCGGACGGCGAGCGAGGCCAGCACCGACAACTGGCAGGTGAAGGCCTTGGTCGAGGCGACACCGATCTCCGGCCCGGCCAGCGTCGGCAAGATGACGTCGGATTCGCGCGCCATGGTCGATTCCCGCACGTTGACGACGGCGCCGATCTTCATGCCGGCCTTGCGGCAATAGCGCAGCGAGGCCAGCGTGTCGGCGGTCTCGCCCGATTGCGAGATGAAGAAGGCGGCGTCGTTCTTCGACAGCGGCATTTCGCGGTAGCGAAATTCGGAGGCGACATCGATGTCGACCGGCAGCCGAGCGTAGCGCTCGAACCAGTATTTGCTGATCAGTCCGGCGAGATAGGCGGTACCGCAGGCCGAAATCGCCAGCCGGTTAATCGTAGCAAAGTCGAACGGCAGGTCGAGCGGCTTGGAGACGCCGGAAACAAAATCGACATAATGCGCCAGCGTATGCGAGATCACCTCCGGCTGCTCATGGATTTCCTTCTCCATGAAGTGCCGGCGATTGCCCTTGTCGACCATGAAGCTGGTCGAGAGCGACTGCTGGCGCTTGCGGTCGACCTTTTCGCCGTCGATGTCGAAGATGGCGACACCGCTGCGGCGCACCACCGCCCAGTCGCCGTCTTCCAGATAGGTGATCGAATTGGTGAACGGGGCAAGCGCGATGGCGTCGGAGCCCAGGAACATCTCGCCGTCGCCATGGCCGACCGCCAGCGGCGGGCCGTTGCGGGCGCCGACGATGAGGTCCTCGTCGCCCGTGAACATGATCGCCAGCGCAAAGGCGCCTTCCAGCCGCTTGAGCGCCTTGTGCGCGGCATCGACCGGCTTCAAGCCTTTGGCGACTTCCCGCGCCACCAGATGCGCGACGACCTCGGTGTCGGTCTGCGACGAGAAGGAATAGCCGTCGCGGATCAGTTCGTCGCGCAGCTCGGCGAAATTTTCGATGATGCCGTTGTGGACGATGGCGACGCCATTGGAAAAATGCGGATGCGCGTTGGTCTCGTTCGGCACGCCATGCGTGGCCCAGCGGGTGTGACCGATGCCGATCGTGCCGTCGAGCGGCTCGTCCTTCAGCCTGCGCTCGAGATTGACCAGCTTGCCTTCGGCGCGGCGGCGGCCAAGCGCCCCCTTCTCTATGGTGGCGACGCCGGCCGAATCGTAGCCTCGATATTCAAGCCGCTTCAGCGCATCGACGATGAGCGGCGCAACCTGCGAATGGCCGACAATTCCAACGATACCGCACATGCAGACAGTCCCCAATCCCCGGCAGAACCCGGCGCTATCTACGGATTGCCGGGCTCTCGCGAAAGTTACTTTGCGTTTCGTTCCGTGTAATGGGAACAGTCTCGTACGCATGCATCATGACACAGCGCACTTGCAATCCAGTTACTGCAATCGTTCAGTTTTTGAAGACCGGTTTTACCTCTTTTTGGCAACCGCGGCCGACGCGAAGCGCTCGCGCAATTCCTTGCCTTTGCCGGGGATCGTCTTCTGGCGGGCACGCCCGAAGGCCAGCGCATCGTCGGGCACGCTTTCGGTGATGACGCTGCCCGAGGCGATATAGCCGCCCTTGCCAATGGTGACCGGCGCGACAAGCGAGGAATTCGATCCGACAAAGGCGCCCTCGCCGATATCGGTGAAGTGCTTCAGATAGCCGTCATAATTGCAGGTGATCGTGCCGGCGCCGATGTTGGCCCCGGCGCCCACCCGCGCGTCGCCGATATAGGTCAAATGGTTGACCTTGGCGCCCTCCTCGATGACGGCCTGCTTGACCTCGCAGAAATTGCCGACCTTGGCTTTCTGTTTGAGATCGGCGCCCGGCCGCAGCCGCGCGAAGGGGCCGACATCGCAATGAGCGGCGACGATGGCGCCTTCGATATGGCTGAAGGCGTGAATCCTGGCGCCGCCTGCGATCTTCACACCGGGCCCGAACCAGACGTTCGGCTCGACAATGGTGTCGGCGCCGATCTCGGTGTCGTGCGAGAAATACACCGTTTCTGGTGCGATCAACGTCACGCCCGAAAGCATCGCTTCGTGCCGACGGCGTGCCTGCCAGATGCCTTCGGCTTGTGCCAGCTCGGCGCGGTTGTTGATGCCGAGCGCATTCTCGAAGCTGGCTTCGGTGGCGACGACATCGAGGCCCTGGTTGCTGGCAAGCTCGACGATATCGGTGAGATAGTATTCGCCCTTGGCGTTCCTGTTGCCGACGGCGTCGAGCAGTTTCATCGCCTGGCTGCCGGCAATCGCCATCAGCCCGCCATTGCAGAAGGTGATCTTCTTCTCCTCGTCGGAGCAGTCCTTTTCCTCGCGGATGGCGACGAGCTTGCCACCTTTTTCGATCAGGCGGCCATAGCCGGTGGGGTTCGCCGTGCGGAAGCCGATGACCACGACGGCGGCACCTTGCGCCAGCTTCAGGCGCGCGGCCGTGAGGGCGTCCGGATCGATCAGCGGCGTATCGCCGAACATGACGAGGATATCGTCGTAACCTTTTGATATAGCAGCGCGCGCGGCAAGCACCGCATGCGCAGTGCCGAGGCGCTTTTCCTGCACGAAAGCCTCTGCCTCCGGCGCGAATTTCTGCGCCGCCTTGCGCATCTCCTCGGCGCCGTGGCCGATCACCAGCGCAAGGTCGCCGGCGCCCGCTGCCTCGGCCGCCTTGACCACATGCGCGACCATCGGCAGTCCGGCGATCTGGTGCAGCACCTTGGGCAGCGCGCTCTTCATGCGCGTGCCTTCGCCGGCGGCGAGGATGACGGATAGGCATGTTCTCTGGTTCATGGAAGGACAACCATAGGAAAAGCGTTGGGGATCAAATCATGCTAGCAGTGGGCGCCATGCTGCACCAATGCGGTTAAATTCCGGTGAGATGGTGAGCAGCCGACTCTTAATCAGCGGGTCACAGGTTCAATCTTGTGCGCACCCGATACCGACAGCCTTATCCCAGCCGGCCCAGCAGCGGAAAATTCTCCAGCAGCCAATACGACACGGCCTGCACCCCGCCGGTGAGGAAAAACACGCCGGCGACGACCAGCAATGCGCCGATCGCCTTCTCGACGCGGCCGAGATGGACGCGGAATTTGCCGAGGAAACGCATGAAGGCGCCGGAAAACAGTGCCGCGATCAGGAATGGGATACCGAGGCCGAGCGAATAGGCGGCGAGCAGCAATGCGCCTTCGCCCACTGTCTCGCGGCCGCCGGCCAGCGTCAGGATCGGCCCCAGCACCGGGCCGATGCACGGCGTCCAGCCGAAGGCGAAGGCCAGTCCCATGACATAGGCCGCGACCGCGCTTGCCGGTTTGCCCTGCGACTGGAAACGCGCCTCGCGCGACAAAAGCGGAATGCGCAGGATGCCGAGGAAATTCAGCCCCATCAGGATGATCAGCACGCCGGCGCCCATTGCCAGCGGCTCCTGCCAGACGCGCAGGAGGCGGCCGATGCTCGAGGCGCCGGCGCCCAGCGCGACGAACACGGTCGAGAAGCCGAGCACGAAGGCAATCGAGGAATAAAGCAGCGCGGTACGGGCGCCGGCTTTGGCGGCTGCCCCGGCATTGCCGCGAAAATCGTCGACCGACACGCCGGCCATGTAGCAGAGATAGGGCGGCACCAGCGGTAGCACGCAAGGCGACAGGAACGAGATCGCCCCTGCCCCGACCGCGCTGACATAGCCTATATCGAGTGCCATTCCAGAACTCCGACTTTACGGCGCCGATATAGCGACGCCCGGGCCCCTCTGCCAATCACCATTGTGTTGGCATGCCCGGGAATAAACGTCGGTACCTGCGCGTTGATCGAGCGAGGCCGCGATTGCCGCGCATCCTCGGATCAGCAGGGAGATTTCGATGAAAACCGTGACACTAGGGTTGGCCGCGCTTTTGCTCAGCACCGCCGCGTCTTTCGCAGCAGAGGCCTGGAAGGAGGCCGAGGTCGGCGGCACCAAGATCTACACCGATGCCAACGGCATGACGCTCTACACCTATGACAAGGACGAGAAGGGCAAGACCAACTGCTACGACAAATGCGCCACAAACTGGCCGCCGCTGAAGGCCGAGGCCGGCGCCAAGGCGGACGATGAATGGACCGTTGTCGACCGCACCGACGGCACCAAGATGTGGGCCTATGACGGCAAGCCCGTCTACACATTCATCAAGGACAAGAAGGCCGGCGATGTGTCGGGTGATGGCGTCGGCGGCGTCTGGCATATCGTCAAGGCCGACTAAGGCTGCCACCTTAACTTCGACGTTGCTGCCGGGCGTGCCTTCAACGCCTGGCAGTCCGCATCAGACGCGCTGGCGCGGCATTTGACTCGGTCCACAGGGTCGCCGGCGACCTCATCGGCGCCAATTTGAGCCGCTCCTCACCGCTCCAGCCATTTGTTTTAGTTAGCCCTCAACAATGTGATCTTCTCCATACACTCTTAGAGTGTATTGCTGCCGGCACTCTTGCAATTTGGCCGCTTCCCCTTGACCGGATGCAAAAGCGCGGCCATGTGAGCGACGAACAGAACCGAGATTTCGTCGCGCGCAGCGGAATTCTTCTGCCGCATCACAGCTGATATGAGCCCTCATGGACGTCGTCGTCGTCGAATCGCCGGCCAAGGCGAAGACAATCAACAAATACCTCGGCAAGAACTACAAGGTTCTGGCCTCGTTCGGCCATGTCCGTGATTTGCCGGCCAAGGACGGCTCGGTGCGACCGGACGAGGATTTCGCCATGTCTTGGGCGGTCGACACGGCATCCGGCAAGCGCCTCGCCGACATCGCCAAGGCGGTCAAGGACGCCGACGGCCTGATCCTCGCCACCGACCCGGACCGCGAGGGCGAGGCCATTTCCTGGCATGTTCTGGAAGTCTTGCGGCAGAAGCGCGCGCTGAAGGACAAGCCGGTCAGCCGCGTCGTCTTCAACGCCATCACCAAGAGCTCGGTGCTCGAGGCGATGGCCAATCCGCGCCAGATCGATGCGCCGCTGGTCGACGCCTATCTCGCCCGCCGGGCGCTCGACTATCTCGTCGGCTTCACTCTTTCGCCGGTACTGTGGCGCAAGCTCCCCGGAGCCCGTTCCGCCGGCCGCGTGCAGTCGGTCGCCTTGCGGCTGGTCTGCGACCGCGAATCCGAGATCGAACGCTTCATCCGCGAGGAATACTGGCAGATCGCTGCCATCCTCGGCACGCCGCGCAACGAGAACTTCGAGGCGCGCCTGACCGCTTTCGAGCGCAAGAAGTTGCAGAAGCTCGACATCGCCAACAAGGCGCAGGCCGACGACATCAAGGCCATGCTCGAGGGCGCGGCCTTCAAGGCGCTGTCCGTCGAAGCAAAACCCACCAAGCGCAATCCGGGCCCGCCCTTCACCACCTCGACATTGCAGCAGGCCGCCTCGTCGGGCCTCGGCTTTTCGGCCAACCGCACGATGCAGGTGGCGCAGCGCCTCTATGAAGGAATGGAGATCGGCGGCGAAACCACCGGCCTGATCACCTATATGCGAACCGACGGCGTGCAGATGGCGCCCGAGGCGATCTCGGCCGCACGCGATGCCATCGCCAAGGAATTCGGCCCGAAATACCTGCCGGAAAAGCCGCGCCTGTACACGACCAAGGCCAAGAACGCCCAGGAAGCGCACGAAGCGATCCGCCCGACCGACTTCATGCGCACGCCGGCATCGGTTAGGCAATATCTCGATGCCGACCAGATGCGGCTCTACGAATTGATCTGGAAGCGCGCCATCGCCAGCCAGATGCAGCCGGCGGAGATCGAACGCACCACGGTCGAGATCGAGGCGGTCAACGGTGCTCGCACGGCCGAGTTGCGCGCCGTCGGTTCGGTCGTGCGCTTCGACGGTTTCATCGCCGCCTATACCGATCAGAAGGACGACGATTCCGAGGACGAGGAAAACCGCCGCCTGCCCGAAATCCGCGCCGGCGAGCAGCTTGCCCGCCAAGCGATCAACGCCACCCAGCACACGACCGAACCGCCGCCGCGCTATTCCGAAGCTTCGCTGATCAAGAAGCTGGAGGAGCTCGGCATCGGCCGGCCGTCGACCTACACGGCGATCCTGAAGACGCTCGAGGACCGCGACTATGTCACCATCGACAAGCGCCGGCTTGTGCCGCAGGCAAAGGGCCGGCTGCTGTCGGCCTTCCTGGAAAGCTTCTTCGAGCGTTATGTCGAATATGACTTTACCGCATCGCTCGAGGAAAAGCTCGACGAGATCTCCGACGGCAAGCTCGCCTGGAAGGACGTCCTGCGCGATTTCTGGAAGGATTTTTCCGGCGCCGTGGCCGACATCAAGGAACTGCGCGTCACCGACGTGCTCGATGCGCTGAACGAGGAACTGGCGCCGCTGGTTTTCCCTGCCCGGGAGGACGGCTCCAATCCGCGCATCTGCCCCAAATGCGGCACCGGCAATTTGTCGCTCAAGCTCGGCAAGTTCGGCGCCTTCGTCGGCTGCTCGAACTATCCCGAATGCTCCTTCACCCGCCAGCTCGGCGACGCCGCCAACCCCAATGGCGAGAATGGCGGCGGCGAAGACGGCACCAAAGTGCTCGGCAAGGATCCCTACACGGCTGAGGAGATCACGCTGCGCAGCGGCCGCTTCGGTCCCTATATCCAGCGCGGCGACGGCAAGGAAGCCAAGCGTTCCAGCTTGCCCAAGGGCTGGACGCCCGATTCGATCGACCATGAGAAGGCGCTTGCCCTGCTTTCCCTGCCGCGGGATGTCGGCAAGCATCCGGAAACCGGCAAGATGATCTCGGCCGGGCTTGGCCGCTACGGGCCTTTCGTGCTGCATGACGGCACCTACGCCAATCTCGACAGCATCGAGGATGTATTCTCGATCGGGCTCAACCGCGCTGTTTCGGTGATCGCCGAGAAGCAGTTGAAGGGCAAGGGCGGCCGTAATGGCGGCACTGCGGCAGCCCTCAAGGAGCTTGGCGATCATCCCGACGGCGGCGGCAAGATCGTCGTGCGCGACGGCAAATACGGGCCTTATGTCAATTTCGGCAAGGTCAATGCCACGCTGCCCAAGGGCAAGGATCCGCAATCGGTGACGATGGAGGATGCGCTGGCGCTGATCGCCGAGAAGGAAGCCAAGGGCGGCGGCGGCAAGAAGCCTTTCCGCAAAGCGGCGGCGGCCAAGGCCCCCGCTACCAAGAAGACGGCGGCCAAGAAGCCTGCCGCCAGGAAAAAGGGATAGAACGGCGTGGCGCGCAGGATCTCCGCAACAACCCACGGCGACCCGCGCACCGCCGACACAACGGCCAAGGTCAAGGGCGATTACAGGCCCTCGCGTGACGAAATCCTGCGCTACATCGCCGAAAATCCGGATCGCGCTGGAAAACGCGACATCGCCAAGGCGTTCGCGCTGCGCGGCCCGGACCGCATTTGGCTGAAGGATCTCCTGAGCGACCTGCAGGACGAAGGCGTCCTGACCAAGGAGCGTAAGCGCCTGGCCCGCGTTGGCGCCCTGCCCCATGTCACGGTGCTCGATATTTTCGACCGCGACGCCAACGGCGTGCTGCTGGCGCGTCCCACCGAACACACCGCCAATGGACCGCCCCCCATCGTTTCCATCCGCCTGTCGCGCAGTGGCGGCGGACCGGCGCCTGGCATTGGCGATCGCGTGCTGGCCAAGACCTTTCCCGCCGACGACACGAATGTCGCCTTGGGCGGCCCGGCCTACACAGGGCGGGTGATGAAGATATTCGAGAAGCGCACGGATGCCGTTCTCGGCGTCTTTCGGGTGCTTCAGGACGGCAGCTTCCGCATCGAGCCGGTGGAGCGCCGGCAACCCGAACTGATCGTCGACAAGGAATTCCAGAACGGAGCCAAGAACGGCGATCTCGTCGAGGTCGAGCCCGCCCGGGCCTCGCGCTATGGCTTGCCGAGAGCAAAAGTGCTCAACGTGCTGGGCTCGCTGACCAGCGAAAAGGCGGTCTCGATGATCGCCATCCACGCACATGACATTCCGCATGTCTTCCCGGCCGACGTCATCGCCGAAGCCGAAGCCGTCAAGCCTGCGACGATGGCCAACCGCGAGGACTGGCGCGAACTGCCGCTGGTCACCATCGACCCGGCCGACGCCAAGGACCACGACGACGCGGTGTTCGCTACGCCCGATCTCGATGAGAAGAACCCCGGCGGCGTGGTCATCACGGTCGCCATCGCCGACGTGGCTGCTTACGTCCGCTACGGCACTCCACTCGACCGTGAAGCGCTGAAGCGCGGCAACTCGGTCTATTTCCCGGATCGCGTCGTGCCGATGCTGCCCGAGCGCATCTCCAACGATCTCTGCTCGCTGCGCGAAGGCCAGGATCGCCCGGCACTGGCCGTGCGCATGACCTTCTCGGCGGACGGGCGCAAGATCAGGCATTCCTTCCATCGCGTCATGATGAAGTCGGCGGCCAAGCTCGCCTACCCACAGGCGCAGGCGGCGATCGACGGCGTGCCGGACGACAAGACCGGGCCGATCCTCGACGCGGTGCTGAAGCCGCTATGGGATGCCTATGCGATCCTCAAGCGCGGACGCGATGGCCGCCAGCCGCTCGAACTCGACCTGCCCGAGCGCAAGATCCTGCTGAAGCCCGACGGCACGGTCGATCGCGTCGTCGTGCCGGAACGGCTCGATGCCCACAAGCTCATCGAAGAATTCATGATCCAGGCCAATGTCGCCGCCGCCGAGACACTCGAGGCGAAGAAGCAGGCGCTGGTGTACCGCACCCACGACGCGCCCTCGCTGGCCAAGCAGGAATCGCTGCGCGAATTTCTGCAGACCCTGGGCCTGTCGCTGGCGCGCGGTGCGCAGATGCGGCCCGCCCAGTTCAACGGCATTCTCGAGCGCGTGCGCGGCGCCGACAATGAAGGTCTGGTCAACGAGGTGGTGCTGCGCTCGCAGAGCCAGGCCGAATATTCACCCAAGAACATCGGCCATTTCGGCCTCAACCTGAACCGTTACGCGCATTTCACCTCGCCGATCCGCCGTTACGCCGACCTCATCGTGCACCGCGGGCTTATCGCCGCACTCGGCCTCGGCCCAGGGGGCCTGACGCAGGAGGAGGAAGCGCGGCTCGAGGATGTTTCGGTGCTGATTTCCGGCACAGAACGCCGTGCAATGGCGGCCGAACGCGACACGGTCGACCGGCTGATCGCCGCTTATCTCGCCGAGCGCATCGACGACCGTTTCGACGCCCGCATTTCGGGCGTCACCAAATCGGGACTATTTGTCCAATTGCCGCAGTATGGCGCGGATGGTTTCATCCCCGTGTCAACTCTGGGCGGCGATTACTATATATACGACGAAACGGCCCGCTCGCTCTACGGAGAACGCTCGGGCAAGGGTTATCAGCTGGCGGACCGTGTCGAGGTCCGTCTCGTCGAAGTGGCGCCGATGGCCGGCGCGATGCGCTTTGAGATGTTGACCGACCCGAAGCCCCTGCCTGGCTCCGTCAGGTCGTTTCACAAGGCAAAGGGCCGCGCCCGTGCGTCACAATCGCGCCCAGGCTCGCGTGGCAGGAGACGATGATGGCAAGAGTCACGGAAGAACAGGTTTTCGGCGGTGAACATCACTCGGGCCGGGTCGCGCGACCGCTGTGGACGGCGATGAAGCGCGGCATGCTCGGCCGCTGCCCGCATTGCGGCGAAGGCAAGCTGTTTCGCGGCTTCACCAGGACCGTCGAGACATGCAGCGTCTGCGGCGAGGAGATACACCATCACCGCGCCGACGATCTGCCCGCCTATCTGGTCATCGTCATCGTCGGCCACATCGTGCTCGGCGCCTTCATGGGCGTGGAGGCGACGTCGACCCTTTCCACCTGGCAGCACATCGCCATCTGGGTACCCTTGACGATCCTGCTGTCGGTTGCCCTACTGCAGCCGGTGAAAGGTGCCGTCATCGGATTGCAATGGGCATTCTATATGCACGGTTTTGCTGGCGAACACGACGTGGCCGAACCCCATCCCGGTGCTTGAGGTGCTGGCTGGCGCAACGTGCCAACCGTCAAGGCTACTTTCGCATGCAAGACGTTTCCGCTAGGTCCTGCGCATGGAAGGAATGACCAAGGCGGACGTCGACAGGATCGACAAGGGTCTGGCCACGCATGGCGGCCGGGCGATTCGTCCACGCGATGCCGCGACCCTGATCCTGCTCGACGGCAAGGGCAACGACGCGCGGGTCCTGATGGGTCGCCGTCATGCCCGTCACGCCTTCATGCCAGGCAAGTTCGTTTTTCCTGGCGGCCGTACCGACCCGGCGGACAGCCGCATCCCCACCGCCACCGCGCTGCATCCCGAGCAGGAAGCAAAGCTCATCGCCGGCCCCGGCCGCACGAGCGAGGCGCGTGCCCGCGCCATCGCCTTGTCGGCCATCCGCGAGACCTATGAGGAAGCCGGGCTGCTGATTGGTCGCAAAGGCGCCTTCGCCACGACAAGGTCTGATTGGCAAGGCTTTGCCGAACATGGGGTGCAACCTGCCCTGGACATGCTGCGCTTCATTGCGCGCGCCATCACGCCGCCCAACCGGGTGCGCCGCTTCGACACCCGCTTCTTCTGCGCCTGGCGCGATGATGTCGCCGTCGAACTGACGGGCGGCGGTCCGACCAACGAACTCGAGGAACTGGTCTGGCTGCCGCTTGCCAAGGCCAGGGAAGCCGACATTCCCGACATCACCCGGATGATCCTGGACGAGCTGGAAAGCCGCCTCGCCCATGATCCGCTGTTGCGTCCGGGCGGTCCCGTGCCCTTCTACCGGCTTGTCCGCAACCGCTTCACCCGCGAAATTCTGTAGAACATCGAGTATTCAGACATAACATGACGGTCGATACCCAACCAAAGGGCGACGAGCGCGTACACTGGCTGCCGATGGTGGCGGCGATCTCGTCGATCAGCGTCGTCGGCATCGCCATCGGCCTCGGCATGCCGCTGCTCAGCGTCATCCTGGAAACGCGCGGCCATTCGGCCTCGATGATCGGCCTCAACACAGCCGTCGCCGGCCTGGCCTCGATCGCCGGCGCCCCTCTGGCCACGCCGCTCGCCATGCGCTTCGGCGTTGCCTGGACGATGATCGCCATGATTGCCGCCGGTGCGCTGGCCTTCGTCGGCTTCCACTTCGCACCCGATTTCTGGATGTGGTTTCCGCTGCGCGTCGTGCTGCACATCGCGCTGACGGTGCTGTTCATCCTGTCGGAATTCTGGATCAGCACCTCGGCGCCGCCGCATCGGCGAGGTCTTGTGCTCGGCATCTACGCCACCGTGCTGTCGCTCGGCTTTGCCGCGGGGCCGTGGCTGTTCGCCCATCTCGGCAGTTCCGGCTTCAGGCCTTTCGGAGTCATCATCGCATTGGTGGCGCTGGCCGCGATCCCGGTGCTGGCGGCGCGTAACGAGAGCCCGACGATCGTATCTGACGGCGAGACCAGCAATTTCCTGCGTTATATCTGGCTGGTGCCGACCGCCACCGCCGCCGTACTGGTGTTTGGAGCCGTCGAAACGGGCGGTTTCGCCCTGTTTCCGGTCTATGGCAACCGCATCGGCTATTCCGAAGCCGACGCCGCCTTGCTGCTCACCATGATCGGCCTCGGCAACGTGCTCTTGCAGATCCCGATCGGCATGATCAGCGATCGCGTCTCGGACCGCCGCTATCTGCTTCTGGCCTGCGCCACTGTCGGACTCGCCGGTACGATCTTCATGCCGCATCTGGCCGGCAACTGGCACCTGATGGCGGGCCTTCTGTTCGTCTGGGGCGGCGTGGTCGCGGCCATGTACACGATCGGCCTCGCCCATCTCGGCTCGCAGCTTTCCGGCCATGAACTGGCTTCCGCCAATGCCGCCTTCGTGCTGTGCTACGGCGTCGGCATGGTGCTCGGCCCGCAGGCGATAGGCATCGGCATGGATGCGTTCGGTCCCTCTGGCTTCGGCTGGTCGCTCGGCCTGTTCTTCGCCGCCTACATGGTTCTTGCCAGCGTCAGGTTGGTCCGCAAGATCTTGTAAGCCGCCACCGCGCAAACCGGATTCACGATCGCCCACTACCGGCTGGCCCATAACTGGCTACCCCCGGATGACTGGCTGCTGACAGAACCGTGTCAGCAGCCACGGTTTATACGGAGACCTCAAAACACCTGAAGTTGAGGAGACTCCGATGATCGACAGCGGCTTTGAAACCACATCATTGCGGATGACGCTGCTCCTGCTTGTCACTTTCCAGGCGCCGGCCGCGGATGTCGACCGCATCATGGACGCCGTGGTGGCGCTGGCGCCGCTGGCCATGGGTAAATATGACCGCAACGCCTACCAGTCGGCGCATGGCATCGAGCGCTACCGGCCACTTGACGGCGCAGCCGCCGGCGCCGAGACCGAATTGCGGCGGCGCCCCGGCACGGTCGAGGTTTCGTTCGAATTGCCCGATGACCAGGAATTGGCGGCGCGCGTCGTCGAAGCGATCTTCCAAGCGCACAGCTACCAGGAGCCGGTGATCCGCATTCAGCCGGTCCTTGCCAGCCGTTCCAAGGGGTTGGACGACCGCGCCAATCCGAATCGCTGGTGGAACACCACGGGAGATTGGAAGAAAACCATCGTTCTGGAGGCGGAACACGTATGAATGCCGACAGGCATTGGCGTCCGTGACGGCCGCAAGGCGCGTCGGGCTTGACTTTCCGGGCGCGTTCTTTATGTGTCGCGGCAAGTTTCCCGCGTCCGGGTGTTTTCCCGTGCTCCAGCGGCCAAAACCCCACGAACAAACGGACTGATACCATGGCCAAAGCCGCAAACATCAAGATTAAGCTTCTGTCGACCGCCGACACCGGTTTCTTCTACGTGACCAGCAAAAACAGTCGCACCAAGACGGACAAGCTGTCGTTCCGCAAATACGACCCGGTCGCCAAGAAGCACGTCGAGTTCAAGGAAACCAAGATCAAGTAATCTGGTTTTTCCAAGAGAATGCCGAAACGCCGCCCATCGGGCGGCGTTTTTTGTCCCTAAAGCATTGATTTCATTGGATGGTAGTCAAACCCAGCATAACGGCCAACGATGGGGCTGCTATAGTCACAAAGCCCGCGTGAGGCAGGGGCCTTGTCGAGCGGCTCTCATAAACCGCGAAAGGCGTGCGCGTCGTCACCGCATAAATCTCCACGACAAAAGCCACGGCGCCTCAGCAAGGATCCAGAGAATTTGTCTCTACGCAGCTTTGCCCTAGCCACAAGAAAGTGGTTCCAAGTACCTTTTCATGACATGCAATGGCACATAGTCACCCTCGACTAGATTTCCACCTTCCTCGTTCACAAGCACCATTAAAGCCTGAGTAGACTTTCTCATAAACACTGATAACTCAGATCGTATTGGTATATTACAAGAGAATCCTTTAATCATGATTAGAGAGAGTCGATTTTCGTCCATATTGAATTCGAGTTTAGACAAATCATCGTTAAACGGCCGACTGTGGAAAATGATAAGCTCTCCACGATCATTTATCGCTATTTCAATTTTAATGGGGAATTCAAAATTAATTCCTCCAATTACATAAGACTCACGTCTCTGAACTATCGCTAGGATTTTAGATATATCATCTTTAATATCAGATGTGTCGTTCTTTATCGAATTCGCTATCTGCAAAAATTGGTCAAATTTGGCTTCGAGTTTCGGTAGCGAATTGCGCAAATACCCAAGGCGAGACGCGACGAAGGCGACCTCCGCTTTGTGATTTTGCTTCAATGCCTCCCGCATGAAGGCAAGGAAAATAAGAGCCCAGCCCGGCTCATCATCTGTCGCCTTTCCACGAAAAAATGACGCGAAATCGGCAGGAACGGCCAGTTGGTCCTTTCCCTGCTCCGTTCCAGCGATGAGATCGCGCAGAACGCGCTTGCACGCTGCATCCAGACTCGCCTGGACCGCTGCAAAGTCGCGAGCCGATAGCGCGCCGTCCAAGTTTGTCTCTATTTCATCGACAACGTCCTTGTTGGATTCTAGCTTGAATGGCCCGCCCAATCCGATCTGCTTATGCAGATAGCGGCGCGCGGCACTAGCGAACTGAATCCTCGCGCGACGCTCCGGCGGCCGTCCGCCAAGCCGCAACTGGTCGGCCTCTTGCGTATCGACATACATGCGCACCATCACGAGTGAAGAGGTGAGTTCACTGAGTCGAATGGCGTGCTCCAAATCGTGGTTTGCTGGAACCGCGCCTGTATGAGCGCGCAGCTTGGATGCGACGTCCTCGTAGATCGCTTTATAACGTCCGCCAAACAGCGTCTCGCCGATCTTATCTAGGATGTCGCCGGCATTTTCGAGCGCCTTCCAACCGATCACCGCCCCGATGTATCCGCAAACCGAGATCATTCGTCTAGGTCCCTGATGATGGCCCAAAGTAGGGCGGCAGTTGACCAGAAATCAAGAATACCAAACGGCTGAGCCTAGCTCATATCCCGCCGCGGACGGTGGAGTTCAAAGAGATTTAGGCTGCTTTGCCGGCCGCCCTGGGATAGAGCGTGGCTTGATACTGCTGCCCTCGCTGTCCGCTAGGCGTCAATTCGCGACTGAATCTGTTCCGTGATTTCGCTGCGTATGAAAGCAATTCTCCGGTCTCCGAGCGTGATGGCAGACGGAAGCCGTCTTCTGACATACCGGTTCACCGGCCTAGGCTGGTCATTCTCGCGGCATGGTTCAGTGATACGAGCGTCGGCGGAGTTGTTATTCGCAGGCATTATAAATCTCCCCCCGCCGCGTTGCGGCGATTCAAGAACCAAACTGATTGATGAAAGGACGCCACATGATGGCGGCAGGAGGAGGTTTCTATTAATGTGGCTCCGCAAAGCGGTTGGCCCGGGTCAGGCAAGTTTCGACTCGCCAAAAGGCCGTATGGTTAGAATATGCCCAGCGGGCAACAGAGTGGCCGCTTGGCGGCCGCGCCCCTACCCTACCCGGTCGGCGCTTTTCGGGTCGAAAACATGCAGCGCCGCCGGATCGGCCGATAGCCGCACCGTCTCGCCAGGCTTCACGCCGGCGCGGCCCATGGCGAACACGCAAAGCTGCTGGCCGGCCAGCTTGACGTAGAACTGCGTCGAGAGGCCGAGCGGCTCGACCACCGCCACTTCGCCTTGCAGCGGGCCGTCATCCGCCAGCCTTATATGCTCCGGCCGCAAACCGACGGTAACCGCATCGCCTTCCCTGAGTGGCAGGCCATCCGGCAATCGCAGTTTCTGGCCATCGGACAGCACTGCATCCGCCTTGCCGCCCTTCTCAACACTCGCCGGCAGGAAATTCATGCCGGGCGAGCCAATGAATCCGGCGACGAACATGTTGGCCGGCCGGTCATAGAGGTCGAGCGGCGCGCCGACCTGCTGGACGACGCCGTCATGCATCACGACGATGCGATCAGCCATGGTCATGGCTTCGATCTGGTCATGCGTGACATAGACCGATGTGGTCTTCAGTTGCTGGTGAAGCGCCTTGATCTCGGCGCGCATGTGCACGCGCAGCTTGGCGTCGAGGTTCGAAAGCGGCTCGTCGAAAAGAAAGACCTTGGGATCGCGCACGATGGCCCGGCCCATGGCGACGCGCTGGCGCTGGCCGCCGGAAAGCTGGCGCGGCAGGCGTTGCAGAAAATTGTCCAGCCCAAGCCGCCTGGCGGCGCCGTCGACCCGCGCGTCGATCGCCTGCTTTTCCGCCTTCCTCAGCATCAGGCTGAAGCCCATGTTCTTCGACACGTCCATATGCGGATAGAGCGCGTAGGACTGGAACACCATGGCGATGTCGCGGTCCTTCGGCGCGACGTCGTTGACCAGCCGCTCGCCGATACGGATCTCGCCATCGGAAACCTCCTCCAGACCGGCGATCATGCGCAGAAGCGTCGATTTCCCGCAGCCGGACGGACCGACGAGGACGACGAACTCGCCGTCGGCGATGTCGAGGTCGACCGCGTGCAGCACACGCACGGCGCCATAGTCTTTGCGGACTTTTTCCAGCGTAACGGAAGCCATCGATTATCCCTTTACGGCGCCGGCGGTGAGGCCGGTGACGAGATAGCGTTGCAGGAAGCCGAAGAAGATGCAGACCGGGATCAGCGCCAGGATCGACGCCGCCATCATCTGCCCCCAGTCGACGGCGAACTTGCCGATGAAGGTGAGCAGGCCGACGGCGAAGGTCTTCTTGTCATCGCTGGAGATCAGCATCAGCGCGAACAGGAGTTCGCTCCAGGCAGCGGTGAAGACAAAGCCGAGCGTGGCGCCCATGCCGGGTAGCGTCAGCGGCACGATCACCCGGCGCATCGCCTGCGCGCGTGTGCAGCCGTCGATCATCGCCGCCTCCTCCAGGTCCTTCGGTATGCCGTCGAAGAAGGACTGCATCAGGAAGGTTGCAAACGCGGTATTGAAGGCGGTGTAGATGATGATCAGCCCGGTCAGGCTGTTGATCAGGCCGATCTGGCCCATCACGCGATAGATCGGTGGAATGACCATGACTAGCGGGAAAGTCTGGGTCAAAAGCAGCATCAGCGCCAGTGCCGCCTTGCCGCGAAAGGTGAAGCGCGACATGGCATAGCCGGCAAGCGTCGCGATGACAGTCACCAGGGCAGCCGTCGAAACCGAGACGATGACGCTGTTGAGGAAATAGCGCGGAAAGTCGGTCGCCTCGAGCACGGTGACGAAGTTCTGCAACGTCATCTGCGACGGCCAGAAGGTGATGCCTTCGGAATAGAGAAGCCGTTCCGGCGTAACCGATATCTTCAGCGTCCAGAAGATCGGGAACAGGGCGAAGATCACATAGGCCGCGATGGCCGCATAGAGCCCGACGCCGCCGAAGAAGCGCTGCGAAGATGAGCGTCCCGCAATCATCAGACGTGCCTCACCAGGGAGCGGCGGATGGCGATCAGCGCGATCGCATAGGCAATGAGCAGGACGAGCAGCAGCACGGCAACCGCCGATGCGTAGCCCTTGTCCAGCGACTTGAAGGCACTGACATAGATGTAGACCGGCACCGTGTTGGTCGACCCGGCCGGCCCGCCCTCGGTCATGACGAAGATCAGGTCGGCGAAAGTGGCGATCCAGATGGTACGCAGCATCACCGTGATGGCGATGGTCGGCGCCAGGAACGGCAGCGTCACCTTGGTGAAGCGTTGCCAGGGCGAGGCGCCGTCGATCGCTGCCGCCTCATGCAGTTCCGAGGGAATGGATTTCAGTGCCGCCAGCAACGTGATGGCAAAGAACGGGATGCCGAACCAGACATTGGCGACGATCGGCCCCCACATGGCGGTCGAGGGATCGGAGAGAACGTTTGTCGGCTCGGCCTTCAGCCCCAGCGCGAACAGCCAGTGCGGCAGCGGCCCGATGATCGGATTGAACAGCCATGCCCATGTCAGGCCCGACAGGAAGGACGGCACCGCCCAGGGCAGGAACACCAGCGCCTGCACCACCTTGCGGCCCCGAAACGGCTTGTCGAGCAGCAGCGCCAGGCCAAGGCCGAGGAAGAACTGGAAGAACAGGCTGGAGAGCGTCCACCACAACGTATTGACCAGCGCCTGGCCGAGCACGGCATCCGACAGCATCGCCTGGTACTGGCCGAGCCCGACATACTCCGACTTGAAGGCTGAAAACTTACGGAACGAATAGCTGATGCCGATGACCAGCGGCACCAAAAGCACCACGACCAGCAGGATGATCGCCGGGCTGAGATAAAACCAGGGTTCGGTGGCAGCGTGCGTCAGCCGCTTGCGGCGCGGCCTCCCGGCGGGTCGTATTTCGGACACGGCATAAGTCATTGGCTGTGGGCGACTCCAGGAGGATCGAGATGGACAATGAGCGTCCTTCTCCCCCGCTTACGGGGAGAAGATGCCGGCAGGCAGATGAGGGGCAGCGCCAGGCTGACAGAACGTAGCGCCGCCCCTCATCCGGCCCTATCGGGCCACCTTCTCCCCGTGAACGGGGAGAAGGAAGAAAAAACTACTTCTTGTTCTTCGCCATCCAGTCCTGCTGTTCCTTGGTCAGGAAGGCGGCCCATTGGTCGGCAACCTCCTTGGCCGCCTTTTGGCCAAGCAATACTTCCTGGAAGTTCTTGATCGCCACCTGGTCGACGAAATTGCCGAGGTTCTCCAGATGCGTCGGGGGCGTCACCATTTCATATTTGGCGCTGTCGCTGAGCTCCGTGAACCAACCCTTGAACTGCTCGGTCTTGAAATGCGGATCCTGGTCGGCGCCGTTGTGGATCGGGACGACGCCGACTTCCTTGGCCCATTCCAGATTGTCCTTGGGCGAGAGCAGCGTCGCCATCAGCTTCCAGGCGTCGTCCTTGTGCTGCGAATTGGCGAACATTGCCCAGCCGGCATAGCCGAGCGTCGGATAGGACTTGCCGCTCGGCCCGACCGGCAGCGGCGCCACGGCGAAGTCGTCTGCGCTCATCTTGTCGGCTATACCCAGCAGCGCATCCGGATCCTGGTTGAGCATGGCGCAGGTGCCGGAATAGAAGCCGGTGACGGTTTCGTTGAAACCCCAGCTCACCGCGTCCTTGGGCGCCAGGCCCTGCTTGTACATGTCTGCCAGCATCTGCAGGCCCTTGACCGAGCCCTCCTCGTTTATGGTCGAGGTGCCGTCTTCGTTGAAGTAGCCGCCCTTGCCGGCGGCGATGTTCATGAACATGTGCATACCGTTGAAGGCGCCGGGCCCGCCGCGCAGGCAGTAGCCGTATTTGCCGGGCAACGCCGAGATCTTCTTGGAATCGGCGACGAACTCGTCGAGCGTGGCCGGCGGGCCGTCGAGGCCGGCTTCCTTGAACAGCTTCTTGTTCCAGAACAGCGCGTTCACATAGTAGCCGTAAGGGATCATGAACTGGGTGTTGTTGACGGTCGAGCCGAACTGCTTGGCGCGCTCGCCGAGCGTCTTGGCGTCGTCCCACTTGGCCAT
The DNA here is from genome assembly GCF_006442845.1 of Mesorhizobium sp. B2-4-2. Classification (NCBI taxonomy): domain Bacteria; kingdom Pseudomonadati; phylum Pseudomonadota; class Alphaproteobacteria; order Hyphomicrobiales; family Phyllobacteriaceae; genus Mesorhizobium; species Mesorhizobium sp. B2-4-2. Next base: position 242,060 of record NZ_VFVM01000007.1, on the reverse strand, counting down.
GTACGGGCCGAGATCCTCGAGCTGGGCGTTGTTGGCGTAGAGGCCCATCCAACGTTCCGGCATCTCGACCACGTCGGGCGTATCGCCTGCCTGCACCATGGTCAGGAACTTTTCGAAAGCTTGGCCCCAGGGCAGCGAGACCAGCTCGACCTTGATGCCGGGATTGGCCTTTTCGAATTCGGCGATCTGCTTCTTCAGGAACTCCGTGCGCGGCGGGCTGGTGATGACTTCGACCATTTTCAGGGTCGAATCGGCCAGCGCGTTTCCGGCGGAAATCGCCAATCCCGCGGCTGTGGCAAGCATGACGGTCAGTTTTTTCATCTTCAAGACTCCCATTTTGAAGCGGCTCGTTATTTTCTGGCTTTTTCGAAGGCCTGCGCCACGTCGGCCCACAGGTCCTCGACACTTTCCAATCCGACATTGAAGCGGATTGTTCGGGGGCTGACGCCGAAGCGCGCCATCGAATTCAGTCCCGGCGTCTGCTCCAGCGACGCCTTGGCCGGCACGACCAGGCTCTCATGGCCGCCCCAGCTCACGCCGATGCGGAAATATTTCAACGCATCGACGAAGACGGGGATGTCGATATCCTCGGTGACCTCGAAGGAGAACAACCCCGCGTAACCAGCAAGCGTCGCCTTGCCCGGATGGTTCGAATAGGCGGGGTGGTTGACGCGCTCGACGTTGCCATGCGCCTTCAGCCGCTCGGCGATGGCAAGCCCGCTCTTCATGTGATGCGGCAGGCGCAGCGGCAGCGTGCGCAGCCCGCGCAGCAAGAGCCAGGCCTCGAAGGGCGAAAGCTTGCCGCCGAGATAGGAATAGGTCTGCTCGTTGATGTGCTTGATGTGGGCGGCCGAGCCTGCCACCACGCCGGCGACCGTATCGCTATGGCCGCCGAGATATTTCGAAGCCGAATGCAGCACCAGATCGACGCCATGCGTGATCGGCTTCTGGAACACCGGTGTCGCCCAGGAATTGTCGATCGTGGTGACGATGCCCTGCTCCTTCGCCAGCCGGGTCAGGTGAGCCAAGTCCTGCAACTCGAACATCATCGAGGTCGGGCTCTCCAGATAGAGCAGCCTGGCGCCCGGAAGGGCCGCCGCCACCGCATCCGGATCGGAGCCGTCGACATAGTCGACCCTGATGTTGAGCCGCGGCAAAAGCCGCTCGAACAGCCGATAGGCATCACCATAGCAATTGCGCACCGCAACGATGCGCTCGCCGGCGCCGACGAAGGCGAGCACCGTGGCGCTGATCGCCGCCATGCCGCTGGAAAAGCCGCGCGCGGCCTCGGCGCCCTCGAGCGCGGCGACGCGTGCCTCGAACTCCATCACCGTCGGATTGTCGCCGCGCGAATAGATCGGCTGCTTCCGTTTGCCGGCAAAAGTATCCGCCATCTCGGCATAGTTGGCGAAGGTGAACAGCGATGTCTGGTAGATCGGCGGCACCACCGCCCCACCGGGGAAAGGTTCGTCATGCGCCAGAAGCGTCGCCGCCTCGGCAAGATAGTCGTGATCGAAACCTGAGGGATGCTCGTTCATGTCTGGCTCGAAAGTTTGAGTTTGGCGGCGCCGCGCTTGAGATCGTCCTCGACGGTGGCGATCAGCTTGAGCGCTTCGGCGCGGGCGCCGTGCGGGTCGCGCGCGGCGATGCGCTCGTAAATGGTCCGATGATAGGGAAAACTGGCGTGGCCGAAATCGCGCACGCCCAGCGGATGCTCCCAGAAGCGGTGGAACAATTCGTGCATGGCGGCGATGATCTGTTCGAACAGCGGGTTGCCGGAAACCCTGTAGATCGCCTGGTGGAACTCCCAGTCCTCTTCCGAAGACATGCCCTCGCGCGTGCGGAACGCCTGCTCCATGATGTCGAGCTTGCGCTCGATTTCGGCGATATCGGTCTGGCTCGCGCGTTCGGCGCAAAGGGCGGCGGCTTCCGCCTCCAGCGCGCGACGGATTTCAAGCGTCTGCATCAGGCTGGTGAAGTCGTTGCCGCCCGCAAGCGTCAGCGGCAGATGCAACATGTCCGGCGAAACGGCTGCCTTGAGATAGGTGCCGCTGCCTTGCCGGCGCTCGACCAGCCCGAGCCCTTCCCAGCGCGTCAGCGCCTCGCGCACCGTGTTGCGGCTGACCTTCAGCCGCTCGGCCAGGATGCGTTCCGTTGGCAGCCGCTCGCCCGGCTGGAGGGCCTCGGCACGAACAAAGCCTACCAACGCCTTCAGCACGGCGTCGTCACGCGCCGTCGTCTGAATAGGTGGCAGGCTGTTTTGATCCACGCGCGTTCCAAGTGGTCCAATGGTCCAACCAATTTCTGCACAGATGGTACCTCCTGTCAACGGGATGTCAGGAGACCTAACACCGTAAAAGCTCGCAACGCATGACAAGCACGCGTCTGCGGGCGATGCGCCAGGCCGGCCTCGACCCTGCTACGCCACATCAACGCGCGGCCCGAACCAGGTGGTCAGCGCATCGGCCAGTCCCTGTTGGCTTCCGGAACCAACCCATGCCACGTACCCGTCGGGGCGGATCAGCACCGCGTCGGGCCCGGCGACGGCCCCGAGAACTGGCAGCTCCCAGTCGCCGTCGTACACGGCGTCGACCTGCTGGACCCGATCCGCCCACGGCTTGATGTCAAGTCTGCCGGGCGTGCCGAGGTTGATCAGCACCGGTCGGGCATGGTGCAGCAAGGTAAACAGCCGCACCGGCCCGCTGGCGGTGAGCAGATCGAGGTCGGGTATTCGCCACCCAAGCAGCGCGTGCCCCTCCCCGAGGTCGTAGTGGACACCCAGGCCGGACATCTCTGCGGCGATTCGTTTGCGTGGTTCATCCATGGCGAGCAGTTCGGCGATGGTGTCGCCCAAGGCTTTGGTGCGGTCATCCATGCGGCGAAGCGCGACCTGCGCCATCGTGTTGCGCAACACGCGGGCGGCGACCGGATGGCGCTCGGCATGGTAGCTGTCGAGCAGACTGTCCGGTGATGCCCGTTTGACGACCTGGGCCAGCTTCCAACCCAGGTTGACCGCGTCCTGCACGCCGATGTTGAGGCCCTGTCCGCCCATTGGGGGATGGATATGCGCAGCGTCGCCGGCCAGCAGGACACGTCTGTCGCGGTAAGCGGCAGCCTGGCGCGTCATATCGGTGAAACGAGAGAGCCAGGTCGGACTGTGGACGCCGAAATCGGTGCCATAGATAACGGTGAGCGCCTCGCGGAGATCGTCCAATGTCGGTTCACCACCGATGATCAGTCGTTTCTCGGTCAGCACGATGCCCAACCGGTCGCCGTCCTCGATCTTGCCTATCGCATGGGTTCCGTGGGCGTCGCTGCGAAAGCCCAATGGCGGTTCTTCCGACATCTCGACCTCGGCGATCATCCAGCTCATCGTCGGATCCCATCCAGCGAATTCGATGCCCGCCGCCTTGCGGATCGTGCTGCGTCCACCGTCGCATCCGACGAGGTACTGCGCCTTCATCCGTCGGCCATCGGAAAGCCCCACATCCACGCCACTGTCGTCCTGCATGAAATCCGTGACTTCCTGTCCGCGATGGATCGGCACCCCCAATTCGCTGATCCAGTCGGCCAATATCCGCTCGATGTGGTTTTGCCGCAGCGCCAGCAGATAGTTGTGCCGGCTGGGAAAGTCGCTGATGTCCAAACGGATCATGTGGAAGCCGACGGTCGGGAAGCATCGCCCCTGGCAGAGGAACCGGTCGGCGATCCCGCGCTGGTCGAGCACCTCGATTGTGCGTGCGTGCAGGCCACCCGCGCGCAAGCCAATCAGCTGCTGGGTCGGGCGCCGCTCGACAATGGCGACGTCGATGCCCGCCAATGCGAGTTCGCCTGCCAGCATCAATCCTGTCGGGCCGCCCCCGGCGACAATCACCGCATGATTTCGACGCGATCCATCTGTCGGTGCACGCATTCCCGTCACTCCGCTCCCATTGGCTAGGGCCGCGGTTTTACGGGAGGAACCCGGGCTTGAAGCAAGCCCCTTGGGCGCCATATGTATGAAGTGAGGAGCAACGCCCTCTGCCGGAGGGCAAGAGAGCGTGCGCCGCAGCTCTTCACATCGTGGCTCGCCTTTTACAGTCCAAATGCTGTCGATATCCTGTGCGCAAAAAGCTCCTGATATCCGGAGCTTGGCGCAGAATCCTGATGCTATTTTGAAAGGGGGCCGGTCGGCGTTTGGCAGCGGTACGAGGAGGCCACTATGTGCCAGCGCCGGCCGGCCGACCCCACGGACCCAGGAGATGCGGCGGACCTGAGCATCATGGGGTATTTTTTGATCGACCCGGCTGTCTGTCCTCGTGCCGGCGTCGCTCTGTCTGTGGCCGCACATTTGCGCAAGAGCTTATGAAAATCAACAGTTTCTTAACCAAGCCTCGTGAATCGCTTGGATTAAGGTAAATGGGTAACCTTGCCGGATTGACGGATACTCTTACCCGGTCCGTCAGGCAGCCTTGGCGACGACGCGGTTGCGGCCACCGCTCTTGGCTTCATAGAGCGCCAGATCGGCGCGTTTCATCAGCGCCGCCACCGTATCCACCCCCTTCAGCACCGACGACACGCCGACGCTGACGGTGACCTCGATGGCCTTGCCGTCAGGCCCGATGACGAACGGCATCTGGGCGATTTCGGCGCGGATGCGTTCGGCCACCTTTTCGGCGATCGCTCCATCGGTGTCAGGCATGACCACTACGAACTCCTCACCGCCGAACCGGCAGGCCAGATCGATGCCGCGCACGTTCTTGCGCAGCCGCCGCGCGAATTCCCGCAGCACCTCGTCGCCACCGTCATGGCCGTGCGTGTCGTTAATCGACTTGAAGCGATCGAGGTCGGTGATCATCACCGACAGCGGCCGACGCCGCGCCACGGCGCGGTCGAACAGCGTCTGGAGATGGCTGTCGAGATAGCGGCGGTTGTGCAGCCCGGTCAGCCCGTCGGTCACCGCCATTTCGATCGTCTGCGTCACGCTGGCGCGCAATTGGTCGTTGTAGCGCTTGCGGCGCACCTGGGTGCGCAACCGCGCCGTCAGTTCCTGCTGGTCGATAGGCCGCATCAGATAGTCGTTGATGCCGAGTTCGAGACCACGGATGATGCGCTCCTCCTCGCCCTCCTCCGCCAGCAGGATGATCGGCAGGAAGCGTGTGCGATCGAGCGAGCGCAGTTGCGAGCAGAGCCGAAGCGGATCGAAATCGGCGAAGCTCGTCGAGATCATCACGCATTCATAGGGCGTCTCCGCCGCCTGGAAGAAGCCGGCATGCGGATCGCTGGCGACATCCAGGTCAGCACAGTCGCGCAGCATCTTCTGGACGCGCTCGATCGACGATTTGCGCTCATCGATCAGAAGCACTTTCGGCGTCGTGTCTTCGGAGGCGAAATTGCGGCTGAGCAACTCTTCGATGCCGATGTTGCGCGTGGTCGAAGCGCGCAGCCGCAACTCGTCGGTCAGCGACTTCAGCCTGACGAGGCTCTTGACGCGCGTCATCAGTTGCAGGTCGTTGACGGGTTTGGTCAGGAAATCGTCGGCGCCGACCTCAAGCCCGCGCACCCTGTCGGAAACCTGGTCGAGTGCGGTGATCATCACCACTGGAATATGCGACGTCGCCGGATCGCTCTTCAGGCGGCGGCAGACCTCGAAGCCGTCCATGTCTGGCATCATGACGTCGAGCAGCACGACGTCGACTTTACCGTTCTCGCAGGTCTCGATCGCATCCGGGCCGTTGGTGGCGGTCAACACCTCGAAATATTCGGCCAGCAGCCGAACCTCCAGCAGCCTGACATTGGCAGGGATGTCGTCGACGACGAGAATCCGAGCGGTCATTTCACAAGGCTCCGGCTTTGGCGGCAAGGTGCATCAGGAATCACCCAGGTAAGACTTGATGGTTTCGATGAAGCGCGGCACCGAGATCGGCTTGGAGATGTAAGCCTCGCAGCCGCCCTGGCGGATGCGCTCCTCGTCGCCCTTCATCGCGAAGGCAGTGACGGCAATGACCGGGATGACGTGCAGGTCGTCGTCTTCCTTCAGCCATTTCGTCACCTCCAGCCCAGACACTTCAGGCAACTGGATGTCCATCAAAATGAGATCCGGCCGGTGCTGACGCGCCAGATCGAGCGCTTCCAGACCGTTGCGGGTGCGAACTGTCTCGTAACCGCTTGCTTCGATGAGGTCCCGAAAGAGCTTCATGTTGAGCTCATTGTCCTCGACGATCATGACCTTCTTAGGCATCGATATCCCGTCCCGGCCGCTGTTCCGCTCGAAGGCGGCCGTTATGCGCCCTTCCGGGACGCACCAAACCCTAGTCGACTCTACGGCAATATGATTGACGAAACGGAAACCTGCGGCGAGAAAAGCTGCTCCGTTTCCACCTCGGGTCCCGCACTGAAGAGGTAACGACTTGCCGCAAGCGACGCTTGCCATTACTGCGGAAGAGACTCACATTCCGCATACCCTGAAAGGTAATGATGGCAAACGCAGCGTCAATGCGCGAAGAGGCCGAAACCATTGCCGTGAAGGCTCTGGCCTTCGTCGCCTCTGATCCCGAACTGCTGCCTCGCTTCCTGGCCATCACCGGCATCGAGGCGCATTCGATCCGCAAAGCTGCCGGCGAGCCGGGATTTCTGGCCGGTGTGCTGCAGTTCGTTCTCGCCCACGAACCCACATTGCTGCGTTTTGCCGAGGAAACCGGCACGCCACCGGCCTCCGTCGGCAAGGCGTTGCGCGCGCTGCCGCTGGGCGACGATAACCACGAGCATTCCATATGAGTGACGATCCCAAGGCGGCGCCCCGATCGCCAGGTCGAGCGAAGTCTGACTCTTGTCGCCCGGTTTGAGCGACAAGCATAAAACGAAGGCTTGAGGCGCGTCGCGCCAATCCCTTCGAAGGCGACGCGCTTTGGTGAGCCGAGTGGCTACGGTGTCGGATCCGCCTGGTCCGTCTCGTCGCCGCCATCGTCAATGCTGTCGTCCTCGGCAGGGGCGGCCGGCTTCAGCATGACGCCGTTGACAATGACCGAACCGTCCGGCTTGGCGTTGACGACCCATTCCATACGGCCGTCCGTCAAGGTCTTGCCGAACCCTTTCACCATCAGGGCCACAGGGACGTACTGCGCCACCTCCGGTTCCGATTTCGCCGCTTCCTGCAGGCCTTCGACGATCTTGTCGAAGCCGGCGACGTCCACCGTCACATTGGCTTCCGGCTTCTCTCCAGGAAACGTCATTTCGCCTTCCAAGGCGATTTCGGTATCCTTGTTCTTGATGGTGCTATGGCCAATGACGACCTTCGGCGTCTTGGCCATGAAGTCGGTTTTGAGCTGCTCTCCGAATTCGGCCGACAGCGGCGGGTTCTTGTTAAGATCAAAGGCTTCGATTGCCTTCTTCGCCATGCTGTCGAGATCGATATTGGCGCCGCCGAAGTTCAGGTCGATATCGGTCGGCAGCAGCGCCATGCTCCAGCTCGGCAGAAGCTGCTGCGGCACGGTCAACCCCGACGCCTTGATCCCGTAGCCGATCGTACCGCTCTGGGCGACGCCATCCATTCCGAAGGCGGTGCTGAGCTGCGCCGCGCCGAACGTGCCGACCGGGCTCTCGACCGCGAAATCCTTGAACCCGTATGTCCCGTCGATGCGCTCCCACACCGGAAGCGCGGCGAGCAGAAGCGATTTGAGCTGCGCCTGGTTGGGTTTCAGCGAGGCTTCGTTCTCATTGGCGACGGCAAATGCCACGAGATCGAGCAGCGGCTTGGTCTGCACGCCCTTGCCTTTGGCCTCCACCGACAGTTCCGGTGATTTGACGGTGACCGGGAATTTCAGTCCGCTTTCGGCATCGTCGAATTTGATCGCCTCGACAAAGTTCGACACTTTTTGCGAAAACGTGAAATCGACCCCGCCATTGGCAGCCTTGGTGGCGGCCATGGTCGCGGTGCCGCCGTCGGCGCTGACTTCCATGTGCTGCTTGGCATCTTGCGACACCATCGTCATGCCCGCCATCGAACTGGTGCCGCTGGTAAAGGCCGCCAGATTGGGGTCGTAGACACCGGAACCCTTGCCGTCCTTGATAGAAAATTGCGTGCTCTGCAGCCCCTGCGGCCCGTTGAACTCGAAGGAGGCGCTGTGCGAAAGATCCATCGAGACATCCCAGGTCCCGTCGCTGCGCGGCTTGACCAGCAGGGCGTAGGGCGCAAAGTCGAATTTCAACAGCTTCTGGTCGGGCAAGGTGCCGGCGAGCGCCTTGAAATCGAACATGATCTTGTAGGCGCCGCCTTCGACCGAGACCTTCAGGATGCCCTTGTCGAGGGCCTGTTTGCCGACATAGCGGGACAGGTTCTCGGATAGCTGCTTCGCACCCTGGCTGTCGACGCTCTGGCCGAAAGCGGGCGCGCTGAGCAGAAGCGCGGTAAAGGCGATTGGCAACATCCGGTTCACGTAGAATTCTCCGTTTGGTCGAAAAGGCAAAATCGTCTCCTACTTCTGGTAGGGAAAGACCGTCACAACTGCAAGACGGCGAAGTTCAGGCGCTCGGCTCCAGCACCAGCCGCATCAACGGCCGGCCCGCCTTGCGTTCCAGGAGCCGCTCGAACCCGGCCTTCTCGAACACGCGCGACGAGCCCACGAACAGCCCGATGGAGCGTGAATCCTTCGACAGGTCTATCGGGCAGGCTTCCACCATTCGCGCGCCGTTCCTGCGGGCGAAATCGATGCCGCCTTCGACCAGGCGATGGCTGATGCCCCGGCCCCGTGCCTTGGCGCGGATGAAGAAACAGGAAATTGCCCAGACGCTCGGATCCGATGCGTCCGCGGGATCGACCGGAGCCGAGCCCCGGCCCCGGTTGTTCCACTCGGGCACGTCGGCGCGCGGCCCGATCTGCATCCAGCCGACTGCCTTGCCGTCCTCGAACGCCAGCATGCCCGGTGGCGGGCCTGCTTCGATGCGCGCCCTGATGTGGTCTTTGTTGCGTTCGCGGCTGCTTTCGCGACGAGCCGCCGGCGCCAGCCGGAAATGCGTGCACCAGCAGCCGTAGCAGGCGCCCTGCTTGCCGAAGAGATCTTCGAATTCAGGCCAGAGCTCAGGCGCCAGCGGCACTATGGTCGTGCTCATGCGTTCTCCCCAGGCCAAGCTTGTCGCTAGCCTTGCACTGTCGTACCATTGTGTTTGTTCTCTTTATGTTCGCAGCGATGGCGGCTCCTGTCAATAATCCTGATCACGGTTTCTGCCGCGACTGCCTGGCCTTTCAGCGCAGCGACGCCAGGCGCTGCGAGCGATGCGGCAGCCCCAGGCTTGCCCGTCATCCCGAGCTGTACCGGCTGCATCTGGCCCATATCGACTGCGACGCTTTCTATGCGGCAATCGAAAAACGCGACAACCCGGCGCTGAAGGACAAGCCGCTGATCATCGGCGGCGGCAAGCGCGGCGTCGTCTCCACCGCCTGCTACATCGCCCGGATAAGGGGCGTGCGTTCCGCCATGCCCATGTTCAAGGCGCTCGAGGCTTGCCCCGAAGCGGTGGTTATCCCGCCCAATATGGAAAAATACGTGGTCGTCGGGCGCGAGGTGCGCGCCATGATGCAGGCGCTGACGCCGCTGGTCGAGCCGCTCTCGATCGACGAGGCGTTTCTCGACCTTGCCGGAACCGAACGGCTGCACGGCCTGCCGCCGGCGGTGGTGCTGGCCCGTTTCGCGCTGGCCGTCGAGAAGGAGATCGGCATCACCGTTTCGTCAGGTCTGTCCTACTGCAAGTTCCTGGCTAAGGTGGCGTCGGATTTCCGCAAACCGCGCGGCTTCTCGGTCATCGGCGAAGCGGAAGCCGTGGGTTTCCTCGCCGCACAGCCGGTGAGCATGATCTGGGGGGTCGGCAAGGCATTCAACGCCACGCTCGAACAGGACGGCATCCGCACCATCGGCCAGCTCCAGAAGATGGACCGTGGCGACCTCATGCGCCGCTATGGCGTGATGGGCGACCGGCTTTACCGGCTCTCGCGCGGCGAGGACGTCCGCCGCGTCGATCCCGACCAGGACGCCAAGAGCGTATCGGCCGAAACCACTTTCGACACCGATATCGCTTCGCTGGACGAGCTGGTCTCGGTGCTGCGGGGCCTTTCGGAAAAGGTCTCGGCGCGGCTGAAGAAATCCGGCATCGCCGGGCGCACGGTGGTGCTCAAGCTGAAGACGCAGGATTTCAAGATCCGCACCCGCAACCGCCAGCTCGGCGACCCGACCCGGCTCGCCGACCGTATCTTTTCGACCGGGGTCGAGCTGCTGCGCAAGGAAACCGACGGCACCAAATACCGGCTGCTCGGCATCGGCGTCAGCGATCTTTCCGCCGATGACAAGGCCGATCCGCCCGATCTGGTCGATATCCAGTCGCGCAAGCGGGCCATGGCCGAAAGCGCCATCGACGCGCTGCGCGACAAGTTCGGCCGCAAGGCGGTGGAAACCGGCTATACGTTCGGCAAAGGCCGCGACACCCACCCGCCAGAGCCGCTGGAAGACTGATAATGGATATCAGCTGTCGAGATTTAGGTGCGCTGCAGGTCGATCCTGCTTGTCACCATGCTCTTGCCGGTTTTCGGATCAGTGTCGATCACCGTCAGCCGCATGCCGTTCTCGCCTCGTTTCTCGACCTTCATCTGCGCCTTTCGGTCACCATTGACCTCCTTGGCCCAATGGATGCCGAGATTGATCGCGTTGCCCGAACGGGTGCCGTTCAATTGCGCAGGCCCGGTACGAGACCCGACATAAGTGCCGCTATATTTCGCTCCGGCAGTCCTCAGGTCCGCGCTGATGGCGCGCGTCACCACGATAAGCCCTCGGCAATTGCCATCGAGCGACAATGAGGTCGACGTCGCGTTTGACCTGAACGTGCAGGACACATTCACCGTCGGCGCGTCGGTAGTCACCTTGACAATGCCCTTGCCGGTGAAATTGCCCTTGAACGACTGGAGAAATCTGGACTCGTCGGCATGTGCCGCGCCTGCCGTGACCAACAGGCAGCCAGCAAGCGCAAATTGCGCAAATGATCTCATCGAAATTCTCCTATCGACATTGAAAGGCACCTGCGAAGCACTTCCGATATTCGGAACTCAACGCCCCCTGCCGTGCCAGGTTCCGCCTTCAACATGACTGTTTTGCAACATCCGGCTGGCCCAGAAGAATGCGGCTGCTAGCGGTTGCGGCAAAAGCCACGGCCTGCGACATAGCGGAAATGGCACCCACCCCTTCCATCCCCAAGGCCGCGTTCTGGATGGCGCTGTCGATCGCCTCGTTCCTGGCGATGTCGGTCGCGGGCCGCGCCACCACGGCCGAGCTCAACGTTTTCCAGGTGCTGGAGCTGCGCTCGGTGATCGGCTTTTTCATCCTGCTGCCGCTGGTCATGCAAAATGGCGGCTTTGCCGCCATGCGCACTGGGCGCCCCCTCGCCCATGTCACGCGCAACGTGGTTCACTATACCGGCCAGGCGGCGTGGCTCTACGCCCTGACGCTGATCCCTTTGGCGGTGCTGATCTCGATCGAATTCACGACGCCGATCTGGACGGCGATCCTTGCGGTCACCTTTCTCGGCGAAAGGCTCACCCGGCCGAAGCTCGGCGCCGTGGCGCTCGGGCTGATCGGTGTCGTGATCATCGTGCGCCCAGGCGTCGGCTCGGTCGATCCGGGACATCTGGTCGTGCTGGGCGCGGCAATGTGCTTCGGCATCTCGCTGGTCCTGGTCAAGTCGCTGACGCGGACCGACAGCGTTGTGCGAATCATCTTCTGGATGTTGATCATCCAGTCGGTGCTCGGCCTGGTCCCGGCGCTCTACGAATGGCGCAACCCGTCGCTCGAGCTGTGGCCGTGGATCCTGCTGATCGCCTTCACCGGCATGTCGTCGCATTTCTGCATGGCCTGGGCGCTGAGCTATGCCGATGCCACCGTCATTTCGCCGATGGATTTCCTGCGCGTGCCGCTGTCGGCATTGATCGGCTGGCTGCTCTACCAGGAGCAGATCGACGCCTTCACCGCAGGCGGGGCATTGCTGATCCTGATGGGCAATATGCTCAACCTGCAGCGCCGGCAGCCAAAGCCGGCGCAAGCGGCGGCATCGTAGCGCGCCTCAATCGCCCCTCAATCACCATTGTCGGGTATGTTGAGGAGGTGGCCGCAGGCCTTGCAGTGAACGGCGTCCGGCTCGTGCCGTTGCAGGCCGCATTGCGGACAGGGAAAGAACACCTTGGCCGGTCGGAAGATCGCCTGCGCCAGCCTGACGAACAGCGATATGCCGATGATCATGGTCACGATCGCCGTCAGTTTCCCCGCCATTCCCGGCAGCACGATGTCGCCGAACCCGGTCGTGGTCACCGTCGCGACGGTGAAGTAAAGCGCGTCGATGTAGCTTTCCAGCCCCGCTCCGCTGCGGAAGAAGAAAGTGTAGACGAAACCGGTGATCACGAAGAGGAACGTCAAGAGATTGATCACCGCGTGGCTCGCTTCGCGCCAGGGCCGCAGGCCCTGCATCTCGAAATGCCGCCAGAGCGAACCGCTGCGCGACAGCGACCACAGCCGCAGAATGCGCAGAAAGCCGAGATTGGCCAGCGCCGTCGGCATCAGCAGCGTCAAAAGGATGAAAATGTCCACCCAGGAGGTCGGCTGCTTCATCAGCCGCAGCATGTCGTTCGAGGCAAGCAGCCTGGCAACCAGGTCGGCGGCGACCAGAGCCGCCACCGCATAGTCGAGCCACAGGAATGAGGCCGACTGCTGGATGACGGGCGTGGCGATGAAGAAGGCAATGATGGCCAGGTCGATGATGACCGCAACCAGCTGAAACCGAAAAGCCGCCGGCGTGCGGCCGTGGTAGAGCTTGCGCAGCGTGTCGCGCAGCCACGCCATTGTGGAACGGTCCTGCAATCCGTCGCTGTCTTTCGTCTTCATGGCAATTGCGGTGACTTGAGCGGCGGATGCCGCCCGGCGGATTGCCACCAGTCCCCGGAAGGGGCGATCACACCAGCTCCACTTCGACCACGCCTGGCACGGCGCGCATCGCCGAGGCGATTTGCGGCGAGACGCGGTAGCCCCCCTGCAGGGCAATCTCCACCTCGCCCTGCGCTTCTTCCTTGATAACGATGATGCTCACCTGACTTTCACCACGCTGGGTAAGCTGCGATTGAATGATCGAGGCAGGCGCATCGTTTCTGACGAAGATGCGCAGTGCCTTCTGGATGCGGCTGGCCTCGTCCTCAAGCGACTGCACTGTCTGGATGCGCAGGTTGACGCCCTCCGGCCTGTCCTCCGCCGCCACGGTGATGACCACGGAGCGGCCCGGCTCCAGCATGTCGCGATACTGCGCCAATCCTTCGGAAAACAGCACCGCCTCATACTGGCCGGACGTGTCCGAGAACTGCACCACGCCCATCTTGTTGCCGGTCCGCGTCTTGCGCTCCTGCTTGGTGGTCACGGTGCCGGCGAGGCGCCCTGCGGTGGCACCGCGCTTGACCGCGGCCGAAAACTCCGCCCAGTTCTGCACCCGCATCTTCTGCAGCGCCGCCTTGTACTCGTCCAGCGGATGGGCGGAGAGATAGAAACCGACCACCTGGAATTCGCGGTGCAGGCGGTCGGCGGCGAGCCACGGTTCCGTCACCGGCAGGTTGAGCGCCTGCGACTGCGCCCCCAGGGATGCGCCGAAGATATCGGCTTGACCAGAGACGGCGTTCTGTTGCGCCAGCGATGCCAGCCCCATCATCCGCTCGACGCCAGCCATCATCGCAGCGCGGTCATGGCCGAAACAGTCCAGCGCTCCAGCCATGATCAGGCTTTCGAAGACGCGCTTGCCGACGATTTTCGGATCGACCCTTTCGCAGAAATCGGCCAGGCTCTTGAACGGCTTTTCGCCGCGCATGGCGACGATATGCTCGACCGCCGCGTCCCCGACGCCCTTGAGCGCGGCCATCGAATAGTAGATGCGGTTCTCCCCGACCTCGAAGGGACGAAAGCTTGTCATCACCGACGGCGCCACCACCTCGATGCCGAGGCGCAGCGCATCCTGGCGGAAATCCGCGAGCTTGTCGGTGTTTCCCATGTCGAGCGTCATCGACGCCGCCAGGAACTCGACCGGATAATGCGCCTTGAGATAGGCGGTCTGGTAGGAGACGACGGCGTATGCGGCCGCGTGCGACTTGTTGAAGCCGTAGTCGGCGAACTTGGCAAGCAGGTCGAAGATGAAGTCGGCCTGCGGCTTGGCCACGCCGCGTTCGACGGCGCCCGAGACGAAGCGCTCACGCTGCTTGTCCATCTCGGCGCGGATCTTCTTGCCCATGGCGCGGCGCAAAAGGTCGGCTTCGCCCAGCGAATAGCCGGACAACTCCTGCGCGATCTGCATCACCTGTTCCTGGTAGACGATGACGCCTTGCGTCTCCTTCACCAGATGGTCGATCTTGGGATGGATCGAGGCCATCTCCTCCTCGCCGTGCTTCCTGGCGTTGTAGGTCGGGATGTTCTCCATCGGTCCCGGCCGGTAGAGCGCGACCAGCGCGATGATGTCCTCGATGCAGTCGGGCCGCATGCCGATCAGCGCCTTGCGCATGCCGGCACTTTCCACCTGGAACACCCCGACCACTTCGCCGCGCGACAGCATGGCGTAGGTTTCGGGATCGTCGAGCGGGATCGTCGCCAGGTCGATATCGATGCCGCGGCGGCGTATCAGCTTCACCGCCGTCTCCAGCACGGTCAGCGTCTTCAGGCCGAGAAAGTCGAACTTCACCAGCCCGGCCTGTTCGACATATTTCATGTTGAACTGGGTGACCGGCATGTCCGAACGAGGATCGCGGTACATCGGCACCAGCTCCGACAGCGGCCGGTCGCCGATGACGATGCCGGCGGCGTGCGTCGACGCATGGCGATAAAGCCCTTCCAGCTTCTGTGCCATGTCGAGCAGCGTCTGGACGATCGGCTCCTTTTCGGCCTCCTCGGCAAAACGCGGCTCGTTGGCGATGGCGTCCGCCAGTTTTACCGGATTGGCCGGGTTCTGCGGCACCATCTTGGACAGCTTGTCGACCTGGCCGTAAGGCATCTGCAGCACGCGACCGACGTCGCGCAGCACCGCGCGGGCTTGCAGCGTTCCAAAGGTGATGATCTGGCCGACCTGGTCGCGTCCATATTTCTGCTGGACATAGCGGATCACCTCTTCGCGGCGGTCCTGGCAGAAGTCGATGTCGAAATCGGGCATCGACACGCGGTCCGGATTGAGGAAGCGCTCGAACAGCAGCGAGAAACGCAGCGGATCGATGTCGGTGATGGTGGTGGAATAGGCGACCAGCGAGCCCGCACCCGAGCCGCGCCCCGGCCCGACTGGAATGCCTTGCGACTTGGCCCATTTGATGAAGTCGGCAACGATCAGGAAGTAGCCTGGGAATTTCATCTTCTCGATGATGCCGAGCTCGAACTCGAGCCTCTCGCGGTATTGCTCGACCGTATAGCCCGGCGTCGGTCCGTGCGCGGCAAGCCGGGCCTCCAGCCCTTCACGCGCCTGGCGGGCAAGTTCGGCGGCCTCGGCCTTCTCGGCTGCGTCCTTGTCCGACGCGTCGCCGCCGGTAAAGCGCGGCAGGATCGGGCTGCGGGTTTTCGGATAGTAGGAGCAGCGCAACGCGATCTCGACCGTGTTGTCGATCGCTTCCGGCAGATCGGCGAACAACGCTGCCATCTCAGCCTGGCTACGCAGGAAGTTATCCGGTGAAAGCCGGCGGCGATTGTCCACGGCGACGACCGAGCCCTCCGCTATGGCGATCAGCGCATCATGCGCGTCATAATCGTCGCGCGAGGAGAAGAACGCCTCGTTGGTGGCGACGAGCGGCAATTCGTGGGCATAGGCGAGATCGATCGTGGAATGTTCTATCAGCCGGTCGTAACCGGAAACTCGTTCCAGTTCGACATAGAGCCGATCGCCGAACAGGGCTTTCAGGGTCGACAGCCGGGTCTCCGCGAGATCGCGTCGATCCTCCTTCAGAGCCGCGCCGATAGGGCCGCGGGGACCGCCGCTGAGGCAGATCAACCCGTCGGTCTGGCCCTCCAGCATCTCGCTGGTCAGATGCACGGCTTCGCCGGGCGGCGTCTCCAGATAGACGCGGCTTACCAGCCTGACCAGATTGGAATAGCCGGCTTCGGTCGCCGCGATAAGCACGACTGGCCGCATCTCGGGCCCCTGCCGCCGGCGGTCGCGCTGGCCGTCGACGTTCTCGCCGGAAAAGGCGAGCGCGATCTGGCAGCCGATGATCGGCTGGATGCCGTCCTTCACCGCCTTCTGCGCGAATTCGAGCGCGCCGAACAGATTGTTGGTGTCGGTGACCGCGATTGCCGGACACTCGTCCTTGACCGCATGGCCGACGATCTTGCCGAGTTGGAGCGCGCCTTCCAGCAGCGAATAGGCCGAGTGGACGCGAAGATGCACGAAAGGACGCGCCGGCGCTTCTGGCGCCGCCGCCTTCACTGCCGCTTCGCGCAGCAAGGGGTCGCGTGGAAGTCTGTCATCCGCCATGGTTTTTCGCGTTTCCCGAAGGACTTGAGTCGATCAAGATGTATTGTCCGGCACCGGGCTGTGCCAGTCCAGCACAAACGAACATCGGCCACAGGCTTCCGGCCGCCCCCGCTTCAGGCGAATTCCATGATCACCGCGTCGACGGCCAGGCTGTCGCCCGGCTTGACGTTGAGTTTCGCCACCACGAGATCGCGCTCGGCGCGCAGCACGTTCTCCATCTTCATCGCCTCGACGACGGCCAGCGTCTCGCCGGCCTTGACCTCCTGACCCTCGGCGACGGCGATCGACACGACGAGGCCGGGCATGGGACATAGCAGCAGGTTGGAGGTGTCGGGCGCCAGCTTTTCCGGCATCAGCCTTTCCAGCGCGGCAATGCGCGGCAGCATGGCGCGCGCCGTCACCGAAAGCCCTTTCCAGGCGATGCGAAGGCCGTTCGGCGCGGGGCGCAGTTGCGCCACCATTTCGTGCCCGCCGACGCTGCCGCGCCAGACCAGTTCGCCCGGCCGCCAGGCCGACGAAACCGTCAGCGGCTTGCCGCCCTCGATGGACAAGTCGACTTCCATCGGAATGGAGATTATGCCCTCCAGGATGGACGCGGACAGATAGTCCCTGCCAATCTTCACCACCCAGTCGCGCTTGAGTGCTCCCGAATGCGGCGCCAAGCGCCCGCCCAGCCGGTCGAGTCGGTCGCGGCGCAGCAATTCGACCACGGTGGCGACCGCCGCCAACACGGCCTTGTCGTCATGATCGGGCAGGATCGGCGCAAAGCCGTCGGGATATTCCTCCGCGATGAATCCGGTCGAAATCCGCCCTTCCCGCCAGCGCGGATGCTGCATGAGCGCCGCCAGGAACGGGATGTTGTGCTCGATACCGTCGACGACAAAACTGTCCAACGCTTCGGACATCGCGTCGATTGCCTCCAGCCGGGTCGGCGCCCAGGTGCACAGCTTGGCAATCATCGGGTCGTAGAACATCGAAATCTCCGATCCCTCGGTGACGCCGGTGTCGTTGCGGATGATGACGTCGCCGACTTGCCCTTCATGCGGCGGTCGATAGCGCGTCAGGCGGCCGATCGACGGCAGGAAGTTGCGATACGGATCCTCGGCATAGAGCCGGCTCTCCACCGCCCAGCCATTCAGTTTCACGTCGCTTTGCTTCAAGGCGAGCTTCTCGCCGGCGGCCACACGGATCATCTGCTCGACCAGATCGATACCGGTGACAAGCTCGGTCACCGGATGCTCGACCTGCAATCGTGTATTCATTTCAAGGAAATAGAAGTTTTTCTCAGCGTCGACGATGAATTCCACCGTGCCGGCGCTCTGGTAGTCGACGGCCCTGGCCAGCGCCACCGACTGCTCGCCCATGGCCTTGCGCGTCCTGGCATCGAGGAAAGGCGATGGCGCCTCCTCGGCCACCTTCTGGTTGCGGCGCTGGATCGAGCATTCGCGCTCGCCGAGATAGAGCGCGTTGCCATGCGCGTCGGCCAGCACCTGGATCTCGATGTGGCGTGGATCGACGATGAACTTCTCGATGAAGACGCGGTCGTCGCCGAACGAGCTCTTGGCCTCCGAGCGCGCGCGGTCGAAGCCGTCGCGCACCTCGGCCTGGTTCCAAGCGATGCGCATGCCCTTGCCGCCGCCGCCGGCCGAGGCCTTGATCATCACGGGATAGCCGATCTCTCCGGCGATCTTCTCCGCGTGGTCGGCGTTCCCGATGACGCCGAGCCAGCCGGGAACCGTCGAAACATTGGCGGCGTTGGCGAATTTCTTCGATTCGATTTTGTCGCCCATCGCCTTGATGGCCTTCGGCTTCGGCCCGATGAAGACGATGCCCTCCTTCTCCAGCGCCTCGCAGAATGATGCGCGCTCGGACAGGAAGCCATAGCCGGGATGCACGGCCTGAGCGCCGGTCGCCTTGCACGCCGCGATGATTTTCTCGGGCACGAGATAGCTCTGCGCGGCTGGCGACGGTCCGATATGCACCGCCTCGTCGGCCATCTCGACATGCACGGCATCGCGATCGGCGTCGGAATAGACAGCGACCGTGGCGATGCCCATCTTGCGCGCGGTCTTGATGACGCGGCAGGCTATCTCGCCACGGTTGGCGATCAGGATTTTGGTGAACATGCGGGCAAATTCCCCTCCGGCGGACGGTCCAGTTCTATGGATTATGTCGCCATGTCTCAAGTACCGTGTGCGTGGCGCGAACGCCTGCGGTCAAGGGTGTGCTACCTGCGTCAAGAAAGCCGATATTTCGTCTCATCTGGCGGTTGATGAGCAGGCCAAAACCTGAAAGCCTGAGCGCAAAATTGCGTTGGAGGATTGCCAGATGAAAACCCGCGCCGCCGTTGCCGTTGCTGCCGGAAAGCCGCTTGAGATCATGGAGGTCGACCTCGACGGCCCGCGCGAGGGCGAGGTGCTGGTCGAGATCAAGGCGACCGGCATCTGCCACACCGACGAGTTCACGCTGTCGGGCGCCGATCCCGAGGGCCTGTTTCCCGCCATTCTCGGCCATGAGGGCGCCGGCGTGGTGGTCGATGTCGGCAAGGGCGTCACCTCGGTCAAAAAGGGCGACCATGTGATCCCGCTCTATACGCCCGAATGCCGGCAGTGCCCGTCGTGTTTGTCGCGCAAGACCAATCTGTGCACCGCCATCCGCGCCACGCAGGGGCAAGGCCTGATGCCGGACGGCACCTCGCGCTTCTCGATCGGGGGCGAAAAACTGTTTCACTATATGGGCTGCTCGACCTTCTCCAACTTTACGGTGCTGCCGGAGATCGCCGTGGCCAAAGTCAATCCCGACGCGCCCTTCGACAAGATCTGCTACATCGGCTGCGGGGTGACCACCGGCGTGGGCGCGGTCATCAACACCGCCAAGGTCGAGCAAGGCGCGACCGCGGTGGTCTTCGGCCTCGGCGGCATCGGGCTCAACGTCATCCAGGGCCTGAAACTTGCCGGCGCCGACATGATCATCGGCGTCGATCTCAACAACGACAGACGAGCCTGGGGCGAGCGCTTCGGCATGACGCATTTCGTCAATCCGAAGGAGATCGACGGCGACATCGTTCCCCATCTCGTCAACATGACCAAGCGCGGCGCCGACCAGATCGGCGGCGCCGACTATACGTTCGACTGCACCGGCAACACCAAGGTGATGCGCCAGGCGCTGGAGGCTTCGCATCGCGGCTGGGGCAAGTCGGTGGTCATCGGCGTCGCGGGCGCCGGCCAGGAGATCTCGACGCGGCCCTTCCAGCTGGTCACCGGGCGGACCTGGATGGGCACCGCCTTCGGCGGCGCGCGCGGCCGCACCGACGTGCCCAGGATCGTCGACTGGTACATGGACGGCAAGATCGAGATCGACCCGATGATCACCCACACGCTCAAGCTCGAGGACATCAACAAGGGGTTCGACCTCATGCATGAGGGCAAGTCGATCAGGAGTGTCGTGGTTTACTGAGGGCGGCCACACGCCGCGGGCAACGGGCCCGCGACCTCTGTGGCCAAAAATGGGAGGAGAAAAGCATGGCGGAAAAACTGCATCCGAAAATCGACAATGGTCTGCCCAGGGAGAGTGCGAGCTTTACCGGCGGCACGCTGGTCTGCGCCTGTACCAGCAATCCGGTCAAGGTGAAGGTCAAGGGCCAGATCGCCCACAACCACGCTTGCGGCTGCACCAAATGCTGGAAGCCCGAAGGGGCGGTGTTCTCGGTGGTGGCGGTAGCCGGTACCGGCGACGTCACCGTCGCCGAGAACGGCGACAAGCTGAAGGTGGTGGACCCGAGCGCGTTGATCCAGCGCCATGCCTGCACCGGCTGCGGCGTCCACATGTATGGACCCGTCGAGCGCGACCATCCGTTCAAGGGCCTGTCCTTCATCCATCCCGAGCGCTTCGAGGAGGATGGCTGGTCGCCGCCGGGCTTTACCGCCTTTGTCTCCTCGATCATCGAATCCGGTGTCGACCCGAGCCGCATGGACGGCATTCGCGGCCAACTGAAATCGATCGGCCTCGAACCTTATGACTGCCTCAACCCCGGCCTGATGGACTATATCGCCACCTGGACCGCCAAGAGGTCGGGAGCGCTTCCGGCCTGACGACCATGAGATTTGAGGCATGGGGCCGGACGGGTTGCCGGCCCCATGCTCATTTGGAGAGACAATGCCCGCACCCGCCATCCTCGTCGACGCAGACGCTTGCCCGGTCAAAGCCGAAGTCGAGAAAGTTGCCGAGCGCCACGGCGTCGTCGTCACCTATGTTTCCAATGGCGGCCTGCGCCCCTCCCGCGACCCCATGATCCGCAATGTCGTCGTGTCCAAGAGTGCCGACGCCGCCGACGACTGGATCGTGGAAAACGCAAAACCCAACGACATCGTGGTGACCGCGGACATTCCACTGGCCGCACGCACGGTGGCGCTCGGGGCCCATGTATTGGGGCCGACCGGACGTCCATTCACGCCGGAAACGATCGGCATGGCGGTGGCAATGCGCGACTTGAAGCAGCATCTGCGCGAGACCGGCGAAAGCAAGGGCTACAATGCGAGCTTCGCACCGCAAGACCGCTCACGGTTTCTCGGCGAACTCGACCGCATCCTGCGGCGCGCTCTAAAATCCGCCACACCGCAGTAGAAGCCCAGCGCCATTCGGAACCATCATGGCCGCCGAAATCCCCTCCAGCACGCCCATGCACCGGCACATGCTGTTCGCGGTGTCGGCTTGTGTCGGCGTCTTTGCGCTTCTGCTGGCGTTGCTGCTTCACGCGCCGCTCGCTTATTCGATCGGCGCCAACGCCTTTTTTGCCGCCTATGTCACGCTGGTTGTCGCCCAGATGCCCAAATTCACCGGCATCTATCTCAGCAAGAATGCGCGTGACACCGACCAGCCTGTGCTGGTCATCTTCGCCGTCACGCTGGTCGTCGTCGGCGTTGCCATCGCCGCACTGTTCCAGTTGATCAACCAGAAAGGCAGTTCGAACGCGATGGAGCTCGGCTTCGCGCTGCTGTCAATTCCCCTAGGCTGGTTCACCATCCACGCCATGGCGGCATTGCACTATGCGCATGTGTACTGGATGGACGGCGACCTGGTCGATGCCGGAACGAAGAAGAAAATCCCGGTCGGCGGCTTGCTGTTCCCCGGCGACAAACGGCCGGAAGGCTGGGATTTTCTGTACTTCTCGACGGTCATCGGCATGACGGCGCAGACCGCCGACACCAACATCTCGACAACCCACATGCGCCGCGTCGTGCTTGTTCATTCGATCCTGTCGTTCTTCTTCAACACGGTCATCGTCGCCGCCGCCGTCAATCTCGCCGTCAGCCTGGGCGGCCCTTGAGCTTCGATCTGATATTTTCGTGATCGATGAAACATCGGCTTGGCTGGCGACGTATCAGGAGGAGAATGATGCAGACAGCGGCCGCGCCGGATGGAACGGCCAGGAAGCGAGACCAGATGGAATCGGTTGCCATGAACCAACCCGCCGCCAGCGCGGACAGTGACGCTACGAAGGCCACGACATTGATCTACCGGCAATCGGCCTGGACGCGGCTGACGCACTGGCTGTGGGCCATCTCGCTGTTCTTCATGCTGCTTTCCGGCCTCCAGATCTTCAACGCCCGTCCGCAGCTCTATCTCGGCAAGCAGTCCGGCTTCGACTACAACAACACCGTCTTCGCTATCGGCGCCGAGAACACGAATGCCGGGCCGCGCGGCTATACCGAAATCCTCGGACACCGCTTCGACACCACTGGCGTGCTCGGCTGGTCCGGGCCGGCGGGACAAGAGACGCCCCGCGCCTTTCCATCCTGGGCGACCATCCCCTCCTATTACGATCTGGGCACGGCCCGCGTGGTGCATTTCTTCTTCGCCTGGGTGCTGACGACGACGCTGCTTGTGTGGCTGGTCGCCAGCCTGGTCAACGGCCACATCAGACGTGACCTCGCCCCTCGCCTGGACGATCTCAGGCGCCTGCCGCAAGATATCGCCAATCACGCCAGGCTGAAGTTCCACCACACGCGCGAATACAACACGCTGCAGAAAATGGCCTATGGCGGCGTGCTGTTCGTGCTGTTGCCGCTGATGATCCTCACCGGGCTCGCAATGTCGCCAAGCATGAATTCGGTGCTGCCGTTCCTCAACGACCTGCTCGGCGGCCGGCAGACGGCGCGCACCATCCATTTCACCGTCATGGTGCTGCTCGTTGGTTTCTTCATCATCCATATTCTGATGATTGTCGCCGCCGGTCCGATCAACGAACTGCGCTCGATCGTCACCGGATGGTACCGGACCGATCCGCCGACGCATCATGACGCAAAATCCTCCGAAAGGAGCGCCTGACATGGCAAAATTCGAGATCAATCGCAGGAAATTCCTGACCGCGGCCAGCCTTGGACTTTCCGGCATCACGCTTTCAGGCTGCGATGCCTTCGACAGCCAGCTCGGCGTGGGCGACGGCCTGCGCAGCTTCCTCGAAAACGCCAACGATCTCACACACCGCGCGCAACGTCTGCTCGCGGGCCGCGATTCGCTGGCGCCGGAGTTCACTGAAGCCGATATTCGTCAGCCGATGCGCCCCAACGGCGTGACGTCACCCGACGACGATACCTACAAGGCCCTGCTCGCCAACAACTTCGCCGACTGGCGACTGGAGGTTTCGGGTCTGGTCGAAAAGCCGCTGTCGCTGACCCGCGAGCAGCTCATGAACATGCCGAGCCGAACGCAGATCACCCGCCATGATTGTGTCGAAGGCTGGAGCTGTATCGCCAAATGGACCGGCACGCCGCTGTCGCTGGTGCTCGACCAGGCGGTGGTCAAACCCGAGGCGCGCTACGTCATGTTCCATTGCCTGGACACGATCGACCGCAGCCTTTCGGGCGACATCAAATATTACGGCAGCATCGACCTCATCGACGCCCGCCACCCGCAAACGATCCTGGCCTACGGCGTCAACGGCAAGCCGCTGCCGGTCGAGAACGGCGCGCCGCTGCGTGTCCGGGTCGAGCGCCAGCTCGGCTACAAGATGCCGAAATATCTCTACAAGATCGAGCTGGTCGACGGCTTCGCCGCCGTAGGAGCGGGACGTGGCGGTTATTGGGAAGACAACGGCTACGACTGGTATGGCGGGATCTGATCGCAATCGGCACGCTGCTACCGAGCCAGGCATTGCCCATGCGGCCTTGCCTCGTCGTCAAGAGCTGGGCCGGCCCGCACAGCCTCGCAATCCCAGTGATATCGGCCGTGTCTTGCCCAGCAAACAGCCTGGTTGGCGAAGACTGTCGGCAACACGTCGCCGGCAGGTGACAATCTGTCGTTGACGGGCTATGGATAACGAGTCGAGGGCTTTTGCGAGCCCTACCTGTTTGCGGGAGAGAGCAGCGAGAGCTGTCGCCGAAGGGGAAATCGCCCGAAATCTCTCAGGCAAAAGAACCGTAGACGGGAAAGACACTCTGGAAAGTCGGGGCCTGCCCCCGCGCCGAAGGTGTAAGCGCTGCCGACAGAGTTACGGGGCGCGAGTCTCTCAGGCTTCAGACAGAGGGGCACGGACTGGTCGCCATTCGCGACCGATTGCGTGCGACTCTGGAGAACACATGACGGGCGACACCAAACACCTTCCTCTCGAAGACGTCCATGCAGCTGCCGGTGCGCGCTTTGGCGCCTTTGCCGGCTGGTCGATGCCGCTGACCTACCCGGCCGGCGTCATGAAGGAGCATCTTCACACCCGCGAACATGCGGGCCTGTTCGACATCTCGCACATGAAACTGTTCAGGGTCAGCGGGCCGGGCGCGGTTCCCCTGCTCGACCGTGCCTGTCCGCTCGATGCGGGCGCGCTCGAAATCTCCCAGTCGAAGCTGACGTTTTTCCTGAACGAGGCCGCCGGCATCCTGGACGATCTGATCGTCACCCGGCTGGGCGATACCAACTTCATGGTCGTCGCCAATGCCGGCAACGCGATCGCCGACGAGAAGCATTTGCACGAGCTTGCGACCGGCTTCGATGTCAAGGTCGAACCGCTCGACCGGGTCTTCCTCGCCATCCAGGGTCCCGAGGCCTGGGCGGCGCTTTCCCGCGCCGGTATCGAGACCGGGTCGCTGCTGTTCATGCATGGCATCGAACCGCGAAAGAACTGGTTCATGAGCCGGTCCGGCTACACCGGCGAGGACGGGTTTGAGATCGGCCTGCCTGAGGCAGACGCGCGCGGTCTCGTGGCGAAGCTGCTCGAAGACGAGCGCGTGCTGTGGATCGGCCTTGCCGCCCGTGACAGCCTGCGGCTGGAAGCCGGCCTCTGCCTGCACGGCCAGGACATCACCGCGCAAACCGATCCGGCAAGCGCGGCGCTGATGTGGGCCATCCCGAAGGATATCCGCGCCAACGGCACGTTTATCGGCGCCGACGCGCTGCGCGCCGCCGTCGAGCGCGGCTCCGCTCAGAAGCGCGTCGGCCTGAGGCCGGATGCCCGCCAGCCGGTGCGCGCCGGCGCCACGCTCTTTGACGCCGACGGCAATCCCGCCGGCCACGTAACCTCGGGCGGTTTCGGCCCGTCTGCCGGCCATCCCGTCGCCATGGGTTATGTCCCGACGCCCTTGGCGAAACCCGGAACTCGGGTTTTCGCCGACGTGCGCGGAACGAAGATTCCCGTCGACGTTTCTTCCCTGCCCTTCCTCCCGCATCGCTACCGCAAAGGATAATTTTCAGATGGCAAAGACCTATTTCACCGCCGATCACGAGTGGCTCAGCGTCGAGGGCGGCATCGCCACCGTCGGCATCACCGACTACGCGCAGGAGCAGCTGGGCGACCTCGTCTTCGTCGAACTGCCGGAAACAGGCAAGAAGCTCGCCAAGGGCGACACCGCCGTCGTGGTCGAATCCGTTAAGGCGGCCTCCGACGTCTACGCGCCGGTCGACGGCGAGATCACCGAGGCCAACGCGACGCTGTCATCCGACCCGTCACTGGTCAATTCGGCGGCGACCGGCGCCGGATGGCTGTGGAAAATGAAGCTTGCCGACGAAAGCCAGCTCGCCAGCCTCATGGATGAGGCCGCCTACAAAGCCCATATCGGCTGAAATCAGGACGCATTGACATGACCGCAGCACCCTACCCCTTCTCGGCCCGCCATATCGGACCCGGCATTGCCGATGTGAGAGCCATGCTGGCCGTCATCGGCGTGCCCTCGGTCGAGACGCTGATCAGCCAGGCTGTGCCGAGATCGATCCGCCTCGACCAGCCGCTGTCCCTGCCCGCGCCGGCCAGCGAAGCCGAAGCGCTGGCCGAATTGTCGGCGACCATGGCCCGGAATACGGTTCTGAAGAGCTTCATCGGCGCCGGATATCACGGCGTGCACGTGCCGCCGGTCATCCAGCGCAACCTGTTCGAGAACCCGGCCTGGTACACGGCCTATACGCCCTACCAGGCGGAGATCAGCCAGGGCCGCCTGGAAATGCTGTTCAATTTCCAGACATTGGTTGCGGAACTGACCGGCCTGCCTGTGGCATCGGCTTCGTTGCTCGACGAAGCGACAGCGGTCGCCGAAGCGATCGGCATCGCATTGCGCCATCACCGCGACAAGCGCACCAAGGTGGCTCTCGCCGGCACGCCGCACCCGCAGACGCTGGATGTGGCGCGCACCCGCGCCGAGCCGCTCGGCATCGAGATTGACGGCGAGACGATCGACGACAACACAGCCGCCCTGCTCGTCTCCTGGCCGGACACTTTCGGCGTCTATGGTGATCACAAGGCGGCCATCGACAAGGCGCGCGCGGCCGGCGCTCTGGTCGTCTTCATCGCCGACCCGCTCGGCCTGACACTGACCGACACGCCGGCAAGGCTCGGCGCCGACATTGCCGTCGGTCCAATGCAGCGCTTTGGCGTGCCGATGGGCTTTGGAGGCCCGCACGCCGCCTACTGCGCGGTTGCCGACAAATTGACCCGATTGATGCCCGGCCGCCTGGTCGGCCAGTCGACCGACAGTAAGGGCCGTCCAGGCTACAGGCTTGCCCTACAGACGCGCGAGCAGCACATCCGCCGCGACAAGGCAACGTCCAACATCTGCACCGCCCAGGCGCTGCTTGCCAACATGGCGACAGCCTACGCCATCTGGCACGGCCCCGCCGGCCTTCAGGCAATCGCCGGGCGCATCCACGCGCTGGCCAGCCGCCTGGCAGCCGGGCTCAAGGCGGCAGGCTTGCCGGTGATCGGCACGAGCCGCTTCGACACGGTGACGGTGGAGACGAAGGGAAAGGCCGCGCAGATTGCCGCCGCCGCCGAAAAGGGCGGCCGGCTTCTGCGCGTCATCGATGCCGACCGTGTCGGCATCGCCTTCGACGAGACCTCTGACGAAGCCGACCTGGAAGCCATTGCCGCCTTGTTTGGGGCCAAGCCAAGCGCGGAGGCCGCCGCCACCACGCCCGGCAAGCCGCGCGGCAAGGAGTTTCTCACCCAGCCCGTCTTCCACGAGAACAAGTCGGAAACCGAGATGATGCGCTTCCTGCGCCGGCTGGCCGACAAGGACCTGGCCCTCGACCGCGCGATGATCCCGCTGGGGTCCTGCACCATGAAGCTCAATGCCGCGGCCGAGATGATGCCTGTGAGTTGGCCTGAAATCGCCAACATGCATCCCTTCGCGCCGGCCGCGCACTCGGCAGGCTACCGCGCCATGATCGACGATCTGGAAGGCTGGCTTTCGGAGATTACCGGCTTCGATGCGGTAAGCCTCCAGCCCAACGCCGGCAGCCAGGGCGAATATGCCGGATTGCTGGCCATCCGCGCCTATCACCGCTCGCGCGGCGAGGGCCATCGCACGGTCTGTCTGATCCCGTCCTCCGCGCACGGCACCAATCCGGCGAGCGCGGCGATGGCCGGCATGAGCGTGGTCGTCGTTCGCTGCCTGGAGGACGGCAATATCGACATGGACGACATGAGGGCCAAGGCCAACGAGCATTCCAGGAATCTCGCGGCGCTGATGTTCACCTATCCCTCGACGCATGGCGTCTATGAAGAGGGCGCGCGACATCTCTGCGCCCTCATCCATGAGCATGGCGGCCAGGTCTATTTCGACGGCGCCAACCTCAACGCTCTGGTCGGCCTCGCCCGCCCGGGCGACATCGGCGCCGACGTCTGCCACATGAACCTGCACAAGACCTTCTGCATCCCCCATGGCGGCGGCGGCCCGGGTGTCGGCCCGATCGGCGTCAGGGCGCATCTGAAGCCCTATCTGCCGGGCCATGTCACCGAAGGCTCCGCGCATGCCGTGGCCGCCGCACCTTTCGGGAGTGCCTCCATCCTGCCCATCACCTGGATGTACATCCGCATGATGGGCGCTTCCGGCCTGAAGCAGGCGACCGAGACGGCGATCGTTTCGGCCAACTACGTCGCGACGCGGCTCGCCCCACACTTCCCGCTCCTTTACAAGGGCAGGAGCGACCGCGTTGCCCATGAGTGCATCCTCGACACCCGCGTGCTCAAGGAGAGCGCCGGCATCAGTGTCGAGGACATCGCCAAACGGTTGATCGACTACGGTTTCCATGCGCCGACCATGTCGTTCCCGGTCGCCGGCACGCTGATGGTGGAGCCGACCGAATCCGAGCCCAAGGGCGAGCTCGACCGCTTCTGCGAGGCGATGATCGCCATCGCGGGCGAAGCGGCCAAGGTTGCGAGGGGCGAGTGGCCCCTGGCTGACAATCCGCTGGTCAATGCGCCGCACACCGCCGCGGAGGCGCTGGCCGGCCAGTGGAGCCATCCCTATTCGCGCCTGGAAGCGGCCTACCCCGCCGGAGACGCCGACATGGCGGCGAAATACTGGCCGCCGGTATCGCGCATCGACAATGTCGCCGGCGACCGCAACCTGGTCTGTTCATGCCCGCCGCTGTCGGACTATTTGGGCGCGGCCGAATAGTCTCGCAAACTATGCTGAGCGCAAGGCCGGCTGGATCGGCTCGGCCTTGTTCATCCTTTTGTGGCTGACGACGCAATTGCGGCCCGCGCGCTTGGCGGCATAGAGCGCTGCGTCCGCCTCGGCCAGCACCTCGCCGAGGCTGTTGCCGTTGGCGCCGCCAAAGCCGATGCCTCCGCTGACAGTGCTGCGCAACGGACCGTGCGAGGTCGCGACGATCTCGGTGCCGAAGGCAACGCCGATCTTGCTTGCAAGCTCGTAAGCCCTCTCTTCGGTCACCCGGGACATGACGATCGCGAACTCCTCGCCGCCGAGGCGAAAGGCGTCGACGCCCGTTCTGGCGTATTTTCTGATGACTGCGGCGAAGCGGCACAGAACCTGATCCCCCACCGGGTGACCATAGATGTCGTTCGTCTTTTTGAAATGATCGAGGTCGAACATGACGACCGCCATGAACGGACCGAAGGCCCGTTCGCCATGGAGCGACATCAATCCCCGGCGGTTCATCAGCCCGGTCAACGGATCGGTCATCGTCTCGGCCTTCAGCTCGATCTGCGCCTGCAGGTGATGCAGGGAAAGCGTCAATGCGCCGAGACCGGTCATGCAGGCCACGGCCACGACCGAGTTCAGGCGTTCGGCCCAGTTATCGGGGGCTGCCCCGAGCGTCCATTGCCCCTTGGCTATCAGGACGACCGCGCAAAGCGCAAACGACACCGCACAGGTGCCGCCCAGGAACGAAACCACCAGCAGGATTTTGCGATCGTGACTGCCGTTGAGCCAGAACATGGTGCCAATCGCCGAGAGCAGCACAGTCACCGTTGCATAGGTGACGATGAAGCCTATCCCGTCGAGACCGAGGGAAGTCACCGCCGCGCAGACCGTCATGGCGACCAATGTCGGCAAAATGGCACGCCGGTAATCCGGCACGCCGAGATACTGCATGGCCGAGAGGCAGATGACCAGGAAACCGAGGCTGAGCAGCGCCAGCGCGATCTGGCAAAGCAGCGGATCAGGCTCCTTCGTGTATCGCCAGAACAGGATGACATGCACAACGAGCACGAGAATGCCGCATCCCACCGTCAGCACGAAGCTGGCCCGGGGCGCGGCGAACCAGATCGCGAACATGGTGATGCTGAGGCAGATGCCCGACAGCGCGGCTGCGAGCAGGAGCGAACTGAAATCCAGCATATTGGGCGGGGGTTCCCTGAGCGTCGGCCTTACCGCTGCATTCTAGGTCAACGACAGCCATCAGACATGATTTTCAACGGATCTTCCGGCTGAGACCTTCGGATAGAGTTTACAAAGCGTCGACGCCGAGTGTCCCAAAATCGTCCTCGCGACGATCATGGCCACCAGACAGCCGTCAGCCCTTGTTCAGGAGGGCAAGATTGGCATCGACGACCGTGGGGTCGGCCATGCCGGCCTTGGCTTCGAGCAGCAGCGCCCTTGCCTTTTTCCTGTTGCCGCGCAGCAATTGCGAATAGCCCATATTGTTGACGATCTGCGGCTTGCGCCCGGCGACCTTGAGCAACTGGTCGTAGGCACGATCGGCGAAGTCGAAGCGGCCGAGTTCGTCATAGGAAGCGGCGAGGCCCATCCAGGCTTCCGCATTGTCGGCCTTCAACTCGACGGCCTTGCGGAAATGCTGTTCGGCAAGACCGTAATTCGCGTCGCGAAACTGCGCCTTGCCTTCCGCCAGATCGGATGTGCTGACGTTCTTCGCGGCCGGTTGAATGGCGGTGGTTTTGGTGGTGTCGATGCCACTCGTCATACAACCAGACATCATCAAGACGGCCGCCATCGCGGCCATTGCCGTTAAATTACTGTGACGCATGCCCCTGCCCCATCGCCCGGTTTTCGCCAGGTCGTTCTTCAGGAAACACACTATACCGGAGCAATTAAACTTAGGTGCCGAAACGCCGCCAAAATTAGGCCTTGAGTACACCAGCTATTAACCACAGGCCGCAACGCCTCGATCACGGCCAGCGGCGTTCTCACGGTTCCAGGGCCTTGAGTCCCGCCGGAACCGTATACCGGCTGCCGTCATAGCGCAGCCGGTAGGTTTGGCTCACGGACTTGCCGGGGTGGGACTGGCACTCGCCATTGCTGTCGGGCAACGGATTGTCGGTGTCCATCCGTTCGATCACCGTGATGTCGTGATAGCCATGATGTTTGGCCGGGCTCATCCCCAGGCTCACCTGACTGGTATGGAAGGATCCGGCGCAATTGGTATCGCCCTCGCCGCCATTGCCGGCCACGACCAGGCCATCGAGAACCATCCGCAGGGCATCGCCGTCGACGGCATAGAGCCGCAGGTCGGTTTCACTGAAAGGGTTAGGCAGCGAATTGTTCGCCATTTCGATGCGCAGGCCGAAGGCGGAGACATCGGGCGCCAGCGCATACCGGCCGGTATCGAGTTCGACCTTGCGGATGGCGATGGCATCATCATTCATCAGCCCGGGCTGCAGCAGGCGCTGGCGCACCTGCCGGCTCTTCCTGTCGATGACCAGAAGCTCGATATCGCCGGCATGCGCGTAGTCGCTGGGTTGCGAGCTGTCCATCAGCGGCACCGCGACCAACAGCAGGTCGTCATGGGCGGGCCATATCTTGCAGACCAGCCCCGGCGGGTCGCCAAATGCAGACGTCAGGGCGATGCTGGTGTGGGGTTCGAGCGTGAACGAGGCACCGTCAGCGCTTTTGCGGGCGTTGGGATAGGCCTGCTGCACCAGGGCAGCGGCATCGCCGCAATCATCGGCCGCAGCCCAGGCGGGCGACAGACTGGCCGCGGCAAGGCCGAGGACGAGCAACAGCATTCGCATGGACTTCTCACTCATTTGCGGACTTCGCAGGTCGCTCAGGCCGGCCTCACTGAATATCAGCAAATCCTAGTGGCCGGTCATTTTGACGATGATCGGAATGACCGCGATCATCAGCACCACCGGCAGGATGCAAACCACGACCGGCACCGACATCTTGGCCGGCAAGGCATGCGCTTTTTCCTCGGCCAGCGACATGCGCTTGTGGCGCATTTCGTCGGAAAAGACGCGCAGCGCCCCCGACAGGCTGGTGCCAAGCTCCTTGGACTGTTGCAGCAGCGTGGCGAAGGAGCGCACCTCGTCTAGGCTCAGGCGGTCGGCGAGCGCCTTCAGTGCATCGTCGAGGCCGCGCCCGGCCCGCAGCTCCAGCGACACGAGCTGCAGGTTCTGGCTGAGCGACGGATAGGTCTTTGCGAGTTCCTTCGAGACGCGCTCGACGCCCGCTTCCATGCTCATGCCGGCATCCGAACAGACGATCATCAGGTCCATGAAATCGGGGAAGCCGTTGCGGTATTCGCGCATCTTTTCCCGTATCTTCTGGGTCAGCACCAGCCCTGGCAGGAAATAGCCGGCCACGCCCGACAACACGACGAAGGCCCAGCGGCTGGTCACCGTGGCGTCGGGACTGGCCATCCAGCGGTTGAGCACGAAGACGGCGAGCGCGATGCCCACCATCCCCGTGAAACGGATGAGGAAGAACATGCCGACGGCGCGCGGCTCCATGTAGCCCGCCTGGATGAGTTTCAAGCGCAGGCGGGCGACATTTTCCGGATCGCTCTTGGCGTAGAACTCCTGCGCCTTCTTCACCGCCTTCTCGCGAACGACACCGGTATTCTTCTTCTGGGCCGGTTCCGGCCTGGCGGCCACTGGACCCTCGTCGACCTTGAGTCTGCGCCTGACTTCGTTGCGATCGCCCTTTGCCACCACCATCGGCCAGGCAAAAGCGGCAGCGCCCACGGCCAGCAGCAGGACAGCCACCGGCATCAGCGAGGTCGGCGCGAGCGAGGCG
The DNA here is from genome assembly GCF_006442845.1 of Mesorhizobium sp. B2-4-2. Classification (NCBI taxonomy): domain Bacteria; kingdom Pseudomonadati; phylum Pseudomonadota; class Alphaproteobacteria; order Hyphomicrobiales; family Phyllobacteriaceae; genus Mesorhizobium; species Mesorhizobium sp. B2-4-2. The sequence goes on along the minus strand of NZ_VFVM01000007.1, from coordinate 209,871 downwards.
AGGAATTCAACGACCTTCTGCATGTCAGAATTTGAAGTTCGACATTTTGAACATGATCAGATTGCCCAGCATCAGCCAGGTGACCGAGCCACCAACCATGTACCACGTCTTCGGCACGCCCCAGACGTCGCTGTAATATCCAGGCATGAATGCCATGATGGTCGTGAACAGCAGCGCCGGCACGGCCGTCAGGATATAGGCCGACAGACGGCCTTCGGTTGAAATGGCGCGCACCTTGCGGCGCAGCTTGCCGCGTTCGCGGATCGTCGTCGACAGTCCGTCGAGGATTTCGCGCAGATTGCCGCCAGAACTCGTCTGGATCGACACGGCGGTGACGAACAGCGGCAGATCCTCATGGCCGACCCTGTCGAACAGCGAATTCAGCGCCGAAACCAGATCCGAACCAAAGGTCACCTCATCGGCAATCACGCCGAACTCGGTGCCGATCGGGTCGGGCATTTCGCGCGACACCATGGCGATGGCCACCGGCACCGGATGGCCGGCCTTGAGGCCGCGTGTGATCAGTTCCAGCGCTTCCGGCAACTGCATGCCGAACCGCTTCAGCCTGCGCTTGCGCATTGAGCGCATCGCCATCACCGGCAGCACCGGCACCACCACGACAAACAGAATGGCGCCCATCAGCAGCGGCAAGCCATACCAGATGGCGGCAAGGGCCGCAGCCAGCGCCATCCCCGAAGTGATCATCAGGAACTTCGACAGCGGCATGATCATGCCCGACTGGGCGCGCAGGGCGCGAAAACGGTCAGGCGAGAACAGCGACGTGCCCGCATCGAGACCGCGCTCCTTGCGCAATTGGATCAGCACCTGTTCCTGGCTGATCCTGTTTTCCTGCAGCTTCATGCGCCGGTTGATGGCGGTGCGCCTGTCGCTGCGGCCGGCATAGAGCAGGTAAACGGCCTCGGCGATCATGATGCCGGTCAATGCAGCCCCGGCATAGACGACATAGATCGCGCTGAATCCGTCCAACACCTGGTTACTCCTGCGGCCGGCCGGGTTCGAAATAGCGCCCGGGAAACTCGATGCCCATGGCGCGCAGGTCCTCGAGGAAGCGCGGCCGGATCCCGGTCGCTTCGAAATGGCCGAGGATTGTGCCATCGGCGTCCATGCCGGTACGCACGAAGCGGAAGATCTCCTGCATCTGGATGACGTCGCCTTCCATGCCCGTCACCTCGGCGACGCTCGTCACCTTGCGCTTGCCGTCGGAGAGCCGGGTCAACTGGACGATGATGTCGATGGCGCTGGCGATCTGGCTGCGGATCGACTGCACCGTCATCGGCATGCCGGTCATGCCCAGCATCTGCTCGAGCCGCGAAATGGCATCGCGCGGCGTGTTGGCGTGAATGGTGGCCATCGATCCTTCGTGGCCGGTGTTCATGGCCTGAAGCATATCGAAGGCCTCCTCGCCGCGGCACTCGCCGAGGATGACGCGATCGGGCCGCATGCGCAGCGCGTTCTTGACGAGATCGCGCTGCTTGAGCTCGCCATGGCCTTCGATGTTGGCCGGCCGGGTTTCCATGCGCGCGACATGCGGCTGCTGCAACTGAAGCTCCGCCGCGTCCTCTATGGTGATCAGCCGCTCGTCCTCGGGAATGAAGGCCGACAGCGCGTTGAGCATGGTCGTCTTGCCGGTGCCGGTGCCGCCCGAAATGATCGTCGTCTTGCGGGCATGTACTGCCGCAGCAAGCACTTCGGCCATGTTCTGGGTGATGGCGCCGAATTCGACCAGCCGGTGCAGGCCGAGCTTGTTCTTGGAAAATTTGCGGATCGACACCAGCGGCCCGTCGACCGCCACCGGACGGATGGCGGCGTTGAAACGCGAGCCATCCAGCATGCGGGCGTCGACCATCGGCTGCGATTCGTCGACGCGGCGGCCGACCGCGGCAACGATTTTGTTTATGATTCTAAGCAGATGCGCCTCATCCTTGAACGGGATGTGGACCTGCTGCAGCTTGCCCTTCTTTTCGACGAAGCAGTTCTGATGGCCGTTGATCAGGATATCGTTGATATCGGGGTCCTTGAGCAGCGGCTCGAGCGGGCCGAGCCCGACCATCTCGTCGACGATGTCGTCGACCAGGGCATCGAGTTCGACGGTGTTGATCGCCATCCGCTCTTCGCGCGTCTTTTCCGACACGAAATCATGCACCTGCCGGCGCATCTCGTCCCTGGGCAGCCGCTCCAGCGCGACAAGATTGATCTCCTCGAGCAGCAACCGGTGGATACGCACGCGCGCATCGAGCACCTTGTTGGCGCTCTTGCCCGGCACGGCTTCGACTTTCGCCGGCAAGACCTTCCGGCTCGTCGGGATGACGACCGCGTGGTGCGCAAACGCCGTCGGCTCGGCGGAGCGCTGCGGACGCGCATCGCGGTTCTGCAAGGTGGAAAAGCGGCTGCTCATCCGGCCTTCCTCTTCAAAAGGCTCTTGCCGAAGCCGAACAGCGATTTCGATTTGCCCGGCGCCGCCGCCACTTCCTCCGGAAGGATGATCCTCTTGAGGTCGTTGACGACGTTGGCATTGGCATCGATCTCGTGCAGCGGCACGCCGCGATCGACAGCTTCGCGCACCAGCCGGTAATTGTTGGCGATGCCGCCGACGAAATGCTCGCCGAGGATTTCCTGGACGTCCGCCTGCTTGATGCCGCTGTCAAACATCTTCTGCTCGAAACGGTTGACGATGACGTTCGGCTTCACTTCCTTGCCGGCGGTCTCGTAGACCGCCTGGATCAGGCGTTGCGTGTGGCGCAGGCACGGTACCGTCATTTCGGCGACGATGTAGAGCTTGTTGGAGCCGAGCAGCACCGTCTCCGTCCACGGAAACCAGGTGCGCGGCATGTCGATGACGACATTGTCGAAATAGGCCGAGACGAGGTCCAGCATCCGCACCACGACATCGGTCTTGAACGAGCGCATCTCCGCCGGCTGCGTCGGTGCGGCCAGAACACAAAGCCCGCTGGCATGCTTCGACAGCATCACGTCGAGCAATTGCCTGTCGAGACGCTCCGGCTGGTTCTCGATTTCGGTGATGTCGAAACGCGGCTCCAGGTCGAGATATTCGGCGCAGGCGCCCTGCTGGAAATTGAGGTCCACCACGCAGGTCGAGGCGCCGCGCGTCACTGAATGATGCAGCTGGAACGCGGTCTGCAAAGCCAGCGTCGTGGTGCCAACGCCGCCAGCCGCGGGCATGAAGGTGTAGATCTGCGACTCGGTGTTTTCCTCGCGCCCCGGCCCTTGCAGCGCACGCACCACCGAACGTACGAGATCGGCCGTGGTGATCGGCTTGACCAGGAAATCCGCGACCTTGAGCTGCACGAGGATGCGCGCGGCGGCGGCGTTGAATTCCTGGGTGACGACCACGACCGGCGCCTTACCTTCCAGCCGACGCATGACGCGTTGCAGCGCATCGATCTCCTCAAGCTTCGCTGCGTCCATATCGACGATGATCGCGCCGAGATCGGCCTCCTGGACCTCGCCGCGAAGTTCGGTGATGTTCTTTTCCACCGTCGAGAGCTGGATGATCTCCGAGGCGGCAAACGCCGTCCGGGTGTCCTGCGCGAAGGTTCTGTCCGTCGATATGAGCAGGATTTTCCTGGTCTTGATGCGGTTTGCCATTACTTGTCAGCCTATGATCTCGGATCAATTGTCGGCGCTGGCTTGCGATGCCTTGGCGCTGGCCGCCTGCTCGGCGGTGGCGGGTTCCGTGCTGCCGCGCTGGGCAGGCACGAGAAGCCTGGTGTTCTGGACGCCGTATTTCCAGGGATCAACCATCTGCATGACGGTGTTGGCGGCCTGGGCATCCCCGGCGCCGCTCGTCACGCCTTCGCTGCGCACATAGTCGTCACTCGTGCAGCCGGCGGTGAAGCCGGCAAGCAGCAAGGCGACGCTCGAGCTCAAGACCAGACGCATGGCTTCAGTCCTTCGGCAGGTCGAGGAAATGCCCGACTTTGGTGGCGGGCGCGGCACGCGCGGCGCTGCCGTCAGCCAGCGCCAGCGCGCGATTGGTATCCGACGCCCTCACCTCCTCGGTGTTGTTAAGAAAATAGTCGACATTGCTGGCAGGCTGCGTGCCATCGGTCGGCTCGGCCATTTTCTTCGATGGATCCACCGGCTTGACCAGGTAAGGCGTGACGATGATCACCAGGTCCGTCTCGCGCCGCTGGTAGGATTTCGACGAGAACAGGGCCCCGAGCACAGGCATCTTGCCGAGGCCCGGTATGCGCGAGGTGGTGATGTCGTTCTGCGACTGCAGCAGCCCCGCGATCATGAAGCTCTGGCCGTTCTTCAGGTCGACCGACGTCCTGGCGCGGCGCACGATGAAGCCGGGCACCGAGATGCTACCGATATTGTAGGAAGCCGACGCGTCGATCGAGGAGACTTCCGGCGCGATGTCGAGGCTGACCAGCCCGTCCTTCAGAACGGTGGGCGTAAAATCCAGGCTGACGCCGTACTTCTTGTAGCTGACGGAAATCTTGCCGTTGTCTTCGGAAACCGGGATCGGAAACTCGCCGCCGGCCAGGAAGCTCGCCGTCTCGCCGGACCGGGCGATCAGGTTCGGCTCGGCCAGCCGACGAGCCAGGCCGCGCTCTTCCAGTGCCTTGATGGCGATGTCGATGGAAACGCCGTTCGACAGCAGCTTGCCGATGATCTCGCCGGTCCCCGCCGGCTCAATGGTGCCGGGAGCAATCGTAACGTCGCGTCCGCCCATGCCATAAGCGAAATTGGCGCTGTATTTGGCGCCGAGATCCTGTCCGGCCTGACGGTTGATCTCGACGAAGCGGACATTGAGCTGGACCTGCTGCGAGGACGAGATGTTGACCGAATTGATCACCTCCTCATTGCCGGAGAAGCGGGTGGCGATCTTGTTGGCCTTTTCGGCGGCGACCGCGTCATCCGCCTCGCCCGACAGCACGACACGGCCATTGGCGGAGCCGACCTTGATCTTGGCGTCGGGCACGCTGGCGCGGATCGTGTCGGCCAACTGGTCGGTATCGAGCGTCACTTCGATGTCTACGGTGCCGACGAGCTGCTTGTTCTCGTCGAACAGGGCAATGCCGGTGGTGCCGAGATTATTGCCCAGCACATAGAAGGATTTGTCGGTCAGCGGGTTGACGTTGGCGATCTCCGGATCGCCGATGACGATCTGGTAGAAGGCCGCGCTCGTCATGATCGTCTTTGGCTTGCCCTTGGCGACCTTGATCGAGGCGTTCTTGGTCGCCGAGACATAGACGATGTCGTTGTCCGCCCTGGCCGGGCCGGCGAAGATGCCGGCCGCCGCCATCGTCACCGCCATCGCCATCGCCTGCGCGACGTGCAACCGGCCTGTCATTCGATATTGAAGTTGCCTGAACATTGTTCCCGTCCCGTCCGGTCCCCACCGGTCCTGCTCTGGTTCCACTCAGGAACCTGATATTCCTATTTCTGGTCCCGCGCAGGAACCTGATATTCCTCGGCCGTCGTTCCACGCGTCACGATGACCGTCTTGAATTTCGGCTTCTCAGGCTCCTTTGCCATGGCGTCGAACAGCGAGCCGGCCGCGGCCTGCGCCTTGCCCGCCACCGATCCGCCAAAGGAGGAGATGGTGGTGACACCGTCCTTGCCGTCGCCGCCCTCGCTGGCGGAGCGAAGCGACAGCGACAGCGTGCCGACAGTGCGGGCCAGCGCCACTTTCTGCGCGCCTTCGGTGGTCACCTCGATGGTTATGGAATTGGCCACCTGCGGGGTTGTTTGGCGCTCGTCGGCGCCCTGCCCGACGCTCAGCACCTTCGCGTCGGCAACGACGATCTCGGAGGTGATGGTCGAGCCGGCGGCGCCTTGCGCATTCTTGGCCACTTCCTGGATTTCACCGGCATCGCGCGTCAGCACGACATCCACCCGGTCGCCCGGCGTGACGAAGCCGCCGACGCCCGCGATCTCGTCGGTGCGGATGGTGACGGCCCGCATGCCGGGTGTCAGCATGTTGGAGAGCGTGGCGCGGCCATTCGGGCCGGACAGCTTTGTAAGCAGCACCGGTTCGTTGACCTCGATCGGCGACAGCACCACGCGGTTGCCGTCCCCGAGCAGTCCATCGATGGTGGCGAAGGCGCCCTGCGGCAGCGAATCCTGCGGCCACGGAATTTCGCTGAGTTTCGCGCGGTCGAGATCCATGCCGTACCGCAACGGTGCATTCGCCACCACGATGGTCTTGAATTCGACCGTCGGCGCGGCGGGCGCCGCGATCGACGCGGTTTTCTCCTCGGCGTCGGCCCTGGCCTGGCGCTTGACCCAGAAATCCGCGGCAAAGATCGAGATCGCGCCGAAAACGGCGGCGATGCCGATCATCGTTATGGCCTTGCCCCTCACGCCCAAACCCCTGATGCCCGTAGTTTCTTGTTATGTTGGCTCACGCTAGGCGGCATTGTTAAAGAATCAGGAATCTTCTCGCCGGCTATCCGCCTGATTTCCGCCGGCTTGGTTATCGAATGGTTTTAGGATAAGAGGGGGTTAATCCCCGAACGTAACAGGAACCTCCGTCGCTTGGCGCTGAAAAGCGTGGCAGTATCGGCGGGTGATTCGCAGCTTGGGCTCTATGGCAGGCATGGACGACAACAACGATCTTTTCGGCAATCTGGAGAAGCAGCCGCAACCGGTTCGCACACCGGCGCGTCCGGCCGATCCGCTGGTGCAGGCGGCAGCCAAGCGTCCGGCGGCGGCGTCTCGTGACGGCTCAGAGGGCTACAGCGCCGCCGATATCGAGGTACTCGAAGGCCTGGAGCCGGTGCGGCGCCGTCCGGGCATGTATATTGGCGGCACCGACGACAAGGCCATGCACCATCTGTTCGCCGAGGTCATCGACAACTCGATGGACGAGGCGGTTGCCGGCCATGCCACATTCATCGATGTCGAGCTTTCGGCTGACGGCTTTCTCACCGTCACCGACAATGGCCGTGGCATTCCCGTCGATCCGCATCCGAAGTTCAAGAAGCCGGCGCTCGAAGTGATCATGACGACGCTGCATTCGGGCGGTAAGTTCGATAGCAAGGTCTATGAAACCTCGGGCGGCCTGCACGGCGTCGGCGTCTCCGTGGTCAATGCGCTGTCGGATCATCTCGAAGTCGAAGTCGCGCGCGGACGGCAACTTTACCGGCAGCGCTTCTCGCGCGGCATCCCGGTCAGCGGCCTCGAGCATCTTGGCGAAGTTCACAACCGGCGCGGCACCAGGACCCGTTTCCACCCCGACGAGCAGATCTTCGGCAAGGGCGCCGCGTTCGAACCGGCGCGGCTCTACCGCATGACGCGCTCGAAAGCCTATCTGTTCGGCGGCGTCGAAATCCGATGGACCTGCGATCCCTCCCTGATCAAGGAAAAGGACACCACTCCGGCCAAGGCCGAATTCCATTTTCCCGGCGGCCTCAAGGACTATCTGAAAGCGTCGCTTGGCGACGAATTCCAGGTGACGCGCGAAATCTTCGCCGGCAAGAGCGACAGGCAAGGCGGCCATGGCTCGCTGGAATGGGCAGTGACCTGGTTCGGCGGCGACGGCTTCATCAACTCCTACTGCAACACCATCCCGACCGGCGAAGGTGGCACCCACGAGGCCGGCTTCCGCAACGTCTTGACGCGCGGCCTGCGCGCCTATGCCGACCTCGTCGGCAACAAGCGCGCCTCGATCGTCACGTCGGAGGATGTCATGATCTCGGCGGCGGGCATGCTGTCGGTGTTCATCCGCGAGCCTGAATTCGTCGGCCAGACCAAGGACAGGCTGGCGACGATCGAGGCGATCCGTATCGTCGAGACGGCGATTCGCGACCCTTTCGACCATTGGCTGGCCGACAATCCGCAGGAAGCGTCGAAGCTGCTCGAATGGGTTATCGCACGCGCCGACGAGCGGGTACGACGCCGCCAGGAAAAGGAAGTGTCGCGCAAGAGTGCGGTGCGCAAGCTGCGCCTGCCGGGCAAGCTTGCCGATTGCACGCAGAATGCGGCCGCCGGCGCCGAACTCTTCATCGTCGAAGGCGATTCGGCCGGCGGCTCGGCCAAGCAGGCTCGTGACCGCGCCAGCCAGGCGGTGCTGCCGCTGCGCGGCAAGATTCTCAACGTCGCCAGCGCCGGCAACGACAAGCTGGCCGCCAACCAGCAGATTTCCGATCTGATCCAGGCGCTTGGTTGCGGCACGCGGTCGAAATACCGCGACGAGGATCTTCGCTACGACCGCGTCATCATCATGACCGACGCCGACGTCGACGGCGCTCACATCGCCTCGCTGCTGATCACCTTCTTCTACCAGGAGATGCCGAACCTGGTTCGCGGCGGACATCTCTACCTGGCGGTGCCGCCGCTCTATTCGATCCGGCAGGGCGGCAAGGTCGCCTATGCGCGTGACGACGCGCACAAGGACGAATTGCTGCGCACCGAGTTCACCGGGCGCGGCAAGGTCGAGATCGGTCGCTTCAAGGGCCTGGGCGAAATGATGGCCGCGCAGCTCAAGGAGACCACAATGGACCCGAGGAAGCGTACGCTGCTCCGGGTCGATGTGATCGATGCCGAGGCCGCCACCAAGGACGCGGTCGATGCGCTGATGGGCACCAAGCCGGAGGCTCGTTTCCGATTCATCCAGGAACGCGCCGAATTCGCGGAAACGGAAGTGCTGGATATCTGAGCGCAGGCCGGTCGATCAAGGCTTGCGGAGACGCGCGTGTGAGCTGGCAACGGCTGAAAGGCTATTTCGAAGCGGGTCTTGCCGGGCTGACACAGCCGACCCGGTCGGACTGGATTTTCGCCTTGCGCACGGTCTCGGCCGGCCTGATCGCGCTTATGGCCGCCTACGCCCTCAAGCTCGATCACCCGCAATGGGCGATGATGACGGTGTTCATCGTTGCCCAGCCGGTCGCCGGCATGGTGTTGGCGAAAGGCTTTTATCGGTTGCTCGGCACGCTGGCGGGCGGTGTTGCCGCAATTGCCATCACCACTGTCTTCGGCACGAATCCCTGGGTGCTGGTGACGGTGCTTGCCCTATGGATCGGCCTCTGCACCTTCGTCTCGTCGCTGCTGCGTAACCCGGAAGCCTACGGGGCGGCGCTGGCCGGCTATACCGCGATGATCATCGGCTTGCCGGCGTTTGGCCAGCCGCATCTCGTCGTCGACCTCGCGGTCGCGCGCTGTGCCGAGATCGTACTCGGCATTGTCTGCGCCGGCCTGACCAGTCGGCTGATCCTGCCCAAATTAGCCAGCGAGGCCATCATCTCGCGGCTTAAGCGCAGCATTCTCGACCTTGCCACCTATGCCGGCGGCGCCTTTTCCGGCGGCGACACGGCAATGCTTTCCGGCCTGCACCGGAAGCTGGTCGCCGACACCCAGACGCTCGCCGAGATGCGCGCCTACGCCAGGCTGGAGGCCCCGAGCTTCGCGCCGCGCGCCCATCCGGTCCGGCGCACCATCGGACAACTGCTTTCAGCCCTGTCCGCGGCCCGCGCGCTGCATTCACACGCCGCACCGAAGAACGCGGCGCTCATTCCGGTGCGCTCGGAGCTGCAAGCCCTCGTCACTGAAATGGCGGCGACGCCAGGCGCGCTCGACGACACGGCGCCCTGGCTGGCACGGCTCGACGCGATCGGCGCCAAAGCAACGCAGATGCCCGACGCCTTGGCCGACCAGGACGGCGACAGGGTCGGCACCGTCACCCGGCTCACCATCGCTGCCGATTTCGCCGAAGCGCTGAAGCAGGCCCTGCGCGGTCTCGATGCCTTGCGTGCGCCCGTCACGCGGCCTTCACGCGAACGCAGGCCCCCGGCGCTGGTGGTACATCGCGATTATCACGGGGCGAGCCGCAACGCGGTCCGCGCGGCACTTGCAACGCTGCTGGTCGCCGCTTTCTGGCTGACGACGAGATGGTCGGAAGCCGCCGGCACGGTCATTCTGGTTGCCGTCGTGTCGAGCTTGTTTGCCGCCCGCCCCGATCCGGTGCGGGTAGCCTGGGGGTTCTTCCAGGGAACGCTGTTGGCTCTGCCCTTTGCCTTTCTCGTCGGCCAGATCGCGCTTCCCGTTTTTCCTGGTTTCGGCTGGTTCATGCTGTTCGTCGTACCGATCCTGGTGCCGGCGGCGCTCGCCATGGCCAATCCCCGCTATGTCGGCGTGGCGACGGCCTTCGCCATCAATTTTCTTGCTTTCCTCAGCCCGCACCAGGCGATGACCTACGACCCGGGCCCGTTCTTCGCCGGCTCGGCCTCGATCCTGGTCGGCATCCTTTTGGCAATCGGCGTCTTCATCATCGTGCTGCCCGCCGACCCATGGCTCGCGGCGCACCGCATCGTGCGGGCCATGCGCGAGGATCTGGCGCGGCTTTGCCTGCACGAGCGCGTGCCGAGGCGTTCGGCCTTCGAGAGCCTCGCCTATGACCGCATCAACCAATTGATGCCGCTGGTGCAGACCAGCGGCAGGAAGGGTGAAGCGGTTCTGGGCGGCAGTGTCGCCGCCGTCACCGTCGGTCTGGAGATCCTGCGGCTGCGTGCCGCGCAGCAGGCGCACGCGGTTCCGGCCGCGACGACGCTTTCGATCGCCAACTTCCTGCGTGGACTGGCACGCGAACTGCTCTTCCGCGCCCCGGGCGACCCGCAGACAGCCACCATTGCCGTCGCCCGGCAGTATGCCGCCGGCATCGCTCAGCGAAACGCCACTGGTGAAATGCTCCAGATTGCGGCGTCACTACGGATTATCGCGGCGGCGATGGAGGATTTCCCGGATTTTTTTGCCAGGGATAAAGGCTAAGTTAAGCGGCTGCGATCGCCAGCGCATGGCCGCGCGCATTTTCACGCAACGCAGCGAGATGGATCGACTTGATCAGCGCGGCGAGATCGCCTTCCGCGGACTGTCCGCCCAATTCCTTCAGCATCAGCCAGCTGACTTCCTGCACGCCGGCGACGCGCTTGCCGTTGGCGACCTCTCGCCAGATTTTCAGCGCGCGCAAGATGACCGCGTGCGTGGCGGCAGCCAGGCCGGCACTGCGGAACAGCGCCTGCAAGGCCACGTCGTGTCCGCCGGCCAGCAGCGCCCTCACTCTTTGGGCGGACTGCTGGCTGAGCGCGACCAGCGTCGAGCCGAAGAAGTCGACCTTGCCATGCGCGATGGTGCGGATGAGGAAGCTCGCGGTGAGATCGCCGCGCAGCCTGAGATGCTCGATCAGTGCTGCATGCTCTTCCTGGCGCGTGCTCTCGATCAGCGTCACGCAGGCCTTGACGCAGGCGTCGCGCATGACGCGGTCGGCCCGGGCGGCTCCCATCAAGGCCATGACCAGCGGCGAGGTCTTGAGCATCTCACCGAGCTTGACGAGCAGCATGTGCCGGCAGTCGGCGGGCAGGCGTGAATCCGATATAAGCGCCTCGCGCACCAGCGGCAGATGGCCGTGGCGCTCGGCCATGCGGCGAAAACTCAACGAAGCGACATCGGCCCCGCTGTTGGCCAAAAGCACGGCGCAGGCCTCCGCCTCGCCGATCTCTGCGATAGCCGCCGACAGCGCCATCGAGACCAATGGCCGATCGGCGATCAGTTTTTGCGTCGCCTTCGGACCTGAAGCCACGCGATCGATCAGGTCTGCGTCGGTAAGCAGTGGCGATCGCGTCAGCACGACGCCGGCGACTTCCGGCTGGTCGGAAGCAAGCGCGCTGATGATCTGGGGCGGTGCGTGATGGCTCATGGACAGCGCCTCGGCCATCGCCAGCCGTACCTTCGACGATGCGTCGTCGAGCAGCAAGGTCAGCGCCGCCTCGGCGGCGCAGCGATCCTCGAACGGCAATTCCGCGTCGACATAGGCGCGGGCGAGCGCGCTTGCCGCCGCGGCGCGCTCCGATACCCTGGCCGTGTAGATCCATTTCAGGAAATGCGAGACAACAACCATACCGCCTGCTTACGCCCCTTGCCGGAAGGTTTCCGACCCCGTGCCGGACGTTAGGCCGAATTGGTTTATGAAGCGTTCACCATGTTCGTTAACTGGCTTGCGAGCGCTGGATGCAGCGCCTATCAACCGTCCAGCAGCGGAGGAGAATGAAATGGCTGGGCTTTATCTCGAGGAGTTCGTCGTCGGCCATGTCTTCCAGCACACGCTGCGCAAGACCGTCACCGAGAGCGACAACATGATGTTCTCGGTGATGACGCTGAACCCGCAGCCGCTGCATATCGACTTCGATTTCGCCGCCAGGAGCGAATGGGGCAAGCCGCTGGTCAACTCGCTGTTCACGCTCGGCCTGATGATCGGCATTTCGGTTAACGACATCACCGTCGGTACGACGGTCGCCAATCTCGGCATGAAGGAAACGGTGTTTCCGCATCCGGTCTTCCATGGCGACACCATCCGCGTCGAGACCACTGTCGTCTCGGTGCGCGAATCCAGGTCGAAGCCCGATCGCGGCATCGTCGAGTTCGAACATCGGGCCTATAACCAGAACGGCGACCTCGTCGCCAAATGCACGAGACAGGCCATGATGCTGAAGAAGGTAGCCTGATGCGTTCGCTGCTGTTCGTTCCCGGCGATTCCGAGAGGAAGCTGGAGAAGGGCTTTGGCGCCGGCGCAGACGTGGTCATTGTCGACCTCGAGGATTCGGTGGCGCCCCAAAACAAGGCATCGGCGCGAATGACCGCGGCGCGCTTCATCGCCAGCCACAGGGCGAAAACAAGGTCGGCAATCTACGTCAGGGTCAACGACCTTTCGACGGGATTGACGGACGACGATCTTGCGGCGCTTATCCCGGCAAAACCCGACGGCGTCATGCTGCCCAAATCGGCTGGCGGCCAGGATGTCCAGCACCTCTCGGCAAAGCTCAGGCTGCGCGAAGCGGAGAACGGCCTGGCCGACGGCGCGACAAAAATCCTGCCGATCATTACCGAAACACCGGCGGCCGTGCTGGCGGCGGCGAGCTACGCCGGGGCAAGCGCGCGACTTGCCGGGCTGACCTGGGGCGCGGAAGACCTGTCGGCGGCGATCGGCGCGCGCACCACCCGCGACCAACATGGCCGTTACACCGAAATATTCCGCTTCGCTCGCGCCATGACCATTCTCGCCGCCGGCGCGGCGGAAGTCGCGGCGATCGACACCGTCTTCCCGAATTTCCGCGATATGGCGGCCTTCGAGGCCGAATGCAGGGAGGCCGAACGTGACGGCTTCACCGGCAAGATGGCGATCCACCCTGATCAGGTGCCGGTCATAAACGCCGCCTTCACGCCCTCGGTGGAAGCGGTGCAACAGTCGGCGGCAATTGTCGCGGCATTCCAGGCGGCGGGAAATCCCGGCGTCGTCGGCATCGACGGCAAGATGTATGACCGGCCGCATCTGCGGCTGGCCGAGCGGCTTCTGGCACGCGCCCAGGCAGCCGGAATCTCCGCCTGACCGCTACCAGACCAACGGGATCAGGCGGTAGCGGACATGGGCCGCATAGTCGTCATAGCCGCGCAGGCCGGTGCGAAGCGTTTTTTCCTCGATGAATGTGCGGATGGCCAAGAGAACGATGAACACGACGACCAGTGCCAGCCCCCACCAGGAGCCGAGCAGGAGAGCCGTGCCGCCAAAGAAGAGGATGGCGCCGGCATACATGGGATGGCGCACATAGCTATAGGGACCCGTTGTGATCACTTGCTGTCCGCGCTCCGCCTGGATCTTCACGACGGGCGCCGCGAAGCTATTCTCCAGCATCGTCAGATAGCTGATCCATAGTCCGACCAGCAGAACCAGCGCACCGATCGCCTGTACCCAGACCGGAACGACGGACCAGCCGAAGCGGTAGTCGAAACCCATGAAGGCCAGCCAGGCAAATATGCCGAGCAGGAGTATGCTCAACAGAACCTTGTCGGCCGCGGTCTGGTCCTTCTGGATGGGAGAGCTCAGCCGTTCGTTCATCAGCCCGGGATCGCGCCGGGCCAGCGTCACGCCAAGGGTCAGGCTCAGCCCGGTCATCACCGCCAGATATACCCAGGCTCCCGGCCAGGTCAGCGTACCCGCTGTCAGGAAAAGCAGCGCGCCCATTGCGCCGAACCACACGAACGTCTGGAGGATCAATCTCGAGACCATGATCAACCTTCCATGATATTTGCCGTCGGCATTTACCAGCAACAGACTACCGCCGACCCTCAGCAGACTATCGCCCATCCCGCGCCTGGACGAAACGGTCCTGGTGTGCAGAAGGTTTCGTCATGCCGCGTCACCAAGCTCAGGGCGCGTCGTGATGACGGCTCGCCGTCAGGAAAGCACAGTGACTGGGCCCCCTTGCGGGCTAATCCTTGCCCCAACGCGGCCGGCGCATCGAAAACACTTCGTTGACGCTGGCATAATCCATGTAGCCGAGGCGAGCGACATTGCCGGCCTTGCTGATATCGAACAGGCCGTCTTTCAGGTAGGCATCGTCAATATGCACGCCGATCACTTCGCCGGCCACGACGACGGCGCTGGTCGGCGTTCCGTCCAGGGCCTTTGGCCGGAACACTTCGGTCACCTTGCATTCGAGTGCGGCGGGTGCGGCCGCCACGCGCGGCGGCGCGACAAGACGCGACGGCGCCATGGCGAGATCGGCATAAACGAACTCGTTGACGCCGCGCGGCGCGTCGACCGACGTCCGGTTCATCTTCTCGGCGAGATCGCGGCCGACCAGATTGGCGACGAACTCGCTGGTCTCCTGGGCGAAGGAGGCGCTGTCCTTCTCGCCCTCGGAGGAAAACCAGACGATGAAGGGCCTTGTCGAAACGGCATTGAAGAAGGAATAGGGCGCGAGGTTGATCTCGCCGGCCCCGTTCAGGGTCGAGATCCAGCCGATCGGGCGCGGCGCCACGATCGCCTTCGACGGATCGTGCGGCAGTCCGTGCCCCTTTGACGGCTCGTAGAACACTTAGCCCGCCCAGGGCCCGGCATAGTCCGCATAAAGCTTTGCCGGATCGGGGCGCGGCCGCTCCGGCGCCGGGCCGCCATAGGAGCCGATATGGACGAAGCCGATTACGCGCTCTTGCGGCGCCAGCCCCAAGATCGCCCTGCCCTCCGGCACGTCCGAATACCAGTTGCTGATCATGTTGGTGCCATAGCCCAGTGCGTTGGCGGCAATCATCAGGTTCATCGCCGCCATGCCGCCGGACAGGAACATCTCCCATTGCGGGATTTTTGGATTTTCCTTCGGCACCGACACGACGCCGATCACCAGCGGCGCGCGCGAGAAGCGCGCCAGCTCCTGGTTGCGGCGGCCATCCGGTAAAGGTCCCTCCCGCTGTTCGGCAAGGGCCGCCAGCTTCCTGCCGATCTCGATGCGGGCATCGCCGCGATAAAGAATGAAGCGCCAGGGCTCGAGCCGGCCATGATCGGGCACGCGCGTGGCGGCGGCGATCATCGTGGCGATCTCGGCGTCGCCGGGCGCGGGCTCCTTCAACTCCGGTATCGGCGCTGAATTGCGGGTCAGCAGGAAGTCGATGATCGGGGACGCCATGGGCGCAAGTCTCCTAAGTTCGATTTTGAGCTGAAGCGCGCCATGGGAATGCGGGGCGGCTCGGGCATCGACGCGGGCGCGCCAGGCTGGAGAGTCGTATCGGTCGGACTCTTAAGCCTTGAAATTGCCACCGCCATGGGCTTCAACGCAAGGCATGTTTGAGGGGACTTTGCGTCTTTTCCTGATCTGGGTCTGCACCCTGCTGCTCATGGCGCCGGTTTCCTTTGCCGTGGCGCAGAATGTGGATGGCGTCAGCGACCTGAAGCTTCCCGGAATTTCGAGCTACGCGACGCCGAAAGGCGAGACATCGCTGGCGCTTGGTGGCGGCGGCGCCATCACCTTGTCCGCGCAATTGACCGACAAGGGAGGCGATATCACTCGCGGTATCGTCTGGCGCGTCTTCAAGCCGGAGGCCGTCAACGGCAAATTGCCGATGGTGGCTTCCGCCCATGGCGGCACGGCGGTCTTCCAGCTCGAACCCGGCAGCTATCTGGTTCACGCTTCCTACGGCCGGGCCGGTGCCACCAAGCGCATCACCGTCGGCAAGGACGCCAAGCGCGAGAGCCTCGTGCTCGATGCCGGCGGCCTGAAGCTCGATGCCGTCCTTTCGGGAGGGGCGCGCATCCCGCCAAAGAAGCTGCGCTTCTCGATCTATGAGGGCAATGCCGAACCCAATGGCGATCGCGCGCTGATCATTCCCGACGTCGAGCCCAACAGCGTCGTGCGTCTCAATGCCGGCATCTACCACGTGGTCTCGACCTATGGCGCGGTCAATGCCGTCATCCGCTCCGACATCCGCGTCGAGGCCGGCAAGCTGACCGAAGCCACCGTCGAGCATCACGCCGCCGAGATTACCTTGAAGCTGGTGCGTGAAGCGGGCGGCGAAGCGATCGCCGACACGTCGTGGTCGCTGCTCAACGAATCCGGCGATCCGATCAAGGAAACCGTCGGCGCCTTCGCCTCGATGGTGCTGGCCGAAGGCGACTACACCATCATCGCCAAGAACCGCGACCGCATCTACCAGAAGGATTTCACTGTCGTGGCCGGACAGAACCAGGAAATCGAGGTTCTCGCGACGGAAGCCGCCGCGATGGATCCGGAAGAAGGCGCGGATTAGTCAATTCCGGAAAGCCTCGAGCCGCTTTCCCTTCGGATCTCCACGAAATGGACCTACGCCGCCAGCTTGGCTCGTGCCGGCAGGAATGGAATCCGGCGGCGAGGAACCGGCGGCGCCAAATCGAAGACGCCTCTATAGAGGCGCTCGAGCAGCGCCTTGCGGTCGCGCACGGGCTCCAGTTCATTCCAGTTCAGCACATCGCCGACACGCACGTCGATCGACTTGCCGGAAAGCCGGGCGAATTCGCGGATAAGCAGCGAAATGCGCAGCGCCAGCGATGCCTTGCCGACGAACTTCGCCACGCGTCCGTCGCGCTCGGCCATGTTCATGGGACCGCTGACCAGATGGAACAGCCTGCCGTTCTGGCCGGAGAAATGCATCGGCACTACGGAAGCCTTGGCATCCTGCACGAGACGCGCCGGAAACATCTTCCATGGCAGGTCGCGTGCCCGGCCAAAACCTTTCGGCGCGGTGGCGACACCGCCGGCCGGAAACACCACGATGGTGACGCCTTCCTTCAAGAGCCGCACCGCCTCGTGACGCACCGCCATGTTGTTCTTCAACGCGTCCTTGGTTTCGGAAAAGTCGATCGGCAGCGAATAGGGCTCCATCTCGCTGATCTTGAGCAGATCCTTGTGGATCATGACCCGGAACGGCCGCCCGAGCTGCTCGGCCAGCGACAGCACGGCAATCCCGTCGCCGATGCCAAAGGGATGATTGGCGACGATCACCAGCGGCGTGTCAGGCAGGGTCTGCGGGGGCCATTGGTCGGGGGTTCGCACCCGCACATCGATCAATTCGAGCATGCGGCTGAACACGCGCTCGCCGGACGGGACCACCTGGCGGCGCCAAAAATCATAAAGCGCTGCAAAACGGTCGCGTCCGGACAGGCCTTCGATGGAATGGATGACCCACCGCGTCAGCGCTGGCTGTCGGGGATTAGCATAGGAAAGCTCGGGAAACGGTTTTTCACGCAATTTCAGCTTGAGCATGAGGGCTTGTTACAAGACTGCCGTGACAGGGATGTGAAAACGGAGGGATGTGAAGACGGTGCGATATGGAAATGGCGGTGGACTGCTCCACCGCCATTCCGCTTGAAATACTACCGGATCAGGCCGCAGGTTTGCGTCGGCGATCGGGCGTGATCGCTTCTTCGGTCAGCTGCGCGACCGCTTGGGCGAGACCCAGCGACTCCTGATCGCGCGATCCGAGGCGGCGCATGTTGACCGTCTGCTCTTCCGCCTCGCGCTTGCCGCAGACGAGGATGACCGGAACCTTGGCTAGGCTGTGCTCACGGACCTTATAGTTGATCTTCTCGTTGCGCAGATCCGCCTCGGCGGACAAGCCCGCGGCTTTCAGCTTCGCCACCACTTCGTTCGCATAGCCGTCGGCGTCCGAAGTGATCGTCGCCACCACCACCTGCAGCGGCGCGAACCACAGCGGGAAATGGCCGGAATAGTTCTCGATCAGGATGCCGAGGAAGCGCTCCATCGAGCCGCAGATGGCACGGTGCACCATGACAGGCTGTTTCTTCTCGGAATCCGAGCCGATGTAGAAGGCACCGAAACGCTCCGGCAGGTTGAAGTCGACCTGCGTGGTGCCGCATTGCCATTCGCGGCCGATGGCATCCTTCAGCACATATTCGAACTTCGGCCCGTAGAAGGCGCCCTCGCCAGGATTGATCGAGGTCTTGATGCGGTTGCCCGATCGCGTCCTGATCGTCTCCAGCACGCCGCCCATGATCGCTTCGGCGTGATCCCAGGCTTCGTCGGTGCCGACGCGCTTGTCCGGCCGGGTCGACAGCTTCACGCTGATTTCGTCGAAGCCGAAATCGGCATAGGTCGACAGAATCAGATCGTTGATACGCAGGCACTCCGACGCCAGTTGCTCCTCGGTGCAGAAAATATGCGCGTCATCCTGCGTGAAACCGCGCACGCGCATCAGCCCGTGTAGCGCGCCCGACGGCTCATAGCGATGCACATTGCCGAATTCCGCAAGCTTTACCGGCAGGTCGCGATAGGATTTCAACCCGTGCTTGAATATCTGCACATGGCCAGGACAGTTCATCGGCTTCAGCGCGAACACGCGGTCGTCATCGGTGTCGTCGCCGGCAACCGTGACCTTGAACATGGCGTCGCGGTACCAGCCCCAATGGCCCGACGTCTCCCACAGGCTCTTGTCGAGCACCTGCGGTGCATTGACCTCCTGGTAGCCCTGCTCGTCGAGGCGGCGGCGCATGTAGTTGACCAGGTTCTGGAACATCTTCCAGCCCTTGGCATGCCAGAAGACGACACCGGGCCCCTCTTCCTGGAAATGGAACAAATCCATCTCGCGGCCGAGCTTCCTGTGGTCGCGCTTTTCGGCTTCCTCCAGCATTGTCTGGTAGGCGTCGAGCTGCGCCTGATCAGCCCACGCCGTGCCGTAGATGCGCGTCAGCATCGGGTTGTTCGAATCTCCGCGCCAATAGGCGCCCGCCACCTTCATCAGCTTGAAGGCATTGCCGATCTGCCCGGTCGAGGCCATATGCGGACCGCGGCAAAGGTCGAACCAGTCGCCTTGCGCGTAGATCTTGAGATCCTGATCGTCAGGAATGGCGTCGATCAGTTCCAGCTTGTAGCGCTCGCCCTTGTCGGCAAAGACCTTTTTGGCCTTGTCGCGCGACCAGACTTCCTTCGTGAACGGCTTGTTGCGCGCAATGATCTCGCGCATCTTCTTCTCGATCACCGGGAAGTCGTCCGGAGTGAACGGCTCGTTGCGGGCGAAGTCGTAGTAGAATCCGTTCTCGATCACCGGCCCGATGGTCACCTGCGTTCCCGGCCATATCTCCTGCACGGCCTCCGCCAGCACATGTGCCGCGTCATGGCGGATGAGTTCCAGCGCGCGCGGATCGTCGCGGGTGATGATCTCGATCTTGCCGGACTTGCCGAGCGGATCGGAGAGATCGCGCACGGTACCGTCGATGGCATAGGCCACGGCCTTCTTGGCCAGCGACTTGGAGATCGATTCGGCAAGGCCTGCACCGGTCATCGCCGCATCGTAGTCGCGCACGGAGCCATCGGGAAATGTCAGGGAAACGGCATTCAGCATCAGGTATTCTCCTATCCAGTCCCGCAAACGAGCGCGGGTGGTGAAATGCAGGTCGTCAGCCGTTCGAGGCTGCGGCCTGCCAGATAGCCGGAGGCGTCCGGCGGCGGCAGTCTTTTATGGGCAGATGCCGCCGCCGTAAAGCCTCGGCTATTTAATCAGCAGCGGCAGGTCCTTCAGGAAGGCCGCGCGCGTCGCGAGCCCCTTCGGCATATCGCTCCACTTCGTATCGACGACGAGCCGGGCAAACACGATCTGGCGGCCGTTTTTCTGCGCCCAGCCGACGAACCAGCCGAGTGAACGCCTGTCCTTGCCGCCCTCGCCGACCCTGGTGCTGCCCGTCTTGCCCTGGACGGTCCAGTCGCCGGCCTTGAAGCTGGGTAGGATGGCTTTCGTCATGTCGTGAGCCTTGGCCGAGACCGGCATCTTGCCGGCGAGGAGCTTACGCAGGAAATCGACCTGCTCGACCGGCGTGATCTTGAGCGAGGAGTTCACCCAGGAATGAGTCAGGCCGTCATTCTTGCCGGGATCGCCGGAAACGTCCGCATTGCCATAGCCGAACTTCCAGACGTAGCCGGCAAAGCTCTCCGGTCCAAGCCGGCGGGTGATCTCGCGTGAATACCACAGCACCGAGTCCCGCTCCCAGATCATCGGATCGACGGTCTTGTGGTCCCGCTTGACCGCCTTGAATTCAGGTTTGTAGTCCCAGCTCGGCGTGTGCTCGTCGCTTAGTATGCCGGCATCGTAACCGATCAGCGACAGCGGCACCTTGAACGTCGAGGCCGGGCTGAACCGCTGATCGCAGACGCCGTTTTGGTAAAGCGTCTTGCCGCTCTGCGCATCGGCGATCAGCGTGCATTGCACATCCCCGAGCGGCGCCGACTGCGCGCGCATCGGAAATCCCAGAAGCCAGGCAAGCAGGAACAGGACTCCGGCAAGGATGAAGGGAAGACGGTCGACATTGCGCATTGGATGCTCGCTCCAGAGGGGGGTTCGGCGAGCGGCTTAGCGAGGTCTCTTGTCTCGATTTTGTCTCAAATTCGCAGTTATTGTGCAGGCTGCCGTTAACCCTACCAGATCGTAAACGGTTGCCTTGAAGAACTGACCGGCAGTCAGCTTCGCGCCTCGTCGTGGTTGCCGCCGATCCGCCAATATCGCCACGGCGTAAACCAGACATACCGATCCGCCAGAACCTCCGGAACAAGGTCGACGCCATGGGTGCCGAATGGTCCGCAGCGCAGAACCCTGAAAAATCCCATCCAGCCGCCGGCCCAAAGGCCATGGCGGGCGATCGCCTCATGCGCGTATTCCGAGCAGGTCGGCAGGTGACGGCAGGAATTGCCGATGAAGCTGGACAGCGTCAGTTGATAGAGGCGCACCAGCGACGTGCCCAACACCCGGCCGGAGGTCTTGCGCCACGGGCCGGACCAGTTGCGGCCTTGCCGCGGCGGCCCGGCTGTATGTGTATGCCCATGCTGGTCGCCCACTGCGATCTCCGTCTTTCCACACGATAGATGTGGGCTTCATCGGGAGAACGCAATCCCGCCCCTGCTTGCTGAGCTTTCACGGGCGGAAGCGGCGAAGTGGCTGCCGATCAGCCGGCAGTGCCCATCGGCGGGGGCTAGACTGCTCTTCGTGGTGCTTCCGACGGGTTCTTTCGTCACGCCACTGATAGGTTGCAATCCGCATCACATCGCCAAAAATCTCCAGCAACTGGATCATGGCCGTATCTCCTTGACGACGAGTAGACCGCCGCTGGCCTTCGCCTTCAAACGAGTATAATTTCCACTTCGGATAATCCTGGGTTATGCGAATGAAGCGTGGGCGACTGCCGCTGACGGCCTTGAGGAGCTTTGAAGCAGCCGGGCGGCACCTGAGTTTCAGCAGGGCGGCCGAGGAGCTTTTCGTCTCGCAGGCAGCGATCAGCCGGCAGATCCGCGAGCTCGAGATCTTTCTGCGCCGGCCCCTGTTCGAACGTCACCATCGCCGCGTCGAACTGACCGATGCGGGCCGCCGGCTGCTCAGTCAGCTGGTCAGGAGTTTCGACGCCATCGACGCCCTGCTTTCCGAGTTGGTGGCGGCTCCCGCGCAGACAGTGGTTCGCGTCAGCGTCGAGCCGTCTCTGGCATCGGTATGGCTGGTGCCGCGGCTCAACCGTTTTCGCGAATTGCGGCCCGACATCGACGTCGCGCTCGAAGTCGATCCAAGGCTGATTGAGTTTCGCGGCGACCAGCCTGAACTTGCGTTACGCTTCAGTGCGCATGCTGCCTCGTGGCCGCGCAGCGAGGCCGAGCAGCTTGCCTCGACGGTCGATTCACCGGTTCTGTCGCCGGCGCTGCTTGCCGCGGGGCCTCCCCTCGACAAGCCGGCCGACCTTGGCCGCTATACGCTGTTGCATGAGGAAAACCGACAGGGTTGGGCGCGCTGGTTCGAGGCGGCCGGTGTGCCTGCCGACGCGGTGCTCGCGCGCGGTCCTAT
Organism: Mesorhizobium sp. B2-4-2; assembly: GCF_006442845.1. Taxonomy (NCBI): domain Bacteria; kingdom Pseudomonadati; phylum Pseudomonadota; class Alphaproteobacteria; order Hyphomicrobiales; family Phyllobacteriaceae; genus Mesorhizobium; species Mesorhizobium sp. B2-4-2. The sequence goes on along the minus strand of NZ_VFVM01000007.1, from coordinate 187,752 downwards.
GCTGGCGGATGCGTCGCTTTCGAAGCAGGCCGCTCTGCTCGGACACGGGGTGGCGCTGGGCGATCTTCTGCAGATCGGTGAAGAGCTCGCCTCCGGCACGCTGGTCAAGCCATTCGACATCGACGTCGCGTCCGGCGCCTATTGGCTGGTGGCCAGAAGCCTGCGCGATCTCCCCGAGCCAGCCGCCGCGTTCGCCGACTGGGTGAGAAGCGAATTCGCCGAAAGCAGACGGCTCCAATAGGCCGCCAAATGGGCTATCAGGCGGCTTCTTCGGCGCGCTTCTTCTCGATCTGACCGATCGCGTCGACCACCGCGTCGAAGGTCAACATGGTCGAGGCATGGCGCGCCTTGTAGTCGCGCACCGGTTCCAGATATTTGAGATCGGCGAAGCGGCCTTCCGGCGGCGCTCCGTTCTCTTTCAGCATTTTCAGCATGGTCTCGCGCACCGCGCGCAATTCGTCGGCCGTAGCGCCAACCACATGCTGCGCCATGATGGAGGACGAGGCCTGGCCGAGCGCGCAGGCCTTCACGTCATGTGCGAAATCGGTAACCACGCCGTCCGCCATGTTGAGATCGACGGTAACGGTAGAGCCGCACAATTTGGAATGTGCCCTCGCGCTGGCATCGGGATGATCGAGCCGGCCAATCCGTGTGATATTTCCGGCAAAACCGAGAATTTTCGCATTGTAGACGTCGTTGATCATTATTTTCCAGTCCGTCGCCGCCAAGCGAACAGCGTTTGCCGCTGACGCGTCTTTCTTTCGCTCGTCATGACCATATATAATGGTGGCAGTCCGGTATCGACAAGGCGACGAAAAGCCCACGTCTTTGCCGCAGTTTGCTCACGCCGCTTACGGGGCTGGAAACCGGGCGAGTTTCCGACGCCGAAAGGTCGTGGTCCGTTCAACTCGTTCCTCCTGAGAGAGGGACTACGGGAGACGCCTTTATGGATGCCGTTATCAAGAAGTTCATGCCCCAGTCGGCCTACATGGAAAAGCCCGTCACCGACCGGCCGAGCGAGGCCGAGGTCGAGGCTGCGGTACGCACGCTTTTGCGCTGGACCGGCGACAACCCCGATCGCGAAGGGCTGGTCGACACGCCCAAGCGGGTGGCCAAGGCCTATCGGGAAATGTTCGGCGGCTATGACATGTGCCCGGCCGAAGAGCTTGGCCGCACCTTCGAGGAAGTGGCTGGTTACGACGACCTTGTCATCGTCAAGGACATCCAGTTCCATTCGCATTGCGAACATCACATGGTGCCGATCATCGGCAAAGCCCATGTCGGCTATCTGCCGGACGGCAAGGTCGTCGGCCTGTCCAAGATCGCGCGCGTGGTCGATATCTTCGCCCATCGCCTGCAGACCCAGGAAGCCATGACCGCGCAGATCGCCGGCGTCATTCAGGATGTGCTCAATCCGCGCGGCGTTGCCGTGATGATCGAGGCCGAGCACATGTGCATGGCCATGCGCGGCATCCGCAAGCAGGGCTCCACCACGCTGACCTCGACCTTCACCGGCGTGTTCAAGGATACTCCCGAAGAACAGGTTCGTTTCGTCACCATGGTGCGTGGCGGTGGGGTGTAAGCCGCCTCGCCCGGCATCGTCGGGACCATGATTCCGAAAGTGGCTACCGGTTTTCGGATAATCATGGTCAAACAGGAAGATAGCCCGGCGATGTCGGCACTGGAATTTCCGAAGGCTCCCTCAGACAAGAAATCGCTGGAAGAAGGCGCGGTGTTTTCACCGCGCTTCGATGCCGCCGGCCTGGTCACCGTCGTCGTCACCGATGCGGCAGACGGCGTGCTTTTGATGGTCGCGCACATGAATGCGCAGGCTCTGGCGTTGACGCTTGAAACAGGTATCGCCCACTACTGGTCGCGTTCGCGCAATGCGCTGTGGAAGAAGGGCGAAACGTCAGGCAATCTCCAGCATGTCATCGAGGTGCTCACGGATTGTGACCAGGACGCCATATGGTTGCGCGTCAAAGTGCTAGGCCACGACGCAACTTGTCACACAGGCCGGCGTTCCTGCTTCTATCGGACGGTGGGGCTGATCGACGGCAAGGCGATGCTTGCCGACGATGGCAGCGAGCCCTTGTTCGATGCGGAAAAAACGTATCGGAAGCTCCCGTGAATAACCAGCTTGAACCTTTTGCCCGCAGCCAACCACATAGATTCACCATTTCGATACGGCCCGCCTATATATTAGCTGTGGGACAAGGGAGATCATGATGCTCGAGTGGGCGTCATTGCGTAACAGAGCGGACGTACGAGAGGCGAATGGTCCCGCTTCGTCCGGCGGCGCGGCCGAAACAACATCACCAAAGAAAACTGGCATCTCGCTTGCACTGGGCGGCGGTTGCGCAAGAGGCTGGGCGCATATCGGCGTGCTGCGCGCGCTCGATGAAGCCGGCATCGAGGTTTCGATGATTGCCGGCACCTCGATCGGCGCGCTGGTCGGCGGCTGTTACCTCGCCGGAAAACTGGACGAGTTGGAAGAGTTCGCCCGCAGCCTGACCAGGCGGCGCATCTTCGGCCTGCTCGATCTAAACCTGCGCGGCAGCGGTCTGTTCGGCGGCATGAAGCTGGATGCTCGCCTGCGTGAGCATGTGGCCGGCATTCGCTTTGAGGATTTGTCCAAGCCGTTCGTCGCGGTCGCTTCCGAAATCCGCACCGGCCATGAGATTTGGCTGTCGAACGGTTCGCTGATAACAGCCATGCGCGCTTCCTATGCCTTGCCCGGCGTGTTCGAGCCGGTGACTTGCAATGGTCGCGTGCTGGTCGACGGAGCTTTGGTCAATCCGGTGCCGGTGTCGGTCTGCCGTGCCTATGAGCAGCCGCTGGTTGTCGCGGTCAACCTTCATTACGACCTGTTCGGCCGTGCCGCCGTCATCAAGCATAGCGCCGGCGAACTGGTCGTCGAGAACGATGCACCGCGCAGTGGCCAATTCGACCCGGAGCACCGGGCGCATCAGACGCGGCTTGGCATCACCGGCGTCATGGTCGAGGCCTTCAACATCATCCAAGACCGAATCTCGCGCGCCAGGCTTGCCGGCGATCCGCCGGACATGTCGCTGCAGCCCAAGCTCAGCCACATCGGTCTGACCGAATTCCACCGCGCCGATGAGGCGATCCAGATCGGCTATAGGGCAACGATGGCACAGATCGGCGAACTGACCCGGCTTCAGACGGTTCTCGCCTGATCAAAGACGCATCAGGCGCGTGCCGCGTCGACGATGCGGAACTGCACGCTGCGATTGCCGTTCCAGTAATTGCCCGACAATGAGCCGGCGACGTGGATCGTCTTACCGCGGTTCTTGAACAGGAAGTCGCCGAGCACGGTGTCGACGGCACGAAAGGCGATCGCCTGGATGCGACCGCCACTGCCCGACTGGAGGTCGGCGCGGATGTGGTTGGTGCCGACCAGCCGGGCGTCGGCCAGCCGATGGCGAGGCAGCGCGAAAACAGGCGCGACATGCCCTGCACCGAACGGGCCGGCCTTTTCCAGCGCATCCAGCAAGGCCAGCGTCGCACCCTCGGCGGCAAGCGCGCCGTCGATCGCCAGGCTTTCCTCGTCTTGCAATCGGAACACGTCGGCTGCTGCGCGCTCCTCGAAAAATGCCCTGAGCTCGCCGAGCCGCGTGCGCTCGACGGTAATGCCGGCTGCCATGCCATGGCCGCCGCCCTTGACGATCAGCCCGGCATCTGCGGCTTCGCGCACCAGCCGGCCGAGATCGAAGCCCGACACCGAGCGACCTGAACCGGTGCCGGTGCCGGTGGCGTTGAAGGCGATGGCGAAGGCCGGCCGTCGGGCATGGTCCTTGAGCCTGGAGGCAAGCAGGCCGACGATGCCGGGATGCCAGTTGGTGCTAGCGGTAACGACGATGGCCGGCCCGCTGCCGCCGGCAAGCTCGGCATCGGCCTCGGCACGCGCCGCGGCCAGCATCTCGTGTTCCATCAGCTGCCGCTCCTGGTTGAGCCGATCGAGCGTCTCGGCGATGGTGCGGGCCTCGACCGGATCGTCGGTCGCAAGCAGCCGGCTGCCGAGGGCGGCGTCGCCGATGCGCCCGCCGGCGTTTATGCGCGGTCCGATCAGGTAGGCCAGATGGAAGGTGCTGAGCGGCTCGCCGACGCGCGAGACCCGCGCCAGCGCAGACATTCCCTCGTTCTTCTGCTGGCGCGCCACTTGCAAGCCCTTGACGACGAAGGCACGGTTGACGCCGGTGAGCGGCACCACATCGCAGACCGTGGCCAGCGCCACGAGATCGAGCAGCGAGAGCAGGTCCGGCGGCGTGGCGTCGGCCAGCCGGCCGCGCAGGACCTTGGCCGTCTGCACCAGCGCGAGAAAAACCACTCCGGCGGCGCAGAGATGGCCCTGCCCGGAAAGGTCGTCGTCGCGGTTGGGGTTGACCACCGCGTGTGCCGCCGGCAAGGCGCCGCCGACCTGATGATGGTCGAGCACCACGACATCGGCACCGGCGGCATTGGCCGCGTCGATGGAAGCCGCGCTGTTGGTGCCGCAATCGACGGTGACGATCAGCGTCGCGCCGCGCGAGATGAGCTCGCGCATGGCTTCGGGATTGGGACCGTAACCCTCGAAGATACGATCGGGAATGTAGATTTCCGACGATATCGAGAAATGCGCGAGGAAGCGTTTGAGCAAGGCCGACGAGGCGGCGCCATCGACATCGTAGTCGCCGAAGATCGCCACCTTCTCCCGGGCCATCACCGCGGCGGCTATTCGAATGGCCGCCTTGTCCATGTCGGTCAGCGAAGCCGGGTCCGGCAGCAGGTCGCGGATCGTCGGGTCGAGAAAGCGCTCCGCCTGTTCCGCCGTCACGCCACGTCCGGCAAGCACGCGCGCGACGATATCGGGCACGCCGTGCCCCTGTGCGATGGCAAGCGCGACCATGTCCTGCCGCTCGGTCAGCCGATGTTCCCAGGAAACACCGGTGGCCGACTGTCGGACATCGAGAAAAAGGCGTCTCTCGCCCGTCATGCGAGGCGACGTTTGCGGATGATCATTGCCCACAATATGCGACGGCCAGTCAGGAATGCATCAAAACTTTTCCAGGTCCTGATGCCGGGCCTTGATCTCGCGCACGGTGCGCGACGACGAGCGCAGCACGATCGTGTGCGTTGTGATGTAGTTGCGGCCGAACTTGACCCCTGCCAGCATGTTGCCGTCGGTGACGCCGGTGGCCGCGAACAACACATCGCCGCGCGCCATGTCCTCGGCCCGGTAGACCCGCTTCGGGTCGGCAATACCCATCTTGCCGGCGCGGGCGACCTTTTCGGGCGTATCGAGGATCAAGCGGCCCTGCATCTGGCCACCCGTGCAGCGCAGCGCCGCCGCGGCCAGCACGCCCTCCGGCGCGCCGCCAATGCCGAGATAGATGTCGATGCCGGTTTCCTCGGGATCGGTGGTGTGGATGACACCGGCGACGTCGCCATCGCCGATCAGCCGGATTGCCGCCCCGGTGGCGCGCACGGCGTCGATCAGCTTGCCATGGCGCGGACGGTCGAGGATGCAAGCGGTAACGTCGGACACCGCGACGCCCTTGGCCTTTGCCAGGCTGGCTATGTTTTCGGCCGGCGAGGCATCGATGTCGATGACGCCCTCGGCATAGCCCGGGCCGATGGCGATCTTGTCCATGTAGACGTCGGGCGCGAACAGCAGGCTGCCCTTCTCGGCGATGGCGATCACGGCCAGCGCGTTGGGCAGGTTCTTGGCGCAGATCGTGGTGCCTTCCAGCGGGTCAAGCGCAATGTCGACCGCCGGGCCTTTGCCGGTGCCGACCTCCTCTCCGATATAGAGCATCGGCGCCTCGTCCCGCTCGCCTTCACCGATCACCACCGTGCCCTTGATGGCGAGGCGATTGAGCTCCTGGCGCATGGCGTCCACCGCGACCTGGTCGGCGGCCTTTTCGTCACCGCGTCCGCGCAGCCTGGCGGCCGCGACGGCGGCGCGCTCGGTTACGCGCACCAGTTCCATGGTGAGTATCCGGTCAAGTCCGGCGATAATGTTGTGGGCCACGTTCATCAGGTCGATCCTCGTTCGCATGCCGCCTCCCGCCGGAGGCGCGCCTCTTGTGCCAAACGAGCATGACAACGGCAAGACCTCTCGAAGGTTTTCTCGAAAAGCCTGCAATATCAATCGATTAAACTATGGATAGCACGATTCCGGCGAACTTGGGCCGCTTTCAAAGTAGGTATCGAGATCTAAAACACGGCCAGATATTTCAATAGCGAAACGATGCCGATGATGATGACGATGATCTGCGCGATCTGCCGCATCCTGGCATCCAGCGGCAATCGCTGAATGAGATAAAGCACCAGAATGATCACGAGGAACGTGATCAGAATACCGATCAGGACGGAAGAAGCCATGGTGCTCCCCTGGAAATTGCTCGATGGACAGGTAAGCCGGCAAACCCGGTTCGGTCGTTACCGGATCAATACCAGCGGCGCTGGGTGTCATTCATCGATTGGCCAACGGCGAGGCCGGCCAGAAAACCCAGCAGCCCGATGACGCCGACCACAGCCGTCGTCGTGCCCGGATTTTCCCGCGCGACCTCCGAGACCGCCTGCGCCTGGCTGCGCAACTGCTGAGCCGTTCGCGACGCACGGCTCGCCGCGCTGTCGTAGACATCGGATGCCTGAGCCGAGGCCTCGTCAACCAGTTCCGCACCTCGCTCCGAAAGGCTCTTGTTGATCCTGGTGATCTCCTTGCGCAGATCGGCGATCTGCTTTTCGAGCGTCTTTTGGATGTCGTCGATCTGGGGGGTGTCGGATTTCGATGTTTCGGCCATTGGCATTCCCTCGGTTTGCACCTCGGGAGAACGGCGCTGGCCGGGATTGGTTCCGGCGAGCCAAGCAGCGGCATCGGCCGCAACAGTATCGTCGCAGCAATCCAGTGGTGCGCGACGGAAGGAAATATCTATCCTGCCCGTTCGATCCGGATGACCTGCGGCTTGTCGGTCAGGTGACCATCCTTGGTGATACCGTCCACGGCCTTGCGCACCGCGGCTTCGGTGGTCTCGTGGGTGACGAGGATCACCGTCTTTTGCGCCGCCACTTCGCCGCTGATCGCGTGCTGGACGATCGATTCCAGCGAGATATCGTTATCGGCCATGCGCTTGGCGATGGCCGCGAACACGCCAATGCGGTCATGCACGGTCAGCCGGATGAAATAGCCGCCGGCATGGCTGCGCATCTGCGCCTTCTTGTAAGGCTTCAATTCCCTCGCCGGCCTGCCGAAGACCGGGCCGTGCTGGAAGCCGGGACGGCTCTTTGCGATATCGGCGATGTCGCCGATGACGGCCGAGGCGGTGGCATTGCCGCCGGCGCCGGGGCCGGAGAGCAGCAGTTCGCCGAGGATGTCGGTCTCGATCGCCACCGCATTGATGACGCCGTGGACCTGCGCGATCACCGAGGCTGTCGGCACCATGGTTGGATGCACGCGCTGCTCGATGCCGCTGTCGGTGCGCTGGGCAACGCCAAGCAGCTTGATCCGGTAGCCGAGATCGCCGGCCGCACGGATATCGGCCTGGGTGATGTTGGAGATGCCTTCCATGTAGATGTCGTTGGCGGCGATCTTGGTGCCGAAGGCCAGGCTGGTCAGGATCGACAGCTTGTGCGCGGTGTCATGGCCCTCGATGTCGAAGGTCGGGTCGGCCTCGGCATAGCCCAGCCGCTGCGCGTCCTTGAGGCAGGCATCGAACGAGATCCCTTCGGCCTCCATACGGGTCAGGATATAGTTGCAGGTGCCGTTGAGAATACCGAAGACGCGGGTGACCGAGTTGCCGGCCATCGCCTCTCGCATGGTCTTGATAACGGGAATGCCGCCCGCCACCGCGGCCTCGTAGTTGAGCAGCACGCCCTTCTTCTCGGCGATCTCGGCCAGTGCGACACCATGTTTGGCCAGCAGCGCCTTGTTCGCCGTAACGACATGACGGCCGGCCTCGAGCGCCGTCTTCACAGCCGCAAACGCTGGCCCCTCGTCGCCGCCGATCAGCTCGACGAAAACGTCGATCTCGGCGGCCTGCGCCATCTTGACAGGATCGTCGAACCATTTCGCGGCATTGAGATCGACCCCGCGGTCGCGCTTGGGATCACGCGCCGAAACCGCCGACACGACGATGTCGCGCCCACACTGCCGTGTCAGTTCCGCCGCCTTGTCGCGCAGCACGCGCGCCACTGACGCGCCGACCGTGCCGAGGCCGGCAATTCCAACACGCAGAGCTTCAGCCATGGCCGGCGATGTCCCCCGAAAGATCAAACGAAATTGTGTGCGGAAAGCTTACCGATGGGCGGAAAGCGGCACGACATTGTTGGGTTGCTTGGCGCTGGTCGCCAGGAAGCGCTTGATGTTGCGCGCCGCCTGCCGGATCCGGTGCTCGTTCTCGACCAGCGCGACACGCACGAAATCATCGCCATGTTCGCCGAAGCCGACGCCTGGCGCCACCGCAACGTCGGCATGTTCGATGAGCAGCTTGGAGAATTCGAGCGAGCCGAGATGGCGGAACGGCTCCGGAATCGGAGCCCAGGCGAACATGGACGCAGCCGGAGCCGGAATGGTCCAGCCCGCGCGGCCGAAAGCATCGACCATCACGTCGCGCCGCTTGTGGTAGATGTCGCGCACTTCGGCGATGTCGGCGCCGTCGCCGTTGAGCGCGTGCGCGGCCGCCACCTGGATCGGGGTGAACGCACCGTAATCGAGATAGGATTTCACCCGGGTCAGCGCCGAGATCAGCCGCTCGTTGCCGACGGCGAAGCCCATGCGCCAGCCGGGCATTGAGAAGGTCTTCGACATGGAGGTGAACTCGACGCAAACGTCGATCGCGCCCGGCACCTGCAGCACCGAAGGCGGCGGATTGCCGTCAAAATAGATCTCCGAATAGGCAAGGTCCGACAGGATGATGATGTCGTTCTTCTTCGCGAACGCCACCACGTCCTTGTAAAAATCGAGCGAGGCGACCAGCGCCGTCGGGTTCGACGGGTAGTTGAGGATCAGCGCCAGCGGCTTCGGAATCGAATGGCGGATGCCGCGCTCGACCGCCGGGATGAAACCGTCATCGGGTTCCACCTGCAGCGACCGGATGACGCCGCCCGACATAATGAAGCCGAAAGCATGGATCGGGTAGGTTGGATTCGGACACAGGATCACGTCGCCAGGGGCGGTGATCGCCTGCGCCATGTTGGCGAAGCCCTCTTTCGAACCCAGCGTTGCCACCACTTGCGTATCGGGATTGAGCTTCACGCCGAAGCGGCGCTGATAGTAAGCGGCCTGGGCGCGGCGCAGGCCCGGAATGCCGCGCGAGGAGGAATAGCGATGGGTGCGCGGATCGCGCACCACTTCGCACAATTTGTCGACGATTGCCTTGGGCGTCGGCAGGTCCGGATTGCCCATGCCGAGATCGATGATGTCGGCGCCGCGCGAGCGGGCGCTGGCCTTGAGCCGGTTGACCTGCTCGAAGACATAGGGCGGAAGCCGGCGGACCTTGTGAAACTCTTCCATGGCAGTTCCAGACATCACTTGGCGTTTGGCAAGGCGCGCCGTGTCGGCAAGTGCCTTGGGCGCGCGCTATATACTTATTTGCAGGTAGGGTCGAGGGTGGGGTCGCATTTGCCTTCGATCTGCTTCAGCGTCTGGGTGCCATGCTTGCTGGCCAGGTCCGTCAGCGCCGCTTGATTGGTGACGTTGGGGGCGCCGCCATTGGCTGCCTGCGCGCTTTCGTCCCCCTTCAATTCCGCGAGCCTGGCATTCCTCTCGGCATCGGTAAACTGTTTGGCTGCCACTTTCGGCGGGATGTTCAGGTTCGGAAAGGTGCCGGTATCCTTCGGTCCCGCTGATGTGGCGATGGGCACCGGGCCGCTGGTATTGGTGCTCGAGCAGGCCCCAAGGCACATCAGGGCAATTGCCGCACCGATGCGGCAAAAACGACAGGCGCCGAAAAAAACAGTCTCGCCAATGTTAATCGTCATATTGTTTCCTTGGCAGCCGGGGTAGAGCGAGGTTGGACCCGGTCGGATGTCCCATGGTAATATGTCAAGAAAACGCTTCGGGAGGAACCCCGCGCACCATGTCCAAAACACCCGATTCGGGCAAAGCGGAAGATGGCGGACCTTCGACGGTCGAGCAATATCTGGTGAAGGATCCGGAACGCTTCGCCCTGAACATGGCGCGCATGATCGAGCAGGCCGGCAAGGCGGCTTCCGCCTGGGCCGAGCCGCGCGAGAAGGGCGAAGTGCGCGACCACGTCGCCGAACCGGTCGTCGACATGGTGAAGACCTTTTCCAAGCTCAGCGAATACTGGCTTGCCGACCCACAACGCGCGCTCGAAGCGCAGACGCGGCTGTTCGCCGGCTATATGACGGTTTGGGCGAACGCCATCCAGCGCGTCAGCCCCGATGCCGAGCGAACCGAGGACGCGGTCAAGCCGGAGCGCGGCGACAAGCGTTTCCAGGATCCGGAATGGGGCCGCAACGCCTTCTTCGATTTCTTGAAACAGGCCTATCTCGTCACCTCGCGCTGGGCGGCTGATCTTGTCGAGCACGCCGAAGGCCTGGATGACCACACCCGCCACAAGGCGAGCTTCTACGTCAAGCAGGTGTCCAACGCCATCTCGCCGTCAAATTTCATCCTGACCAATCCGGAACTGTTTCGCGAAACGATCGCCTCGAACGGCGAAAACCTTGTACGCGGCATGAAGATGCTGGCCGAGGACATCGCCGCCGGCAAGGGCGACCTGAAGCTGCGTCAGGCCGACTACTCGCCCTTCGAGATCGGCCGCAACATCGCCACCACCCCCGGCAAGGTGGTCGGCCGCAGCGACGTCGCCGAGATCATTCAATACGATCCCGCCACCGAGACGGTGCTGAAACGGCCGCTGCTGATCTGCCCGCCCTGGATCAACAAGTTCTACATACTCGACCTCAACCCGCAGAAATCCTTCATCCGCTGGGCGATCGAACAGGGCCACACCGTGTTCGTCATCTCCTGGATCAACCCTGATGAACGCCACGGCATGAAGAACTGGGAAGCTTATACAAGAGAGGGGCTGCAATACGGCCTCGACACTATCGAGAAGGCCACAGGCGAGAAAGAGGTCAACGCTATCGGCTACTGCGTCGGCGGCACGTTGCTGGCGGCGGCACTTGCCCTGCTGGCGCAGGAAGGTGACGATCGCATCAAATCGGCGACCTTCTTCACCACCCAGGTCGATTTCACCTATGCCGGCGACCTCAAGGTGTTCGTCGACGAGGAACAGGTCGCGGCGGTGGAAAAGGCGATGAACGAAAAGGGCTATCTCGACGGCACCAAGATGGCGACCGCCTTCAACATGCTGCGCTCGGGCGACCTGATCTGGCCCTATGTCGTCAACAACTACATGCGCGGCAAGGATCCCCTGCCCTTCGACCTGCTTTACTGGAATGCCGATTCGACACGCATGGCGGCGGCCAACCACTCCTTCTATTTGCGCAACTGCTATCTCGAGAACAACCTCTCGCGCGGCAGGATGGAACTTGCCGGACGCACCGTTTCGCTCGCCGATATCAAGATCCCCATCTACAACCTCGCCTCCAGGGAAGACCACATCGCTCCCGCGCTGTCCGTCTTCCTCGGCTCGAAATATTTCGGTGGCGAGGTCGAATACGTGATGGCGGGCTCCGGTCATATCGCCGGCGTCGTCAACCCGCCCGCATCGGGCAAGTACCAGTACTGGACCGGCGGCAAGCCGGAGGGCGACTTCGGCGAGTGGATCGCAAGGGCCACCGACCATCCTGGCTCCTGGTGGCCGCACTGGCAGAGCTGGATAGAGGCCAAGGACAACAATCGCGTGCCCGCCCGCAAAGCAGGCAAGCATATGAAAACTTTTGGTGATGCCCCCGGCACCTATGTCAAGGTGCGTGTGTAACCGACTGTAATGTCTGGTGAGTTGACGGACCCGTAAAAGCGGGCGAAATGGTGTCGTCAACCATCTTGCCGCCTAAATTCGGCAATTGCCGCAAAAATACTTCCAGGCTTGCTGATTTGACACAGGTCTCGTTTCCGGATCGGAGACAAGGGGCACCTCGACGCAGCCGTTCGGACGCCGCGCCAAGGATATACCGATCGGATATCGAGGGGGAATTTGACTTTGAAATCAGCAGGGTGGAGCCTCGCGAAGGGAGAACGCCGCACCATTGCGGCGGCGCTCTGCTCCGTGCTCCTGGCCTCCTGCACCTCGGCCGGCGACCCCACAATGTCGGTTGGCATGCCCGGCTACAATGCCTCCCCGTCGGACATCAATGCAGCCTCGACAAACAAGCCGATCGTGGCCGGCGATTCGTCGTCGCAGACGGCGACCACGCAGACCACCGTGATGGCGGAAGGCGACACAGCGCTGCCCGAGACGGTCGCCTACGTGCCGATTACCAAGCCGCAGGCGGCCTTCCCGCTCACCGCGCCGGCTGAAGCTGAAACGATTGCCGGAAACACGCCGCAATCGCTGGAGCAGCAGCCGCAGACGGCGCAGCAGACCGATGCGGCGGCGCAGAAGATCGCCGCCGCCGACGCGGCCGTGACGGCGCCGAAGCAGGCCGCCACACCGGCGATGAACAATCCGGTCTATGTGACCGCTGGCGAGGCGCAGCAAGCGGAGGCGCCGAAGAAAAGGGGTTTCCTGGCCTCGATGTTTGGCGCCACGCCGGCTTCGGCGAAGCCCGCTCCACTGGTCAACACGCGCGCAGGCGAACAGCCGGCTGTGCAGGCCAAGCCCGCCCCGGCGGCGGCAAAGCCGATCATTACACTGGCCTCGGCCGATTCCACGGCGAAACCGGTGCAGCTGGCTTCGCTCGGCGACGACTCAGGTCACATCACCGGCAGCGATGCCCTGCCGGGCGTCCGCCAGACGGCGCTGTTCGAGATCAAGCGCAAATCCGGCCTCGACGACGAAAGCGACGTCGACCTCAACGAGGATGAAGGTTCGGGCGGCCTCTACCAGGTAGCTTCCGCCGCCGGCATGGCGCGCCTCGCGCCCAACGGCCTCTTGAAGCAGAACGAGAGCGTCGACGTGGCGTGCCTCAAGCCCTCGCTGGTGCGCGTGCTCAAGACGATCGAAGGCCACTACGGCCGCAAGATGGTCGTCACCTCCGGCTATCGCGACCCCGCCCGCAACCGCCGTGCCAACGGCGCCAAGAATTCGCTGCACATGTATTGCGCCGCCGCCGACATCCAGGTGCCGGGCGTCTCGAAATGGGAGCTGGCGAGCTACGTCAGGACGATGCCCGGCCGCGGCGGCGTCGGCACCTACTGCCACACCGAATCGGTCCATGTCGACGTCGGCCCCGAGCGCGACTGGAACTGGCGCTGCCGCCGGCGCAGCGGTGGCGAAGGCTGACCAGGGCCGGTTCGGCTGGACGCGCCAAAGCGCGTCGCGCTGAAACGGAGCTCACTTTTGAGCGACATGCATTTGCATCGGGCCGCTTCCAGCAATCGTCTGAAAAGTGCCCGGAAATCCACGCAGCGGCTGGTGACGGCCGCCAGAAAAATTGCCGCTGGCGCTGCGTGAATCACTCGCTTCGGCAGGCAGGAAAAAAGTTGTCCAAGCCGGCACCTGACGGGTTGCCGGTTGCGCACAACGCCAGTATAAGCCGCTTTCATCTGAGCGCGCCCATCGTCTAGCGGTCAGGACACCGCCCTTTCACGGCGGTAACAGGGGTTCGATTCCCCTTGGGCGTACCAGCTTCACTCGAAGTCCCCTCCGCTCCTTTCGGCGTCAAGAGCTATTGCGCCGGACAGGGTAACACCCCCTTCCGAAACGTCACTTTACGTGTTGACCATTCCGCCGCCTCGACCTTGTCGAGGGCAAGGCTCGATGGTTAAATCGGCTTTCCCAGGGGGATGCTAATATGGCAGTTCACCTTTCGGCGGATGCTCGAGCTCCTGCGGCGACGCCGCCACAAAGATATCTCTTTGGCCCGCTGGCCGACTTCCTCATGCTTGGCGGCAGCGCATTCCTGATTTTGCCGGCCCTGTACTTCGTGCCTACCAAATACGACAGCCTTGTTGCGGCGGCGATGTTTTTCCTGGCCTACTTGATAAACTATCCGCATTTCGCCCACTCTTACCAACTCTTCTATCGCAATTTTGGAAGCAAGGTGCGCGGCGAGGGATACGACAGGGGCCTCCAGATCCGCTACATTTTCGCCGGCATTGTCGTTCCCCTGCTCATGGTCGGGTTTTTTGCTTACGGCTCGATAACGGCGAACGCCCGGCTGCTCGGAAACGCAGCCAACGCGATGTTCTTTTTCGTGGGCTGGCACTACGTCAAGCAAGGCTACGGCATGTTGATGGTGGACGCCGTGTTGAAGCGCAGGTTCTTCACCAATCCGGACAAGAAAATCTTGCTGGTCAACAGCTATGCCGTATGGCTGTTCGCATGGCTTCAGACGAACACGGCGGTCAGCCAAGCAAAATATTACGGCTTGGAATATTATACGTTTGCCACGCCTGCGTGGCTCAACACGATTGCGCTGTCGGCCGCGGCCGCTTCCACGGCCGCCACCGTCGTGATGCTGATCAATCGCTGGAGTAAAAATGGCGGCAGCCTGCCGTATAACGGCGTCGTCGCTTATATCGCGTCCCTATATCTTTGGATCCTGGTCGTGAGAATAAACCCGCTGTGGCTGCTCGTGGTGCCGGCTCTCCATTCGCTGCAGTACCTGGCCGTGGTCTGGCGCTATCAAAGCAATGTCGAGCGTGACGGTCCCGATGCACAAAAGGTTCCGGACTCCAGAATCCTGTCCGTTCTTGGTCCGATCTACAGGACGCGAGTCCTGGGGTTCGTCGTCGCCGGCGGGGTCCTCGGCGGTCTCGGTTTCTGGCTGATCCCTGCGGCACTGACTGCCTTGATCCCTTACGACAAGGAAGTCCTGGGTTCGTCGCTGTTCTTCTTCATAGTGCTGATCTTCATCAACGTGCACCACTACTTCCTTGACAACGTCATGTGGCGACGCGGCAACCCCGAAGTTTCAAAATATCTGTTCCGCTAGCGGTGGCATGGACCGGCTGTGGGACGCCTTGCGGAGCACTTCAGGCGGAAAGAATTGGCATCGGCTCAGTGGCCGCGCCGGCCGATATCTCTTTTTGCACGGCGAAGAAGAACCTGCGCACCTCGTCGCTGGCCGCCGCCCTGTCCGTGCCTGACCTGACGACGAGATCGAACAACTCCGTCGCCTTGGCCCTCCAGAACGAGGTGGCGCTGTCGCCATGCAAACTGTCGAGCCTGGCAGCCACCTCCCGAACCAGGAATGCCTGACGGTCGATCGGGAATGCACGGATTTTTTCTGGGGACATCTTCCGAACCACGAGACTGACGCAACGAATCAACCATTGCCGAACAAGCATGGCGTAGCCGCGAAAGTGGAAACGGAAGCTTAATGGCATCGGCATCGATGCGCCGTTCGGCCAGGAGAACGAAGAGCGCAGCGCACCTCAGGCTTGCAGCCCTCTCGCCTGGCCACCGCGCTTGCGCGGCGCCATCATGTCCCGGGCCATCAGCCCGGTCACCCGGCAGAACGCCATGAACGCCCGGCAGGCATCCTCGGTCTTGACCACGTCCACGGTGGCGCCGAAGCAGGCGTTGAAGGCCTTCTGGTAAATCGGGCCTTGCCGGCGCAGCGGCCAGGCCTGGAGAAAATCAAGGGCCTGTTCGACGCTGTAGATCTCCTCGACAGGCAGGCCGGGTCCGGGCGCGATACGCACCGGCACCTCGAATTGCAGTCTGTCCATCCGCCATCTCCCGAACTGTCGTCACCAGCGGCAACGCCATCCGTCGTAAAAAGTTGCTCTGGCCGGTCGCTACCGCAGGAATGTGGCGTCTCCGCGGTCATGGACGTTTTGCCGCAGCCGCCGCAAGCAAGCGCCAAGGCGCCCGGCCTTGTCGAGCGCGGGCGCCTTGGCGGTCCGGCTACTGGTTGGCGGGATCGGTCTCCGCATCGAAGGCCATGCGCACCGCCGTAAGCAGCACGAGAGCAGACGGCACAGCGAAAATCCCGCCAGGGACAAGTGCCCCTGTCGCCGAAAGGCCGAGCGTCTCCGTCAGCGCCCAGTAGACGGTTCCGATACAGATGAGCGCCTGGACGGAAAGGAAAATGGCGGCGCAGGCCGCGCGCGAAAGGCTCTTGAGTGTCTTGATACGTTGCATGGAAACAATCCGGAAATGACGCGCTACGCACCGCTGCGCGACCGAAGCCGCCGCGCGGATCGAGGCGCGAACAGGAAGTGGTTTGAGTGAAGGAGCGGTTGAAACCGCTCAGGCCGGAACCGATGGCGGCGCGCGCGGCTGATTGGCAGTCGCCCACGGTGTGCGGGCGTCCCTGTCGGCGGCGACGACCTCTGCCGGCGGAACCGAAACAAACCAGGAAAAGACGGTGTCCCGAGCCGGCAGGACCGGATGGCCGCCGGCGAACTTAACCAGGGCCGGCCGGCCGGAACGAACTTCCAGCGCCTGCCCCTTGCCGGTGATGCGCAGCAGCGCCGCCGCTTCGCCGGACCGCTCCACGCCGGCGCTGGCGACACCGGAGGCTGCTCCGGCAAAGACGGGCACCTCCGCCCGGCCAAGCGACAGCATCGCCAGCAGCACAAGGCTCATCAGCAATGAGCAGGCCGCCTTCAACGGCGCTTCAGGCAATCTGGCGTGCTCGACGCTCATGAAATCTCCAAAAACCTCCCTCGCCCTACCGCACGGTCGACTGAAAGGGAAGGAACAAGGGCGTCAAGGACACCGGCGCGCCGAATATCCCTGCCGCTTGGTCGTGTCCGGGCAGTTCTTCCTTGAACCTTTTGCCCTCAAGTGCCAAATCTGGGGAGATTTTCACGCCGGCTCCCTTGCAGAGCCACACCGGCAAGACGGACACCAATGGTCACTTATCTCGACGCCGCCACGGCACCGCTCAGAAACACCGGCCAGATCCGCCTCTATGGCGAGGAAGGTTTTGCCGGCATGCGCAAGGCATGCGACCTCACGGCGCGCTGCCTCGACGAACTGGTGCCGATGGTTGCGCCCGGCGTCACCACCGACACCATAGATCGTTTCGTTTTCGAGTTCGGCATGGATCATGGCGCGCTGCCGGCGACGCTCAACTACCGCGGCTACACCAAGTCTTCCTGCACCTCGATCAATCATGTCGTCTGCCATGGCATCCCCGACAACAAGCCGCTGAAGGATGGCGACATCGTCAACATCGACGTCACCTACATCCTCGACGGCTGGCACGGCGATTCCTCGCGCATGTACCCCGTCGGCACCATAAAACGCGCGGCGGAACGCCTGCTCGAAGTCACCCACGAATGCCTGATGCGCGGCATTGCCGCGATCAGGCCTGGCGCCCGCACCGGCGCCATTGGCGCGGCCATCCAGAGCTATGCCGAGGGCGAGCGCTGCTCGGTGGTGCGCGACTTCTGCGGCCACGGCGTCGGCCAGTTGTTCCACGACGCGCCCAATATCCTGCATTATGGCAGCGCCAATGAGGGCGTCGAGATGCGGCCCGGCATGATCTTCACCGTCGAGCCGATGATCAACCTCGGCCGGCCGCATGTGAAAGTCCTGTCGGACGGCTGGACCGCGGTGACACGCGACCGCTCGCTGTCGGCGCAATACGAACACACGATCGGCGTGACCGACACCGGCTGCGAGATCTTCACGCTCTCCCCCAAAAAGCTCGACCGCCCCGGCCTGCCAGCCTAATGTTTCGTTCTCCCGGCGCTCGCGGTCGGGGAGCTGGGGGGCAGACGAGATGTCAGGTGACGACGACGAGCGCAGTTTCTTTGCAGAAAAGCCTGCGCAGCTTTCCGCGACCATGCACTCTCCTGGGACAGCCCGGCCTCCTGCGAAGGCCAGGAGGATCGAGGAGAAGCCGCATTATCTCGGCCATCGCGACCGTTTGCGCGAACGCTTCGCCTCGGCAGGTCCGGACGCCCTGCCCGACTATGAGCTTCTGGAACTCCTGCTCTTCCGCTTGATCCCGCGCGCCGACACCAAGCCGGTCGCCAAGGCGCTGCTCTCCCGCTTCGGTACCCTGGCCGAGGTGCTTGGCGCGCCCGTCGGCCTCCTCCAGGAGGTCAAGGGCGTGGGCCCGGTGGTAGCGCTCGACCTGAAGGTCATTGCGGCGACGGCCCAGCGCATGGCGCGCAGCGAGGTCCATGGCCGCGAAATCCTCTCCTCTTGGCAGCAGCTTCTCGACTATTGCCGGTCAGCCATGGCCTTCGAGGCGCGCGAGCAGTTCCGCATCCTGTTCCTCGACAAGAAGAACACGCTGATTGCCGACGAGGTGCAGCAGACCGGCACTGTTGACCATACGCCCGTCTATCCGCGTGAGGTGGTCAAGCGCGCTCTCGAACTGTCGGCGACGGCAATCATCCTGGTGCACAACCATCCCACTCGTCTCTTTTCGATCACGCACGATCACGCATTATCACATTGATACATATCGTTATTTCGACTTGTCGTAGAGTCGGACATTGTGGCATACTGGGGTCGGTTTTAGGGGGATCGAAGCCCGTTTCGAACCCAACCGCAGACCCCTACTACCCGTCAGCCGATCCCACTCGAAAGCCTACGGGAGACCCCAGTGCCAAGCCTTGCCGATGGAGAAATTCGCCGCGCTTTGAAGCAGGTCGAGGAGACCGGAAAGCAGCAGAACCTTGTCGATGGCGAGGGCCACGGAACAGGCCGCCTCGTCCTCGTGATAAAGCCAATGCCGACCCGCGTAACGGCGGACTGGATGGCCCAGCAGTGGCGAGACCAAAAGCGTCTCAAGAAAAAGCTCGGCTCGTATCCGTCAATGGGCCTCAGCCAGGCCCGCGAGATTTTCAGACGCGACTTCGCCGACATGATCCAGAAGGGACGCAGCATCAAGATTGCGGGCGACACGCGACCCGGCACCGTCGCCGATCTGTTCGAGGCTTACGTCGCGTCGCTCAAGGCAGATGGAAAACCGTCCTGGAAGGAGACCGAAAAGGGATTGAACAAGATCGCCGATTCGCTCGGTCGCAACCGCCCTGCCCGCGACATCGAGCCTGATGAGATCAGGGACATCATTCGCCCGATCTATCAGCGAGGCAAACGGTCGATGGCCGATCATGTTCGCAGCTATATTCGATCGGCCTACAGTTGGGGGCTGAAATCCGAGCACGACTACCGCTCGACCTCGGTCCGTCGCTTTCGTCTCATCTACAATCCGGCGGCTGGTATTCCGACCGAACCGAAGAAGGTTGGAACGCGTTGGTTGGACGAGGAGGAATTTATCCGTCTCTATCGCTGGCTCGAATCTCCCGATGCGCCGGTCCATCCACCTTACACGCGTGCCGTCAGAATTCTCATGCTGACCGGCCAGCGGGTCGAGGAGATCGCTCGGCTTCACGTCGATCAATGGGATGCGGCCGAGCGCATCATCGATTGGTCCAAGACTAAGAATGGAAAGCCTCACGCCATCCCCGTGCCCAAGATCGCGGCCGAGCTTATCGGGTCGATCAGGCCGAATGAATTTGGCTGGTTTTTCCCATCCGCAACCGACCCTTCCAAGCCAGTCAGTCATGGAACGCTCTATTCGTTCATGTGGCGCCAACGCGATCGCGACGTCATCCCCGTAGTGACAAACCGCGATCTCCGCCGAACCTGGAAGACGCTTGCCGGCAAGGCAGGGCTCTCGAAAGAGATCCGAGACCGATTGCAAAACCACACTCTGCAGGACGTTAGTTCCAAGAGCTACGATCGCTGGAATTACATGCCGGAAAAGCGTGCTGCCATGGCGCGGTGGGACAAGTTTGTCCGCGAGCTCCTGATGAAGAAGAAGCGCAAAGCCGGACTCATGGAAGCTGCATGACCATCTGTGACCGCCGGCAGGGTAGAGCTTCACCTAGGGAACAGACTACGATTCTGGGGGCAGGAGTTCGAATCTCTTTGGGCGCGCCATCCTATCCAATTGAAATTCTGAGCGTTTTGGACGCTACCAACGCCACCGCAGCGGCTTGGATTTCAGAGTTCAGCCGGCTTTTCAGCCGGTTTTGGAAGAATGGACATTGCTTCATATCGCAGCTCGGCGAATGGCGGCTTCCTGTTTTCCTCTTGGTCGACACACGGCTCGATCGGATTCGCACGAACCGGGCTGGTGGTCGTCTCGGCTGTCAGGTGTAGGTTTGAGGCTGCAGGTGTTGATGTCGTCGGCTCCCTGACGCAAAACCTAGGGAATGACAGTCCTAAAAAGGCAAACCGTCTCCAACTGCCGCCGCTTGTTGCGGGCGAATGGCGTGGTGAGATCGTTGGCTCAGCCAAAAATACATCTAAAGCCCGAGATGCTTCATACTATCCACACTACGAAGGCTGTATAGTTGACGTGCGAGGGCGGCAGCATTAGCTGGGCGAAGCAATGTTCGCGCAACCACGGCAGGGCTTCGAGGGAGCCGCGGTTTTGGAGACCGAATAGCCTTTCCACATCATCTTGTTTACACAGCGATATTTGGCATTTTTTGGGTTGATGTGCAAGGATTTGTGTAACAAATAGAAGCCCCTTCCGCGACTTTTTCGGCGCACATCTGACCTCCATAGGGTCGAGCGTGCCTTGCGTCGCCCTCTCGAGTATGACCGGGAGGCAACGCCACTGGTACCCAACAGCGTTAACCGGAAGAAGAGTTGCGGCGGTCATATTGACAGCTGTGATAGAGTAAACCGACATGACCAAAAGCACCCTCGCCTATATCAATCCGGCCATCCTGCGATGGGCTCGGGATCAGGCCCGCCTCAGCCCCGAAGCGGCGGCCGAGGGTATTGGCATATCTGCTGACAAGTTGCAGGCCTGCGAGGCTGGCGACAAGCAACTGACATTCCCGCAGTTCCTGGCCGCGGCGAATTTCTACAAGCGCGCGCCCGCAATCTTCTACCTGAACGAACCTCCGGCGGGGTTCCAGCCGATTCAGGATTTCCGCCGCCTTCGTGAGACGCCCGAGGATGCCTTCAAGTCTGGCTTGGAGTGGGCCATCCGCCAGGCTCGCGAACGCCGCGAACTCGCCTTGGAGCTTCGCAAGGATTTGGGTGAGCCGGTGCGGACATTCGAGTTGCGGGCCAGCGTTAAAGACCAAATTGAGACCGTAGGCGCGGCGATCCGCACTTATCTGGGAGTGACGCAAGCCGATCAGCAGACCTGGCGCGCCAAGGCTTTCGACAACTGGCGCACGGCGATCGAGGCTAAGGACGTATTGGTCTTCATGGTGCCGCGCCTGGCGCTAACTGAAATGCGCGGCGTGGCGATCGCGGAAACCAAACTGCCGATCATCCTCATCAATTCCAAGGACCGCACCAACGGGCGGACGTTCACCTTGCTGCATGAGTTCTGCCATCTGGTCGTCAGGGCCAGCGGTATCAGCGGTCTCGACTTCGTCGCACCCGAACCGGCCAGCGCCGTGGTGGAGCAATTCTGTAATGCCGTCGCCGGCGCGGCCCTGGCTCCGAGCGATTGGTTGCTCAGCGAGCATCTGGTGCGCGCCAAGGGCCAAGTGAAAACATGGCACGACGACGAGCTCGCCGCTTTGGCCGGGCGCTTTGGGGTCAGCCGCGAAGTCATCCTGCGCCGGTTGCTGACTCTCGGCCGCACGACACAGGCATTCTATGAAAGCCGGCGCGCGAGCTTTCAGGCCGAGTATGACGCTCTTGGCGAGAAGAAGAGCAGCGGCGGCCCCGAGCGACACCTGGTGGTGCTCAGCCAACTTGGCCGGGGTTTCACCCGTCTGGTGTTCCAGGGCTACTATGATCGTCAGCTGACGCTGCGCGATGTTGCAAGCCACCTCAATATGCAGGTGACTGCCGTTCCGAACATCGAACGCGCCGCCTTCGGCCTGACAGGGTAGCGCTGCGTGGCAACCATCTATTGCATTGACACATCGGCCCTAATTTCGGCTTGGTACGAACGCTACAAGCCTAAACGCTTCCCGAAACTGTGGGACGAACTCGACAAGCTGATCGGACAGGGTCGCCTGGTGTCATCCCTCCTGGTGCAGGCTGAATGCGAGAAGCGCTCGCCGGAATTACACGAGTGGCTGAAAGAACGCGAGGCCATGTTCATTGCGCCTGACCAGGCAATCCAGCAGCGTGTCCAGCACGTGCTGAACACCTACAAGGGCTTGGTCGCTGCCGGCAAAGAGAAGTTTGCGGCCGACAGCTTCGTTATCGCCACGGCCGAGGTCCTACGCCACACCCTCATCACCGAGGAAACCGGAGCCGACAGCTTGCGGAAGATCCCTGGCGTTTGCAATGCCATGAAAATCCCTTGCATCAACCTGATGCAACTGTTCGACGCGGAAGACTGGACGATCGGCTAGGCGGTAAGTCCAGAGAGGACCTCGATCTTGTGGGCTTCAACGCTCTCTACCGAGCGGTTAGCACGGCCTTGCGCACCATTTGATGCTCATCTGGAAGATTTCGCCCGAGAATGAACTCATTGAGCACCTCTCTCGATATCCCTGAATGCAGCCGCCCAAAAGAATGATCCTGCCATTCCGGCGCGAACATGGCAGGGCGCAAACCGACTGCCACTTGTCGGTCCCGGTTGCCTACGACGAGGGGCACCGTAACGCCTTGAATGGTTCCTGGGCTCTCGCAGTGAAAGCCTTCTAGTTCGAGCAACCGTCGCAGGTTGCGCAGCAAACGGGCCTGCGCTTCCGGTGTCTTCTCCTTCGGCAACGTGCCATCGAGTGCATAGCGCAACAGTTCTGCGCCGAGATTCCGGTCAAGACGGTCCTTGATGTACTGGTTGTGGTAATGCCGCAGGCAGCTCTCGCACGATGCCTCGCAGTGCGAAGGGCAGTCCTCCAAGAGCAAAAGAGTCTGTTGGAGGATTTCCTCGATATTCCGTGCGGCGAGGTCGGCATAGCCGGCTCCGCCAGACAAAGTGTCATACAGGTAAACGTCGAGTAGTAGGGTTTGGTCGCCCCGGTTCGGTACGATGCGGAACCCCGCGCCGAACTCGGAAGGATCTAGGTCGATGTCACGGTGGCGGCTGGCCGCCAGCCGCAAGCCTTCAGCCACCGAGTACAGTGAATCTTCGAGTATTCTCAACTGCAACGGATCGCTCGTATCGGTGATGAGCGGCGGCTTCAAGCTGATGCGCAGCAGCAACAAATCCGTAGAGAAGACGTGCCCTAGAAACACATTCTCATACGTGCCCGAGCACGTCGGCCCTGGCTTGGGCTTTCCGTACGAATACTCAATCTTGTACGGCCGGGTATGTGACGTATGGGGTGGTTCATCGACGGACGCGCGGCCGCACTGATTGCAGATCCAGAAACCGCCGCGACCGTCCGAAGTCTCTTGACCTTTGTTGACGGTCACCAACTGGCGATCCGTGGTGACCACACAAGCCAGGTTAAGGCCGATCGTCCTTAGGCTGGGTAGGTCGTCCTTACCGACCGGGACGGGAAATTGTGCGGCCGTGGCGTAGGTGATGTCCTGCTCGCGATCATCCTCCTTAAGCGCCTTGCCCTCCTCTGGCAGAAAGACCTGCGGTACCACCATGCGGGTATGTCTCAGGTCGCCGCCGCAAACCGGACAGTGAGCCCCGCCTTGAGAAGGATCATCCAAGTCTGCGACAAAGCTGCAGTTTTCGCAGTGAACCAGCGTACGGCGCTTGTCGAAGATCGCTGCTGCACGATTTTCGACGTCCGGCAACGTATTCGCAACGACACCGCCCGAGCGATAGGTCTCCTTGTTGATGACAATCAGTCGGCCAGGCGCATATTCACTTAGTGCCTTGCCGATCGACTGCTGAGGCCGCTCTACGACCTCCATCTTCCACTCATTGTTGCGTTGGATCAAACGCTCCACGAGGAAACTCGATAGGTCGGTCGGGAAGGCATAGCTGGGAAGCAAACCCTTGGCGAACAAGAACTCAAGCAGTTCCTGGTCAGCGATGGCCTCGCGTTCGGAGCGTTCATCCTCGTCCTCGCTGCCTTCGGCAGTGTTCTCACCACCTTCACCGAGGCCTTTGCCGCTCCCAATTGCTGCCGCCAATTCAGCACGAAACTGAGCGAGCGTTGCCAATAGGTCTTCTGCCTCGTCTCCGATCCAGGCATCAATCGTCCGAGGGGCAACACGAAGGTCATCCGGCAACCAATTTCGGATGAGAGGGCGCAGTCGACCTGTTGGCGCAAGAAGATCCTGGCGGACCCAGGCGTCAAAACTGGCTAGGTCGAGCCCGGTCATGGGTTCGCCGAGGAAGAAATCCGTGGCCTTGCCTAGCGCGCGGAACAGGGCAGAAGACCCGGCGCCCACGCTAACCTTGTGGTGATCCATGTAGTTATGAAAAAAGGTCTGAAAGAGGTAGGCGGCAATGTGGCGGCGTGCGATCTTTGGGTTATCGATCTTGACGTCCGGCTTGCGGGGATCGCCTGCCACGATTTTTTGGGGGTGGTTGTAGTAGTAGCCGTCGTGAGGACCATTTTGCGCGTAGGTTAGCACGGTCGAAAGCGATGAGCCGCGCCGGCCTGCTCTGCCGGCTCGCTGCTGATAGTTTTCTCGCTGCGGCGGCACGTTTCGCAGACCAACGGCGACCAAGGAGCCAATATCCACGCCCACTTCCATAGTGGTGGTGCAGCTCAATACATCGATGGGCCGGTCAGTCTTGGCAATGCGGACATCCTTGAATCGCAGTTCAAACTGCTCTGTAGTCGCATGCACACGTGCATTGTCGCGGTTCGACAGCTGGGCTGTGTGCTCCTCAACAGAAATGCTGCGTAGCCGCGCGCTACCTGCCAGCACGCGTTCCACCGGCGCACGCCAAAAGCCCTTTCTGGCGCGTACATACTCGCTCTGAGAAGGCGTAACAGGCTCACAGGACCCTGAACCGCAGGCAGCGCAGTGGCCATGAACGGTCATGGGTAAAAGGGCGGTACAGGCCGTGCACTGATACCATGTCATGTTCAAATCGATGTTAACGACGACCTTTGCGGGATCGATGAAAATTGCCCCGGTAGAATCAGACAACCCGAGTTGGTCTGCGAGCTCTTTCTCGACCAGCCCGAGAGTGACCAGGTTGGTCTGCAGCGCAGCTGCGAGCGCAGGCCGAACTGCCTTTGGAAATGCGCCGTTGCTGCCCCAGGAACCTCTCCACCGGCCTGCTGCCTTTCCGCGCACATTGGGTTCGACGTTAGGATCAAAGGCATAGCTGTCCGCCACGCGCATCAACCAGGCGGCGGCCAGACCAGATATGTCTGCGTGCGGGAGGACCGGCAACAACGGAGAGATTGAAGCGACAAGCTTCGCCAGAGCACGCTGGGACGGAACAAGATAGCCGACCGTTGTACCGGACAGCGAATAGTAGCGGCCGCACAGCTGCTTGAGGAGAGCGATCGTGTAGCGGCTAGGCGGGGATCCAGGATCAAATTCCGTCAGCAATTCCTCGATCGGCTGATCGGCGTAGTCCTTCTGAAGGCGCCTTACCTGAGCTTCGATTGCTTGAGCGTCCTTACCGTCAAATATCGGCAGATTGCTCTCGCTTAACACTTTAAGCACCGCGATATAGAGACCGCGCTCCGGGCGTGGTTCACGACCAGCCTCGCGCAGCATCCTTGCCGCCAGCGCCAACACCTGACGGAAAATATCTTGCTCCACCTCGCGAGGAATATCGCGAGCCAACCGGGCCGCCTTCTGCCGACCGTCGGAAAACAGCAGTACCTTGCGGCCACCATTTGGATAGTCTGGCGTTTCCGGGCGCGACGCCGGCTGACCATCCAATTGGGTCTTTACCAGATTGGCAAATGGCGCCTCGCCTTTGGTGGCGTGGTCCATAATCGTAGAGGTTTCGCTGCGCAAAGTCGGTTCACCACAGGCGCAGCAATTAGTAAACTTGACGCCATTCTTGGTCCAATCGTGGCTCGGCGTCGGCAGATAGACCCGGGTAAAGCCTTGGGCTGGTTGGTCGACGCTGTAATCAAGACGGCCACTCCGCATGTCGAGCCATGCTTCAACACAATCGCCGAAGTGGGGGTTCGGCGGCTCCATCAGCATTTCTATCTCGACCAACGGCGGCTCATTGCCTTCGCGGAACGGTCCTGACGGAGTGCTCCAAAGAAAGTCGGGCTGGGGTCTATCGGCATAGCCCCGCAGATAGGCCGTGCCGCACTCGCGGTGCGTCAGAAGTTCGAAAATCCGTGCACCGCAGTCGCACTGCCGACGTTGGTGCGTATGGAGCCTGCCAAGAATTCGACCGGGGCCCTGATAGCGTGCCGCAGAACAGTTCGGATCGACGCACGCGTAAAGCCCCGGGAGGCCGCGGAAGAACATATGCAGACGGGTGGGCAACAGGACCCGGTCATCCACCTTGCGCCGGGCAAATGGAGCCAAGGCCAGGAGTGCTGCCAACGCCCGTGCCCCGCCCGGATGGTTTTCAAATAATTGCTGCTGGAGGTCGCCCAGTGCGATGGCCTTACCCGATACCAGTTCCACGAGCTTTTCGAAAACGGGAAAGCCGGTAAGGTTCACGAACAAATAGTCTGGCAGGTCTTCCGTCAACAGAGGTTCTGGCCAGCCCAACCCGGCGCCTAATGCCGCCACCGCCTTAAGCGCAGCTTCAGGATGAGTTGCGTGCTCATCGAAGGCTGCCAAATCAAATACCGCGAGGGCGTCGGTCGCGCGGCCGCTCGGAAGCCCGCTCCCATGCCGCGTCTCTCGCGTGCCGGTAATAACCGAGAAATTCCGGCTCGATGATTGCGCCAACCCCGTGAGATTGCGGGCGAACAGCTCAATAGCCGATTCCGCTGCAGCACCTTGACCCAAGCTGGCGCTGGTCAGGATAAAACGCACGCGCTCCCGAGGAACATCAAGGCGCGCAAGTAGGCGTCTGATCAGAAGAGCGACTTCCGCACCACCAGCCCCACGGTACATGTGCGCCTCATCTAAGACGAGGATCATTTGGTTGGCGCTGTCGCTATGCAGCCAATCTCTGGTCTGCTGAAAGATGGACCGTTCAATCGGCCGCATCAGCATATATTCCAGCATTGAGTAGTTTGTGATCAGAATGTCAGGGCAGGCCCGCTGTGTTTCATCGCGGGTCATCATTTCCCGGTCACCGGGCTGGGTGATGAGACGACGGTTCCAATGATGATAGTGCCGTGGGACCCCGGTTTTGGGATTCGGCCTCAGCTCTTCATGGTGTTTGCCGTAGAACTCGACCAAATCTTTTGATGGCCATTGGCCGATTTTCACAAGGCCTGAAACTGTCTCCGGCTGTCCCATGAGGGGCAAGTAAAACTCTTCGAAAAGCGGCTCTATGCGCTCACCGTCGCGTTTCGCTGACCGCAATCCCGGATAGGGTGATCGGCCGGTATAGCTACCAAATCGCACCGGCCGCCCTCGCCCGGCCGAAACGATTTCCGAGGCAGCTTCGTCACCAAACAACCGGCGAATGCGGCCCAACTGGTCGTTGACCAGGGCATTCATCGGATAGAGCAAGAGAGCACGGCAGCCAGGCAACGACGCGGTGGTCGGCCGATCCTGAGCCTCTTGGACCAGTTGGCCGATGATGGGCATCAAAAAGCTCTCGGTCTTGCCCGAACCGGTGCCTGTCGCGACGATAAGGTCGGAGCCGCCGAAATACCTCTCTAGTGCCTGAGCCTGATGCACATAAGGCTGGGGAAACAAGCCGACCTTTGCTGCTGCAAGATTCCGCAACGCAGCCGCCACAACCGGCGGAAGGTCAAGTTCGTCATAAGGCGCCCCGAGTTCATAAACAGGGGTGGACTCGACAAAAGGCAGTTGGGCGACGGTACCTGCCTCGTCTAACAAAAGGCGCCGTTCTTGGATTAGTGCCGGATTGCGCACATGGTACTGCGCTTCGATATAGGCTCGCAGGCTTTCGCCGAGCCGCCCAACCGTGGCGTGTACGCCGTGTTCCTGCTGCTCCGGCCCGTTGCTCATGACGTCGCCCCTTTCAGTGAAATCCCAAGCCGTCCCAGGGCATGCGCTACGAATGGTACTGCTTGGACCGGAAAAACCATGCGATAAACTGACGGCGGGCTAACGCCTTCATGCTGCCAACCCAGTGCTAGAACGCGCCCCTCCTCAACCGGCAGATCCCTGGCCAGAGTAACCTGCACCATGTCATCGGCATGCTTAAACTCCAGCGTCCGCGAAGCACCCAAGGCTTCGTCATAGGCGAAACGGAATCGGCGGGCATGTTCATGCTCGACGGCAACCGCCCGCCGCAGCGATAACTCGTTGCCTGTGCGCTCAAACTCCCCGAGATAATAGGGGCGGTCGTAAAGCGATGTTGGCTTCGCTTGAGCACGGCACAGCCTCAAAGCGACGCCACTTAACTCGAGCTCCTGAGGATTTATCCAGCGCGATCGAAACTGCCGTGAAGCTTGGTCCGGAGCGTATATTTCGAGGTGATCTGCTGAGATACCCGCGGGCTGAAGACCGGGACGATATTTCTTGAGCGCCTTGGCCATCCAGGCGCCAATCGGTTCGGTGCGTCCAAGCCAATCGTCAAAACCGTGGACGACGGTCTGATTCAGCCGGCCTGTCGCATATCGGAAGGCCCCCGCCGCAACAAAGCCGCCATGTGGAATCACGCCAAGCAGAAAAGACAACCCACCTGGCAGCGACACAGCGCGCGCGGGTGTCGAATGCCAGTAACCTCCGGGCGAGCGCCAAAGGTCACCGGCTTTCTCAAGCGCCTCTAACACCTGCTTGGCCAGCGGGCGTGCCTCGGCAGATCCCAACAAACCTCCGAGGTCTCCTTCAATCATATCCGTGAGGCGTCCAGTAAAAACACCTTGGCCGTTTCGCGTTCCCTCTCCTTCGCACGCAGCCCGCAGGTGAGCAGCAATCAACGCGCGACGAACCGACGCGGAGGATCCCAGTATTGCCAAGCTGGCGGTCACATCGGCCAGTACCTCAGAAGTGGAAAGAGCGTGGAGTGAGAGGGGCATCTCGGTGCTACTCTCTCCTGATGCCGGCTAGGTCGAGGAGAAGTCGCAGCCGTGAGTCGACATGGCTTTCGCTATCAACCCGCCCACCGTCCAGTTCCCCCTCGATGTCCTCAGACGCAAGGCCCGTCATTCGCCATAGCGGCCACAACCAGCCGAAGGCCGCGGATTGGAGTGAGGTCGGTGCATCTGAAGTACGGAATCCCTCAAGGGCATTCATGAATGCTGTGGCGGTTCGTTCGACGTGCGGATTTCGAAATGAACCCCCGAGCCGCAAAAGCCGCACCAATTCTTCGCTTTGTGCTTTGCCGTTGGAGAGCTGCATCGACAACGCTTTGAGATCAAGCGCTGTCAGTGCTCCGGTAGATACAGCCGTATTGGCTTTCGGAAAAACGCTCCAATCCAAAACGTCCGTGTCGAACACAGGCCCTAATTGGAGATAGAGCAACTGCTCTGGGAACGTGGTGACTCCGTCTGCGAGCGTTGCCACCACCATGACGTTTCCGATCCGGACTACGTCCGCGATTGCGTCTGCCAAAAGTTCGAACGGAACGTTGTTGACCCGCTCCACAACCAGTGCTCCGACTGCTCCCTTCCGATCGCCCAGTGCCTCCGCCACTTCGGTGTCCAGTGCAATCGCGTCGACGAAGCCCACCGGTACCCGCGCCCGCAAGACGTGCTTTCCTGCCAGAGCTACTGCCGTCACGCGCGCCAGGTCTGTCGAAAATGAACCTTTTAAAAACAGAACCTTACAGGTGACAGCGGCGGTGAGCACTTCCTCGACAAAGGTTGACACACCAGGCGACTTGAGCCCCAGCGTGGCATAGTTGGACTTAAGTAGATCTGCAGCTTCCAAGCCCGTATTCAGCGCTTTGATCGAACCGGCATCTGCCCCCAGCGGGACGACGCGCAGGGACGGAGTCGACGCCACAATCGGTATGCCGCTTTGCGAGCTCCCCGAACCACCAGGTTGGCCCAATTGCGCGACACGCTGGGCGATGTCAGCAAGCTGTTCTTGAAGCTCAGAAACGTGCTTGCCTATTCGGTCTTCGGTGTCGCTCCAAAGCCCCTCAAGGTCAACGACCCCTTGCTCAACCACCTTAAAGCGAGCCTCGGTTGCAGCGATGACGCGCGTTGCAGTCTGGCCTTGGTGTTCCAGGTCTTTCCGCAGACCCGCCATATCGGCAAGTACGGTCTCCAAAGCGCGTGTTGATGCGCTTTCGTCGACCACCGGCGCTGGTCGGGCGGCAATCGTGGCTATGGTGTCTGCTATGCGCGCCACCTCACGCGCCAAGCCCTGAACGTCTCCCTGCAGACTACGCAGCCGTTCCTCTTGGCCCTGAATGCGGTTTGGTAAGATCGATAGCTCCCGGTCCTTCTCTACTGCCACCTTGGGTTTTGCGCTGCTCGCCAAGAGTTGAAGGGAATCCGTGATCTCAAACGGACTAAACTGAAGCAGTCGCCCGATCGTCTCAGCGTCACAACGGTTGAGAAAGGACTGCTCTTGCAAGCTGCGGAACAGCGCTTCGATCTCCGCATCCGGCTGAACCGCAGCCGCTTGGGGATGCTCTTTTGCGACGGCGCTTTCAATCCCGTCCAACAGCGCGGCAAGGCCTTCAACGTGCTCTAGATGCTGCTCCGCCCATGCCCGCCAGAGATAATAATAAGCGCTTTCGGCACGCGCCTTGTTGGCTTTGGCACCGCCCTTCTTGAACAAGTGATGGAGGAGCGCCTGCTTACGTTTCGGCAGGCTCGCGACACTGTCCGCGCGGAATCCGTCAACGCTTGGCAGTACCTTCAGCAGCGACCGATTGGTCTTCGTGGTGACTTCGTTAAAAAAGGCCAGAAGCTCGCGGTCACCGATCGCGCGCAGCCGTTCAACAGCCTGGGGAGTGGGCGCCGGCTGTGTCATTTCGCGTCCCCAATACCACATGCAATTCGGGTCAGAGCCAGACGGCGGTGGGACTCGAGCCAACGTGGTGCATTTAAAGCGCGCAATGCTGCCGATAGGTCGTAGTCTGAGCGAGATCTAGAAGGAATGCCTACGCCCGCAAGAACCCATTCGGCGTGCGCGCGAGTGGCGGGAGCCATCACCTTGGCCGGCATTTTCGTGGCCACGCTTCCTGTAAACCACCATCCCCCGAATGGACCCAGGTCCAAATGAATGTCGCACGCAGCGTCTCGTAGCAGATCTTGTAACTTTGCCACGGCTTCCACCGTCACTGTTTCATTTGACGAGGAATCGGCGCGGGCAGTCGCCAATGTATGCTCATCCCAATCGATTGCGTCCGCTGGGCGCGACCGAACTCGTGGCACGAGACCACCGGGAACCTGAAGACCGGTAACGGTGAGCAGGCACGCCCGCACCTGGTCCAGTAGTGGCCCCACCTCCGCCGAGCTTGCCGAGATCGAGCGTGTGCCCAAGGTCAGTAGGGCCGCCCGCGCGATCCGCGCGACAGGCCTTGCAACGAGTTCTGGTAGTAGCCGGCCGTCGATATCGAGGACTGGCGGCTGTGCCACCGAAAAGCCACTGACTCGTACAAACTGCCATTCCCCGTATGCCAGTTGCAGGCTGGCAATGTCGTCACCACTGCGGCCATTCAAAACTGGCTCATCTTCACCATCGCCGGCATGCATCCCCAGAATGAGTTCGCTCTTGGCGTCCAGCACCACTCGTGCTGACACATCAACAAAGTGCATCGCTGGCGCCACGACGCCCCAGCGGCGCTTCGCAGGCTGCACTTGCAAGCCGGTCGCCTGACGGATCCACTCGGCTAACTGCTCGTCGGCCACCTGCGGTAGCGTAACCAGCAAACAGCCCCATTGCTTAAGGTCGGCGAGGCGGGTGACGGCGAGTTGCGACGGCACACTCGAAATCAGATCCGCACGCTGGACGAAATAGTAGGTTGCGCCCCAGTCAAGCGCGGCTGCTAACGATTGACGGCCGCCTCTACCCGCTGAAAAGACCGTGGTTCGATCGGCGTCCAAACCGGGAATCCGCTCCTGCACGGCATCGCCATAAGCAGGATCGACATCCGGGCTAACCCACGCAACACGGAATGCTGGGGAGTCGGGGTTCACGACGTATGTCTGCGTTCCACCGTACAGGCGGTTGCAAGCCACCTGGACCCGGAACCCGTTGCCGCCGCCATCGAAGGTCAGCATGCCCTTTGGCGTCGGTGCGCGCGGAATCTGGACTTCCACACCCCAAAAGGCAGGCGCCTTGCCGGCCGGCGGCTGGACATGCAGGTGAAGCGAAAGTGGAGCATGTGAGACCGCAGGCTGTGGCCGCTGTTGCAGGTCCGATTCTGCGGACGGGCCCTGCCATCCATCAGACGAGTGATAAAGATAGCATTCCGGTCGGGCTGCGCCCGAGACATGAGCGAAATGCGCTTCGCGATAGGTGCCCTGCCGCGGGCTAACAGGCGCACCACACACCGGACAAATGTAGCGGCGGTACCGCTGCGCCAGCGAGGCCTCTACCCGCTGTCCGCTCGCAACGTCGATGGCGAAATACATCCCCTCAGCCCGTTCGACTGGCAGGTTGCGCAGACTGTTCTTTCAACTCGGCAAGGCTGCCGGCAACGGCGCCGCTAACCAACTGCGGCACGCGGTCTTTACGCCAATTGCGATAAGCCGGCTCACGGACGCCGCGCGGCGCCATCCAGCGGCTTACGGCCAGCGCCGATACCTCGGCGACGTTCAATAGGTTGCTGTAGTCAGGATCGGCCGCGCTCCCGCCGAGGATGTCGACCGCGTTGGTTGCCAGGCTGCACAGGAACACTTGCCTCTGAATGCCGTGTTTTAGAAGCGAGTCTTTGAAGCCCAACCGCGTCAGCGCCGCCTTGATG
The DNA here is from genome assembly GCF_006442845.1 of Mesorhizobium sp. B2-4-2. Taxonomy (NCBI): domain Bacteria; kingdom Pseudomonadati; phylum Pseudomonadota; class Alphaproteobacteria; order Hyphomicrobiales; family Phyllobacteriaceae; genus Mesorhizobium; species Mesorhizobium sp. B2-4-2. Next base: position 154,941 of record NZ_VFVM01000007.1, on the reverse strand, counting down.
GTGCGCAGCCGCCAGTTCGGTCCCTTGCCATACGCGTGGTGGTCGGCATAATCGTGGCTGAGTTCCCGGAGATAGGCCCTCAGTTTCTCGAACAGGGCGTCTGTAATATGGAAGTGCCCCCATCCGATGGTATAGCCCACCGGCTGGAAGTACCGCGTGCCGCCAAGGGCCAATCGATTATAGACCGACGAACGGCCCATCGATGAGCTAGTTGTGACCATCAGCAGGCTGGCGTGCTTGGCGGCTCCCGAAATGATGCCGATGGACTCACCGTAGGTGTCCTTGAAATCCCGCACTACTTCCTGCGTCCGCACCAGCGCAGCCACAGCTTTGCCGCCCAGCAGGAACGAGTACGGCGGTACCGCACCCAGCACATAAGCGTCCAACAGGTGTACCAGCCGCAAAGAACGGTCAGCCGAGTTCCAGCCGATCAACTTGTCGCGTACCGACAGATTGAAAACAGGGTCGCCCAAAGCGATGATCCCCGCCAGACGGTCGTGACCCTCGTCCCACACCAGGTAGCGCAAGCGGCGGCCAAACCCCGCTGATACGGGTACGGACCAGGTCAGCGTGGCCAATCGGAAAAGGTCGGCGTCTTTGGTATCGCTGCGCACTCGCCGAAGCGCCAACCTGATGTTGGCAGGCTCAATCTCGTCGCCGTCCGCAAAATGCGGGAGAAGTTCCTCTCCACATCGGGAAAGGAAGGCTGTATTAGCCTCAAGCTTGTCCCTACGTTGCTCGCCATGGAGCAGCCGCACCGCCTGCTTGTCTTGCCCTGGCGGCAATAGCAAGCCGTTCTTACCCTTTTTGAACCCAAGGCGCTTGAGATGCTGGCGGACCGCGCGTTTCAGTTGCGCTTCCGGAGTCGGAAACTTAACTAATACGCCCCTGGCCATTGCCACTTTCCCCCAATCCCTCTGGTTATTCCAGATTGTTGTTTGCATTCGACAATCAATCAACAGTCTAAGCACAACAGCTGCCTAGAAGGCAGGCAGTCGCATAAGGCTGGGATTCGCGAGCGCTGTCGACCCTTCAATCCCAATCGCCCTCGACAACACCCCGGATTCTTCACAAAGAACATTCGCGAGGCTTTGGGTGGCGTGGATTGGCGTTCCGGATGTTGATAACGACGAAATACGGGCAGCATGAGACTGTGGCTATGGATGCGGTCGCTTAAAGTCTTGAGGCCGATCGCCTTCTCCAAAACCGGCGCCAATTGACCTATCGTACCTCCGACCAAGGCAAACGCTCGACGCGAGAGCCGCCGCTTCCCTTGGAGACCCTATATCGGCTCCATCCGTACCACGGTTCCAAAGTTTTTGGCTCCCAGTTGTCGCCAACTGTCAGCAATACCTGGCAGGGTTGCTGTGAGAGAAAGGCGCCGCACGCATCCATATTCCGATGATCGAATGGCCATTCGGTCCCCTCTAACATCAGTACGGTCGGGCCGCGCCTGGCTCTTTCCCTCGCCAAGGCGCATGCAAACTCAAGCAGAACGCGGACCTTCTCGCTTCCGGATAAGGCTCCTAACGCCACTCCATTTGGCCCGCCCAGCCGGAGAGTTACCTCGGTTTCACTGTCAGAATGCAAATCCTCACCTTCTTCGTCTTCACCAAGATATTTCGGTTCGTCGTAGAAGGCCAAATCGCGTCCCCACGTGGTGCCATTCCGTTGAATATCCGGGACAAGGCCTCTCAAAACCGCGCGGGAGAGGCCGAGGTTGGCGGCAATTCTCTCATCATCTTCACCGCCGCGCCTATGGAGCAACGCCCCGGCACTTTCTCGAAGATAAACCACTGAAATCATTTTCGGGACTTCGACGACAGGAACGCCGTCGATAACCAACTTCGTCACGCCATGATCGAATGTCCCGTCGAGCCGCCTCTTCTCGGGTACGAAGGCAACAACCGATGTAAGGATTGGAGAGGAAGGGATTGCCCAACGGTGCGGGAGTTCTTCGCCCAAGACGGCAGAGAGCCAATCACAAATCGCTGTCTTTCCGTAGGATGCTCCTTCGAGCAGCGTAAACTGCCCGAGTTCGAGTCTGGTATCCTTCTCGAATAGGAAGCTCTTTTGGACAACGATTTCACCCAGCCATCCGACAGTGGTAAGCTGGCCGTCCTGCTCCCGCCGTAGTTGGGCCTCCTGCAACTGCTTCCAGCCTTTGAGGAGATCAGCCGGATAAGCGGCGCCGGCGTTGGTGTCGATTAGGCGACCGTGCGTCGCACACGCCCAAACTCCATTCTCAGGACAGGACAGCTGTTCAACTGATAGACCGCCGCGGCCCCGGGGGCCAGCAACTCCGGCGCTGTAGATATGGCAGGCCGTCCCAGTCAGGGCGACTTGTTGCGGAGTGGCGCCAGGGCCAGAAGTCGGAGTTGGACAACCTGGCACGACACAGCGGAGGTTCGCACGTTCAGCGATCGTCCGCACGGTCGATGGTTTGAAGTCCGCGCCTTTGCGCCCGCTGATAACTGCCATTCTATGGTCTCTTTGACACTAGATCGTTAGTCGCATTGATGGGCAAACGTCGCAAGGTTGGCCCTCTAATAGTTTGTTCCGGTGCGAGGGGTTCGGGATGTGCCCGCTGCCGGTTACACGAAAGTTACATAAACATGCTTGGCATGGCTTAGTCTCATGCAAATAGTTGAAAAACATGGTGCCGGCGGAGAGGATTGAACTCCCGACCTTCGGTTTACAAACCCGCTTACATTCGGCCGAGTTATGAAGAGAGCGGCTCAAGTGGCCGGCGATTTGCCCTGCATTCTGCTACAGCAGAGATGCCCCGTCCGGGCATCGATCAAATCGGGCCGTTCGTTCGAGATTGCTTCGTGAATCGCGCACCGGCACGAAATAGATCGGCCTAGCTTTACGTCTTAAGCCGGCGTTCAGTGACGCACAGCCGCCTTCAACGCATGAGTTTATTCTGGTCCATGTTGTCCCAACGCAGGCCCCTGCCCCAAACGCAGGTTAGCGCCCTGCATTTGCAGACCGACGAAGTCGGCCGCCATCGCCTGATAATGCCTGCAGTCCGCGTGAACGACAGATCGCTGAGGCTGTTCGAATGGCAAGCTCCCGGCTATTTCCTTCAGGTCATCAAGGACCGACGCAATATGCGGCCAGGGAAAGTCTGTGGGGTCGTCGATGTCGCGATCTGCGCCGGCAATGATTTCAAGCTTGGCGACGATGCCAAAAAGCGACCGCGCCCGTATTTGCGGTAGCTTGTCTTGAAGCTTCAAAGCTGCGGTTGTGGCCTCGACCTCCGCCTGGCAGGCGATCGAATAGTCGACCTGCTTATCCACCGCTTCTGAGCCTCCAGCGTTGAGAAGACGCCGCTCTAGACGCTGTTGAAGTCGGCAAAGGACCTGAGAAACTTGCTGCGCCCGCGACCAATCTCGCAGCAGTAGAATTACGGGGTCTGCATCCCGCAACCGGTTCAACGCATTGGCAGTCTTGCCATTCGTGACGGGAGGCATAGTCGTGCTATGGTCGGAATCAGCCATGATCCGAGCTCCGCAAAGTTTAGGCGTGGTTAGGCTGTTGGAAGCGGACGCACCACTTCCAACGGCTGGTTCCTAAAACAAGCATATTTGCACTTTTTGTGCAACAGGGCATTTGAACAATGAAGGTAAGTGCGGCCCAAGTTCGCGCGGCCCGTGGGCTTCTCGACATTTCTCAACAGGATCTGGCGGATTTATCCAAGGTAAGTGTGAGGACAATCGTGCAGTTCGAACGTGGTTCGAAATCCGCGTCGGAATCCATCCTGCAGGCGCTGAAGCTATCACTCGAAGCCGCGGGGATAGAGTTCATTCCAGAAAATGGCGGCGGCCGTGGCGTTCGTTTGTCTCGCAATCAGACCTGACGCTCTGCTCGCCATGCAACTGGATCGTCGACCCACCGACTGACATCGGATTCCCGCCAACCCGCCCCGTTTATGCTAATCTTGATCTGAGCTGGGAACGTCCCTTCGGCAATCTTGCGATAGAGGGTCGAGCGGGACAGGCCGGTCCGGTCAAGGACCGTTCTGAGACGTATAATGCGATCCGGCTCTTGCATAGCTCGCCCGCTTCTCACTGGTTGTTGCCGGTATCTGCTGGGACTACAGGGCGAACCAATGCTGGACGCAATCAAACTTCCCCCTGACCCGCCTGTGGCGTGGAAACGGCGGCAAATCGGCATGCCTTAGATCCCAATGCCCCGCCCCTTGCCGATGCCATGGCTGAAGGCGAGTTCCGCGCCCAAGCGACGACCCGAATCCACGTTGATGCCAAGCTCGCGTTTGCGGTTTGCCAGTAGGGATTCAAGCTGCGGATCGCGTTCGAGGCTCTTGGCCATGTCGGACATGGCCGAGCGCGTTGACTTGTAACCGGACATGTCGCCGGCCTGGTATTGGTCCTGGCTTGTCCGGTGTAGCTTCTGCCAGCGTTCCACGAAACGGTCCGCCCGACGAATTGGATCGGCGTCCAGTCCGGTGCGGAGTTCCGTCTCAAGCTGGAGAGCAAGCACGATGCGGTTTACGCGGCCGGCCCCCGCCTCGCGGACAAGCTCGGGATTCTTGACATAGGCCGCTTCGGCATCGCGCCAGCCATACGGCCGCACCTTCTCGAAAGCGCTGCGGGCATCCCTCAATTCGCGCATCTGGCCGGGACTGCCCTGGCCATCCGCATTTCCAGTAGTGAGGATCGCGTCGATCGCGCGCGCGTGACGCACAAGCGCGTCGGTCCGATCCCTGCGCAACGCCGCTTCCACGTCAACGGGCACAGTCGTGTCGCGCGACACTCCCGTGGTGGGAGTTTTCCTTTCGGGCGTGGAGCCAGCATCTCCGAGCCGCACCCCAACACCTTCCCTTCCCGGCCCAGGTCCACCCTCTTGCGTGGGCTCGCCGTCTCCGGGCGAGCGCAACCCATCGACCAATCCGCCGAGCCTGTCGCGCAGCTTCTCCGGAACGATCCGGCGCACGATCTCGACCACGCGCTCCCGGAACGTGATGCCGCGCCGCTCGGCATAGTGTTGCGCCGGGTCGACCTGCTCGTAATCCGACGCCATGTCCTTGGCGCGGTCGCGTGACAGCGTTCGGACCAGCCGCTCGCGCGTACTGAAGTCGTCGCCACCATAATGCAACTCCATCCCGTATCGATGTCGCGACAGTGCGACGTAGCTGCCATGTGCATCCATGCCCGGCGTTGCCAGGACATGCGTCTGGTCGACGGTCATGCCCTGAGCCTTGTGAATGGTCGCGGCATAGCCGTGGTCGATGTGGGCGTAGTCTTTCAGGTCGAAGCGCACCGACCTGTCGTCATCGGTGCGAACCGTCATGCTCTGTGCGCTGAGTTCCTCTACAATGCCCAGCGTGCCGTTCTTGACGCCAAGCCCGCGCTCGTTGCGCAAGAACATGACCCGGTCGCCGCTGGCGAAGGCCCTTGCACCGCGTTCCACATCCACGTGAACATCGTCGCCGAGATCGCCGGCAGCGCGCATGCGCTCGCGCGCTGCCTGGTTCAAGGCATGCACCTCGTCGTTTGTGTGGGTGAGCATTATCCGGCTTGCCTCTGGATGCGCCTGCCTGTCGCGATCCCAGCGCTCGACGAGTTCACCTCGCGCTTCTTCGCGCGTTGCAGCCTGATGCACCATGCCTTGCGCGTCATAGGCGCTGATTGCGGCGCCGATCCTGCCGGTTGCCAGATCGCGCGTGGCATCACGCTGCCAGTCCTCGCGCTGCCGGCGCACCTGGCCGATTTCGACGCCGCCATGACGTTCGTGGATGGAACGGAACGCGGCGCCGGCCTCGATTGCCTGCAACTGCTGCGCATCGCCGACGAGGACGACTTTCGCGCCGGCGTCCGCGGCATGGGAAAGCACGCGCTCCAACTGGCGCGTGCCGACCATGCCCGCTTCGTCGATCACCAGGACATCGCGTGTGGTGAGCAGATCCCTGCCCTGTCCCCAGCTATGCTCCATACTGGCGATGGTGCGTGACGGGATGCCTGAACCGCCTTCAAGACTTTCGGCGGCAATGCCAGAGAGTGCGGCACCTCGAACCTTGTAGCCCGCCTCTGCCCATGCCTGGCGCGCGACGCCCAGCATGGCGCTCTTGCCCGTTCCGGCAAAGCCGACCACAACACCAAGGCCGCGACCATCGGTGATATGCGCCAGCGCATCGGTCTGCTCGCCTGACAGGATAAGCCCGCGTTGCGCAGCCTGCGCCAGCGCTGCCTCGCGATGTGCGTCACTGACCGCGTGTCGCTCGTCCAGATCGATACGCTCCGCAGCGTGCTGAAGGCGCTGTTCGGTATCGATCATCTGCCGAGTGGTGAAACGGTCTTGGCCGCGCCGGTCCTTGCCGAGTTCGACCAGATCGGGTGCATTGCTGATGGCTCCCACCACCTCGTTGAACTGCTCCATTCCGTCGCTGTGTCGGTGCGAAAACTTCGCGATGTCTTTTCGGGTGAAGGTCGACTGCTGATGCGTAATGGCATCGAGCGCCACGGATGGTTCCGCAATGATGCGCGCGCCATTGTTGCGCGCGATCTCGCGATGCAGTTCGGCGCGATCCGCTTCAGTGTCGCCAGCAGCAAGGCCACTGCCCTCGATGCGTTGAGCCGGTGCACCAATCTGGGTTTGCGGCTCCAATGAAATGCCCTGCGCTTCCAGACTGCGATGATCGATGCGGGCGTCGATGTCGAGTTCGGCCAGGCGTTCATTGGCAAGCTCGGCCCATCGCTCGCGCCAGCGCTCGACCAGCTGGGTAGCATTCCACTCTCGAACCTTGCCACCAAAACCATTCTCGTCCACCGACCGCATGGTCAGCATGACATGAGCATGCGGCTTGGGGCTGCCATCCTCTGCCCTGTCCCAATGCACATTGAGATCGGCGACCATGCCCTTGCTGACAAACTCGACTTGTACAAAGTCGCGCGCCAGTTCGATGCCTTGCGCCTGGCTGAGTTCACGTGGCAGCGCAAACTCGACCTCGCGGGCGAGCTGGGCGTCCTTGCGCACCTCGAACGCCTCGACATCGTTCCACAGCCGCTCGCGGTCGCGCCAGGCCTCGGGCGCATCCTCCGGCAGCATCACCTCGGAATGAACGACACCGCGCTTGGCCGAGAAGTCATGAGCTCGCTCGATGCGCTCGTCGCGCAGCCTCGAAGCCGAGCGGTAGGCGGCCGACGCCACAGCGCTCGAGCCTGCCTTGCGGCCAATGACCTTGACGTGAAGATGATAGATCGCCATCGCGACCAGATCATTTGCACGTCAAAGCGCACGTCGGCACGACGTATAAGCGCGCCCTCCCTCGAAAAATTCTCGGGATGGACCAGCCCGTCCCGGGCTGTCTCGGCAAGCCTGAAGCCTTCTGGCAGCCGCTCCCCTATCATCCTTCGATCGACAACCATTGGAGACAGCCATGCGTAAACCACGGGACTTCGACGCCGAACTGAAGGCACTGGAAGACAAAGCGCGAGAACTCAAAACTCGAAAGGTGCAGCAACTTGGCGAACTGGTGATCGCCACCGGCGCCGATCAGATCAGTACCGACGAACTGGCCGGCGCACTGGTCGCAATCACCGAGACAAAAGACACCTCAAAGCGTGAAGCATGGGCCAAGCGTGGGGTGATGTTTTTCGAGAGCGGGTCACGGCGAACTGCTCGGGAATCTCAGCGCAACCCTCGCAGCGCTCCAGCGCAACCGGGCAGCCCACAATCGCCGGCAGGCGGCACGGGCTCGGCATGATATGCGCACGTGGCAGGTCGAGCGTCGCCAGCGTACCCGACATCTGATCGAACTCGGCGGTCTCGTATTCAAGGCAGGCATCGTCGAACTAACCAATGACGATCGCGCTACCGTCTACGGAGCCCTACTCTGGATCGCCGAGAAGCTTCAGAGCCACGAAGGCGAGAATGCCCGGCATCTATGGGCCGCGAAGGGAAAACAGGCGTTCGACGCAGAACGGCATGAAGAGCAAAAGGGCAGCGAACGTAGAGATGGTGGGTGAGACTGGCGGCGCGAAGCTCCCGAATAGCGTAGGTCCGCCACGCCGCGGTGATGCTCCCGCATGTAGCGCTTGGCCGGAAACGGTTGCGGAACCAGTTGCCACGAACCCTTTAAAAATCCTACGAACGGTCTCGGCCTCGTTTCCTCGACCAGCAGGTTTGGCTTCAACGACGGCCCGGATCGGACACACGCTTGATTGCGTACCGATGCGTTGCCCCAGGCCATTCATGGCAACTCCAAGCGTCTCGATGATGGCCTCAGTTTGAGATTGTTTTCCACCTATTTTCTTAGGCCGCCTGCCAGACTTGGTTCAATATCCGCGCAGCAAGTGCGGCTTTGTCTTGCGGCAGAAAACGACCGTAGTGGTGCGCCACCATGTCGGGCGTGTCCTGGATCGCATAGCTTGCCTGCTCATATGAACCGGTCTGTTTCAGTATGTGGGTCGCCAGAACGTCACGCACATTGTGCGGCCCGTGAGGGAGAAGGCCGGCGATCACGCCGCGCTGTGTATATGGATTGTAGATGCCATATCGCTGGATGACCAAGCGCCATGCCTCATAGAACGTATTTCGATCGTATGAGGCGTCCTTGCTGGTCGCCTTCACCGTTTTGATAAAGAAGGTGCCGGGGTCCTCCGTTCCTCCAAGCAGTACTCGGCGGTGCCGTTCGATATACGCTTCGATGTGCTCGTATAAACCACCCAGGTTTGGCAGGACGAGCCGAAATGGCTTACTCCCGAAAAAGGATGAGTCCGCGTTCTTGAAAGCGACCGAAGGAATTAACACCTCCCACCCGCTTTCGCGTTCGCTCCAGCGGAGTTCACCGCGCTTCATGTCGGCTAGCTGACGCTCAGATCTCGGTAGTCTCCCACGTTCACTGACCATCAGCTGGCGCAGGTTCTTCTGCCGCAACCCAAGATGCAGCCCGAACCGAAGCATCAGGAACGAGCGCACTGCTTCGGCGGCAGGACGGCGATGGATGCGTTCATCAGGCATAAGCCGAAGAATCTCTTCCGTGATCTTTCGATACTCGCCGACTGGGCTATCGGCCTCAAGCACAGGCATGATCGGTTCAAAGGGATCACGATGCACACGCGCGATGCGCTGAATCTCCTTCACGCGGGAGGAGGCGTGCTTGAAGTAGACATCGCAGGCGTCGTCCCAATCCCCGCGGGCGCGATCAATGTCGGTCTGTGAAACTAGCCCGTCGATCGGGCGGATTCGCGACGACAGGTTAGGATGCTGCCTCAGCCAGCCCGTGTCTTTGCGGGTGAGTGCGAGCGAAATTCGCAGCATGTCCACCTCCCATGCAGTGTAGAACCCGCGCCGCCTCTCTCGCCATTGCACATACCAGTCCCAGACAGAGGGGAAGACGAGCAGGCCAAAAGTCACATGCTGCGCCGGAACGCCATAGCCACGCACGGGTCCGCGCGGATGCGCGGCCAACGCACCGAACATCAAACCGAGATGCTCAACTTTCTGCGATGCCGTCTCCTCGCCCCAAACACCGTTGCGCTGCAAACCGAACGCAGTGAGCGTCGCAGTCTTGAAGCGGATCAAATCCGCCATTTCCATGCTAAGGCTAGGTGGCGCGTCTATGACGCCGGACATCAAGTCGGGGTCAGTGAACTGTGCACCATCATCGTCCTGTTGCTCGCGCTGAACTCGATAGCCGTCATTTGCAGCATCCGACTGACCATAGGTGATACCCGGAAAACGGATGGCGTAACGCTGTTTCAGCGCGGCCGCCTGGAATTTCCGATAATCAGTTGACCCGCTGATAATCACCCGCCGAACCCATTCCAAGATTTCTTCCTGCTCCTCAGAACGACGCGTGTTGAAGTCGTCGGGCAAGTGCCACGCAAGCCGACGGCGTTCAGCCGAGCCGATATCTTCGAGAATGTGGCCGGAGGCGGAGCGCGTCTGAAGCGGGAGTCTCGCTTTAAAATACCCTGCTGAAAGACGATAACGACGCTCGATCCGAGCTAGTACTTCCATGCTCGCCACGCTGCGCGGCGATTTTGATCCCTGCAGCCAGTGACGAATTGTCGAGCGGTCAAGACTCTCGTCGTCTCGGACAACAGCACGATGAAGATGCCAATAGCTGTCGCTATGGCGGCGCATCTGGAAATCCAGCGCCGCCTGGAAGCTCAGATGATCAGATATGTCCTCAAAGAGAGGTTGTGGGAACTCCTCGATAGCACGCGGATTTATGCCGGGCTTCTGCCGGTCTACAGCAGCTTCCTGCTCCAATCGCTCGAGCTTTTTGTAGCGACTTGGAGGAGGCGCCTTCCCTGCCGGCGGTTGTGGACGTTCCCGCTCATGGCACTGCGGTTTAGTATTGCGACGGCCCGCGATGGTCGCGCGCTTCGGTGCAGCTTTCGTATTTCGAGCGATCGCGTCCAATGCTGGTTCGATTGCAGTTCGGGCAGATCGAAGCGCTTCACCGTCGAGGTCGCTAAGAATGCAGATTTCTTGCCAATCATAGCCCCGCAGTTTTCGCGGCGGTGTTTTAGAACAGGAGATCAGGTTAAGCAGAAACGCTCTGATGCGCGCGCTTTCTTGAGGGGGGAACAGAGGGTCGAGACGGAGGCGGCAGTAGTCAGAGATCTTGCGGGAGAGCAGTCTGGTATGGGAAGTTTCAGTCATGTGGGCAAGCGATGCGGTTCGTCAGCCGTGTGGGGGGTTAAGGAGAGCGCGCACATACCCGATTCGTCTCCCTTGGGAGGGGCAAAGCGCAAAGGTCTGAAAAGAATGTCGCAACAGTTAGACATGGGCCGGCGGTCTAAGGCGCGCTAGCTCGCTCCAGCGCGATCGGTATCTTCACGGTCGCGGACTGACAGTTTTCGGATGAATGAACGCAAAAAGCTCACCATCGTTCGGCTAGCTGCAACAGCCAGGAGACCCATACCTGGACGTGCAGAAAGGGTTCGCCGCTCCCAAAAAGCGGACGTTCGTTCATCCTGAGCGCTTCATGACTCATGATGCGACTCCGCACAACGCGATAAATTCCGGCGCAAAGGCCACCTGTCGTTTGCCGTCGAAGTCTTCGCACGAATAGCGATAGACCCTGATATCGAGCGCCTCAACCGCGGCGCGGAGGCGCAGTGGCAGCTCGACATCGATTAGAAGCACCGCCCGATGATTATCCAGATGAGGGAAAAGCTTCCGGTAAAGCATCAACTGGCCGACACCTGTATGGACGTCGGGAGTGCCGCAACCGGTCTTGATCTCGACCAGCAGTGGTGCCGGCCCGGGTGCGTCGATCTCCATATCGATCTCATAGCCCGGGCTGCGCGACCATTTGCGATATCCCACCGAGCTGTCGCCGAGGATCGTGGCGAGGCTTTTCCAGACCAGCCCGTGCAATTTTTCGACGATCTTTGCGTCTGCCGCCGGTCGCGCCGGCAAGAGAAAATCTCCACTGCGCTCCTCGCCCCCAGCGACCGGGCCGCCGTTGACCCCTGCGCCATTGCCGTCAAGCGCACCCGCGCCCATCGTGCCGATCGGGGTACGCGCAGCCCAACATAATTCGACGAACCTCGCAGTTCTCCTCTGGATGCGTTCGGGGGGATCGTCGAGGCTTGCGACCCGGAACCACCGACGGAGCGCTGCGCGGCCGGTTCCGCTGACAAGCTCCGGCCATAGCCCGGTTAACGCCATGAACTCTTCCTCGCGGATGTCTGGCGCGGGCCGCCGTCCGCGCAGCCAGCCCTGCCGCAGGAGATAAAGCCCTCCGGTCTCATCCTCAGCGATGGCCGAGAGTCGGTTATGATCGCCAGGGATCGGCGGCGCGTTGATCTCGACGCCCCATTCGCGCCCTCGCGGATCGAGGCCCAATTTTACTTCGGCGCCCCCGTCCCCGTCGCGCGCAGCGAACCAGACCTCATGTCCATCAATCGAGTGGACTGCGCCTTCTAGCTTGTCAGACAAGATAGAGCGCCAGCGGGAGAAGGCGTTGCGGGACACGTCCGTGTCCGTGACGAGACGCATTTCCGGCTGAATGAGACCGATCGCGAGAGCAAGCTCGTCGTAGCCTGGATCGAAACGGCTGATTTGCTCGACCGACCAGTCGACAAGCGCTTCGAACGACATAGCCAGACCCTGCTCGGACGCCAGGACAGCCGCAAAAGGCGATAGGTCATTGTCGTAGCGTCGAAGAACCTCGTACAGAAGGCGCTCCGGGCCGCTGCCGAGATCGACGGTGTCCAGCTTCACGCAGAACTCCCCGACGGCGTCGATCCCGACGGTATATGCGAGGCCCCTGGGTGCCTGAGGCCGGGGATAAATCCGCGACCAAGTATAAGCTTTGAACCTCTGGCCCTGATCGAATGGGTCGGACTTCTTGCGGACGAAGCCGGTTGGGAATAGCCGCAAATTGATCGCCCGCGCCCAGCGCGCGGTCGCTTCATAAGCGTCGACGACTGCGCTGCTCGCAGCGTCTTGCGCTGGATCGCCGGTCTGTCGCGAGATGCCCGCCCAGGCTTTGAGCAGCGCGAAATGCTCGGCCGTGAAACCGTGATCCATGGTTTGCTCCTGTCAGAGTTCTCGCCCAACCGTCGCACCAGCCAAGAAGGCACCTGCGAAGCGGAAAGCCAAGGCATAGTTCGCACCCACCTGACGCAACGGAAAGACTCAGCTATGTATGGAGAGCGGCGGACCTGAAAAGGACCGTCTGGCCGGCGCCATTCGGGCAACCTCCCAGCGAGGGTGCCGGCCTTTTTCTCAGCGGGGCGGCAACTGATACTGTCATCGGGCCACTTGGCGATGATCGACGGCGGCCTCGGCTCCCAACTCGTGCCGTGGTCACCGAACGGTCGTCTTCTGACTATCCCGTCATTTCTAGATTGCGACCTGGAGATGAGATTTCGAGAGTAGTTCGCCTCGTGTTTCTTGCGCTCGCGCGGCTCAGTCTTCTTGGGTCGCTCAAACTCGCCGAAAGACGTCGCTTCATGCAATTCGTCTCCGACATCAACCCAAACACTAACGGGTCGCGGCGATGGGACCGGAGATAGCACTCCTCATTTTCCGGTTGGCCCGGGTCGACCGACCTTGCGCACTCCGTTGGCAGCTGATCCGATTTCTATCCAGACATATCCCCTGCTTCTACTCCCTCACTCAGCGGCTTTTATTTCCGATGCACGTACGTGCTCATGGCCGCGCAACTGCATGACCAAGGGTTTGGGAGCGTGCTTGAGCCTGCTCCCATGTTCCCGACGAACATTTGGGGAGCTTGATGGACAACAGGAAGTTTTTGACAGCTGAGGAAGTCGCGGAACGCTATCGCGGCACCATCTCTCTTGGAACGCTGCGAAATTGGCGAGCCAAGAGGATTGGACCGGCGTACGTCAAGGTTGGCAAAGCCGTGTTGTACCCAATTGAGGAACTGGAGACGTGGGATCAGAAGAATACAGTGGCGTGCCGTGCGTCAAAGCGATCCAGCATGGACGGCCGTGAGTGAGCGTGGTTAGTGACGGAGGACCATCCACTACCGCCCCCAGAAGCCGCTCCTCACGTTCTCAGATATAGGGATTTTCGCAATACCTTTCAACAAGTTAGCTACGGCGAGAGGAAGTTGCACAATGATCCTGCTCCATACCCGTCGGGCATACTGGATCACGCTGTGTCACGCTATAATCAAAAATTCCCTTTGAAAGGCGTGGCGTGAGCCCTCTCTGTCACGCGTGCCAAACTGGCGCGCGACGGGTGCTAGAATGCAAAAGGAGCCAGTTGCGCTGCGAGGGCGCCGTTGGGAACGAAATGCGCCCTTCCCTGCACCCAAAATTCAACGCGGATTTCACGCCCTGCCTGCGATCGCGACGATTGAAATGAGGCCGCTTCCGTACGGTGTGGTTTCGTGCGCCGAGGTTCAGGTTGCTGCCGTTAAGCGACAGGTGACTTCAACCGCCGCTTCCGACGCTGCCGAGCCGCTTAGCGCCGGATCGACCCAAAAGCTTATTCATTCAAGTTGCTGCGTGCTGCTAGGCAACAGCGGCCCACGATTTTCAATGAAGACGCGCCGTTGTCTTACGGAAAGCTCACATCCTGTCCAAAACCGGAGGCAATTGCCTGGACGCGAATGTCCCCCGCGTGCAAAGGCGGTCGCCGAGTTGCTCGACCATGTGCCCCCTCGTCAGAGCTGAAGCATGCGTCACCGGCAGCCAGGCGATGATATCCAGCGGCTGAGGCGCTGGATTGCATCGGCCGCTCGATCCATGGCCTGAGCGGCGCCCCCGTCGGCTCATATGACCGTTATGCAACACCATCATGCGAGGCGGCAAGCATTTTTGCCGCGGACAGCCAGGGCCGTGCGCGGCAAGAATGCCCCCCGCTACGCCGCCGCGATCCGTTGAACAAAATCCAGAAAAGCCCGCACTTTTGCCGGCGGCATGTGGCGGGACGGATGATAGGCGTAAAGCGGAAACTGTTCGTCGGACTATTCCGCCAGGATCGTCGTGAGCGCCCCGCTCTCAAGCCACTCGTCGAGGCCGATGGCAAGGCTCTGGAATATGCCTTGCCCGGCGAGACCGGCCGCGACGGCAGCGGAGGGATCGTCCATGACCAACCGCCCCGACGCCTTGATCTCGATGGCCCCGTTATCCCCTCGGAATTCCCAGGTGAACGGCCGCCCGGTCTGTGGGTCGCGAAATAGGATGCAATCGTGGTGCATCAGGTCGTGGGGCGTGGCTGGAATGCCGTGACGGTCGAGATAGCTTGGGGCGGCACAGGTCAGGACTGGTACGTCCAGCAGTTTGCGCGCGATCAGCGAGGATTCGTCCGGCGGACCGAAGCGCACGGCGACATCCGCGCCGCTCATCATCTCTTCGCGATAGTTGCTGGTGGTCAGATCGAGCGACAGTGCGGGGTAGCGTGCCAGGAATTCACCGATCCTCGGCGCCAGCACCATTCGCGCGAACCAGGGATCGATCGAAACCCTGAGCCGTCCGCCGACAAATGCCGCCGAACCGGCGGCTTCGGAGGCCGCCTCCTCCAGTCCGGCCAGCAGCGGCATTATCCGGGCATGGAAGCGCGCGCCCTCCCCCGTCAGAGTGACCTCGCGCGGATTGCGGTCGAAAAGCCTGACACCGACGCGTTGTTCGAGCCTCGCCACGGCACGGCTGACCCCCGATGGCGTGAGACCAAGAACATCCGCGGCCCGCACGAAATTGCCCGCTTCCATCACCGCCCCGAAAACGCCGACCCCGGTCAGCAACCGCGTGTCGAAACTCATGCCCTTTCTCCTTTGCAAGGTCGGTGATCAACCGTCCCATCATGATGATTTTGAGTCATCTTATCTTTGATATTATTGCGCGTGAATCATCGCATTGCTTCCCATAGATGATTTTTGAGCGCCCGGGCGGCGCAGCGGCACACCGGACCGCGGAAATCTCCGGCCTTGCGAGAAGGAATTCATCCATGAATGCGATCTCACGCAGAAGCCTGTTGGCGCGTGGCGGCCTTTTGCTCGCGGCGGGCGCCGCCGCCGTGAACTCGCCGGTCAACGCACTGGCGGCCAACCCGCAAGCGCGGTCCGGCAACTTCAAGTCCATCGACATGGCAATGGAACAAGCGGTGCGGGACGGTACCGTCGCCGGCGTCGTTGCCACCGCGGCAGGACCAGACAGCGTGATCTACGAAGGAACTTTCGGAAAGGCCAATACCGTCACCGGAGCAATGATGCGCCCCGATACGGTATTCTGGCTGTTGTCCATGACGAAGGCCTTCACCGCTACGGCCTGCATGCAGCTAATCGAGCAGGGCAGGATCGACCCCGAGGACGATGCGGCGAAATATCTACCACAACTCGCCAATCCGATGGTGTTGGAGGGTTTCGACGGCGACGGCCAGCCGCGCCTGCGTCCGGCCAAGCGGGCCATCAAGGTGCGTCACCTGCTCACACACACCTCCGGCTATACCTATTCGATCTGGAGCGATGCACTAACCCGCTACGAGAACGTCACCGGCATGCCGGACATCGCCACGTGCAAGAACGGCGCCTTCCTGGCCCCGCTCGAATTCGACCCCGGCGAACACTGGCAATACGGCATCAGCATGGACTGGGTCGGAAAGCTGGTGGAAGCGGTCAGCGACCAGTCACTGGAAGTCTATTTCCGCGAGAATATCTTCGCCCCGCTCGGCATGACCGATTCAGGCTTCCTGATCGGAAGCAAGCAGAAGGCCAGGGTCGCCACCTTCCATAACCGTCGCGAAGACGGCGGCCTGACGCCCGCGCCCTTCGAAATGCCCCAGCGGCCGGAATTCTTCATGGGCGGCGGCGGCGGCTTCAGTACGCCGCGCGACTACATGGCCTTCCTGCGGATGCTGCTGAACGGAGGCACTCATAAAGGCGTACGGGTGCTGAAGCCGGAAACGGTCGCGTCGATGATGCGCAACCAGATCGGCGACCTCGACGTCCATGCCATGAGGACCGCCCAGCCTGCCTATTCGCAGAGCTTCGACCAGTTTCCCGGCGAGCCCCACAAGTGGGGATATTCGTTCGACATCAACACGCTGCCCGGTCCGAACGGTCGGTCGGCAGGCAGCATTTCCTGGGCCGGCCTGCTCAACTGCTATTTCTGGCTCGACCCGGTCAGGAAGGTGACCGGCGCCATCTTCACCCAGCTTCTGCCCTTCTACGACCAGAAGGTCGTGAAGCTCTACGGCACATTCGAGCGCGGCCTCTACGACAGCCTCGCCTGATCAATTCCCGACCTCAACACCAGGAGACATATCATGTATGCGATTACAGGAATTACTGGCAAGGTCGGCGGCGCGCTGGCGAAAGCCCTGATCGATGCCGGAGAACCGGTCCGTGCGGTGCTGCGCGACCCCGCCAAGGCGGAAATCTGGCGCAAGCGAGGTTGCGAAATCGCCTTTGCCGAGATGGACGCCGCCGCGCAGCTTGCTGCCGCCTTCAAGGGAGCCACTGGCGTGTTTATCCTGCCGCCGTCGGAATTCGACCCGGCGCCCGGCTATCCGGAAGCGGCGAAGCAGAATGAGGTGCTGACGACCGCTCTCCTTGCTGCCCGCCCGGAAAGGGTCGTCTGCCTCTCCACCATCGGCGCCGACGCGGAAGTGGACAATCTGTTGAGCCAGCGGACGATGCTGGAACGAGCCCTCGGCGAGCTCGATCTTCCCGTTACCTTCCTGCGGCCCGGCTGGTTCATGGAAAATGCGGCCTGGGACGTCGCGCCGGCCCGCGATGAAGGCGTGCTGCATAGCTTCCTCCAGCCTGCCGACAAGACCTTCGCCATGGTGGCGACGCAGGATATCGGCCGGCTTGCCGCAGATCTGATCTGCGAGCAATGGATCGGCAAGCGGGTCGTAGAAATGGAAGGCCCCGCACGGGTCTCGCCCAACGATCTCGCCAATGCCTTCGCGTCGGCACTCGGGCATCCGGTGCGGGTGGAGATCGTCCCGCGGGAAAGCTGGGAGGGCCTGTTTCGTGCCCAGGGTACGCGTAACCCACAGCCGCGCATGCGCATGCTCGACGGCTTCAACGAAGGCTGGATCGACTTCAAAACAGCCGGCGAAAACCGTGCCATGGGCACGACATCACTTGAGCAGGTGATCGAAACGCTGGTCCGGCAGGCGGCCGCGAGCGAGACCGCCTGAGCCCGCCGGGAGAACGGGCGGCGGACGGCTTCTGCCTCTGCCGCCGCGTCCCTCGCAACTTGAGAGGAATGATCATGGAAACGGTTGAAACTCAAGGCGTCGCCATCCCCCGTCTGGGGCTTGGTACATTCCGGATGCCGGGAGATGCCGCCCGATCCGTGGTCGAAAGCGGGCTTGCCCTCGGGTTCCGACATCTCGATACGGCAGCCATGTACGACAACGAAGCCGCCGTCGGGACCGCACTCGCCACTTCCGGCTTGAAGCGTGCGGATCTCTTCGTCACCACCAAGGTCTGGCACGACAAGCTCGCCCCCGACGCCCTGCGCCGATCGTTCGATGCCAGCCTCGGCAAGCTTCGTCTCGACCATGTTGATCTCTTTCTGATCCATTGGCCGTCGGCGAACATGAAGATGGACGCCACGTTGGAAGCGATCACCAAACTGAAGGAAGAAGGGCTGGCCCGCGCCATAGGCGTCTGCAACTTCAACATGCCCATGATCCGGCGCGCTGTTGAGGATATCGGCGCCCCCATCGCCGTTCATCAGGTGGAATATCATCCGTTCCTGTCGCAGACGCCGATGCTGGATTATCTTCGCGGCAAGGGTATTCCGATGATCGCCTATGCGCCGCTTGCGCAGGGCCGGGCCGCAAGGGATCCCGTCCTCGCCGGGATCGGTGAAAAGCACAGAGCCACCGCCCAGATCGCCATCGCTTGGCTTCTGGACCAGGAACGAGTCATCGCGATTCCCAAAGCCGCTCACCCCTCGAGTCAGCGAGCCAATCTCGATGCGCTCAATATTCGCCTCGACGATCAGGACCGCGCGGCCATCGCGGCTTTGCCGAAGAACCTACGTTACGTGGACCCGCCTTTTGCTCCAAACTGGGAGGCTGCAACGTCCTGAAACGCAGGTTCGTCAATCCACGGGCTAACCTCAAAGGACACCCTCGATTTAACCGTACAATCCGTTTGTTGGAACCACGGCTATTGGAGGCGTCGGTCCTCATCCTCCGAGGCGAATGTCCTTAGCTCAGCGGCGTCCATCTAACTGCTGACGCCATGCGCCTCATCGACGCGTACCGAGAAGCGGCCCGTCCGCCGGATTGCCAACGTACAGTGTACTGTCGCTTCAGATCGCGCGCGGGCCGCAGGTCCGCGTCCCCCGACGATACTTAAAAGACTGAGCGAATTTGTTCGCGCCCGTCGCCCTCGCCACAGCCTCCATCTTGTCGAATCCGTCCACCCTTAGTGGGAAAGTTCGTTCTTGTAGAAAACCCCACCCTTCATGATCGCCTGGAAGGATTTGCCCTCGTCGCCGAGCAGCGAGATGTCCTTCAGCGGATCGCCGTCTATCACAATCATGTCAGCATAGGCCCCCGCGGCGATGGTGCCGATCTTGCCAGGCATCAAGCACAGTTCGGCCGCGTTGAGGGTGGTCGAGCGGATCACCTCGATGGGCGGCAGCGCCTCGGCGCGGATATTGAATTCCAGGTTCTGGTGTGGATGTAGAAAGCCGAGATGATCCGAACCATGGCAAATCTTTACACCGGCCTTGTACATGATCTCGAGCGATTCCGGGCCACGATCACGCACCCACTGCAGGCGCTCAACGGCGGCAGCGTCGAGTCCGAGCCTTTCAGCCTCGATGATTTGTCCCTCGTATGCGCTGATTGTCGGCGTTGAATAGGCGCCCTTCTCGGCCATGATCGCGGCCGTCGCGGGGGTGATCAGCGTACAGTGCTCGATCGACTTGATCCCGCAGGCCAGCGCCCGCGCGATTGACTCGTCCGAATGTGCGTGCACGCAGACGTAGGTCTTGGCGTTCTCCGCTTCTTCCTGGAAGGCGCGAAGCTCATCCATCGAATAGGCATTCCATGAGCGTGGCATCCGCAGCTGCGCCGCGCCGCCGCCGGCCATCACCTTGATGAACTGAGCGCCTTTGCGTATCTCCTCGCGCGCCGCGCGGCGACACTCATCAACGCCGTCGACGATCTTCGACACGTTGCCGAGTTGATTGTTGAAGGTCTCAGCCGAGATCAGTTCGCCGCGCTCGCGCGGATCGGTATGGCCGCCGGACTGGACAAAAGCCTTGCCGCACATGGTCAACCTGGGTCCGTCGATCAGACCGCTTTCAAGCGCGTATTTGAAGCCCAGCGTCGCCCCACCGACGTCGCGGACTGTCGTGAAGCCGCGCAACAGCATGCCCTTGACGATCTTGGCCGCGTGCAGCGCCACCAGTTCGTTGGGCATACGTGAGCTGGCGGACGGATCTTCAGCGGCCGAATAAACGTGGACGTGGCAATCGATCAAGCCGGGCATCAGCGTCTTGCCCTTCAGGTCGATCATGATCGCGTTGGCGTCCTTAATCGGCTTGTCGGAAACTTCGTCAATCATGCCTTCCGACACCCGTATATGACGGTCATACTCCCCGTCGTCCGAGGAACCATCAAGCACGCGCGCGTTCTCGAAGACAAATGAAGGCATGGGAATCTCCTCTTCAATCATTCCTGTTAATAGGTCGCACGTCCGCCCGACAGGTCGAAGACCGCTCCGGTGGTGAAGGAATTCTCCTGCGTCGCCAGCCAGCAGATCATGGACGCGGCCTCCTCCAGTTCGAGCATGCGGCCGCGTGGGATCTTGCCAAGGATATAGGCTATATGTTCGGGCGCCTGGGCCATCGCGCCCGGTGTCTTGGCGACGGCCGGCGTCACGCAGTTGACGGCGATGTTGCGATCGGCCAACTCCTTACCAAGCGACTTGGTTAGCGCGATCACGCCGGCTTTCATTGACGAATAGGCAACCGCATTGGGATTGCCTTCCTTGCCGGCGACAGAGCTGATGTTGACGATGCGTCCGTAACCCTTCTCCATCATGTGCGGCACGACCGTGCGGCAGCAGTGGAAAGTTCCGTTGAGGCCGACCTGGACCACCTCTGCGAAGGCTTCCGGCGGGTACTCCCAAGTCGGCATGTTAGGGCCGACAAGGGCGGCATTGTTAATCAGGATGTCGACCTTGCCGTAGCGCCCGAGCGTCGCCTTTGTCGCCGCTTCCACTGAAGCGAGCACGCCGATATCGGCCGTCCGGCAGTATACGCGGTCGGCGTCCGCGAGCTTGTCGGCGCAGGCCCTTAGAACTGTTTCGTCGCGGTCCCAGATGGCAACGCTAGCGCCCGATTCGAGCATACGCTTGACCACCGCAAACCCGATACCTTGAGCGCCGCCCGTGATGACCGCGGTGCGGCCTTCGAGATCATATTGATTCATGTATGGACGGATCCTGACCTTGCCGTTGGTGCCCGCTTCGCCGCACGTGGGCAATTTCATTTTGTGTTTTCTGCCAAACGGGAATACGACCTTATTGGAGACATGGTGGGCAGCGCGAAGACTTGATTGGGAACGCGTGCGTCGTGATCCGCGATGCGCCCCAGCGCGACCGAACCATTCGCGATTGTCGGTCCATCCTTGGATCGTGGTCGGGCAACCTAAGCATGGAGCTTTGTAACGAGTGCGTTTCGACCTGTTGTCACTGGAATTGTTCGTCGCAGTCTGTGAGGAGCAAAGCATTGCCAAGGCCGCCGACCGCGAGCACATAGCTGCATCTGCAATCAGCAAGCGCATTTCCGATCTCGAGGCCAGGCTCAAGACACCGCTGTTCTTGCGTGGTTCCAAGGGGTTGGAACTCACCGCGGCCGCCAATTCCCTGCTGTACCACGCCCGCGTGGTCATGCGCGACCTGCGCCAGATGGAATCCGAGCTGTCCAATCATGCCAGCGGCGTGCGCGGCCACGTCCGCGTCTATGCCAGCGTTTCCACCATCATCCAACACCTTCCGCGTGACCTGCGCGAGTTCCTCGCCCTACACGACGCCGTGCGCATTGACCTGCAGGAAGGGACCAGCCAGCAGGCGCTCGAGGCGGTGGCGGAGAACGCCGCCGATATCGGCGTCTTCGGCGGCGTTGTGCCGCGCCAAGGCTTGAAGATCATCCCCTACCGTGTCGACCGCATTGTCGCACTCGTTCACAAGGACCACCCGCTGGCGGACCGCACGATCGTCAAGTTTGCTGAATTCACCGATTTCGATCTAATCGGGCCGATGAAGGGATCCTTCCTCGACTCGCTTGTGCTACGCGCTGCTTCCGACCTCGCCCGCTCGTTGCGGATGCCGGTCCGCGTGAACGGTTTCGAGACGGTATTCAGCATGGTTGAAGCCGGACTGGGGATCGGCTTGGTGCCGGAGAAGTGCGCCGAGCGCTATGTGACCAGCGGCAACACTGTCGCCATCGTCCTTGACGAAGCCTGGGCCGAGCGCCAGTGGAATCTTTGCGTGCAGGCAAGCCAGACCATGCCGCCGCCGGTGCGGTTGCTGCTTAACCATCTCACCAACAGCGAAACCCGATAAGGCCGCTTGATTTCGCCAGCCGTCCTCGTCGGTGCGGTCCGCCCGCGACCGCCGAGGCGCGTTCGCCTATGGCGATGGGCTGTTTCCGAAGGACGACTTCGAGGATGCACGCGACACTCCTATAAGACACCCGAAAGGGCGCGCGCCGTGGTGGTTTGCGCTCCTGTGAAATCCATCTGGAGGAATAGGACGTGAAAATCGCGGTACTTCCCGGCGACGGCATCGGCAAGGAGGTGACCGCTGAGGCGGTCAAAGTGTTGCGCGCACTTGCCGGCGCTGGACTCGCCTTCGAGATGACCGAAGCCATCATCGGCGACGAAGGCATTCAGACCGTCGGCGATGCGTTGCCGGCGAAAACGCTTGAGCTCTGCCGTGCGGTTGACGCTATCCTGCTTGGCGGTACCGGTGTGCCCGCCGACGAGCACCGCCCACCATCCGAGGGCGCTGGAAACGGGCTGTTGCGGCTTCGCCGGGCGCTGTCGCTCTATGCCAATTTTCGTCCGGTGCTACTCTATCCCGAATTGCTCGACGCCTCGACGCTGAAGCCGGAGGTGGTCGAAGGCGTCGATATGCTGATCCTGCGGGAGTTGAATGGTGACCTGTATTTCGGCGAGCCCCGCGGCATCTCTGTCAACGCGGCCGGCGAGCGCGAAGGCATCAACACAATGCGCTACACCGAGAGCGAGATAGAGCGTATCGCCCATGTAGGCTTCAAGGCGGCGCAAAAACGCGGCAGGAAGCTGTGCTCTGTCGACAAGTCGAACGTGCTGGAGACAATGATGTTGTGGCGCGAGGTGGTGACCCGCGTCGGCAAGGACTATACGGATGTGGAACTGACCCATCTCTATGTCGATGCAGCCTCCATGGCGCTGATCCGCAATCCCAGGCAGTTTGACGTCATCGTCACCGGAAATGTCTTCGGTGACATCCTCTCCGATGCCGCAGCGATGCTTGCTGGTTCAATCGGCATGCTGCCGTCGGCCTCGTTGGGTGTCGGAAACAAGGGACTCTACGAACCTGTCCACGGCACCGCACCCGACATTGCGGGCCGCAATATTGCCAATCCGCTGGCAGCGATTCTGTCGGTAGCGCTGATGCTGCGCTATTCTTTCTCGCTGGAACATGAGGCCGCGCGCATCGAGGCTGCGGTCCGCTCGGCGCTTGCCGCCGGCTACCGCACCCCCGACATTATGCGGCCCGGCTGCCGCAGGGTCTCCACAAGCGAGATGGGTGACGCCGTTGTAGAGGTTCTCGTCGCCGGAACCAGCAGGCAGGTGGTCGGCTGATCCGTCCGATGCGCCGCAAGCTCCCGGGAAGGAGAGGCCGTCTCCTGCCCGGGGCGTCTTCAATCCAGGTATGACGCTCGACTGAAATTCCAGGTGGGCGCAAAATGAGTACGACACGCGATGAAATTGCTGCGCTATGGCGAGCCGGGTGCTGAAAAGCCTGGCATTCTCGACCGCAAGGGCCTCATTCGTAACCTGTCCGGCCATGTCTCCGATATTGCCGGCGAGACGCTGTGTCCCAGCGGTCTCGACGCGCTCCGTGCGATCGATATCGCCAGTCTCCCGGTCGTCGAGGGCAATCCACGCATCGGCCCTTGCGTCGCCGGGACCGGCAAGTTCGTCTGCATCGGGCTGAATTATTCCGACCATGCCGAGGAAACCGGCGCCACGGTGCCGTCCGAGCCGATTATCTTCATGAAAGCAACTTCGGCGATCACCGGTCCATACGACCGGGTCGAGATCCCACGCGGTTCCGAAAAGACGGACTGGGAGGTCGAACTCGGCGTTGTTATTGGCAAGACCGCGAAATACGTCTCGGAGGACGAGGCGATGGACCATGTCGCTGGCTATTGTGTCGTCAACGACTTATCCGAGCGCGCCTTCCAAGCCGAACGACAAGGTCAGTGGACCAAGGGCAAGTCGGCCGACACCTTCGGCCCGCTCGGCCCCTGGCTGGTCACCGCGGACGAGGTGTCCGATCCACAGGCGCTGAAGATGCACCTCGAGGTCAACGGCAAAGCCTTCCAGAACGGCTCGACAGCGACCATGGTCTACGGCGTGCGGCACTTGGTATCCTATCTGTCGCAATTCATGAGCCTGCGCCCCGGCGATATCATTTCCACCGGCACTCCGCCCGGCGTCGGCCTCGGTCAGAAGCCGAATATCTTTCTCAAGGCTGGCGATGTCATTACCTTGGGCATCGAGGGTCTTGGCGAACAGCGCCAGCAATGCATTCAGGCGTAGCGATCGGATGCTCCATGACCGTCGACCCGACGCCTTTGACGTGGGTGGCAGCGATTAAATCCTCGAAGGCTGACGATTTCCGTTCGCCATCCCGGTTAGGGGCCTTCCCATCGCCGATCAATGTTGGCATCTGACATCTCTAGACCCGCCGGAGCAGGCATGCATTTCAATTTTTCCGACCTCAAGCCCATTGAGCGATACAAGCTCCTGTCCTCCACCATCACGCCCCGCCCTATAGCCTGGGTTTCCACCATCAGCGAAGCCGGTCAGCGCAACGCCGCGCCGTTCTCCTTCTTCAATGTTTTCGGCGAGGATCCGCCGGTTGTCGGATTCTCGATCAACGACCGCAGTCCCGGCGACCGGAAGGACACAGGCCGTAACATCCGCGCCACCGGCGAGTTCGTCGTCAACCTGGTCGACGAGGATCGGCTGAAGGTGATGAACGTCACGGCCACCGAATACGTCCCGGCCGTCGACGAGTTCACCGTCTCCGGGCTGAGCTCGCAGGCCTCGCTTTCGATCGGCGCGCCGCGCATCGCAGAAAGCCCGGTGTCCTTCGAGTGCAAGCTGATGCAAATCGTCGAGCTGGGGTCAAACCGTTCGCTTATCCTCGGCCTTGTGCAAGTCATGCATATCCGCAACGACCTGCTCATCAATCCGGAACGCTTCCATGTCGATACGGCGAAGATGCGCGTCGTCGGGCGGATGCAGGGTAACAGCTACATTGTCTGCGACGACATTTTCGAGATGGCACGGCTTCAGCCATGAGCCGGATTGCGGGAAATGGAAGCGGCGCTTCCTTCACGGCGTTCGGCGCTCGTCGAGCGGGTGTCAGGGCGGCGGAGCGAGAGCGACCATATGGAGTTTTGGCGTATAACCGAGGCAAGTCGTTCGAGCCATGGATGACCCTGCGTGGTCTCAAAGCGCAGCCGACAATAACGCCATTTGGCCCTTTCGTGTCATTCGGCGACTGCCCCGAGACTGAGCCATGGCGTCGCTTGCGCCGACGCTTTCTCATGATCTTTGATTGCCGGCAGTTCCGCCAGAGTGTCGTCGATGAAATCATTGCCCTTCAGCAGCCGCTCCCGGTCGGAATCGACAATCAAGAACGGCACTGTGCCAAGCCGCAGGTGGCTGAGCTCGCGCCTTTCCAGGTCCACCGTGAAGCGCGCTTCCTGCGGATTCGCCGCCGCGCGCAGGCACTCTGCTAGCACGTCCTCGCTGACGGTCGCAGGAATGATGCCGTTGTTGATGCAGTTCGCCTTGAATATATCGGCGAACATGGAGGAGATCAGGCAGCGTATGCCGAATGATTTCAGTGCCCAGGGCGCGTGCTCGCGGGACGAACCGGAGCCGAAATTACGCCCCGCGATGATGATCGTCGCCTCGTCATAGGGCTGCTTGTTGAGGATAAAGTCCGGATCTGGTGTGCCGTCTGGTCTGTAGCGCAGGCTATGAAACAGGAACGGTGCCATCGCGTTGCGATCCGGCTTGCGCAGGAACTGCTGGGGATAGATCAGGTCTGTGTTGATGTCGGACATCGGAAAGGGCGCGGCGATGCCGCTGTGTCCAGAGATCGGTTCCATATTCGCCTCAGATCAGTTCGCGCACGTCTGTCAAATGGCCGGTGATCGCCGCTGCCGCGGCCATGGCGGGGCTCATCAGATGCGTACGCGCACCGCGCCCCTGTCGCCCTTCGAAATTCCGGTTCGAGGTCGATGCGCATCGTTCGCCAGGTTTCAGCCGCTCGCCATTCATCGCCAGGCACATCGAGCAGCCAGGCTCACGCCAGTCGAAGCCAGCCTCGATGAAGATCTGGTCGAGTCCCTCCTGCTCAGCCTGGTCCTTGACCGGCCCCGAACCAGGCACAATCCAGGCGGTCGTACCGTCGGCGACCTTGCGCCCCCGCACCACTGCGGCCGCGGCCCGCAAATCCTCGATGCGGCCATTGGTGCACGAGCCGATGAAGACGTGATCAACGTGGATGTCGGTCAGCGCCTGTCCGGGCTGCAGGCCCATGTAGTCGAGTGCGCCTTGGATACTGGTGCGCTCGCTCTCGTTGTCGCAGGATGAAGGGTTTGGCACCCTGCCTACGATCGGCAGCGATTGGCCGGGATTGGTGCCCCAGGTGACGAAGGGCACTACGTCGGATCCGGCGATTTCGACATCCGCGTCGAAGAACGCATCCGGATCTGACTTCAGCGAGCGCCACGAATCCGCTGCCCGGCCCCACATTTCGTCCTTCGGCGAGTATTTGCGTCCTTCCAGATAGGCGATGGTCTTCTCGTCGGGCGCCACCATGCCGGCGCGCGCGCCGCCCTCGATCGACATGTTGCACAGCGTCATGCGCTGTTCCATGGTCAGCGCCCGAACCGCCTCTCCCTGGTATTCGATGACGTGGCCGGTACCACCTGCCACGCCGATCGTATGCAGAATCGAAAGGATTAGGTCTTTCGCCGTTGCGCCGGAGGGCAGTTCGCCCTTCACGTTGACACGCATCGACTTGGACTTGCGCTGCACGATGGTCTGCGTCGCCAGCACGTGCTCGACCTCGGAGATGCCGATGCCAAAGGCGAGTGCCCCGAATGCGCCATGGGTGGAGGTGTGGCTGTCGCCGCACACCAGCAGCGCTCCGGGCAGCACAAAGCCGAGTTCAGGCCCGATCACGTGGACGATACCCTGCCGGCGGTTGCCGACCGAATAGACGTCGATACCGGCCTGCCGGCAGTAGGCCTCAATGTCCTGGACCATCTTGCGGGCGTCCTCGTCCTCATAGGCGATCCCGTTGACGCGGGGCGTCGTGGGAACGACGTGGTCGGCCACGCCGATCGTCAGATCGGGACGGTGCACCTTGCGCCCGCGCGCACTTAGCCCCGAAAATGCGTAAGTCGCGACACCTTCATGAACCAGATGTCGGTCGACAAAGAGAATGGCCCTGTTGTCGCCCAGTGGCTTGACGACATGGGCATCCCAGATTTTTTCATACAGCGTCTTCGCCATGGTGACCTCTTCGCGGCGCCGCCTGATTGCATCTGCCGAGGACACTCGCTGAACGGCGCATGCGACTGGACACCAGGCGCTCGTCGTCGGCGAAATCCCCGGAGGTATCAGGCCGCCTGCAATCTAGGAGTTAGCCCACATGCCTTGAAGGCTCATTTCGACATGGCTCCGTCGCGAACGACGATGCGGATCACGCCACCGTCCAGTTGCTTCTGCCAGCCGCATCTTCAAAATCAGCGGAGCGGCTGGACAGTTCTGCCTCCCAGCCCTGTCAGGCGTTGGTCGGCATTCCAAGCCGACGCCTAAAACGGTCGGTCATGAAGGCTCCGATCCCGGCACGCCTTCCTACACGCAACGAGAAGTACGGAGAATTGTCAGACACCAAGATAGTCGAGTAGACTTTGTTCCTCATCAGCCATCTGGAGATTCGTCAATTCCTTTACGATCTTCCCGTTCTCGATCATGTAGTATTTGTCCGTAACCTCAGCCGCAAACTGAAGATTCTGTTCGACCAATAGAATTGTCAGACCGGTCGACTTGATATCATTAATGATCGCACCGATTGCATCGACAACTACAGGAGCCAAGCCCTCGGTTGGCTCATCTAGCAGGAGGAACGACGCTCCCATATAGAGCGGACGCGCGATCGCCAGCATCTGCTTCTCTCCGCCAGACAGAGACGCTGCCTTTTGCAGGCGCCGTGCCTTGAGAATCGGGAAATGCTGGTAGATCCGTTCAAGTGGCCATCCTGTGGTTTTGTTCGGCCGACCGATGGTCAGATTTTCATGGACGTTCAATGTCGAAAATATGCCGCGGTCCTCAGGGGCAAAGCCCACTCCCATCCTGCAAATGCGCTCGGGCGAAAGGTCGATGATTTCCGAGCTGCCAAAACGGATGCTTCCCGTCCGGCGCGGTATGTCACCAATGATGGATTTAAGCAGCGTGGTCTTGCCGGCGCCGTTGCGCCCCACCAGCGTCACGACCTCGCCTGCGTCGACTGACAGGCCGACGCTCTGCAATATATGGCTTTCACCATAATAGGCATCGAGATTTCTTATCTCCAACATACTCAATGGCGTTTTCCCAGATAGGCTTCGATTACGCGAGGGTCCTTTCGTACGTCGTCATAGCGACCGCAAGCGAGCAGAGCACCCTGCTGCATGACGATGATTTCGTCGGCGACATCGGCGATGACTCCAAGATTGTGCTCCACAACGATGATCGTGCGCTCGCGGGACAATTGGGCGATTAGGTCAGTCGTGCGTGACACGTCCGCACTCGTCATCCCTGCGGTCGGTTCGTCGAGAAGAAGGAGCGCCGGGTGCGCCGCCAAGGAGATCGCGAGTTCCAAGGCCCGTTTGCGGCCATAGGAAAGATCATTGGCCGGCCGCTCGCGCAAAGATGGCGGAATGCCGACCTGATCCAGCAAAGCGTTGGCTTCAGGTCTGTGGTTCTCGTGCCAGCCTGACTTCGCCAGCACTTTGGCGCCCCCATCCGCTCGCCGTTGCACCGACAGGACAACATTGTCCATGACCGACAGATTGGGAAATATGCTGGTGATTTGAAAACTTCGCACGATCCCGCGCCGGGCAAACTGTTCGGTGCGCAGCGAAGTCATGTCTTCACCGTTAAACAGCAGACGACCACGCTTGGGCCGATAAAAACCGCTCAAGATATTGAACAGAGTGGTCTTGCCGGCGCCGTTCGGTCCGATGATCCCGTAAACCGGCTTTTTCTCGAACTTCAAGCTGATGTTGTTGATGGCCGTGAAACCGCCAAAGCTCATTGTGACCGACTGCAGTTCAAGGAGCGGCACGGCTGTCGAACCCGCCCCGTAGACGGAGTTACTAACGCCAGGATCAGGCATCGGCCACCTCTCCGGTTGTTGCAATCTGGTTCGGGTTTGCAGCGTAAAGCTCACCCTTTGCCGGCATATCGGGCGACGTGGCGCGATCAACCGAATGATGCACGATCTCGCCGAGTATTCCGCGTCGGAACAACAGTACGACGGCCACGAACAGAAGGCCGAGGAACAGGCTGCCATTGTCCGTGATTGACGACAACGTATTGCGCATGAGCAAAACGATGCCACTGCCTAGAAATGGGCCGAAGATGGTACCGGCGCCGCCAAGCAGCGTCATCATGATAGGCTCTCCAGAAGCGCGCCATGAGACCATTTCAAGGGTAACGAACTGATGGTTAAGGGCATAGAGAGCGCCGCCGATCGAGCACACCGCCGCCGAAAATACATACGCCTTCACACGCAAGCCGTAGACGCTGTACCCAAGGCTCATCATGCGTTGCTCGTTCTCGCGGGCGCCGAGAAGCGCAAGGCCGTACGGCGACTTGAGAAGTCGAATTACCGTGAAAATCACCAAGGCAGCGGCAGCGAGGCAAACATAATAGAAGATCCGGTCGTCCTTGAGGTCCAAGCCCCGGAGCGTTGGTCGAACCAATCCGTGCAACCCGTCCTCACCGCCCGTGTAGTCGGGAAACTGATTGACGACGAAATAAACGATCGACGCGAATGCAAAGGTGATCATGGAGAAATAGATCCCTTTCTTTCTTGCGACGATGAAGCCAAAAAGAAGACTTACAATGGTGCTCAGGGCGACGCCGCCAAGCAACGAAAGGAACATCGGAGCCCCGAACTTAACCATCAGGATCCCGGTGACGTAGGCCGACATGCCCCAATAGGCGGCCTGGCCGAACGAGAGGAGTCCGCCGATCGCGAACAACAGATCGAAACCAACCGCAAACAGCCCCCAAAGGATAATGTCGGTCGCAAGGACCGGATAGACCAGCCACGGAAGCAAAAGCGCTGCCGCCAGCGCAATGAGAGCGGTGGGTCGGCTCAAGAACACCCGCCGCGCACGCTCGGTCATCGGTGTATAATGCAGCGCGAAATGCGAAATATCGATGCCTTGGAAAATCCCGCCCGGGCGTACTAGAAGCACGACAAGCATCAGAATGTATATGACTGCGGAGGCCGCCGGCGCATAGAAGATGGCCGCGACAGCCGAGACGAGGCCTGACGCAAAGCCCATGATTGCCGATCCGGCGATCGAGCCCATGCCGCCGGCGACGACCACGGCGAAGACGAAATTGATCATTTCCTCTCCCATGAACGGCGACACGTTGCGCATCGGTGCGGAAAGCGCCCCTGCGAGCCCAGCCAGAGCGGAGGCGAAAAAGAACGTGCCGGACACGAGAAGGGGCACATTGCCGCCGAAGCATTTAAGCAGATCGGGCCGCTCCGATGCCGCCCGGATCAGCGCTCCCAGGCGCGTGCGCTCAAGCGCCAAATATGTGCCCAGGCATAGAAATACCGATACCACAACGACGAAGAGGCGATATTTCGGGTATGAGGCGAAGCCGAGGCTGACGGCACCCTTGAGAAGGTCAGGCACCAGGTATGGCGCCGACGTAACGCCGTAAAAAATTCGAACAACGTCTTCGATGATCAGCGAGAGGCCGAAGGTCAAAATCAGGATGTAGGCGAGATCCAAGCCATAAAGTCGGCGGATGAGCAGCCGCTCAATAATCACACCAAGCAGTCCGACCAGAACGGCGGAAATGAGAAAGCCCAGCCAAAGCGAAACACCGAGATGCGATCCCAGAATCACCGCGACGATTGCGCCCAGCATGAACATCGCGCCATGCATGAAATTGACCACGCGCATCATGCCGAAGATGATGCTCATGCCGAGACTCATCAACGCCAGGACACCTCCCGTCACAAGTCCGTTGAAGAGTAAAATTGCATAGTAAGACATTGGCCGGCCTCGGTTGCGTTGCGGATGAACGCCTCCCTCCGTCGGCGATTAGCCGATGGCGGGAGGCATGCTTCTTCCGCTACCAATCGTGCTTGCAGGTGCTTTCTGCTTCCGGGTAGTACGCCTCATCCCCTGGAACCGACCCGACGATGTTAAAAAAGTCGCTGTCGTTCTTGACCTCCGATGCGGGTTTGACCTGGCCAATAAAGGTACGCTTCACCACAAGATGGTCACGCTTGCGCATGAGCGCGTCCTTGGTGAACATGTCGCTGAAACGCCGACCTTCTAGGGCTTCCGTTACCTTGTCGGGATCGTCCGTCCCGATTTCTTGGACGGCCTTCAGTACTTGATAGACGGCAGAATAGTTGCCCGCGTGTATGTCACCAGGGTAGAAGCTCAGCTTCTCGCGGAAACGCTTTGTGAATTTCCGGGTTTCGTCGTCGAGATCCCAATACCAGATCAGCGCGGCGTTTACGCCGGCCCACGTGTCAGGCCCGAGAGCCTTCACATCAGAAAGATTCAACTGTCCGGGAACAATCTTTATTCCGGCATCCATCAAGCCGAATTCACGGGCCTGCTTAACCGCGTTGCGCAGATCCTGTCCGGATTCAAGGATGCCAATAGCCTCGGCGCCAGCCGCCTGCGCTTTGAGAAGATAGCTTGAGAAATCGTCGTTCGGGAACGGCACCATATCCACCCCGACGACCTCGCCACCGTTTTGCTTAACGGCACTCGAGAAAGAAGCCAGCAACGACTTTCCGAAGGCAAAGTCGGCTGTGATAAAATACCATTTTTTGGTGCCATCCTGGGTCATTTTCTTGACCGGCGCGGACATGGCTGAGGTATCGTATCCATAGTGCCAAGTGTATTTGCCGCAGGCTTCATTAGTAAGCGCCATGGTTCCCGGGCTAACGAAGGTCGTCAGAATGTGCCTTTCGTTGGCGAGCTTGGCTATGGCGATGGCTGCAGCGGAACTCGACACGTCGGTAATGAGGTTCACGCCCTGAGAGTCTATGATCTCGCGCGCCTTATTGACCGAGAGTGCAGGATCCAGCTTGTTGTCGACGACGATGACATTGATCGGTACGCCGTTGACCTTTCCACCGAAGTCATCAACAGCCATCTTGGCGAATTCAACGTCACCGGGACCCGATGTTTCTGAGTAAACCGAAGAAAGATCGGTCAACATCAGGATATTGAACTGTTTGGCTTTCATCTGGGCATACGCCGGGACGGTACCGGCAAAAGCGATAGCCGCCAGCAGGCCAGCGGCGGCCAATGATTTTATCCGCATTTCAACTCCTCCTCCTCGAAAACAGGCATCCCTAGCCGTGAGCCACTCCAGTGACCGCATCTTATTGTCATTCGGTTTTTAGCGGCAACGAAAGCAATGGGAGAAGTCTCATATGGGCAGCACGTCATCGCGTTTGGAGATGCACCACATCGCGCCCATCGCATCGCCATGGTAAACTCCAGAACATCCGCTGGCCAACCTCGAATGATTTCCGCGTGCGCCAAGGTTTTACCGCGTTTCACTGATCGCGGCGCCCCTCTGGTGACCGAGCGACACTAGTAGGCGGAACATTCCTGTATGTTCGCGACACTTCATCCTATGGGCGCTGCCGAGCTCCAGCGCCCTCAATTCAGTATCTTCTTCCTCACCTCGAAAGGGCTCATTACCGAACCTGTCCCGAGCGGCAAAACAGGTGAGAGGACGGTCTTAGTGTCCGCTTTGAAATTTCGGCCCTTGAGTTTCTGATTGACCGGATGTGAGGCGCAAAGCTGTCATCATCGCCTTAGCGCTCCAATGCAGCGCCGAGTTACGACGAGAAGCCACGGTGATCGCGGCGACACTCACTTTGCATAAACATCAGTCGTTCAGAGAGCGCTTGAACAGGTAAGCGCTCAGATCCGTTGATGATCGGTACGTCACAGTACCGAGCAAATGCGATTGTGACCAAGCGTGAAAGATCACTAATGGTCATTAGATACATGCCCCAATTGACGACGCCACCTCTCCCGCACTTAATCGCAAGCGATTGATAAATACCATGAATAGGGCCTCGGTAGTTTGGTGCACAACCACCCGTCGGGCGATCCGACGCCATCGCGTGCCGATATCGAGATGACCAAGGAGATCATCGACGCGGCCAAGCGGCTGGGCATTTCCGTGCATGACCACATCATCATCGGTCGCAAGGGCTATTCCAGCATGAAGGGCTTGCTGCTGATCTAGATCATCGGCTCGGCGAAGCTATCCGAATGAAAGCAGGCAATTCGCCGACGCAGTCTTTCGGCTTAAGAATTGAAAAACGTTCAATTCTGGAACGAATGACCCGCAATTGGGGCCACATCGCCATAGTTTTCCAAGTTTCTCTGCAAATTCCAGACCTTTTTAGAAGATAATTCCGTTGAGGGGCGGCATTTCCGTTGATACCGTTTGAAACGCTTCAATCGGAGCCAACCATTGCAACGCAAGCGCCCAACCATAGCGGATGTCGCACGCGCGGCCGGTGTCTCCATCGGAACGGTGTCGAACTTCATCAACGGGACTGCCGGCCTGAAGGAGGCCACGCGCGAACGCATCGAAAAGGCGATCGCCACGCTGATGTACCGGCCGAGTTCGTTTGCGCGCTCGCTGCCGGGCCGCGCGCCCCACAGGCCGAAGAATCTCGATCATCTGCCGAGGCTCCTGGTCGCGGGCCGGGTCAGTGTCGACTTTCTCTGCCGCGTCGACGTCCTGCCGCATCGCGACGACCGCATCACAGCCAGCCATATCGAGAAGGCGCTGGGCGGGCCCGCGGCCAATCTCGCGGTTGCCGCCGCCGGTGTTGGGGCGCCCTACGCTCTCGACGTGGAACTGGCGACGGCGGTCGGTGAAGACCCGGAGAGTGACTGGGCGCTCGGCGCGCTTTCCAAACTGGGCGTCCACGCATTGCCGATCCGCAACACGCCCAACAACCGCCTTTCGCAAGCCATCGTGATCATCGAGCGCAATGGTAGCCGCACGATCATCAGTGAACCGTTCGAACTCGGCGAGATCGATCTGACCGCCAATCTGGACATCCAGCCCGAGCCGCGCCCGGCCTGTCTTCACATCGAAGGCTTCCACTACGAAACGATGACCGCTTCCATCGCGCGCTTTCATCAGGCCGGCTGGAGGGTGAGCCTGCATTCGGCCGGCCTGCCCAAGAGCGCACGCACGCCTGAAACCTTCACGCAGATGGTCCGGCACATCGACCTGACCTTCATCAACGATGTGATGATGCGGGAGATTTTCGACTTTCGCTCCAGGATGGCGACGATGATCGAAGAGGTGCGGCTGATGCTGGCGCGCATCAAGCCGCGCGGAACGGTCGTGCTCACTCTCGGCGAGTTTGGCGCGGTCGTCTTTCCGGCGAATGGCGGACCGCAGATCGAGGTGCCGGCACTGCCTGTCGACCGCGTGGATGCGACGGGCGCCGGCGACAGCTTCGCCGGCATATTCCTAAGCCTCTGGCTGCATGGTGCGTCGCTGGACGACGCCGCCCGCCATGCGGCGATCGGCGCGAGCCTGACGACCACGGTCGAAGGCGCACAGGGCTACATCGCGGATTTCGCGACTTTGAAGGCTGCCGCTTTGGCGAACAACGCCATGTTGGCAAGCTGAACCAACAACTTACGGGAACCCAGGAGAGTATTGGTCATGGCGAAAACAAGAGTGCTTCTGGTCGGCGAGAGCTGGATGAGTTCGGCGACCCACTACAAGGGGTTCGATCAGTTCGGCAGCGTCACCTTTCACCTGGGCGCGACGCCGCTGGTCGATGCCTTGAAGAGCAGCGAATTCGACCTCGACTACATGCCGGCCCATGAAGCCGTCGAAAAGCTGCCTTTCACCACGGAGGGCCTGTCGCAATACAAGGCCATCATCCTCTCCGACATCGGCGCGAACTCGCTGCTGCTTCACCCCGATGTCTGGCTGCACGGCAAGACAGTGCCCAACCGGCTCAAGCTTCTGCGCGACTGGACGCAGGCCGGTGGTGGCATGGTCATGATCGGCGGCTATTTCTCTTTCCAGGGCATCGACGGCAAGGCGCGCTGGCACCGCACGGCCGTCGAGGAGGCGCTGCCGGTAACCTGCCTCCCCTATGACGACCGGCTCGAGATTCCCGAAGGGTTCCGGCCTGAAATCACCGGTCCCAAGGATCACCCGATCTTTGCCGGCATCGAAGGCGAATGGCCGCTGCTGCTCGGCGCCAACGAGGTCGTCGCTCGCGATCGCGATGACGTCGAAATCCTCGCACGGTTGCCGCAGGATCACGGCGGTCATCCGCTGCTGGTCACCGGCCGCCATGGCCAGGGCCGCACGCTGGCCTGGACGTCGGATATCGGCCCGCATTGGCTGCCCAACAGCTTCGTGGAATGGCCGGGCTATGCGCGTCTTTGGACCAACGTGCTGCGCTGGGTCAGCAAGGCCGTCTAGCCGACCAGCAACCGCCGGGGAACCGCCATGACAGAACCGTTTCTTGTCGCCAGAAATATCGCAAAGCGCTTCGGCGCTCTGACTGCGCTTGCCGATGTCGACCTGGAAATCCGCTCCGGCGAGGTGCTGGCGCTTCTCGGCGACAACGGCGCCGGCAAATCCACCTTCATCAAGATCCTGGCGGGCGCCCATCCGCCCAGCGATGGAAAGCTTCTCATCGAGGGCAATCCGGTGGCTTTCTCCTCGCCCAAGGATGCGGCGTCGTCGGGGATCGCGACGATCTTTCAGGAACTGGCGCTCTCGGAAAACCTGTCGATTGCCGAAAACGTCTTTCTCGGCCGCGAATTGAAACGCTCCATTTTGGGTATTCCCTTCCTGAAGCGCAAGGAAATGCGCCAGCGCGTCGACGGCCTGCTGAAAGAGCTCGACGCGCATATTTCCGATCCGGAAGCACCCGTCGGCAGCCTGTCCGGCGGTCAGCGCCAGGCCGTGGCCATCTGCCGGGCCCTCAATCTGAATGCCAGGCTGGTCATCATGGACGAGCCGACGGCGGCCCTTGCCGTCGCCGAAACCCGCAAGGTCCTGGCACTGACGCGGCGGCTTGCCGCGCGCGGTTGTGCCGTCGTCCTCATCAGCCACAACATTTCCGAAGTGTTCGAGGTTGCCGACCGCATCGTGGTGTTCCGGCGCGGCCGCAAGGTGGCCGAACGGCTGGCGGCCGAGACCAATCACGAGGAAGTCGTTTCGCTCATAACAGGCGCTCATCCCGACGTGCGGGCGCTTGAAAAATCAAACTGAAATGCACGTCCATTCCAGAGAGGATAAACCAATGCTTTCTCAACTCAAAAAAGCGCTCGCCGTTTCCGTGCTGTCACTCGTGGTCGCCACGGCGGCGGATGCCGCCGACAAGCCCAAGGTCGCCTTCGTCCCGCAATTGATCGGCATACCCTATTTCAATGCCATGGAAGCCGGCGGGAATCGCGCCGCGAAGGACCTGGGCGTCGATTTCATCTATTCCGGCCCCGTCGACACCAACCCGGTCGATCAGTTGCAGATCGTGCAGAACCTGATCGACCAGGGTGTCCAGGCGATCTCGGTCAGCGTGCTGGATGCGTCCAGCATCGCGCCCGTCGTCGAGAGCGCCAAGGCCAAGGGCATCAAGCTTTTCACCAGCGACAGCGATGCACCCGACAGCGGCCGTGCCGTCTATGTGGCGCAGGCGACCGACGAAGGGCTCGGCACGACGATCATCGATGAGTTGGTGAAGCGCGTCGGCGAGGACGCCACGATCGGCATCGTCTCCGGCGAGGCGACGGCGTCCAATCTCAACGCCTGGATCGGCTTCATGCAGAAAGAGGCCACCGCCAAATATCCGAAGCTGAAACTGCTGGCTCCGCAATTCGCCGGCGGCACGGCCGAGCGCGCCGCGCAGATATCAGGCGATCTCATGGCCGCCAATCCCGACATCAAGGCCATCATCGCCGTCGCATCCTCGACCTGCCCGGGCGTCGCCCAGGCCATCGAAACCGCCGGCAAGATCGGCTCCGTCATCGGCACGGGCTATTGCAGCCCGAACACGGCGCGATCCTACCTGAAGAGCGGCGCCTTCGGCTTCACCGTGCTGTGGGATCCCGAACAGCTGGGCTATCTCACGGTCTGGGCCGGCAAGCAGTTGATCGACGGCAAGAGCTTCGAAGCGGAAAACAAGATCGCCGGCCTCGAAAAGCCCGCCACCTATGATGCCGCCAAGGGCATCCTGCTGCTCGGACCGCCGGCGGTCTTCACGAAGGACAATGTCGACAAGTTCAACTTCTGAGCCTTGGGATGAACAGGGTGCGACAGTTTGGAAACGGCGTTTTGGCCATGAACGGGCGGGAGTGGTCCTTGCTTGCCGCCTGTCTCCTGGCGATCGTCATCTTTTCTGTCGCATCGCCCCACTACGCGACGCCAGGCAATGCGGCGACCGTCCTGCGCAACAGCGTCGAACTGCTGCTGATCGGCCTTGGCATGACATTGCTGCTTGCCATGGGCGGCATCGACGTGTCGATCGGCATCATCATGGGCCTCGCGGCCATTGCCATCGGCCGCGTGCTCAGCGCCGACGGCAGTCCGCTGCTGGCGCTCATCGCTGGCCCGGCGGTCGGTGCGCTGCTCGGCTGCGTGACGGCCACCGTCGTCGTCCTCGGTCGCGTTCCGGCAATCGTGGGAACGCTCGGCCTGCTTGGCGTCTACCGCACCGCCGTCTTTGTCCTTCTCGGCGGGCAGTGGCTCTCGGGCCTGCCCTCGAGCCTTACCAATGTTCTGGCAACCACCGTACTCGGCATTCCAGTCCCAGCCATCGTCATTGCCATCGCCTATCTGGTCGTCTGGCTGGCGTTGCGGCGAACCCCCTACGGGCCGCATCTGCTCGCGATCGGCAATTCCGAGGAAAAGGCCCGGCTGTCCGGAATCCCCGTGGTCAAGGTACGCTTCATGACCTTCGTCATCAGTGGCGTCCTGACTGGCATTGCCGCCACGTTTTACGTCGCCACCTACCGCAATGTGGAGATGACGATCGGCAGCACGCTGGCGCTCGATGCGATCGCCGCGGTCATTCTCGGCGGCACGAGCATATTGGGCGGCAGATGCAGCTTGATCGGCACGGTCTTCGGCGTACTGCTTCTGAGAATTCTCCAGAATGGATTGCTCCTGATCGGCGTCCCCTCGCTTTGGCAGCCTGTGGTTACCGGCGTTCTCATCATCGGCGTGCTTGGCTTCGAAGCCGTCTCCAACCGGCTGCCGCTTGCCCAATTCCTGCGAGCCCGCGCATGAACAGGATCCGGAACCTGCAGGGCCCCGCCCTCACTTTGGCTCTGCTGTGCGGCCTTTGGCTGGTCGTTATTGTCGGCCTGCTGGCGCTCAAGCCTTCGGTCTTCAATCTCGGCACCGTCACCACGATTTTGCAATTTTCGACGATCCTGGCCCTGGTCGGCCTTGGACAGGCGCTGGTCGTCCTGGCCGGGGGCGCGGGCATCGACCTGTCCGTTGGCGGCGCCGTTTCGCTCTCGGCGATCGTTGCCATGCTTTCCCTGAAGCTGGGGTTGCCACCCCTTCTGTTGCCGGTCGTCTGCATCCTGGCTGGCGCTATGCTCGGCGCCTTGAACGGATGGCTGGTGAACGGGCTCGCCCTTCTCCCCTTCATCGCGACGCTGGGAACATTTTTCGTGTATTCCGGCCTGGCGCTTGCGGTCACCGGCGGCGCGGCCCAGTCCGGCGTGCCTGCCTGGCTGCTCGTTTGGGGGCGCGGTGCGATCATGGGCATCCCCGTGCCTTTCCTTACGCTCGCCATCCCCTGCTTCGCGCTTGCCGGTCTCGTGCTGCTCTCGACAGCCTGGGGACGCTGGATCTACGCCATGGGCTTCAATGAACGCTCGGCCAAACTGGTCGGCATTCCGGTCGATCGCGTGCGCTTCATCCTTTATGTGCTGAGCGGCGCGCTTGCCGGTGCGGCCGGCCTCGTCTCTCTCGCCTGGCTCGGCAGCGGCAGGCCCAATATCGGCCAGAACCTCGAACTGGAATCGCTGACCGCGGCCATGCTGGGAGGCATCGTCATCACTGGCGGGCGCGGTGGCGTCGGCGGCGTGTTCGCGGCCGTCCTGCTGCTGGTCACGCTGAAGACCGGCCTTCTGCAATTGAACATCAACACGGTCTGGCAGGTGGGGATTGTCGGCGCCCTTCTGGTTTTCGTCCTTCTCGCCGACCGACTTTCCCAACGTTGGAGATAACAATGCCTTCCATGGAAGAGACCATCGCCGCGCGCGTCGAGGCAGCCGCCGAGCGCATCGTCAAGACGCTGAGCGATCTCGTCGCCTTCCCCTCGATCGTGAAATCGAATCCGAAGGAGGCCGGCCCGGGCGAGCGCGATTGCCAGCTCTACCTGCAAAAGCGCCTTGAGGCGCTCGGCTTCTCGACCGATCTCTGGGATCCGGACGGACCGGCGCTCTACGAAAAATACAAGGGACGTGCCGGCGCCAACAAGGGCAGAACGTTCGAGGGCCGGCCTAATCTCGGCGGCGTTTTGAAAGGTACCGGCGGCGGGCGGTCCATCATGCTGACCGGCCATATCGACGTCGTGCCGCCGGGTGCCGCCGGGCACTGGACCACCGATCCCTTCCAGCCTGTCCTGAAGGATGGATTCCTGCACGGTCGCGGCACGGTCGACATGAAGGGCGGCGTCGCCTGCATGCTGATGGCGGTCGAAATCCTGAAGGAACTCGACGTTTCCCTCTCCGGCGACGTCGTCTTCACCACCGTCGTCGACGAGGAAATCGGCGGCATGGGGTCGCTCGCCATGGTTGATCGCGGCTTTCGCGCCGACGCCGGCATCATGACGGAACCGAC
This sequence comes from Mesorhizobium sp. B2-4-2, assembly GCF_006442845.1. NCBI lineage: Bacteria > Pseudomonadati > Pseudomonadota > Alphaproteobacteria > Hyphomicrobiales > Phyllobacteriaceae > Mesorhizobium > Mesorhizobium sp. B2-4-2. The sequence goes on along the minus strand of NZ_VFVM01000007.1, from coordinate 115,074 downwards.
GGCGAACAGGATCGCACCGCTTTGTCACGGCATTCTGTGGGGCAAGATCATCATCGACGGCATAGGCGGCCATGCCGAACTGACGCCGAACGCCTGGTATTCGAGCGGCCCGGTCGACGCCGTCCAGCTTTGCCGGCAGATCCTTGACGGCATCGACATCCTCAACCGGCGATGGATGTTCGATCCCAGGAAGAACCACCCGCTGATGGACCTGCCCAACCAGATCATCGTCACCCAGATCAATGCCGGCGAACATCCATCCTCCATGGCAGGACGCGGCGAGATCATCATCGACGCACAGTATCTGCCGAGCGAGCATGACGAGTTCAGGCTGGGCGGCAATGTCAAACGCGAAATCGAAGAGCACATCGCCAATGTCTGCCAGGCGGATCCTTATCTGCGAAAGCACCCTGCCCGTGTCGAATGGATCCTCGATGCCGATTGCGCCGAGATCCCGTCGGACAACCCCTTTGTCGGCCTGTTCCAGGAGGCCGTCAAAGCAGCCGACCTGTCGCCGGCCCTGAGCGGCTTCGGTGCACACAGCGACATCGGCCTGCCGACCGGCCTAGGCAACACCCCGACCGTCAACTTCGGTCCTGGCGATCCGGCGCAGGCGCATCAGCCGAACGAGCGCGTTTCGGTGCGCGATCTCGTCGACTGCACGAAGGCCATCGCCTTAGCGGTGGAGAAATGGTGCCGATAGTTTTTAGCTGATTGCGAGCGGCAGGAAGTTTGCGGAAGACGTCCGGGAGGAGCGGCGAGAGCAATTCCACGAAAAATGTGTACGGTTTTCCCGGGAAAAGCGCGTAGCGCTTTCCCTACGGAATTGCGCAAAAACAAAGAGATAGAGCGGTTCGCCGTTTCCATGAAACGGTGAACTGCTCTAAGCGGCCGCCCGTCAGCCACCAAACCTCGGCTCGGGAACTCCGGTCACGCCAAGGCCGGTGATGGCGAACAGGCTGCCGCGCAGCACGCCATCGCCGGGAAAACGCGGCAGCGGCGGCTTGGCCATCGAGGTGACGTAGAGCGTGTCGAGCTTCGGTCCGCCGAACATGGCGCTGGTGATCTTCTTCACCGGCATGTCGATGATACGGTCTATGCTGCCGTCCGGCGCGTAGCGCACCAGGCGGCCGTCATAGACCAGCGCATTCCACAGACAGCCTTCGGCATCGACGGTCGAGCCGTCGGCGGCACCACCGCGGCTGGTATCGACGCGAACGAAGGTGCGGCGGTTGCTGGCCGCACCGGTCTCGATGTCGTAATCATAGGCCCAGATCTCGCCGGTCCAGGTATCGGCGAAATAGAAGGTGCGGTCGTCGGGGCTCCAGCATGGACCGTTGGAGCAGATGATGCCGGAATCGATCCTGGTGACGGAGAAATCCGGATCAAGCCGATAGAGACCGCCGGAAGGCCCCTCCTCCATCGTGTCCATCGAGCCGGCGAAGAAGCGGCCGCGCCGGTCGACCTTGCCGTCGTTGAGACGGTTCATCGGCTTGTCCGGCTCCGGATCGTGGATCAGCGTCACCTCGCCGGTGGCGAAATCGAGCAGATGGAAACCGCGCTGCAACGAGACGACAGCGCCGCCGCCATCCTTGCGCAGCGCCATCGAGCCTATCTTCATCGGCACGTTCCAGGAGCGGATCTCGCGCCCGTCGGCGGTCGCGCGGAAGACGCGCCCGTCGAAACTGTCGATCCAGTAGAGACGCTCCTGCTCGACGTCCCAGAGCGGTCCCTCGCCCAGCGTCGTCTTCACGTCCACCACGACTTCGATCTTCATGCCGTCCTCCTCTTTGCTCGCGCGGCGATTGGCTGCGTCAGAAAGCGACCTTGTCGCCGCCCTTCAGCGACAGGATCTCGCGCGCTTCGTCCGGCGTCGCCACCTCCATGCCGAGCCCCTCGATGATCTTGCGCGCCAGCACGACCTGCTCGGCATTCGACTTGGCAAGCTTGCCCCTGCCGGCCCACAGGCTGTCCTCCAGCCCGACCCGGATGTTGCCGCCGAGTGCTGCCGATTGCGCGGCGATGCGTAACTGACTGGCGCCGGCGCCGAGCACCGACCAGCGGAACTGGTCCCCGAACAGCCGGTCCGCTGTGCGCTTCATATGCGCGACATCCTCCGGATGCGTGCCGATGCCGCCCAGCAGGCCGAACACCGACTGCACGAAGAAGGGCGGTTTCACCAGCCCACGGTCTGCGAAGTGGGAGAGATTGTAGAGATGCGCGATGTCATAGCACTCGAACTCGAACCGCGTGCCGTTGTCGTAGCAAGTCGCGAGAATGTACTCAATGTCCTTGAACGAGTTGCGGAAGACGAGGTCGCGCGTCGCTTCCAGATGCGGCTTTTCCCAGTCGAACTTGAAGGTCTCGTATTTGTCGGCGAGGTGATAGAGCCCGAAATTGATCGAGCCCATATTGAGCGAGGCTACCTCCGGCTTGAACTGGGCGGCCGGGCGCACCCGCTCCTCGACCTTCATGTAGGGGCTGCCGCCGGTGGTGATGTTGATGGCGGCGTTGGTGCCTTGCTTGACGCGCGGCAGGAAACGGGCAAAGGCCTCCGGCGTCTGGTCGGGCTTGCCGGTCTCCGGATCGCGGGCATGCAGATGCAGGATCGCGGCGCCGGCTTCCGCGGCGGCGATCGCCTCCGAGGCGATCTGGTCCGGCGTGATCGGCAAATAGGGCGACATGGTCGGCGTGTGGATCGCCCCCGTCACCGCGCAGGTGATGATGACCTTGCCCCTGGCCGCCGTGGCGCCGGGCTTGCGGCTGGTTTCTTTCATTGTCCGAACTCCTGATCCGATTTCTTCTTGTGCGCCGCCAGCGCCATCAGCCGGCGATCGCGCCAGACCTGCCGATCGCCCAGTTTCTCCCTGGGCAAGCGCCTGCTACGCTCGGCCTCGACGGTTTCCATCACCTCGCCCGCCCAGTCGACGCGACGCAGCATCTGCGGGAAAATATTGGAATAGATGCCCTGGTAGCGCTCGGCATAGTCGCGCACGCCGCCCGGCGCGTTGAGATCGATGGTCTCGAAGGGCCCCATGAACGACCAGCGCAGCGCCAGCCCGTCGCGGATGCCGATATCGACGTCCTCGACGCTGGCATAGCCGTCGGCGACAAGCCGGAAAGCTTCCTCGAGCAGCGCCCCTTGCAGCCGGTTCATGATGAAGCCGTCGAGCTCGCGCTTCATCACCAGCGGCGCGTGGCCGGCATCGAGGAGGAAGGCGCGCGTCCTTTCGAGCGTCTCGGCGGACGTCCACGGCGCCGGCACCACCTCCGCCGCCGGAATGAGGTAGGGCGGGTTGATCGGATGCACGACCAGGCAGCGGTGCCGCCCCGGGAGATGATCGGTGAATTTCGACGGCAGCAGCGCCGAGGTGGAGCTGGCGATCACCGCCTGCGGGCCGGCCAGCGCGTCGATGTGCGAGAACACCTCGCGCTTCACCTCGAGATTTTCCGGTGTGTTCTCCTGGATATGCACGGCGCCGGCCAGAGCCGCGTCCAAGTCTCCCATGACGACGATGCGCTCGAGCACCGCGTGCGCGGTCTGTCCGCGCAGCAGATCATTCGAAGCGAGATCGCCGAGCACGCCTTCTATGTAGTCGCGCGCGCCGCCTGCCGCGACCGGCGACTGGTCCCACATGCGCACATCATGGCCGGCGCGCGCGAAGCTGATCGCCCATGCCCGTCCGATGAACCCGCTTCCGACAATTGCAACCCTGGCCATGGCTTGCTCCTCAAAGCGTTTCGACGTTGCCGTCGACGCCGAGCGACTGGCCTGAAATGTTGATGCCCGCGTCGGACAGCAGGAATGCGACCATCGAAGCCACGTCGTACGGGCTGGTCATGCGGCGCAACGAGATGTTCTGCAAATAGCGTTCGGTCATCTCCTGATGGCTGATGCCGACCTGTTTGGCGCGTGCCGAGATAACGCTCTCGATGCGCGGCCCCTCTATGATGCCCGGCAGGATGGCGTTGACCCTGATCCCGTGCGGCCCAAGCTCCTTGGCAAGGCTCTGCGTGAAGCCGATGACGCCGAATTTGGCCGCCGAATAGGGCGTGCGGAACGCATAGCCGTGGCGGCCGGCCGCCGACGACATCGAGACGATCGAACCGCCGCCGGCCCCCTTGATGAGCGGCACGGCGCGCCGTGCGCACAGGAACTGGCCGGTCAGGCCGATGTCGAGACAGCGCCTCCAGTCGGCCGGATCGATTTCGTCGACGCCGCCGGTCGGCCCGGCGATGCCGGCATTGTTGATCAGTGCGTCGAGGCCGCCGAGTTTCTCCTCCACCGCCTCGAACAGCCGGTCGACATCGTCGTCGCGCGACACGTCGGCCTTGACCGCTGCGACGAGCGCCATCTTCTTGGGGGCGGCCGCCAGGGCTTCGTCGGACACATCGCAAACGACGATGCGCGCACCGAGCCGCGACAGCGTTTCGGCAATGGCGAAGCCAATGCCGCCGGCGCCTGCCGTGACCAGGACACGTTGCCCTTTGAGCCCCGCCAGGAATTCGTCGGGCGATTTGGGTGCGCTCGTGCTCATGATTCCATTCCCTTCATTGTATGCGTCTTTCGCGCAGCGCCATGACGGCGCCGAGCACCACCAGCCCGAACAGGATCGCCCGTGTGGCGTAGGGCAGCGTCGTGCCGGCCAGAAGCATCTGCAGCGCCGTCAAAAGCAGCACGCCGCCGAGCATGCCGAGATAGTGGCCGCGCCCGCCGGTGATCAGCGCGCCCCCGACCACGACAACGGCGATGGACGGCAGGAGATAGTCGTCGCCCATGCCGAGGCTGGCCTGGCCGGAAAAGCCGGTCAGCATGACGCCGACGATGGCCGCGCACAATGCCGACAGCATATAGACGAAGATCAGCGTCCGTCCGACGGCGATGCCCGAAAGCTGGGCCGCGCGCGGGCTGTTGCCAATGCCGTAGACCTTCCGGCCGAAGGCGGTGCGGCCGAGCAGCAGCACCGCAAGGGCCACGAAGACGACCATGAACGGCACGACCGGCGTCACCACCCATAGCTTGCCGGTCATGAACCAGCGCAGCATGGGCGAGGAGAAGCCGGCCGGCGTGCCTTGCGAATAGAGAAGCGCGAAACCTTGCAAGATGCCGTTGGTGGCGAGTGTCATGACGATCGGCGAGATGCCGAGGAAAACGATGCCGATGCCGTTCGCCAGTCCGATAAGACAGGCGATGGCGAGCACCACCGGCAGCGCATAGGCGAGTGCCGCGTCCGATCCGTTGACCATGCCGGCAAGGAGGATGCCCGACAGGCCGATCGTCCACGGCACCGACAAGTCGAGCCCGCCTGTGAGGATGACGCTGCCCTGCCCGAGCGCAAGCACGGCAAGGAAACTCGACAGCACGAACAGCGAGTTCCAGTAGCTGGGATTGAAGATGGCCCGGCCGAGCCAGATCTGGGTGACGATCATGACGACGGCCAGGCAGACATAGGCCGGCAGCGCGTAGCGCAGCGCCTCGGCATTGCGCACGCGAAAGCCGGGCGCCTGTCCTGAAATGGGCGTTTTGTGAGCGATGCGCAATCTGCGGTCGGTGGGATCGAGTTGCGACGGCAGCATGCCGGCACGCCAGGCGGCGAGCCGCGCGCGCAAGGCGCGGATTTGGTAGGCGAGGACGGAGCCATGCGACAGCGAGCCCGCGAGCACGGCAAGGATCAGGATGGTGCCCTCGGCAATGGTCGAATAATAGGCCGAGACGTTGAGCACGAGCAGGACGTTGACGACCATCATCAGGATATAGGCGCCGAAGACGGTGCCGAACTGACCACCCTGCCCGCCGCCGAGCCGCGTGCCGCCGACCACGACGGCGGCGAACATCGACAACAGCAGCGGATTGCCGACCAGCGGATCGCCGCTGCCGGTCTGGGCGCTGATGAACACGCCGGCAAGCCCGTAGCAGCCGCCGGCGATGACATAGACGAGGAAGCGCACGAGAGCGACGCGCACGCCGACCGCGGCCGCAGCGTCTGGATCGCTGCCGACCGCGTAAAGCGCCGTGCCGAACCGCGTGCCTTTCAGCCAGAACCATGCCAGCAGGACCATGCCGATGACGACCAGCGGCATGGGCAACCAGCCCGGGATCGCATCGCCGAGATAGAAGGCGCCGAGATCGGGCGAGACGAAGCCGCCGGGCTTGTCCATGACCAGCAGTGTGATGCCTTGCAAGATGAACATGGTCGACAGCGTGACGACGATGGGCTGCATGCGCAGCACCGCGATGAAGAAGCCGTTGAACGCCCCGACGAGCATGCCGACGCCAATGCCGGCCATCGTCCACAGCCAGACGCTCGCTCCGGTCGCCATCGGATCCATCGACGTGGCCAGCACCACATTGACCAGCGAAACCACGGCGCCCGCCGACAGGTCGAAACCGCCGGACAGGATGACGATGGTCTGGCCCATCGCCGCCAGCGCCGAGGTGGCGCCGCCGCTCGACAGGAACGAAATGTCGAAATAGGTAAGCCGCCCGGCGCTGATCAGGTCGACGACGACGAGCAGCACTGCAAAGACGATCGCCGCGATGATGGCGCCGCGATGCCGCGCCAGGAGGCGCACCAGGGATCCGGCCTGTCCGGTTGCCGTCGAACCGACCGCGCTCACTGTGCCGCCTCCAGGATATTGCCGTCGTGTCCCAGCGCCGGCCGCATGATCGCGCTCTCGGTGATCTCGTCGCCGGCGAGCTCGGCCACCAGCCGTCCGTCATAGAGAACGAGCACGCGGTCGCATTGATGGACGAGTTCGGGAATTTCGGTCGAATGCAGCAGGATCGAGCCGCCGGCCGCCACGTAGTCGCGCATCATCACGTAAAGCTCATGCTTGGTGCCCACATCGATGCCGCGGGTCGGATCGAAGAGCAGCAGGATGCGGCTTTCGGCGACCAGCCATTTGGCGATGGCGATCTTCTGCTGGTTGCCGCCGGAAAAGGCGCCGGCCCTTGTCCACAGCGCACGCTTGTCCACCTCGACCGTCGAGAAGGCCGCCTGCACGGCGCGTGCTTCCTCCTCCTCGCGGATCAAGCCGAGCCGGGTGAAGCGGCCGACCACCGGCAGGGATGCATTCTGCCGGCCCGACAATTTCAGGAACAGACCTTCGGTCTTGCGATCCTCCGGCACCAGCCCGATCGCCATGTTGGGCCTCAGCGCATCGGCCGGCGAGCCGAGCCACACTTTGCGGCCGTCGACCATGACGTGGCCGCGTTCGATCTCGGCCATGCCGAAGCAGGCGAGGAACAGGTCCAGCTGGCCCATGCCCTGAAGTCCGGCGATGCCGAGGATTTCGCCCCTGCGCAAATCGAAACTGGCGCCATCGAGTTTTCTGCCCGCCTTGAGGTCGCGCACGCCGAGCACCGGCGGACCGAAGACTGCCGCGCCCTCAGGCTTTGGCGGAAAGGTCTGCGCGAGAGCGCGGCCGATGATCTTCTCGATCACATCCTCGTCCGACATGTCGGCCACCGGTGCGGTGATGATGTGGCGGCCATTCCGAAGGATGGTCAAGGTATCGCAGAAGGCCCGCACTTCGCGCATGCGATGGGTGATGAACACGACCGTCGTTCCGGCGGCTTTGAGCCGCGCGATGGTCGTTCCCAGCCATTCGACGTCGCCGCCCGAAAGCGTCGAGGTCGGCTCGTCCAGCAGCAGGATGCGCGGTTTCCGGTAGACGGCGCGGGCGATCTCGATCTTCTGGCGGACCGCGAGATCGAGCGTCGCCACCTCCGCGTCGAGATCGACCGAAAAACCGAGATCGGCAATGTGCCGGCCGACTGCCTTGCGCGCGGCCGACCGCCTGATCAATCCGGTCGGGCCGGATGGCGCATAGGGCAGCAGCATATTGTCGAGAACGCTGAGGTCGCGGACCAGCGTCATCTCCTGGAACGCCGTCTGCACCCCGCGTTCATGCGCGGCGCGCGGCGAACCGAGCGCGGCCGGCGCGCCAAGGATGCTGATCTGGCCCTGATCGGGCCGCACCAGTCCCGATAGGAGCTTGACCAGCGTCGACTTGCCGGCGCCGTTCTCACCCAGCAACGCGTGCACGCTGCCAGGCGAGATCGCGAAGGAGACGTCGTCAAGCGCGACCGTCGCGCCAAACGCCTTGCGTATGCCGTTGACGGCAATAGCCGGCACATGCGTTGTTGAAGTCATCATTCCCGGTTCCGGCATGCCATGCTTGCGGGCGCGTGGAGCCCACAGTGCCCCACGCGCACGGATTGCTGAAGCCTACTCCTCGGGCTGGCCGACGAGCGCCGCGTTGAGGCCGATCTCGGGCGTCTGGTCGGAGAAGATCGACGCGAACCAGCCGGGGTTGGAAACCAGCGACGGTTTGAAGGTGTTGCATCCGGCCTTCATTTCGGCCCAGGTGCCCTCGTTGCAAAGCTTGCTCGTCTCGTTGGTGACGATCGGCAGCGGCAGGATTGTCGCTTTCGGCACATCCTTGCCCTCGATCGCCTCGATGGCGAGCTTCAAGGCGAGCGCGCCGGAATAAGGCGGCGAGGCATACGAAATGCGCGGCGCGCCGAGCGGTGCATAGGGAGAAGCAGCACCCTCGACCTCCGTCCCTTCCGGCAGCATCTGGATGCGGCCGCCATTGGAGCCTTCACCGGCGCAAGGCAGAAGCTGGCTGGCCTTCCTGCCCGCCTCGAGCTGCATCGAATTGGCGGTGAAGCAGCCTACCTGCATCCACAGCCCGTTAATGTCGTCCCAGCTGCGCGTGGCGAGAATCTTGGAGAGTTCGGTGCGTGCCACCGCCTGGCTCCACATGCCGACCGCTTCGCCGACGATCTTGATGTCCGGATATTTGGCGAACACCGCCTTGGCGGCCTTGGTGCGCAGCTCGTCGACCGAAGTGCCGGGAACGCCGGTCACGGCGATGATGTTGCCCTTGCCGTTGAGCTTCTTGGCCAGCCATTCGGCTGTCACCCTGCCAGCCTCCTCCTGGTCGATATGGACATTGTAAGCGCATGGCTCGGTGATCTCGGCGTCGTAGGCGAAGACCTTGACCCCCTTCTCGCAAGCGTTCTTGACGACCTGGTTCAGCGCCGTCGGCGAGATCGGATAAATCACGATCGCCTCCGCTCCCGCCTGCACCATGGCGTTGATCTGCTGGATTTGGCGCTGCGCATTCGGCCCGGCCACCTGGACCTGCAGGTCGACCTTGTCGACCAGGCTCTTGTGCGAGGCCATCGCCTTGACCATGTTCGCCGCCTCGGCCTGCCAGTCATTGCCGATGAAGCTCATGCTGAGAAAAATCTTGTGTTTTTCAGCGGCCTCGGCCGCGGAGATGCCAAAAGCACAGGCAGCCATGCCGGCCAGCAGCGCAAGCCGCCGGGCTTTCAATCCGATACCCATTATGAAACTCCTCCCGATCCGAACGATCGGATGCCTCCCAAGGGCACGAGACGTGACCTTGCCATCCGATATCGCAACCGTATCACCATTTGATCAAAGATCAATGATGAAATATGCTCATAACAAGGCGACGGCGGGGGTGCTTGACGCCGCAGCCGGAAGCCTGCATTCCGGATACGGGTTATGGCGCAGCTTGCGCGGGAAGGTTGAGGGGAGATGGCTGGAGCGGCGTTCAGAAAGCCGGGTGTCGAGATCGCGCCCCTGTCCAAGGAGACCTTGCAGGACAGGGTCTATCGCCATGTCACCGAATTGATCCTCGACGGCAGCATCGTGCCGGGCGAGATGGTAACGGTGCAAAGCCTTGCCGATGCTTTCGGCGTCAGTCCGATGCCGGTCAGGGAGGCCCTGCGGCGGCTGACCGCCGCCAACGCGCTGATGGTGGTTTCAGGCCGCTCGATCGGCATTCCCGCACTCAGCCGCACACGCCTCGTCGATCTGAGAAACGTCCGCTTCGAGATCGAAGCGATCGCCGCCGCATGGGCGGCCGAGCGTATGGACGACCAAGCTATCGCCCGGCTGCGCCAGCATCTGGACGCGCTCGAACAGGCCAATGCGGCGGGAGACGTCAAGTCCTATCTGCGCGCCAACTACGCCTTTCATTTCTCCATCTACCGGGCGGCCGGCTCCGAGAACATTCTCAACATCATCGAGAACTTGTGGCTGCAGATCAGTCCTTATTTCAACATGCTGCACGATTCCGGAAACTATTCGACCGCCAATGCGCACCATCAGGAGATGTTCGCTGCGTTGCGTGACCGGGACGCGGAAGCGGTCAAGGCCGCGGTCCGCGCCGACATCGACGCCGCCTTCGACGTTCTGGTCGGCCTGCTGAAATAGCACAAACGAAACTTCGTCGGCGCGAAGATCGAATTCGGCCTGCCGACGTGGCTTGGCACACCCACCGTCGACTTCGCCCAAACGATCCGGCGCAGGCGCATCAGCCGGACGAACGCGTCCCCGTGTGTGATGGACGGCTCCTCTCGAAGGGTTGGCGCAGGCAAGGCGGGATTTTTCCCGTCAAGACAGTCGGCTCTAGAATTGCGACCCCAAATCAAGCTATGATGCACTTGGCATTTCCGGAGACGGCTTCGCGCCCCTGGAATGCCGGGAGGAACGGGACATGGCCTTCGCGCTTGTACTCGTTTTGATAGTTGTGGGCTCGGTGCTGTTCCACCTCCTGAGCCCATGGTGGTGGACGCCGATTGCCTCGAACTGGGACTATATCGACAACACCATCATCATAACTTTCTGGATCACCGGCGTCGTCTTTGCCGCCGTGGTTTTGTTCATGGCCTATTGCGTCTTCCGCTTCCGTCATCGGGAAGGCAATCAGGCGGCGTATGAACCGGAGAACAGGCGGCTCGAATCCTGGCTGACGGTTGTCACCGCGGTCGGCGTAACGGCTTTGCTGGTTCCCGGCCTGTTCGTCTGGAACCGGTTCGTCAACGTTCCGAGCGACGCAACCGTGGTCGAAGTTGTCGGCCAGCAATGGCAATGGAGTTTCCGCCTGCCCGGCAAGGACGGCAAGCTCGGCACATCCGACACCCGCGGCGTCACCGCTGACAATCCGTTGGGCGTGATCACCAGCGATTCCAATGGCCAGGACGATGTCGTGGTCGAAGCGGCCGATCTGCATCTGCCGGTTGGCAAGCCGGTCAAGATGTTACTTCGCTCGATCGACGTGCTGCATGATTTCTATGTGCCGGAATTCCGCGCGAAAATGGACATGATCCCGGGCTCGGTCACCTATTTCTGGTTCACCCCAACGAAAACCGGAACCTTCCAGGTCCTGTGCGCTGAACTCTGCGGCCAAGGACATCCGATGATGCACGGTGTGGTGATGGTCGATACGCAGGAGGATTATCTGGCGTGGCTTGGCCAGCAACAGACGTTTGCGCAATTGTCGGCGCCCCAGCAGACGGGCTCGGCAAGCCAGGCGCCGGGTCCAACGACGGTGTCAAGTTCGAGGATCGCAGCAAAGCTCGAAACCGTCGGGTCTCGCTAAAAAGGACACGGAGGTGTTCCTATGGTCGATATTACCCCTGCAGATGCCATCCCGCCGGCCGAAGTCGCGGAAGTCGAACTGTATCATCCGCACAGTTGGTGGACGAAATACGTCTTCTCGCAGGACGCCAAGGTCATTGCCATCCAGTATTCGGCGACGGCAACGGGAATTGGCCTGGTCGCCCTGGTGCTGTCCTGGCTGATGCGGCTGCAACTCGGCTTTCCCGGCACCTTCGACTTCATCACGCCTGAAGCCTACTACCAGTTCATCACCATGCACGGCATGATCATGGTGATCTATCTGCTCACGGCGCTCTTCCTCGGCGGTTTCGGCAACTACCTGATCCCATTGATGGTGGGGGCTCGCGACATGGTCTTTCCCTATGTCAACATGCTGAGCTACTGGATCTACCTGCTTGCCGTGCTGGTTTTGGTGTCGAGCTTCTTTGCGCCTGGCGGACCGACGGGGGCCGGCTGGACGCTGTACCCGCCGCAGGCAATCATGACCGGCACACCGGGGGGCCAGGACTGGGGCATCATCCTGATGCTCGTCTCACTGATCCTGTTCATCATCGGCTTCACCATGGGCGGGCTGAACTATGTCGTGACGGTGTTGCAGGGCCGCACGCGCGGCATGACGCTGATGCGTCTGCCGCTGACTGTCTGGGGCATCTTTACCGCGACCGTCATGGCTCTGCTCGCCTTCCCGGCGCTATTCGTCGCCTGTGTGATGATGCTGCTTGATCGGACGCTCGGCACCAGCTTCTTCATGCCGGCGATCGTCGAAATGGGCGAGCAATTACAGCATAATGGCGGCAGCCCGATCCTGTTTCAGCATCTGTTCTGGTTCTTCGGCCATCCCGAAGTCTACATCGTGGCCCTTCCGGCCTTCGGCATCGTGTCGGACCTGATCAGCACCCATGCGCGCAAGAACATCTTTGGCTATCGCATGATGGTCTGGGCCATCGTCGGCATCGGTGCGCTGAGCTTCGTCGTCTGGGCGCACCACATGTATGTCAGCGGCATGCATCCCTATTTCGGTTTCTTCTTCGCCACCACGACATTGATCATCGCGGTTCCGACCGCCATCAAGGTCTACAATTGGGTGCTGACGTTGTGGCGCGGCGACATCCACCTCACCATACCGATGCTATTTGCCCTGGCTTTCATCGTCACCTTCGTCAATGGCGGGTTGACCGGGCTGTTCCTTGGCAATGTCGTGGTCGACGTCCCGCTGTCGGACACGATGTTCGTCGTTGCCCATTTCCATATGGTCATGGGGGTCGCGCCGATCATCGTGATCTTCGGTGCGATCTACCACTGGTATCCGAAGGTCACCGGCCGGATGCTGAACGAGGCGCTGGGCCGGTTCCATTTCTGGGTCACCTTCCTCGGCGCCTACCTGATTTTCTTTCCCATGCACTACCTCGGACTGATGGGCGTGCCCAGGCGTTACAATGAACTGACCGATATGACGGTGATGACAGAATCGGCCCACCATCTGAACTCGTTCATCAGCATCATGGCGTTCATCGTCGGCTTTGCCCAGATTGTGTTCCTGTTCAATCTGATCTGGAGCATCCGTCATGGCCGCGAGGCCGGCGGCAACCCGTGGCGGGCCACGACCCTCGAATGGCAGACGCCGCAAACACCACCGGCCCATGGCAATTTCGGCAAAGACCTACCGATCGTCTATCGCTGGGCCTATGACTACAGCGTACCGGGCGCCAAGGAGGACTTTATCCCGCAAAACGTACCGGGCTCCTTCGGTCCCTCCAAGGAGCCGGCATGAGCGTCATTCTGGTCTTCATGCTCGTGATCGCCGGTTTTGCCGGATGGTGGCTTTCCCACCAGCGGCTGATGACCAAGCCATGGCTCGAGCAAGGTATGGCCGGGGATTTTGTTGGTATGGAAGGATCGGCGCTACCGACCGCCAAGATCGGCCTCGGCGTCTTCCTGGCGGTCGTCGGCTGTCTGTTCGCGCTGATCACCAGCGCCTACTTCATGCGCATGGCGCTGTCGGACTGGCAGGCGCTGCCGCTGCCGCGGCTGCTCTGGTTCAACACCGGCATGCTGGTCCTCAGCAGCATTGCGCTGCAATGCGCCTCGCTCGCGGCGCGTAAGGGTCAAATGGACATGGTTAAGCTCGGCCTTGCCACCGCCGGGTTTACGGCGCTCTCCTTCCTGATTGGACAGTTTATGGCCTGGCGCGAGCTGTCTGCCGATGGCTACTTTCTGGCTTCCAATCCGGCCAACAGTTTCTTCTACCTGCTTACCGGAATGCATGGCCTGCACATACTGGGCGGACTGGTGGGCCTGGGCAGAACAACCGTCGGCGCTTGGAACGGGGCAAGGCCGGCGCGGCTTCGCCTCAGCGTCGAGCTGTGCGCCATGTATTGGCATTTCCTGCTTTTCGTCTGGCTTGCCATCTTCGCGCTTCTGGCCGGCTGGGCCGCGACTTTCATCGATATTTGCCGGGGGTTACTGACGTAGGAGGAACGGGCGGATGGCAGAGACACTCACGCACATCGCTCAGACAGAGCCGCGGCCCGCAGGCTGGCAAGGCATCGCCGCCGACTGGTCCTCGGATCAGCGGGCGTTCAAGAACGTGTCATGGGGCAAGGCCATGATGTGGATCTTCCTGCTCAGCGACACCTTCATCTTCGGCTGCTTTCTGCTCTCCTATATGACCGCGCGCATTTCGACACGCGTGCCGTGGCCCAATCCCAGCGAGGTCTTTGCGCTTCGTATCGGCGGCTCGGATATTCCGCTGATCCTTATTGCCATCATGACTTTCGTGCTGATCTCAAGCAGCGGAACCATGGCCATGGCGGTCAATTTCGGCTATCGCCGCGACCGCCGCAAAACGGCAATCCTGATGCTTCTGACCGCAGCACTCGGTGCGACCTTTGTCGGTATGCAAGCCTTCGAATGGACCAAGCTGATCACCGAAGGCGTGCGGCCCTGGGGCAATCCCTGGGGCGCTGCCCAGTTCGGGTCAACCTTTTTCATGATCACCGGCTTCCACGGCACGCATGTGACAATCGGGGTGATCTTCCTGATCATCGTGGCGCGAAAGGTGTGGCGTGGAGATTTTGACTTTGGGCGGCCCGGCTTCTTTACCAGCCGCAGGGGCCGCTACGAGAACGTCGAGATCATGGGACTCTACTGGCATTTCGTCGACCTGGTCTGGGTCTTCATTTTCGCGTTCTTCTATCTTTGGTGAGAGGCAGATATGGCTGAAGCAACCGCAAACGGCCTCGGGCAACACACGCTGCACGCTACTCATGACGCGGCGACGACCGGCGCCCCCCCGGCAGAAGTTCATCAGGAGCACCCGATCAAGCTTTATCTGGTGGTCTGGGCATGGCTGTTCATTCTCAGCACCTGCTCCTATCTGATCGATTATTTCGGTCTGCACGGCTATCTCAGATGGTCGCTGATCCTGATCTTCATGATCCTCAAGGCAGGGCTCATCGTCGCCATTTTCATGCACATGGCCTGGGAACGGCTGGCGCTGACATACGCAATCATCCTGCCGCCCGTGCTGGTGTTGGTATTCGTGGCGATGATGGTCTTTGAAGCGGATTACACGCTTCTCACCCGGATGGCGTTTTTCGGGGCTGGGCCCTGACGCCAAATCGGAGTTCAGACCTTGTCGATGGCCGATCAGGGATTCCGACGATGCTGCGGGCGGTCCGGTGCCGCCACCCTCGCCTTGAAACAATCGACGGTTGGGCCATCTTTATTCATACCGAAACGACGGAAGCGAAATGATTGCCGCGTTTTGACCTGCGTCGCGAACTCAGCAAGGGACGCCCAAAATGACAATCGCAAACAAACTGAAGGACTATATCGACCGGAAAGGGATTTCCTACGATACTGTCGCGCATCATCGCACGGCCACAAGCAGGCAGGCCGCCATAGCCGCGCACGTGCCCGGCAGCATAATGGCCAAATCGGTGCTCGTTCACCACGATCTGGGTTATGCGCTGGCCGTGGTCCCCAGCACACATAGGATCGAGCTCGGCGCGTTGCAGAAGGTCATGGACAAGAATCTTGGACTCGCCACCGAAGATGAAGCGGTTTCGCTCTTTGGCGATTGCGATACCGGCGCCATTCCGCCGATCGGCGCGGCCTACGATGTGCCGGTAGTCCTTGACGAAAGCCTTGGCGGTGCCGCCGATATCTATTTCGAGGGCGGCGATCACAGGACGCTGGTGCGTGTCAGCGGCAAGGATTTCCGTAACCTGACTATGGGCGCCCACCAGGCCCGCTTCAGCCATCCGGCTTACTGAAGCCGGAAAGGGCTCTGATCAACCTGCACGCACCGGTCCTTGCCGGCGCGGCAGGGAGTTCATCGAGGCGCCGGTCCGGCCGTCGGCGGCGGTTCCACGACCTTGCGGTAGACATGCCAGGTAGCGTGACCGAGGATCGGCAGCACGATCGCCAACCCCGCGAATACTGGCAGCGTGCCGATGATCAGGGCGACGGCGACAATCAGGCCCCATACCGCCATCACGATCGGGTTCGCCAGCACCACGCGCACCGAGGTGTGGATGGCTTCATAGGCGCCGACATCTCGCTCGAGCAACAACGGGAAGGCGACGACCGTCGTGCACAGCACGATCGCAGCGAAGACGAAGCCGATGGCGTGCCCCAGGATGATGAGCGTCCAGCCGCGTCCTGTGGCGAATATGTCATTGATGAAGCTGGAGAAGGATTGCGGTGGGGCGGGGCCGAACAGGTGTTGGTAAAACGCCTGCGCAGTCAAAAGCCAGGCGATGAAGATTGCAAGCAGCATGATCGCAACCGCGGCGATGGCTGGCAGCGCCGGAGAATTCCTGACCTCGAAGGCGGCCCTCCATGAGGCGTCTAGCCCGGCTTCCCGTCGCCGGCTGATCTCATAGAGGCCGATTGCGGCGAATGGACCAATTAGCGCAAATCCGGACACGAGCGGAAACAACAATGGGAGCGTGTTATTGCCTGATGTCCAGACTGCAAGCACGACCCCCGCAAGCGGGTAGATCAGGCAGAGAAAAATGATGTGCGACGGTTTGACCATGAAATCGTCGACGCCGCGCCTGAGCGCATCGAAAAGGTCGGTGACACCGATCTTGCGAATTCTGGTGTGCTCCAGCGTCTCGCTGGCGCCTGCTATGACGTGAAAGCTTGCCATGACCATTCCTCCAGACAGGTCTGGTAAGGCCGCGGTTTCACGGTGCTGCCGTTCTGCATGACTGGCCACGCAAACCGCGACCTGCACCAGGATCAATATACTCTCATGCGAGCGACTTGTCGCGCTTTGTAAGAAGGTTGGGTAAGAAGGCCCGGTCGCCTGTCTAGCTCTGGACGCCTTTCTTCGATATTCTCCTCAAGTCGAAGGTGAAGGGTCATGGACGGAAGGACAGTTCTCATACTCGGCCTTGGCGTCGTTGTTCTGCTGCTGCTGGGTTTTTGCGCACTGCCGACGTAATGTTTTGCGCCGGCGTCAATGGCCGGCTGATGCGATCGTACGCATTACAATAGTGTCGGCAAGTAACGTTGCAAAGATCGCGAACAGATAGAAAATCGAATAAGAAAACAACGCCTTTGCTTGCTTCATCTCCTTGTCGGGGATGGTGAGCACCTTGCAGGCGCGCCAGACGAATCCCGCACCCAAGACGGTCGAGACAGTCCCGTAATATCCGCTCGCGAATCCAAAGGCCCAGGGAAGCACGCCGATTGGCGCCAGAACCAGCGAATAGGCCAAGATTTGCTTTCTGGTCGAGGGTTGGCCAGCCACGTTCGGCATCATGGGGATGCCTGCCGCGGCGTACTCTCCGACCTTGAACAGGGCTAGCGCCCAGAAATGCGGTGGTGTCCAGAGGAAAATGATCAGGAACAGAATGATGCTTTCAATGCCGATGGCGCCGGTGGCAGCAGCCCACCCGATCACCGGAGGAAGAGCGCCTGCCGCGCCACCTATGACGATGTTCTGCGGTGTCGAGCGTTTCAGCCAGATCGTATAGATGACGACGTAGAAGAAGATGGTGAATGCCAGCAGCGATGCGGCAAGCCACCCCACCAGCACGCCAAGCACGGTCACCGAAAGTGCGGAAAGCACCAGACCGAAGCCGAGGGCTTCGCCTGGCGCGACGCGGCCCGACGGGATTGGCCGCTTGGACGTGCGAGACATCAACGCATCTATGTCCGCGTCGTACCACATGTTGAGCGCCCCGGCCGCGCCTGCTCCCATCGCAATCGCACTGATGGCGATCACCGCGATGACCGGATTCGTCGGGCCAGGCGCCGTCATTAGGCCCACGAAAGCAGTGAATACGGCAAGCGCCATGACCCGCGGTTTTAAAAGCGCGAAGAAATCACCCGCCGTCGCTTCCGGAAGGCGGATGACGATATCCTTGAGGCGGCTTTCCCTAGTCGACATCTCAGACCGATGGAAGCAAGAAACCTAGGCCATGATCCCGAACCGAAGGCACGCGTGAGCGAAATTGAAACCCGGTTTTTGCTTACGCGGCCCTTCGGGTTCGGACGAGATCACGGCGAACGAGAGGATAGACGCATGGCGGAGGAGAAAGTCACTTGGAGAACGTTTTCAAATAGGCGATGACGTTGGTCACGTCTGCATCGTTCTTGAGGCCGGGAAACGCCATCTTGGTGCCTTTGACCATGGCCTTGGGATCGTGAAGATAGGTCGTCAGTGTTGGTTCGTCCCATTTGACGCCGGATTTGCCGGCCGCAATCATGGCGTCGGAATATTTGAAACCGGGATGCGTACCGGCAGTGCGGCCGATGACGCCGTGCAGCGATGGACCGATCTTGTTCTTGTCCTCGTCCGCAATGTGGCAGGCCTTGCATTTGGTGAAGACCTTCTCGCCAGCCGCAGTATCCTGAGCCTGCGATGGATTGGCGACGAAGGTTGCAACAAACACGACGGCGAAAAATGCGGCTAAGCGCATGACTTTTTCCTCCCTGATCGTCAAATGCGCCTGAGACGATCTGGTATAAGCCAGCATCGCCAGCGAAGCGCCTTGTACGGCAGAACAGATTGTCCACTTCTCCCATATGAAATTGCGGCCTCTATATACCACGGAATCTGGCCGGCAGGTAGAAGAGGTCGACCTACAAAGGTTTAGGTTGTCCGCAGCGGATCAAGGCATAGCAGTGTTGCAGCTGCCGGCGAGCTGGCTGACCGCTTCATCAAATCCGGTCAGATCGAAATCGGCGTGGCCCCGCCCCGACAGCAGCCCGAAGCGCCACGAAAGCTGGAGCCGGTTCGCGGCGGTAAGGCGCTTTATGCCGTCGGCGCCATCGCGCACCAGCATGCGGCCGCGCGGGCCGACCAACCAGCTCTCGTCGAACTTGTTGTCGCCGTCGACGGTGACCGACATGGTGATCTTGCGATTGGCCGAGACGGTGTCGTTCAATTGCAACCATTCGGTCCAGCGCGGTTGGCTGTCCGGGCGGCAGGCGATGGTCAGGATCGGGCTATAGCTCAGGGCGCCACCGCCGGTGATCAGCTTGTTGGTGGCATGGACCGAAGCCGTGACAAGGCCGTCATCGTCCGTGCCGATGCGCCAGGTGCCGGCATCGGCCTGGGCGAAATCGCAGGCGAAGGCCAGGACGATCGCCAAGGCGACGACGCGTCGCGTTTCGAAGAATAGGCTCAACCGCCCCTCCAACAACCCTGTGGTTTGCAGCAGGAGCGCAGATAGTGATCAATGCTTGGTATCGACAATGGTCACCGTCCGCGAAACGGATTGGCTGTTGCAGTTTCGCAACGAAAAAGGCCGCCTCGAGGGGCGGCCTTCGTCAGTTCCATCAACTCGGGATTTACTCGGCGTCCTTGGCGGCCTTTTTCTTCGGCGCTGCCTTCTTCTTCGGCTCTTCCGCGTCATCGCTCTTCTTGTCTTCAGTCTTCTTCGACGCGGCCTTCTTCGCCGGCTTCGCCTTGGTCGCGGTTTCGGCTTCCTCGTCGTCGGCCATCAGCTCTTCCTTGCTGACCTTGACGTCGGTGACCGAGATCTGCCCGAGCAGGTGATCGACCACCTTCTCCTCGAACATCGGCGCGCGCAGCGCATTCAGCGCCTCGGGATTGTTGCGGTAGAACTCGAAGGCTTCCTGCTGCTGGTTGGCCGGGAAGCGACGAACCTGCTCGAACAGACCGCGCTGCAATTCCTCGTCCGACACGGTGACCCCGGCCTTCTCGCCGATCTCGGCCAGCACAAGACCAAGGCGCACGCGGCGCTCGGCGAGCCGCATATATTCGGCGCGCGCTTCTTCCTCGGTCGTCTCTTCATCGGCGAAGGTGCGGCCGGCCGCTTCCAGATCGCGGTTGACCTGCGCCCAGATGTTATTGAACTCGGCCTCGACAAGCCTCGAAGGCGCCTCGAACGAGTAAGCCGCGTCAAGCTGGTCGAGCAGCTGGCGCTTGACCTTCTGGCGCGTCATCGAGCCGAACTGGCTCTCGATCTGGCCACGCACCACATCGCGCAGGCGCTCCAGCGATTCCAGGCCGAGGTTCTTGGCGGTCTCATCGTTGATTTCGAGTTCGCCCGGCTTGGACACTTCTTTGACCGTGACGTCGAAAGTCGCTTCCTTGCCGGCCAGATGCGCCGCCTGGTAGTTTTCCGGGAAGGTCACGGTGACCTGCTTTTCATCGCCGGCCTTGGCGCCGATGAGCTGATCCTCGAAGCCCGGAATGAATTCCTTGGAGCCAAGCACCAGCGGCTGATCCGTGCCGGCGCCGCCGGCAAAGGCCTCGCCGTCGATCTTGCCGACATAGTCGATCGTGACGCGGTCGCCTTCGGCCGCCTTGCCGGTCTTCGGCTCGTAGCTGCGCGCCGATTCAGCGACGCGCTTGACCTGCTCGTCAATCTCCGCGTCAGGGACGTCGAACACCTGGCGCGTCACCTTGATGTCGGAAAAATCCTTGATCTCGATGGGCGGGATGATCTCGTAGTTAAGGCGGAATTCGAAGTCGGCGCCGCCGGCCAGGATCTTCTCGGCTTCCTTCTCGTCCTCGGTCATGATGACTTCGGGCTGCATGGCGGCTTTTTCGCCGCGGCCCGAAATGATCGACCGGGTCGAATCGTTGAGGATCTCGTTGACCACTTCGGCCATGAACGACTTGCCATAGACCTTGCGCAGGTGCTGCACCGGCACCTTGCCGGGACGGAAGCCGTTGATGCGAACCTTGTTCCTGGCGTCCGTCAGCCGCGCCATCAGCTTGGCTTCCATGTCACCAGCCGGCACGGTGATCTTGATCTCGCGCTTGAGACCGGAATTGAGTGTTTCGGTGACCTGCATCGTAAAACCTTTGTTTTCACCAATGAGGCTGCCAAACGGCTCTCTGCCGTTCACAGCCTGCCGGTATAATCTTGCCGGGAATGGCTTTTGGTACGGAACCTGGCGATTTGACCTGAAATACGGCTCAAACTCTTCCAAACTGCGTTCCAAAATGTGAATAAGTCTTTGTTTTTCCTACTTCTTATCACATTTTGCAGAAGCGGATCGTCGCGTCCCGTCACATTCGACACGCCTTTTGTCACAGGCGAGGCCAATTTTCAACCGTCTTCGCGTTTAGGCGAATAACCATCATTTCGGCCCTGACATTGACAGAATGATGGCT
This sequence comes from Mesorhizobium sp. B2-4-2, assembly GCF_006442845.1. Classification (NCBI taxonomy): domain Bacteria; kingdom Pseudomonadati; phylum Pseudomonadota; class Alphaproteobacteria; order Hyphomicrobiales; family Phyllobacteriaceae; genus Mesorhizobium; species Mesorhizobium sp. B2-4-2. Next base: position 94,020 of record NZ_VFVM01000007.1, on the reverse strand, counting down.
AATGGGATCGCCAGACCGTGCGGGCGTGACGGAATTGCCAGACCCTCAGGTCGCGGCTGGCGGCTGCCGCGATATTCAAAGGACGATGCGGTATTCCACCTCACTCCCAAGACCTCGACAAGGCCGCCGAGGCTCTGCTACAGCCCGCCCGAGGCGCGTGTGGTGGAACTGGTAGACACAGCAGGTTTAGGTCCTGCCGCCGCAAGGCTTGGGGGTTCGAGTCCCTTCACGCGCACCACTGCCGCATGGCATCGGATAGTCCACTAGCGCACAGGCGCTGGCAGGAAATCAGGACACTGCCTAGGCGAGCTTCTTGATACGTCCCTTGTCGAGGCGGAAGATGCCATCGTTACCGCCTTGGCGCTGGAAATCATCCTGCAATTCGTCCCATGTGCCAAGATACTGACCGCAGTCGTCGCACCGGATGCCCGTCGAAGGTTCGGCATCGGCAGGAATCCGCAGCCTTATCGTGCCGCAAAAAGGACACTCCAACTGGTGATCCAAGTACCCGGTCGCCATGGGCTTTCCATCTTTCTGAATGCCACCGCCAGCGTCGAGAATATACCTACCACGCAACACAATCCAGTGGCGAGACGCTAGCGCCGTAAAGGACGCCCCTGAGGTCGATTAGACGTAAGCTTCCAAGGCTTGAGCCTTCGAGGCCGCACCGCCCTCCCCGTTCAAGCTATGGATGGCAGCCCACCCCTGCACACCTTAATATAGAGGCTCCTGAAACAGCGTCTTGTCGCCGTCCACCAGCGCCTTGATCTGGGCGGTGCCGTCGCTGGCCAGTGCAAGACGGATCCCGAACGGGCGTACCCGCATGTCGTTCTGAATTGCCATCCCCGAGCCTTCCGGCAGGTAGAACCGTTCGATGCCGTAATCCGGCGCGATCGTCAGTCCCTCGCCGCGAAGATCCCAGCCTCCGGCGACATGACCGCGAATGTCGGCCTCGTCGGCGCCGGTCGGTGTCGGCGCCGCGCCGAACCACGCGGCGCTCGGCGTCCAGTAGCCGTCGGCGTTCTTCTTCAGACGGACGACGATCGAGGTGTCGTCGCTGGAAAGTTTTCCGGCCGGGATGTTGGCGATCATCTTCACCGGTATGCGCGAGATGTCGTAGCCGAGGATGATATAGTCGCCGCGCAGCAGGTCGCGCGGATCGACAGGCTCGATCTTCAGCAGCACTTCCTTGCCGCTGCGCAGGATCGCCGCCCGGCCGGCGATGATCCAACCCAGGAAGCCGATCTGGACGAGCGCCAGCACCAGCGCCAAGATAACGAGCCTCTTTCCGGTCATCATGCCGTGGCTCCTCCGGTGGCCGGATCCTTCATGCGTTTCTCCACGCGGATGATGACGATCGCCAGGATGCCAAGCAGCACCGCCGCGGCAAGGAAGAAGCCGGCGGTGTCGAGCATCGACTGCAGGGTCACGACATAGATCATGGCGAGTTCGAAGGCGAAGCCGAGATAGGCAAGCCAGCGCAGGCCACGGCTCTCGCGCCCCGCGAGCACAATGGCGGCGACAATGCCGGCCAGCGCGACGACCGAAGCAATGGCGAAGCCTCTGTCGTAGCTGCTTTCGCCGGCCAGTTCGAACTGGATGATGGCCAGTCCGGTGAGGAAGCCAAGCAGAGCATGCAGCGGCAAGCGGCCGCCAAGCTGCACGATCCGGTCTACCGGTTCCGGCGCGAAGAGGGAAGCCACGAACAACAATACCGATACGATGACCAGCGGGATCGCCACAGGCAGCGTCTCGTGATCCACGGCGACCAGCACAAGATAGAAGAGCAGCGACAGGATGATCAGGTGCCGCGCCGCCTGGCTGCGGGTCCAGAACGAGACGGCAAACAGCACAGCCGCCATGACGAGGAAGAGATGCGGAAATTCGCTGCGATTGAAATAGTCGAACCCTTTCAGGAACAGCCAGGCGTCGGCGATGCCGACCGCGGCGACGGTCAGCGGGTTGGACCGCAGCGCCACCGCCGCCAATGCGGTGCCGGCGCCCCAGGCGATCAAGGCCGAGGCCTCGTCGCCCGACAGATGGTACATCTGGCCGATCAGCGCGATCGAACCGCCGAAAGCCGCCGCCGCCACGATCCACAACGCCTCGCCGATCGCCGCGTGGTCGCGGGTTTTCAGCACCGCACCGCCGACATAGCCGCCAAGGATGACGGCAAAGAGCGCGGCAACGCGCGCCAGCCGCGGGATGGCTTCCCAGTTGGCGGCAACGAAGATCAGGATGGCCGCGCCGAACAGCAGCGCCGCCATCATCGCCAGGATCGAACCGAAGCTCAACGACTGGCGCGCGTTGATCTCGACGTCGCGCCGCAATGCATCGGCCGTCGGGGCGTCGATCAGCCCGGCCTCAAGCCATCGCGCAATGTCCGACCTGACCCGTGTCGCGTAGCCCGCCATGCTTCCCCCTGCTGCTTGGTCGGTTTTTCAGCTGGAGCTGCCAAACCGTTGACGTCACGGCACTTTCTGATTCTGGCTTCTTTGTGTCAGGTCCGCGAAGGCCTGTTAATGTTGCATTGCACAATTTGCATTGCTGCCATGCAGCCATAGCGCTTTTAAATCGATATGTGCCCGCCTATTTATGGTTTGTACACAAACGGAATGATCCGCAAGAAAAGACGAAACGAGAAATACCATGAACCTGATCCGCAACTACCGCAACTGGCGCCGCTACCGGGACACCGTTTCCGAGCTGAGCCGCCTGAGCAACCGTGAACTGACCGACCTCGGCATCAGCCGCAGCGACATTCCTTACGTCGCTCGCAAGGCGGTCTAATCCTTCGGACCGCGAATGGTCCGAACCAGTTTTGAGAAGAGCATGACAATGAACCTGATCCGCAACTATCGTAACTGGCGCGTTTATCGCGAGACGGTTACCGAGCTGGGTCGCCTTTCCAACCGCCAGCTGCATGATCTCGGCATCGTCCGCGACGAAATCAAGATCATCGCCCGCCAGGCGATCTAACAACGGAATTTCGCCAGGGTCGACCTCCTCCCCGATCCTGACGAATACGGTCACCCCTTACCTCCTCCCAAGGGTTGACCACCAAAACGGCGCCCGCCGCACCTCCTCCCGCGGCGGGCGTTGTTTCCCGGGAGCAAAACGAATTTTGCTCCAGAGGCTTCGCCCCTCTTCGAAATGGCGAAAAGAATTTCGTCAAAGCCGACCTCCTCCCCGGCGATGACGGATAGGCCCGACCTTCACCTCCTCCCGAAGGTTGGCCACCCAAACGGCGCCCGCCGCACCTCCTCCCGCGGCGGGCGTTGTTTCCCCGGAGCAAAACGAATTTTGCTCCAGAGGCTTCGCCCCTTTTCAAACGGCGAAAGGAATTTCGTCAAAGCCGACCTCCTCCCCGGCGATGACGAATACGGTCGGCCTTCACCTCCTCCCGAGGGTCGACCCCCAAAACGACACCCGCCGGACCTCCTCCCCCGGCGGGTGTTGTTGTTTTCAGGGCAGCCTTCGCCTTCGCCGCCGCGGCATGTTCCAGGTGCGGCAATTGCAATCGTCCCGCCAAGCGATTATTCCGGCGCTCATGAGCAAAAAACCTATTCACATCATCGGCGGTGGCCTCGCCGGATCCGAAGCAGCATGGCAGGCAGCCCAAGCCGGCGTTCCCGTTGTGCTGCACGAAATGCGGCCCGTTCGCGGCACAGAGGCGCACAAGACCGACGGCTTGGCCGAACTCGTTTGCTCCAATTCTTTCCGCTCCGACGACGCCGAGAACAACGCCGTCGGTCTTTTGCATGCCGAAATGCGGCTGGCCGGCTCGCTGATCATGAGCGCCGGTGACGCCAACCAGGTGCCAGCCGGCGGCGCGCTGGCCGTGGACCGCGACGGATTTTCCGACGCGGTGACGGCCAGGATCGAGGCCCATCCGCTGATCTCCATCCAGCGCGAGGAGGTTCCCGGCTTGCCGCCGGTCGAATGGGACCAGGCCATCATCGCCACCGGCCCGCTGACCGCGCCCTCGCTTGCCCAATCGATCGCCGAGGCAACCGGCGCCGATGCGCTCGCCTTCTTCGACGCCATCGCGCCGATCATTCATTTCGACACGATCGACATGGACACCTGCTGGTTCCAGTCGCGCTACGACAAGGTCGGGCCCGGCGGCACCGGCAAGGACTACATCAACTGCCCCATGGACAAGGACCAGTATCTTGCCTTCGTGCAGGCACTGGTGGACGGCCAGAAAACAGAATTCAAGCAATGGGAAGGCACGCCCTATTTCGACGGCTGCCTGCCGATCGAGATCATGGCCGAGCGTGGCGTCGAGACGCTGCGCTACGGGCCGATGAAGCCGATGGGCCTCACCAATGCGCACAATCCGACTGTCAAGGCCTACGCCGTCGTGCAACTGCGGCAGGACAATGCGCTGGGCACGCTCTACAACATGGTCGGCTTTCAGACCAAATTGAAGCATGCCGAGCAGGTGCGCATTTTCCGCACGATTCCTGGTCTGGAGAACGCCGAATTCGCCCGCCTCGGCGGCCTCCATCGCAACACCTACATCAACTCGCCGACCTTGCTCGACGCCTCGCTGCAGCTGAAGTCGCGCCCGGGCCTGCGTTTCGCCGGCCAGATCACCGGTTGCGAAGGCTATGTCGAAAGCGCCGCCATCGGCCTGCTCGCCGGCCGCTTCGCCGCTGCCGAGCGGCTCGGCCACGCGCCGTCGCTGCCGCCACTCACCACGGCGTTCGGAGCGCTGCTCAACCACATCACCGGCGGACACATCGTTTCAGACGACGAGCCGGGAAAGCGCTCTTTCCAGCCGATGAACGTCAATTTCGGCCTGTTCCCGCCTGTCGAGGCGGTGAAGATCGAAGGCAAACGCCTGCGCGGCAAGGACAAGACGGTCGCCAAGCGGCATGCGATCACGTCGCGTGCGCTGGGTGATTGCCGGCGATGGCTGGGACTGCCGGCGCAAGCTCAAGCGGCGGAATAGCCTTACTGACTGGCCTTGCCGCGGAAGTAGGATACTATCCCACTCGCCTAGTGGGAGTCATTGCATGGAAACAGCCGAGAAACTGTCCGTCACCGTCACGCCGGCCATGGCGCGCATGATCCGCGAAAAAGTCGAGGACGGTTCCTTCGGCTCGGCAAGCGAAGTCATTCGCGCCGCGCTCCGCGCTTTCCAGCGCGAAGAGGAAGAGCATGCCGAGCGCATGGCGTCGATCAGGGCGCGGGTAAAATCTTCGATTGAGGACACAAGGCCGAACCTTTCCGGAAAAGAGGTTCGCGAGCAGCTTTAAGAAATTCGCTGAACAATATTCGAGCCGCATTGATGATTCGGCGGCTTGAGGTCGAGTATCGCGAAAGTGCCAAAGACGATCTTACCAACATTTTCAGATACATAGTTGAGTCGGGCGGAAGCCCCAACGCGGCGCTGAGATTCGTGCTTCGAATTGAAGACCATTGTCAAAACATCGGCAACGCACCTCGTGGCGGTCGCCTGCGCGACGACATCGTGCCGGGACTGCGAACCGTTCCGTTCGAGCACTCCGCCGTCATAGCCTATCTAATCGAGAGCGACATCATTCGCATCGTCAACATCTTCTACAGTGGCCGCGACTACGAGACATTGATGCGAGATCGCGGATCGAGCGGCCTTTCCTAGAAAGGGCTACGAAATAGCTACTCGGCCGGCTCGGCACGCGCCGGTCGCAGCCCGGGCTTCCCGGCCTCACCCGGATTTCGCCTGACATAGGCTGCTTTCAGGCTCTCGGAAGTTTCGCGCGAGCCGTCATGGCTCCAGCCGGGCGGCTTGAACAGGTAGTTCAGGCGGTCGCTCAGGGTCAGATCAGGTGCGAAGGCATCCCTGAACATGCCGATCCATTCGTGGAAAGCCACTTTCAGCGGATTGAAGGTGCCAAGATTTTTCACGATGCCGTAGCGCGGGCGGTCCTCTTCCAACTCCTCGACGAAGGTGCCGAACATGCGGTCCCAGATGATCAACGTGCCGGCGTAGTTGGCGTCAAGGTAGCGCGGATTGGTGGCGTGGTGGACGCGGTGGTGCGAGGGCGTGTTGAAGACGAATTCGAACCAGCCCCACATCTTGCCGATCGTCTCGGTGTGGATCCAGAACTGCCAGATAAGGTTGAAGCCGAAGGTGAAGGCAATCACCGCCGGATGGAAGCCGAGCAGCACCAGCGGCGCCTGCAGCACGAACATGAAGGTGAACAGGCCCGTCCAGCTCTGCCTGAGTGCCGTCGACAGATTGTAGTGCTGGCTGGAATGGTGGTTGACGTGCTCGGCCCACACCCAGCGCACCCGATGCGCGATGCGGTGGTAGATGTAGTAGCGCAAATCATCGAGCAGGAAGGCCGCCAGGAACACCCAGATCGACAGGCCGAGGTTGAAGAAACGGAACTGCCAGAGCCACAGCAGCGCCCAGTAGGAGACGACGCCCAGTAGCAGCCCGGCGACGACATTGCCGGTGCCCATCATCAGGCTGGTCAGCGTGTCGTGCGTCTCGAACGAGCCCTTGGCCCGGCCGGTGCGCACCAGCCACAGCTCGATCAGGATGGCGGCAACGAAGAACGGGATGGCGAGCTGGGTAACCTGCGGGAAATTGTAATCGCCCATCACGCGGCCTCCTTGGTCGAACTAGGATGCTGCGGCTGAAGAACTCTTAGCACAGCGTGCGCGTCGGCAGCGTTAGCGAAGGTGACGTGACCGCCTTTCCAGGTGAAATCGGCAAGGCGCAGCGCAATCGTCCCGGCACCATCGTCACTCCGCGCCAATACATCGCGCGGCGTGACGATACGCGTCAGGAAACGATCTCCGATGGCATGGACGATGCCAAGGCGCCCTCGCCCGAGTTCCAGGAACGCGGTTCGGCCATCGGATGTGAGGTGGATGGCGGCCGCCGGTTCATCCGGAAAATCCTCGGCAAAACGTTCTCGCGCCTGCTCTGCATCGGCCAGCCTGGCCTTGCGGCTGCCGCCGGTGAAATGAACGGCGGCGACCGACAACGCGATGCCGAATACGACGATCACGACCAGCACGGGCAGGCTCATGGACAGGCATCTCCTCCAGCCGGCCTGTTGTCTTGGCAACAGTTCCCGGTTGAGCGATCCCTTAGCACAATTGACGTTTACGTCAAACTGCTGGCCAGCCCACCATGGCGCGACGCAGCATGAGCCAGTGGCGGCGCATGGTCGAGAGTCGCACCGTGCCGTCGAGCGGCGGACCGCGTTCCATTTTCGTCAGGTAGGCTCGTGACAGGACCAGTGGCAGAAAGGCCGGGCGCAGCGAAGCCGGCAAATCCGATGCGCCTTTCTCGAAGGCCGAGAGATGCTCCCGCGCCAGCGCGATCATGGCGGCGACGGCGCGCTGCGCACCTGGTCCACCATCGTCGGTGACGAATTCCTCCGGAGACGAACCCGCCGCGGCCAGGATATCGGCCGGAACAAAACACTGTCCGCGACTGCGGTGCAGCGGCAGCAGGAGCAACAGTCCCGTAATCGCCTGCGCGCAACCGGCCCTACCGGCCAGTTCGGCGAAACGTGGCGCCACTCCTGGATCCAGCACCATTGCCGCCAGTTGAATAAGCGCGGCTGCCGTTTCGCCGCAATAGCCTTCGAGATCGGTTCGCGACGGCATCGGGTCGTCATAGAGGTCGAATATCCGGGCCTCGAGCATATTCTCGAATGCCTGTTTCGGCAGGCCGTACCTGGAAATCGTCGCTTTCAGCGCATCCGCGATCGGATGGCCCGTCTCGGACCCTTCGGCTGCGATAACATCGCGCCACCATTGCAACCGCACCTCGCCCGGCAAGGCCTCGCGGATGCGATCCCGAATGCCCGCGATTTCGGCATTGAAGGCGTAGAGCGAAAACAGCGCTTCGCGCTTGTCCGTCGGCGCGTAGAGCGCGCTGAGATAGCGGTCATGGTCGGCAGCACGCACGGCGCCCATGACGATTTCGCCCTTTTGGTCCACGTCAGTCGACGGCGATCAGCGCGGCGGCTACCGCGCGATCCTCTGCGAGCAGGACATTATATGTCCGCACCGCTGCACCGGTCGCCATCGGGTCGGCGGCTATGCCCGCGGTCTTCAAGGCGGCGCGAAGCCCCGCCGGCAAGGGTCGTAAATCCTTGCCCGTGCCGACCAGCAGGATTTCGATCTTCTCGGCCTGGGCCAGCAGCCGTTCGAAATCCGCCACCGTCAGCGCAGATGGGTCCGCCGGCTCCCAGCCATGGATACCCGACGGCAGGCACAGAAGCGAACCGCGATGCGACATGTCGGCGAAGCGGAAGCCGCCATTGCCATACGCCTCGATAGGGGCGCGGCCGGGGAAATGCGCCTCGCGGATGACGATGCCTTTGGCCATCCCTGCCGATCCGCCCTTCGGGTCGCGCGTCAGGTCGCGACCGCCTTGCCGCCGCCGACCGGCTTTTCCTCGTCCGAACTCGTGGCCTGCGGCCGCAGCTTGAATAGGATCAGCAGCGGCGCGGCGATGAAGATCGACGAATAGGTGCCGAAGATGACGCCGAACAGCATTGCCATCGTGAACGAGCGGATCACCTCGCCGCCGAACAGCACCAGTGCCAGGAGCGCCAGGATCGTCGTCACCGAGGTCAGCGTCGTTCGCGACAGCGTCTCGTTGATGGCGTTGTTGAGGAGCTGCGGCAGCGGCATCTTCTTGTATTTCCTGAGATCCTCGCGAACGCGGTCATAGACCACGATCGTGTCGTTCAGCGAGTAGCCGATGATGGTCAGGATCGCCGCCAGCGACGATTGGTTGAACTCCAGCCCGGTTATAACGAAGAAGCCTATGGTCATGACCACGTCATGGACCGTCGCCACGATGGCGCCGACCGCGAACTGCCATTCGAAGCGGAACCAGACATAGATCAGGATACCCACCAGCGCGACCAGCATGGCGATCGTGCCTTGCTTGGCCAGTTCTCCTGACACGGTCGGTCCCACCACCTCGACGCGGCGGAAATCGTAATTGTCCTGCAACTCGCCACGAACCTTGTCGATGACGGTCTGCTCGGCATTCTCGCCGCCGTCCTGCGTGCCGACACGGATCAGCACGTCATTCGGCTCGCCGAACTGCTGCACCTGCACTTCGCCGATATTCAGTTCCGAGAGCCTGGCTCTGATGTCGGCAAGATCGGCATTGCCGCTCTTGGACTTCACCTCGATCAGCGATCCGCCCTTGAAATCGATGCCGTAATTGATGTCGACGGTCATGAACAGCACCACCGACAGGACCGACAGCAGGCTCGACAGCGCGAAGGTCCAGCGGCGGATGCCCATGAACGGGATCTTCGTGCCGGGCGGAATGAAGGTTACCGGCGCCCGCGGCAATTCCTTCGGGCGCGCGCGGCGCAGCCAGATGGACACCAGCAGCCGGGTAAAGGTGAAAGCGGTGAACACCGTGGTCAGGATGCCGATGGCGTAGGTGATGGCAAAGCCCTTCACCGGCCCCGTTCCGAGATAGAACAGCACCACGGTCGCGATCAGCGAGGTGACGTTGGAATCGACGATCGTCGCCAGCGCCTTCGAGAAGCCGGTGTCGATCGCCTGGATCACCGAGCGTCCGGCGCGCCGCTCCTCGCGGATGCGCTCATAAATCAGCACGTTGGAATCGACGGCCATGCCGATGGTCAGCACGATACCGGCAATGCCTGGCAAGGTCAGTGTCGCGCCAAGCAGCGATAGCAGTCCGACGATCATCGCCACGTGCACCGCCAGCGCGATGTTGGCGAGGAAGCCGAGGAAGCCGTAGGCGACGAACATGAAGGCGACGACAAGGATAGAGCCGATGATGCCGGCGACCTTGCCGGCATGGATCGAATCTTGGCCGAGGCCCGGACCCACCGTGCGCTCCTCGATCACGGTCAGCTTTGCCGGCAGCGCGCCTGCGCGCAGCAGGACCGCGAGGTCATTGGCGCTCTCGGCCGTGAAATTGCCTGAGATCTGGCCGCTGCCGCCCAGGATCGGCTCGCGGATCTGCGGTGCCGAAATCACCTGGTTGTCGAGGATGATGGCGAACAGCTTGCCGACATTCTGCGATGTCGCCTGCCCGAACCGTGTCGCGCCGCGCGAGTTGAAGGTGAAGGAAACCACCGGCTCGTTGGTCTGCGAGTTGTAGGTTGCGGTCGCTTTGGAGAGGTCTTCGCCGGAAACGATGACGCGGTTTTCGATCAGGTAGGGAACCGGCGGATCGTCCTGCGAATAGAGGATCGATGAACCGGCCGGCGGACGGCCCTTCAGCGCATCCTGCACCGGCATAGACTGGTCCACCATCTGGAAGGTCAGCTTGGCGGTCTGGCCGATGATTTCCTTCAGCCTTTGCGGGTCCTGCAAACCGGGCACCTGCACCAGGATGCGGTCATCGCCCTGCCGCTGCACGATCGGTTCGGTGGTGCCGAGTTCATTGACGCGGCGTTCGACGACTTCGATCGACTGTGCCAACGCAGCCGAGGTGCGATATTTTATGCCGGCGTCGGTGACGGTGAATTTGAGCAGGCCGGGTTCGGAATCATCCAGCGCCATCTCCTGGACGGACCCGCCGGTGAACAGGCTTGCGGCGACCGGATCGGTCAGCGGCTTCAGTGCCGTCTTGGCCGCATCGAGCTGGTTCGGGTCCTGTATGCGGACCTGTACGGTCCTGCCCGTGCCCGCCAGGCCGGTATAGCCGATCTTGGCCTCGCGCAGCAGCGTCCTGATCTCGTCACGCGTCGTCTCCAGCTGCGCCTTGACCAGATCGTTCTGATCCATCTGGAGCAGGATGTGCGAGCCGCCCTGCAGGTCGAGGCCGAGCGTCATCTGCCGCTTGGGCACCCAGCTCGGAAGCTGCGCCAGCGTGCTTGCGGGAATGAGATTGGGCGCAGCGAGGACCACTGTGGCGGCCACGGCCAGCCAGATCAGGATCATCTTGAAGCGCGAGAAATAAAGCATATAGCGTCGTCCGTCAGAGCGTGTCCGCGGATCGCTCCGCCTGGAATTTGGTTATTTCTTGGCGTTCTGGTTCGCCACCGGCTCACCCTTGACGCGCACGTCGGCGATCGTCGAGCGCAACGCCGTCACCTTCGTGCCGCCACCGAGGTCGATCTCGAGCTCATGGTCGTCGATCACCTTGGTTACCTTGCCGACGAAGCCGCCGCCGGTGACGACCGTGTCGCCGCGGCGCACGGCCGCCAGCATCTCGCCGCGCTTCTTCAGCTGCGTGCGCTGCGGCCGGATGATGAGAAAATACATGATCACGAAGATCAGGACGAACGGCAAAATGCTGATGAACATGTCGGGAGAAGCCCCAATGCCTTGGGCATATGCCGGTGTCACGAACATCGAGGTACTCCTGAATTTTGAAAACAGCCGCCAAACGGTTCAGTGGATTTGGCAGCCCCGCGAAATTTGGCCGGAATATAGTCGGTAAAGTTGCCAATGCAACTGCGTGGCCGGGCAAATCGGCTGCTTTTCCGGCCTGTTCGCCCGTGTTAGAGCATGACCGCGAAAAGCGCGAGCGGGTTTTCGCAAAAGATCGCGCTGTAACAAACGGTTGCAGCGAGTTTCGAAACTGTCGGGATCGAACCCGGCCACACCTTCCCTCGCGGAACCAGAGCAAAAGACCTGAGATGACCGATACCAGCATCGACGCATTGAACCAGAAACTCGACCGCCTGATCGAGGCGGTCAGCCGCCTCGCCCCGCCGCCTGTGCCCGAAACCGACCTTGGCGGAGCCGATTGCTTCGTCTGGCAGGCGGATCCGGGTTATCTGGAGCCGGTACGCAAGGTGAACCGCGTCGACATCGGCCTGATCCGCGGCGTCGACCGCGTGCGCGACATCCTCGTCGACAACACGGAGCGCTTCGCCTCCGGCTATGCCGCCAACAACGTGCTTTTGTGGGGCGCGCGCGGCATGGGCAAATCGTCGCTGGTCAAGGCCGTGCATGCCGCAATCAACGCCTCGCCGAAACTCGACCGCCCGCTCAAGCTGATAGAGATCCATCGGGAGGACATCGATACGCTGCCGAAGCTGATGACGCTGCTGAAGGCCGCGCCTTACCGCTTCATCCTGTTTTGCGACGACCTCTCCTTCGACCATGACGATACCTCCTACAAATCGTTGAAGGCAGCACTCGAAGGCGGCGTCGAAGGCCGCCCGGCCAATGTCATTTTCTACGCCACGTCGAACCGCCGCCATCTTCTGCCGCGAGACATGATCGACAATGAGCGCTCCACCGCCATCAATCCGTCCGAGGCGGTCGAGGAGAAGGTTTCGCTCTCCGATCGCTTCGGCTTGTGGCTCGGCTTCCACAAATGTTCGCAGGACGAATATCTCGAAATGGTCAACGGCTACGCCAGCCATCATGGGCTCGACATCGACCCCGGGCAGTTGCGCGCCGAGGCGCTGGAATGGGCGACGACACGCGGCAGCCGCTCGGGTCGCGTCGCCTGGCAGTTCACGCAGGACCTCGCAGGCCGGCTCGGCAAGCCGTTGAAGGATTAGGCGCGGCTCACCGAGTGACGGCAGGAGCCGGCCACAAAAGTTTCGTGGCCGACCCGTCCGGGGACGCCGGTTTCTATATCGTGTTCATTCCCGCACAGGCTTTATGCTTCCCAGAACCATGGGAATATCGGTTTGTATCCCGAGTGTATCGGTCGCCCAGGCCTGCATTTCTGGTGAAGCATCACCTGATTTCAGGATGGAAATGGCCAGCTCGGACATGTCTGTGGGCGGCTTGGTATTGATCACCGCATAGGAGAAATAGCCGGCCAAAGCGGCACTTGCGATCGAAATGACCGGCGCAACGATTAAAGCAGTTGCTCGTACATGCGATTGCCAGCGATGCGTTGGGCTGGCGGACGGAAGTTCATCCTCTTCGACAGATTCAATCATTCCACTCTCCTTGCAGAGCGTCGAGAATGACTTTCCTCTACATTAGTTAAAATGCAGATAAACCATTTTCGATAACGCGAGTCGCAATACGGCTCTTGCGCCGATCCCCGCCAAGGGAGCGACTGCGGCGCCGGAGACGTGGTGCGCACGACGGTTCCGGGCGCTGCTCAGGCGCCCGCCAATGGCAAACGTCTAGACTCCCAAAAGCTATTTGGCGTGATGTGTCCCCGCGCCATTAGCGCGGTTGAGGGCTGCTCTTTGGTTCAGCATGTCACTCAAAATTTGATCCTGGTTAGACATGCATGAAAACAACGACGTGCATCCAGCAACCAACTGAAAAAGCCCGCTCCTTGCGGGGCGGGCTGAGCCGGCGGGCCGGACTGGAGGTCAGGCGGCCCGCAAATCGCTTTTTTTATTCTATTCGAAATAGCCCCGACTATTCGAGATAGCCGGAGGGATCGACCGGGGCCGAGTTCTTGCGCACTTCGAAGTGCAGCTTCGGCGAGTCCGTCGTGCCGCTCATGCCCGACAGCGCGATCTCCTGGCCGCGCTTGACCTTCTGGCCGCGCTGGACCTCGATCGAGCTGGCGTGACCGTAGACGGTGACTAGGCCATTCTCGTGCCGCACCAGCACCGTATTGCCGAATTCCTTGAGGCCGTCGCCGGCATAGATGACGACGCCATTCTCGGCCGCCTTGACCGGCGTGCCTGCCGGCACGGCGATGTCGACGCCGTCCTTGCCGGAACCGAAGCCGGAAATGACGCGGCCGCGCACCGGCCAGCGCATCTTGCCTATGCCGGTGGCGTCCGGCGCCACAGCGTCGTCATCCTCGGCCTGCTGGATGACCTTGGCGTCTTTCTTCGGCGGCGTGTAGGAAGCCAGCGTTTGCGACGGCGTCGTCTTGGCCGTCGGCTGCGTCGTGGCTGTCGTCACCGGGTCTACCGCCGCAGGCTTTGCGGCGGCCACCGTGGCCGTTCCGCCGGCCGGCACCTTCAGCGTCTGGCCGATCTTCAGCAAGCCGTCCTGCATGCCGTTCGCCTGCTTGATGGCGACAACCCCGACGCCAGTCTTCCTGGCGATCGAGGAAAGCGTATCGCCCGACTGCACCGTATAGGTACCGGCGCCGGCCTTGGGCGCGGCGGCGGCCGTTTGCGGCGCGGGCTTGCTGTCTTTGGGCTTGTTCGCCGCGGCCGAAGCATCGACCTGCGCGGCTGACTTGCCCTCCTTGAGCTTCGGCTGCTGCGGCAGCACGGCGACCTTTTCCGGCGCGGTGGCCGGCAAGTCGCGCTTGCCGTTGGCTGGCTTGGCGTCGGCAACCCTGGGCTCGGCCTTGCTGGAATAGGCGTAGGCCGGAATGATGATCTTCTGGCCGGTCTTCAGCCCCTTGGTCGCGCTCAGCCCGTTGACCTTCATGATCACGTCGGCCGGCACCTTGTAGTGCTGCGCCAGCCCGGAGATCGTTTCACCGTCCCTGACGACGATTTCGGTGGCATGCGCCGTGCCGGCTGCCTTGGCGTCGGGCTGGGCATCCTTGAAGGGCTTGGCCGCGGGAGCAACCGTGCCGGTCGCCGTCCGGTCGACATGCGGTGCCGGGCGCACCAGAGCGGGCGCCGATGCAACACGCACCGGATTGGCGGCGGGTGCCAGCGCGGGAGCGGGCTGCGCCTGGGCGACCGGTGGCGGCAGCGGCCGCGTCGACACCGGTTCGAGGCTGGAGCGGCTGACCGACTGCGTGTGGCTGCCATCGACCGGCGCGGCCGCGACATCCCCCGGATAGGGCTGCTGCACGGCATCCTGCTTGTTGATGATGGCGCGCTGATTGTTAGTCGAGGAGGTGAAGACGTCGTCGACGCCGTTGAACCGCGACACTTGCGAGCTGCACCCAGCCGCGGCACCCGCGATCATGAGAACAGCGCAGCCCCGCGCCAAATTGCGACTGTTTGCCTTCAAAACACTGAGTTGCATCGCACTAACCCGCACAAACTCTGCACCAACTGGACAGGATTAAAGCGCGTTAATGTTACTGGTCGGTTAACCCCTTAGAATCAGACGCAAAATTTCTTAAAATATTTGAGGCCGCCCAGACTGCCCATATAGAGGCACGCGCAGCCGCCGTTGCAGGCCGGCTGACATGGACAATCCCTAGATAACGGCCGCCAGGCTGCGCAACACCGGCTGCAGGCGCACGAGGCCGATATCCTCGCGCTCGAAACGGCTGCCGACCTTGGTGAGCTTGGCCAGCACCTGCTCGCCCTCCTCCGGTCCGATCGGCGCGATCACGATGCCGCCGCTCGACAACTGGTCGAGCAGGAAACGCGGCAGGCTGTCGAAGGCGGCCCAGGCGACGATCCGGTCGAACGGGCCTTCTGCGGCCAAACCGGAGGAACCATCCACCTGGCGCGCGATGACGTTGCCGATGCCGAGCGCCTCGAAGCGCTGCCGCGCCTGTTCGACCAGCGTCTTGTAGCGGTCGATGGTGACAACCCGGCCTGACAGGCGCGACATCACCGCTGCCGTATAACCGGAGCCGGTACCGATCTCGAGCACGCGATTCCCGACTTCGATGGCGAGTGCGGCGATCACCGCCGCCTGCATGTCCGCGCCCTCGATCGCTTCGCCGCATTCGATCGGCAGCATGCGGTCCGACCAGGCGATGGAATGGAATTGGGCGGCCAGGAAGCCGCGCCGCGGTGTCGCCTCGAAGGCCGCGATCAGCGCCTTCGGCACGGTCCCCCTGCCGCGCAGGCGCAGCAGGAAGGCGGCAAATCCTTCTCGGTCATCGATCGGCAGGTTCATGCAAGGGCCTTGCTCAGCTGGTCACGAATCTCATGCGCTGTGAGGTCGAGCTGCAACGGCGTCACCGACACCAGGCGATTGCGCAGCGCAAAAAGGTCGGTGCCCTGCTTGCCCTCGACGGGTTCGCGGCCGAAGCGCAGCCAGTAGTACGGCAGCCCGCGCCCGTCGCGGCGTTCCTCGACCCACAGGCTGTGTACGAGCTTGCCCTGCGAGGTGACCACCGTGCCGGCGACCTCTTCAGGCAGGCAGTTCGGAAAATTGACGTTGAGCAGCACGCCGTCCGGCAGCGGCGTCGCGACGAGTTTCTTGAGCAGCGCCGGCGCCAGCGCCTCGGTGGTCTCGTAGGGAACGACGCGGTCCTCGCCGATAGTGCTGTAGCCCTGGCTGAGCGCGATCGAGCGTATGCCGAGCAACGCGCCCTCCATCGCGCCGGCGACGGTTCCCGAATAGGTGACGTCGTCAGCGATGTTGGCGCCGGAATTGATGCCCGACAGGATCAGGTCGGGCGCGCCGGGCAGAATCTTCTTCACGCCCATGATGACGCAGTCGGTCGGCGTGCCGCGCACGGCAAAGTGCTTCTCGCCGATTTTCCTCAGCCGCAGCGGCTCCGAGATCGACAGCGAGTGCGCATAGCCGGACTGGTCCTGCTCCGGCGCCACCACCCAGACATCATCGGACAATGTGCGCGCGACGCGCTCGAGCGACGCCAGGCCCTCGGCATGAATGCCGTCGTCATTGGTCAGGAGAATACGCATTATTTCGATTCGATCTTTTCCAGCCCGCCCATATAAGGCCGCAGCACTTCAGGAATGGTTACGCTGCCATCCTCGTTCTGGTAGTTTTCGATGACGGCGATAAGTGCGCGCCCGACAGCCGTGCCTGAGCCGTTCAGCGTATGGACGAAGCGGTTGCCCTTGCCGTCTTTGTCCTTGTAGCGGGCTTCCATGCGCCTGGCCTGGAAATCGCCGCAGACAGAGCAGGACGAGATTTCGCGATAGGCGTTCTGGCCGGGCAGCCACACCTCGATGTCATAGGTTTTTCGCGCGCCAAAACCCATGTCCCCGGTGCACAGCACCATGGTGCGGAACGGCAATTCGAGCCGCTTCAGCACTTCCTCGGCACACTCGGTCATCCGCTCATGCTCGGCGAGCGAGGACTCCTGATCGGTGATCGACACCAGCTCGACCTTGTAGAACTGGTGCTGGCGCAGCATGCCGCGCGTGTCGCGCCCTGCCGAGCCGGCCTCCGAGCGGAAGCACGGCGTCAGCGCGGTGTAGCGCAGCGGCAGTTTCTCATGGGCGGTGATTTCCTCGCGCACGAGGTTGGTGAGCGGCACTTCGGCGGTGGGGATCAGGAATTGTTCAGAAACCCCGGATGAAGATATCCGGCTAAGCACCTCGTCGTATGAGCCGCCTCGCTGTTGGATCATATCCAAAATATCTCGAGTACGTTCGAGATTGGATGTGATATCGGATCTAAATTTATCCCTTTCTGCATCGGCTATGTACGGAATAGCAGCAACAGAAATCCCCTGAAGAAGAGAAATATTACTGGCTAAATCTCTATATATCTTTGTGGAACTCAGTTCCAATCTGAGGTTTTGGAAATCGTTTGCTATCTGATATAAGTCTTCTTTGAATTTAGGTAACTGCCCAGTACCAAACATGACATCTGAGTTCACCATCAGCGGCGGGATGACTTCCTCATAGCCATGCTCGGTCGTGTGCAGGTCGAGCATGAACTGGCCGATGGCGCGTTCCATCCGCGCCAGCCCGCTCTTCAGCACGGTGAAGCGCGAGCCGGAAAGTTTCGCGGCGCGCTCGAAATCCATCATGCCGAGCGCTTCGCCGATCTCGAAATGCTCCTTCACCCAGTTCGGGCGGGTAGGCACCTTGCCGACGATATGCTTGACCACATTGTCGTGCTCGTCCTTGCCGACCGGCACATCGTCGAGCGGCACGTTGGGCAACACCGCCAGCGCGTCGTTCAGCGCCTTGTCGAGCTCGCGTTCGCGCGCCTCGCCATTCTGGATGAAGGTTTTTATCTCGCCCACTTCGGCTTTCAGTTTTTCGGCAAGGGCCGCATCGCCCGAGCGCATGGCGTTGCCGATCTCTTTCGAGGCGGCATTGCGGCGTTCCTGCTTGGTCTGCAGCTCGGTGACATGTTCGCGCCGCGCCTCGTCCCTGGCGATCAGGTCGTCGACGGTGGACTGCGCTTCCTCGACCGACCACGAGCGCTTGACCAGCGCCTCGACAAGGGCCTTCGGGTTGTCGCGAATCCATTTGATGTCAAGCATGGTCTGAAAGCTCCTGCGGTAGCTTGCCGCCAAAGGCGCGGCGGTTTGCGCTACGATATGCTCAAGAATATAGCCTGAAACGCATCGTCGGTTTCGCGATGCGTTTCAGGCCAGAGGGGGTAAACCGCATCTCTGATCGATGCAAGATCGGGCTTGCTGACGGCAGGGGCCGCGAGCCCGCTTTCGAGTGGTGAGGGATAGCGCGACAGTCCAGAAATAAAAAACCCGCCTCGGCGGCGGGTCGTTGGCGCAAATCAGCACCATAACCGAATATGTACCATAGCGGCGGGCACCAAGTCAAGAAAAAATTCCTATCGGCACCGGGCCGCGCACCGATTCCGAGGCCGGCAGCCCGCAGGGGCGACGCGCCTGCCCTATGTGGAGGATGCGTCTGCCGGCTTTTCCGCCACCTCTTCCTCGGATTGCTGCTTCTCCCGCGCCAGGCGCTCGCGCTCCTGGCTGCGTTCGATCATCCGCGCCGACCAGATGGCGACCTCGTAGAGCAGGATGGTCGGGATGGCGAGGCCGATCTGGCTCATCGGGTCGGGCGGCGTCAGCACCGCCGCGACGACGAAGGCGATGACGATCGCCCATTTGCGCTTCTCGGCCAGCGCCTTGGATGACAGCATGCCGACGCGCGTCATCAGGCTGGTCACCACCGGCAGTTGGAATACCAGGCCGAAGGAGAAGATCAGCGTCATGATCAGGCTGAGATATTCCGACACCTTCGGCAGCAGCGAAATCTGCACCTGGTCGTTGGTGCCCGATTGCTGCATGGCGAGGAAAAACCACATCACCATCGGCGTGAAGAAGAAATAGACCAGCGAGGCGCCCATCAGGAACAGGATTGGCGACGCGATCAGGAACGGCAGGAAGGCGTTGCGTTCGTTCTTGTAGAGGCCGGGCGCGATGAACTTGTAGATCTGCGTGGCGATCAGCGGAAAGGCGATCACCATGCCGCCGAACATGGCGAGCTTGACCTGCGTGAAGAAGAATTCCTGCGGCGCGGTATAGATCAGCTCGACCTTGTGCGGGTCGAGCCCCGCCCATTGCGTCGCCCATTTGAATGGCACGACAAGTAGGTTGAACAGCTTCTTGGCGAAGAAGAAGCAGACCAGGAACGCGGCGAAGAAGCCGCCGAGCGACCAGATCAGCCGGCGGCGCAACTCGATGAGATGCTCCATCAGCGGCGCCGAGGATTTCTCGATCTCGTCCTTTTCCTTGTCCGAAACGCTCACTTGGCGGCTCCCGCCGTCTTTTTGGCCACTGGCTTCTTCGCTGGAGCCGGTTTCGCCTCGGCCTTGGTCGTCGCCGCCTTGGCTGCTGCCGGTTTGGCATCCTTTGACGCCGCCACGGGCTTCGCCGGCGCTTTGGGTGCTGGCGCGGGTTTGGCGGTCGCCGCTTTCGCAGGCGTGGAAGCTTTCGCGCCGTTCGCCGAAGCCTTGGCGGGCTTGGCCGCTTTCCCTGCCGCGGGTGCCTTTGGCGTCAGCTCTGTCGGCGCTGAGGACGCCACTACCGATTCATCGGTCATGACCGGGAAGATCGGCGCGGCCGGCGCGGTATCGGGTTCATTGGCCCCCGGCATGGTGGTCGCGCCGTTCTTCAACGGTTCGGCCGCCTGCGATACCGAGCCGGCGGGCGCTGCCGTATCGACGGCCGGCTTCGGCTTCATCGCCGCGTCGACGCCGGAACGCACATCGGCGGCCGCCTGCTCGAACGGATTGAGCTGTTTCCTGATCTCGGCAACCGGGCTGAGCCCCCTTAGCTCGTCGACCGACTTCTTGACGTCGTCGAGCTCCGCTTCCTTTAGCGCCTCGTTGAACTGCTTCTGGAAATCGGCCGCCATGGCACGCAGCTTCGCCGTCGTGCGGCCGAAGGTGCGCAGCATGTTGGGCAAATCCTTCGGCCCGACGACCACGATCATAACGATCGCGATCACCAGCATTTCGGTCCAGCCGACTTCAAACATGGCTATCCGTTCCGACTAATGCATGCCGCCCAAAAGTGCGAAGCGGTTCTGGGACAACGACACGCACAAAGCAACAACCCTTGGCTCAGCTCTTGCTGGCCTTTTCCTTCGCTGCCGAAACGGTTTCGTCGGCGCGATGTTCGACGGTACGCTTGTCGTCGGCAACGTCGTCGTCGGCCATGCCCTTCTTGAAGCTCTTGATACCCTTGGCCATGTCGCCCATCAGCTCGGGTATCTTGCCGCGGCCGAACACCAGAAGCACGATGACCAGCACGATCATCCAGTGCCAAATCGAAAATGAACCCATAGCAACTCTCTCTCGAATGGTTTCCCTGGCGATGATCTATGCGTTTTCGCGTTGGGATTCAAACACAACCGCGACAGAGTTTATGAAAGGGTGTCGGATGTCACGCATTTTCGGCGATGCGGTCCGCTACCAATCGGTGCATCTAGCCCGGGAAAGCCTCCAGGAACAGGGGCTTGTGGTCAATCTTCCGTGACGCGCGGCGTCAGCAGGCCGAGTTCCTCGAGATCGATATCGGTCAGCGGATCCTCGTCCTCGGTCAGTACATCCGGGTCCGCCGGCGGCTGCGGAATGGAGAAATTCGAAGGCATGCGGCCCGAAAGCAGGCCGGCACCCTTCAACTCCTCCATGCCGGGGAGATCGCGGATTTCCTCCAGCGCGAAATGGTCGAGGAAGGTTTCGGTGGTGCCATAGGTCACGGGACGGCCGGGCGTTTTGCGCCTGCCGCGCATGCGTACCCATTCCGTCTCCAAGAGCGTATCCAGCGTGCCCTTCGAGGTTTCGACGCCTCTGATGTCCTCGATCTCGGCGCGCGTCACCGGCTGGTGATAGGCAATGATCGCCAGAACTTCGAGCGCCGCGCGCGACAGCTTGCGCTGCTGGACGGTGTCGCGGCTCATCAGGAAGGCGAGATCGCCGGCGGTGCGAAACGCCCAGGCATCGCCGACCCGCACCAGGTTGACGCCGCGCCGCGCATAGATCTGCTGCAGCTCGGCCATCGCGAGCGCGATGTTGATGCCATCGGGAAGGCGCGCGGCCAACTGCTTTTCGCTGACGGGCTCGGCACTGGCGAAAACGATCGCCTCGGCCATGCGCACCGCCTCCGCCATATGCAGCCGCTCGGCGGGATTCTGCGCCGGATTCTGGGCCGGATTCTGAACCGAAGCCTGGTCGATCTCGCCCTCCTCCGGTTCGTTGTCCATCTTGAACGGGACAACCGAAGCGTTGGCGCGTTCGCTCATGATGCCACCTCGACTGCCTTGATTGCCTGTGCGCGGTGGTCGCGCAGATAGATCGGCGCGAACACCTCGTCCTGCCGCACATCCATCTTGCCCTCGCGCACGAGTTCCAGTGTCGCCGCGAACGAGCTGGCGATCGCGGTGCGCCGCTCTTCCGGGCTGGACAGATATCGGACGAGAAAACTGTCGAGCGCCGTCCAGTCCTGCAGCGAGCCGATCAGCCTTGTCAGGATATCGCGGGCGTCCTTGAGCGACCAGACGCCGCGCCTGGCGATCGTGACATTGGTGATTGCCTGCTTCTGCCGCTGCTGGGCATAGGCGGTGAGCAGATCGTAGAGCGACGCCGAATAGGCGTTGCGCTTCTCGATGATCACCATTTCCGGCATGCCGCGCGCGAACACGTCGCGGCCGAGCCGGTTCCGGTTGACCAGCCGCGCCGATGCATCGCGCATGGCTTCCAGCCGCTTGAGCCGGAATTGCAGCACCGCCGCCAGTTCCTCGCCGCTTTCGCCTTCCTCGCCCGGCTGCTTCGGGATCAAAAGCTTCGATTTGAGGAAGGCGAGCCACGCCGCCATCACCAGATAATCCGCGGCGAGCTCAAGTCTCAGTGCCCTCGCCGTCTCGACGAAGGCCAAATACTGCTCGGCCAGCGCCAGGATGGAGATGCGCGCGAGATCGACCTTCTGGTTGCGGGCAAGATGCAGCAGAAGATCGAGCGGGCCTTCGAATCCTGCGACGTCGACGACCAGCGACGGATCGCCGGTCAGCCGGGTATCATCGCTTTCGGCCCACAGGCGGTCCATCGGTGCGGCCTTCCCGGCCTTGCTTTCCAATGCTTCCGCCACGTCCCGTTCTTCCTCTGTCAGGCCACCGCATCGAAATAGGTGGCGAATTCGGCGCGTATCTCGGTTTCTTCAGCCGCGTCGCGTTTTTCTATATAGGTCATTGCCCGGTTTGCGCGCTCAAGCGACTTGCCCTCAAGCCCTTTGGTTCGCGATGCGATGCCCGCCATCTCCTCGAAAACGCCGTTGCAGTGAAGGACCAGATCGCAGCCGGCCGCAAGGATCGAGGCCGCCTTTGTCGGGAAATCCCCAGAAAGTGCCTTCATCGAGGTGTCGTCGCTCATCAGCAGCCCATCGAAGCCGATCTCGCGGCGAATGATCTCGTCGATGATCTTGCCGGAGGTGGTTGCCGGGTTTTTCGGGTCGATCGCGCTGTAGACGACATGCGCGGTCATGGCCATCGGCAGGTGGTTGAGTTCCCTGAACGGCGCAAAATCGTGCCGCTGCAGCTCGCTCATCGAAGCGTCGACGACAGGCAGTTCGAAATGCGTGTCCGCGAAAGCCCGGCCATGGCCGGGAATATGCTTCATGACCGGCAGCACGCCGCCAGACATCAGGCCTTCCGCCGCGGCGCGACCGAGTTCGATGACCGGGCGCGGCTCCTTGCCATAGGCGCGCGCGCCGATGACGTCGCTCGCCCCTTCGATCGGCACGTCGAGCACCGGCAGGCAATCCGCCGTGATGCCGTAGCGCAGAAGGTCGAAAGCGTGCAGCCGCGCCATCAGCCAGGCGGCGCGGCCTCCGGCGTCATGGTCGTCGCGCCACAGCGCACCGAGCGCGCCGCCGGCTGGATAGTTCGGCGCCAGCGGCGGCCGCAGCCGCTGCACCCTGCCGCCTTCCTGGTCGATGAACACCAGCGCGTCCGGCCGTCCGATGCAGTCGCGCATCTCGGCGACCAGATCGCGGATCTGCTCGGTCTCGCTGATGTTGCGGGCAAACAGGATGAAGGCCCACGGGCATTCATTGCGATAGAAACTGATTTCTTCGCGGGTGAGCGATTTCCCGGCACAGCCGAGGATCATGGATTTTGATTCGGTCATGCCGACGAGTCTAGAATCTTCCGCGGCCAAAGGGAATCACGTCGAAAAGTGCAAAAAGAAAACGGCGCGGCGTTGAGGCCGCGCCGGTTCTCAAACTGCTCTCCTCCGACACGGGAGGTGAATGACTACCTCGACACGAAGCAGTTGCCGCCGGCAGCCTTGTAGCTGGTGCACAGATTGATGGCATCGTTGCGCGACTGCGCGGGCACGCGGACGCGGTAGAAAGTCCCCTTGCCGGCGATCTCCGCCTTGACGATGTTGGCGGTGCGGCCGGAAAGCACGCCACCATAGCGACGCTGCAGATCCTGATAGGTCGACTGCGCGCTTTCGACCGTCGGCTGCGAGGCGATCTGCATCGACCACGAACCGCCGCCGGTCGAGGGCGCCGCGGGACTGATGGAGGCAACCTGATCGGGCTTGACCTCGCCGACCACGTCGACCGGCTGGTCGGACGGGCGCTGCGGCGCGACCGGGACCTTGGCCGGCGTGTTGGCCGACTGGGCCTTGGCTTCCGCCTTGGGCTCGGCCACCGGTTTCAGGGCTGGCTCATCGGCCGCCTGCGCGGCGTCCGGCGCCACCGTGCCGGTCTGGTCAGCATCAGCCTGAGCCGACGGCGCGACATGTTGCGGCGCCGGATCGACCGGCTCCACGGCAGCCACTTTCGGTGCGGCGGGCGCCGGATCCTCACGCGGCACCAGCGACCCGTCCGATTTGACCACCATGGTCCTAACCTTGCGCGGCGCCACGGCGACGACGTCGGGATTCGTTCCCTTGTCGGCATCCTGGAGGACCTGCGCGATGCGGTCCTCGGACTTGGCTGCGGGCGCGGCGTTATCGGCTGGCGCCGCAACGGCGGTTGGAGCATCGCCGCCGTCGCCGTCGGTCGCGTCGGCTGCGGTCTGGTCGGGCGAGAGATCGACGGCGCGAGCCGGATCTTTCGCCGCCACATCCACCGGTTCCTCGACATTGGTGACGAGCTTCTGCTGGACCGGCTCGGCGGGCTTGGCGCCCTTGGCGACCGCGTCGTAGACCTTGTTGTCCTGGTTCGGCACCACGGCGCCGCCCGGATTTTCCGGCTTGACCTTGATCGGTGCGTTATCCGCCTTGACCAAGACCGGGGCGTCACTGCCGCCCTGGCCGCCCGGAGACAGCGCGAAGGCGCCGAGGCCTCCGGTGACAACGACTGCACCGACAATGGCGGCGATGAGCAGGCCGCGCCTGCGCGGCGACCCGCCGGCCTCGCGTTCGGCGAGACCAGGAACCGACATCGCCTCGTCCAGCTCGGGATCGTAGTCGAGCTCGTCGACGGCAAAATCGTCGGCCTGTGAAACCGGCTGGCTGCCGGGCAAGTCGTCGACGTCGAAGCCATTGGTGGCGTCGGCATAACCCGCCGGCGCTGTCGCGCGGGCAGACATTTCCGCTGGCCGTGCCGCGTAGGTGCGCGCCTCGGGCTGATAGCCCGGCTTGAGCCCCTCATAGCCCGGCTTGAGCGTCTCATAGCCCGGCTTGAGAGCCTCATAGCCCTGTTCAAAGGCATCGTATCCCGACTTGAAGCCGGGATTGTAGGAGTCGTCGGCATAGGGCGCGCTGGCGTTTGCGGGAGCCGCAGCGACATCCACTGTATTCATCTCGGTCAGCAGATTGGAGAATTCGGCGTCGAGATCGTCGTAGCCGGGCGCGGCCGGCTCGTCCTCTTCGAAGTGCAATTCCGGAATGTCGAGATCATCCTGAAGCGCCACGACGCGCTCCGGCACATCGACGGTCTCGACGTCAGGCATCTCGTCATCGAACGCGGACTGCTCGCGCTGCGCGGCGGCCGGCGCCGCATAAGCGGCAGGCTCGGCCGCACGATAGGTCGGGATCGCGGCAGCCGGCGCCGCCATGGGGGCCGCCGAAGCCATCGGCTGGGCGGTAAAACTCGCCTGTTGCGGCTGCGGGACCGGCGTAACCCGGCTCCACGAGCGGGCCGGCTCGGGCGGCGTGGACTGCGTCGTCAGCCAATCGAGGGGATCGTCGCGGAAAGTTTCCGGCGCGGCGGAATCCGCGGCGAGGTCTTCATCCCGGTCGATTCCTTCAGCCAGGTCGATGCTTGCGGCGAGTTCCGCTTCGAAATCATCGTCTTCAGAGACAGTGGCATGCGCGCCGAGGTCCTGGTCCTGAAGCTCATCGAGCATGAGATCGTCAAGATCGACGTCAGCGGTCGAGACCGCCTGATGCTGCTGCGTCGCCGCAGGTTCGTCCAGGTTCCAGTCGAGGTCACCGGCCGTCGGTTCTTCGTGGGGTTTCGCGGTCGCGGCGACAGGCTGCTGAACCGCGACCTCCTCCTTGGCCACCGGCGCCGGGCGCGCGCTCATGGCGCCCAACAGCGCGTTCAACTCGTCTTCAAGGCTACGCTCGACGGCGGCGGCATGCACCGGTTCGGCCATAGCCGGGGCGGCCGGATGAACGGGGGCAGCCACAGACTCAGCGGCCGGCTCGTCCGTCGCTTCGGCAAGCGCGTCGTTGAAATCCTGCTCGAAAGCATCGTCCAGCGGCTCATCGGCGGCCAGGTCTGCCGCCTCGCCTTCCGCATCCGTCGCCTCGGCGAACACGTCCTCCATTTCGTGCGCATCTGCCGTCTCGGCGGTCACGTCATGCGCGTCAAGCGCATCCGTCTCCGCAGCCACGGGCGCATCGGTCGCGACCGAGTGATCGGCAGCCAGATCGAAATCGATATCCGCCAGCCCGTCGTCGAAAGCCGTGGCGTCATCAAAGCGATCGCCAAAATCCTCTTCGGAAACCGCATGGTTCGCGTTCAGCGCCGCCTCGACGGGAGGCTCGACCGGAGCCGCGGCCGCTTCAGGCTGCTGCTCCGCCACGTGACCATCGAGCATCAGTTCGTCTTCGAGCGAAAGGGCAAAGCCATCGTCGAATTCATGGTCGACGGTAGGCTCCGCGACAGGCTCCGCCACTTCGGCGGCCAAGGCGGGCTCGGCCGCATCGGTCGCGTCATCAAGCCGGAAGTCCTGATCGAGCGATGCCGCAAGCTCGTCCGCCATGGGCAGATCGTCATCGAGCGGCGAAACGCCATCGAGAGAGCTGGCTACCGCATCGTCGAAATCCGTATCGAAAGCGGCATCGACGGTTGGCGCGGCCTCGGCAACAGCGTCGTCGGCACCATGCTCATCGTCGAGCTGCATGTCGTCGAACGCCATGGCGAGTTCGTCATCCATGCCGTCGGTAGCGGCGGCGTCGAACGCCGGCTCATCAACATCGGCGACCGTCGCGGCGTTGCCTTCGGCAAAGTCGAAGTCGCCCATCAACTCCTTTTCGAGATCGATGTCGAAATCGACCTCCTGCGCCTGCTGATCAGCGGCGGCTTTCGGTTGGGCGGGCGCCTGTGGCTTGACCGGCTGGCGCGGGTCGAACCCCATGATCCTGGTCAGTTCCGCGAACGGATCATCGTTGGCGATGTCGTTGTTGTCGGCTATTCTCAGCTGGGTTCTGTCTGCCATTATTGTTCCCGAACTCGCACTCATTCGGACGCCATGGACGTCGCGCAGGGTTGGCCCTTACCAGCGCAATGTGGGCAAAAGGTGACAGGTTTTTTAGTCAAACCTAACGCATTTCGGTGGGCGCCGCGGCGCCGATCAGCGTCAGGCCGGACGTCAAGACATCCGAAACAGCCTGCACCAGCCCTAGTCTGGCATGCGTCAATTGTCGGTCGTTAACCTTAACAAAACGTAAGTCCGGATTATCGGTGCCGCGGTTCCAGTGCCCGTGGAAGCTTGAGGCCAGATCGTAGAGGTAGAATGCCAGCCGATGCGGCTCGAGCGCAAGTGCCGCCGACTCGATCAACCGTGGATATTCAGCGAGTTTCCTGATCAGGCCGATCTCGCCTTCGTCGGTCAGCAACGCCACGGCAGCCGCCAGACTGTTGCGATCGAAATTGGCCTCTCCCAACTGCTCGCTCGCCTGCCGGAATACCGAATGGCAGCGCGCCGAAGCGTACTGCACATAGAACACCGGATTGTCCTTGGACTGCTCGGTCACCTTGGCGAAGTCGAAATCCAGCGGCGCATCGTTCTTGCGATAGAGCATCATGAAGCGGATGGGGTCGCGGCCGACTTCCTCCACAACCTCGCGCAGCGTCACGAAATCGCCGGACCGCTTGGACATGCGCACCGGCTCGCCATCGCGAAACAGCTTTACCAGGTTGCACAGAAGAACCGTGAGCTTCACCTCGTCGCCGGCGATCGCCCGCGCCAGCGCTTCCAGCCGCTTGACGTAGCCGCCATGATCGGCGCCGAGCACGTAGATCAGTTCGACGAAGCCGCGATCGACCTTGTCCTTGAGATAGGCGACGTCGGCGGCGAAATAGGTGAACGAACCATCCGACTTAACCAGCGCCCGGTCCATGTCGTCGCCGACCGCCGTCGAACGGAACAGGGTCTGTTCGCGATCTTCCCAGTCGTCCGGCCTCTCGCCCTTGGGCGGCGGCAGCTTGCCTTTGTAGATATGGCCCTTCAGCGTCAGGTCGTTTATCGCCGAGCGGATCTTCCTGGCATTGTCGGCGTGCAGCGTGCGCTCGGAGAAGAACACGTCATGATGCACGTTGAGCAGCGCCAGATCCTCGCGGATCATCGCCATCATCGCGTCGATGGTGCGGTCCTTGACGATGGCGAGCGCCTCTTCGTCCGGCATCTGCAGCAAGGACCGGCCGAATTCCTTGGCCAGCGCCTGCCCGACCGGGACCAGATAGTCGCCTGGATAGAGCCCGGCCGGGATCTCGCCGACCTCGTCGCCAAGCGCTTCGCGATAACGCAGCATCGCCGAGCGCCCGAGAACGTCGATCTGCGAGCCGGCGTCGTTGATGACATATTCCTTGATCACGTCGTAACCGGCAAAGGCCATCAGATTGGCAAGCGCATCGCCAACCACGGCGCCACGGCAATGGCCGACATGCATTGGTCCCGTCGGGTTGGCCGATACATATTCGACATTGGCCTTCCTGCCGCCGCCGATGCTGGAGCGGCCGTAATTGCGGCCCTCGCCCAGAAGCGTCGTGAGATGTGCCTGCCAAAAACCGTCCCTGAGCCGCAAATTGACGAAGCCCGGGCCCGCGACCTCCGCGGCCGCGACATCCTTGTCGTCCCGCAGCGCGAGCGCCAGGCGCTCAGCCAGCGCCCGCGGGTTCTGGCCGGTGGGCTTGGCCAGCACCATTGCCGCATTGGTCGCGAGATCGCCATGGCTGGCATCGCGCGGCGGCTCGACGGCGATGCGCGACAGATCGGGCGAAACACCGTCACTGGCTTTCAGATCAAGCGCTTCGACGGCTTTTATGATTCGCGCGGTGAAGTCGGCGAAGATGTTCATGGGTATGACTCTGGCGGCTTTGCAGGGAATCCGGCTTGTTGGCCGGCAAAATCGAGCCCGCCCTAGCTCAAATCCGGCGTACGGTCAAACAAACGCCGGTGTTCCTTCAGCGCGTAGGTGTCGGTCATCCCCGCCAGGAAGTCGGCCACGCTGCGCGCCTTGATGCGATCCTCGGCCCGGTCGAGCCCCTCGCGCCAGCCGTCCGGCATGGCGCGCGGATCGGCGAAATAGACGTCGAACAGGTTCCTGACGATCCGCTCCGCATCGGCGCGCACGCGCATGACTTCCTTGTGTCGGTAGAGGTGCTTGTAGAGAAAGGCCTTCAGCTCTTTCTCGGCGACGGCCATTTCGGCGGAAAAGGTCACCATCGTCTCGCCCGCCGCCCTCACCGCATCGGCGCTCCGCGGCCCGGTGCGTTCCAGGTTGGCGGTGGTCGACCTGATCACGTCCTCGACCATGGCGGTGATCTGGCGCCGCATCAGCTCGTGGCCGGTGCGCACCTCGTCGAGATTGGGATAGCGCGCGCGCACCCCCTCCAGGATGGTCCCCGGCAGCGAGACGGCCTTCAGCATGTCCAGCGTCAGCAGCCCCGCCCTCAGGCCGTCGTCGATGTCGTGCGTGTTGTAGGCGATATCGTCGGCGATCGCAGCACACTGCGCCTCTATGCCGGCGAACCGGTCGAGTTCGAGGTCGTGCAGTTCCGAATAGTCGCGGATCGCCTGCGGCACCGGACCCTTCAGGCCCTTGCCGTTGGCATCGGTCAGCGGACCATTGTGCTTGACCAGGCCTTCCAACGTTTCCCAGGTCAGGTTCAGTCCGTCAAACTCGGCATAGCGCGCTTCCAGCCTTGTCACGATGCGCAGCGATTGCGCGTTGTGGTCGAAGCCGCCCCAATCAGCCATCTTCTCGTTGAGGGCGTCCTCGCCGGTGTGGCCGAAGGGCGTGTGGCCGAAATCATGCACCAGCGCCACCGCTTCAGCCAGATCCTCGTCGCCGCGCAGCGCCCGCGCCAGAGCGCGTGCGATCTGCGCCACCTCGATCGAATGGGTCAGCCGGGTACGGTAATGATCGCCTTCATGGGCGATGAAGACCTGCGTCTTGTGTTTCAGCCGGCGGAACGCGGTGGAATGGATGATGCGGTCGCGGTCGCGCTGGAACGGCGTACGGGTCGGGCTTTCGACCTCTTCGAACAGGCGCCCGCGCGAGCGCGCCGGATCGCTGGCATAGGCCGCGCGGGGCCTATAGCCGAATCCGATGTCGCCCAACTCGTTGGTCATGGTCGATGCCGCCTGACTTTGGCCGCCTGACTTTGGCCGCTAGACTATGGCCGCCAGACTATGGCCGGTTGACTTGGCCCTTCGCGCTTCATACCTATCATGTGAAACCGAAAGCAAGGTGACGCCCATGGGCGCGGATGCCAAGACCGCCATGAAAGTCGAGATGACCGATGCCGCCGCAAGGCGGATCGCCAAGATTGTGTCGGACGAGGCCGGCAAGACGGCGTTGCGCGTTTCCGTCGAAGGCGGCGGCTGCTCCGGCTTTTCCTACAAGTTCGATCTGGTCGACGCGCGCAACGACGACGATGTCGCCATCGAGAAGGACGGCGCCACGGTTCTGATCGATGATCTGTCGCTGGTTTATATGGGCGGGTCGGTGATTGATTTCGTCGACGACCTGATGGGCCAGTCGTTCCAGATCCGCAACCCGAATGCGGTCGCCTCCTGCGGCTGCGGCACAAGCTTCTCCATTTAGGAACAACATGCCTGCCATTGGCGCGGTTCGTCAGGTCGCGCTCTCGGCCGGGCGAGACCTCGACGCGACTCTGGCCTTCTGGTGCGACGTGCTCGGGATGAGCGTGCATGTGCGTTACGATCCGCCGGGCATCGCCTTCATCATGGCCGGCAGCGTGCGGCTGCTGTTCACCGACGGCATTCCGGCCGGAACCGTCTATCTCGACATATCAGGTCTCGAGGATTTCCACGCCGGCGCGAAAGCTGCGGGCGTTCCCTTCACCGCGCCTCCAACGCTTGTTCATCGCGACACCGAGGGCCAGTTCGGTCCGGCGGGGGAAAGCGAGTGGATGGCCTTTCTAAAGGATCCCGCAGGCAATACGATCGGCCTGGTCGAACGTCTTGCCCCGGAAGAACATTGAGGCCGCCATGAAGATCGTCACCTGGAACATCAACGGCATTCGCGCCCGCATCGGCAATCTCACCCATTGGCTGACCGAAAGCGCCCCCGACATCGTCTGCCTGCAGGAGATCAAGACGGTCGACGAGCAGTTCCCGCGCGCCGAGATCGAGGCGCTTGGCTACAATGTGGAAACCCACGGCCAGAAGGGTTTCAACGGCGTCGCCCTGCTGTCGAAATTGCGCTTCGACGAGGTCATCAGAGGTCTGCCCGGCGACGACGCCGACGAGCATGCGCGCTTCATCGAAGGTGTGTTCTCGACCGACAAGGGCGCGCTGCGTGTCGCCTCGCTCTATCTGCCGAACGGCAATCCGATCGATGACGAGAGGAAATTCTCCTACAAGCTGTCCTGGATGGCACGGCTGGAGCGCTGGGCCGAGGAGCGGCTGAGGCTGGAGGAAGCCCTGGTGCTGGCCGGTGACTACAACGTCATTCCCGAACCTGTCGACGCGAAGTTCCCGGAGAACTGGCTGAATGATGCGCTGTTCCAGCCGCAGACGCGGCAGGCGTTCCGCAGGCTGAAGAATCTCGGCTTCACCGAAGCAGTGCGTTCGGTCACCGATGCGGGCGACACCTTCACCTTCTGGGACTACCAGGCCGGCGCCTGGCAGAAGAACAACGGCATCCGCATCGACCACCTGCTGCTGTCGCCCGAGGCCGCCAACCGGTTTTCATCGGCCTCGATCGAAAAGCATGTGCGCGCCTGGGAAAAACCGTCCGACCACGTGCCGGTGGCCATCGATCTCGATTTGCTGCCGGCCTGAGGGAGACCCCGGGCCCGCGCTGGACCTCGTATCGCCACAATCAGGCGCATGATGGGAGATCATCATGGCGGCTGGGGTTCCCATGACCATACGACTTGTCCTTTGTCCGATCGGCCTGGCATTCGCTGTCGCCGTCCCTGCGGCGGCTTTCGCCGCCGAGGAATGTCTTGCCAATGGAAAATCCTACCCGGTCGGCCAGGTCGCCTGTCTGACGATCGCCGACAAGAGCCACCTCGCCCGCTGCGAGATGGTGCTCAACAACACCTCATGGACGAAAGTCGGGGACAGCTGCCCGCAAGACACGCTGGCGCCGCACCGACGGATGACGCCGATCTCGGCGCCGGCTCCCAGCATGGTGCCGGCGGAGCCGACCGAGAATTAATGTCTGATTAGCGATCTCCTCGTGGGGAGATCATCCTTACTGATCGGCGCTGTTGCCCTTGGTCAGGATGTCGTCAGCGAGCGAGATCGCTGTGCGGCGGTCGGCTTCGCCGGCGGCGGCAAAGGCCTCCTCCTGCATGCCGCGGATCCAGGGCTGGTCGGCGGG
Source organism: Mesorhizobium sp. B2-4-2 (assembly GCF_006442845.1). NCBI lineage: Bacteria > Pseudomonadati > Pseudomonadota > Alphaproteobacteria > Hyphomicrobiales > Phyllobacteriaceae > Mesorhizobium > Mesorhizobium sp. B2-4-2. The sequence continues at coordinate 62,085 of NZ_VFVM01000007.1, read as the reverse complement.
CGCCGCACGTTCGAGTGCTGCCGTCATCATCGCCAGGCCGCGCACGATCTTGCCGCTCTGGAACAACAGATGGCCGAGCGTCGCCTGCGCGCCGGCATGGCCTTTTTCGGCGGCGAGCTGGAACCAGCGCCCGGCCTGCTTGACGCTGGCCTTCACGCCGCCCTCGCCCTTCAGGAACATCTGCCCCATCTCGAACTGGGCATTCGGGTTGCGGTAGTTGGCGGCGGCCCGCATGTAATATTCCTGGGCCGCCACTTCGTTCTCGGTCACCGGGCTGCCGGGAATGCCCTTGCGCAAATAGTCGCCCAGCGCCACCAGCGCGTCGGAAACGTAGCTTTCTTCCGGTGAGCCGGGCTCGACGTCCTGATCGACGATCTCCGAAAAGAACTTGAACGCCTCGTAATCGTCGCGCGCCACGCCATCACCCTCGGCATACATGCGGGCAAGCTTCCAGGTGGCGCCGATCTGGCCGTTCTCGGCGGCGTATTTATAGGCCTCCGCGGCCTGTTCCTTGTGGCCGTTCTTGTAGGCGGAGAAGCCGAACTGGAACACCGCCCAGGGGCTCGACTGCGGCTTCACGCCGGTCTTGTCGTCGAACACCTTGTCGTCGAAGGCCATGGCCTGGCCGACGACGCCAAAGATCGCTAACGCGACCAGTGCCGGAAGGACAGACGACCTCAACAACTCAGATGTCCGCATAGCAGTGTGTTTCTTTCGCACCGCCCGGATGGGTGACCGCGCCGTCGCGGGCGGAACCTACCGTCTGTGCGTATTTCCATATCGCGCCGGACTGATAGTCGGTTGTGCGCGCCTTCCAACTCTTTGCCCTCGCAGCCAGTTCCCTATCGGACAACGCCACATCGATCGTGCCGTTCACGGCATCGATGGAGATCACATCGCCGTCCCGGATGAGGCCAATCGGACCGCCAAGGGCGGCCTCGGGCCCGACATGGCCGATGCAGAAGCCGCGCGTCGCGCCCGAGAAACGGCCGTCTGTGATCAGCGCCACCTTGCCACCCATGCCCTGGCCGTAGAGTGCCGCCGTCGTCGACAGCATCTCGCGCATGCCAGGTCCGCCGCGCGGCCCTTCGTAGCGGATGACGAGAACTTCGCCTTCCCGGTAGTTGCGATGCGTCACCGCTTCGAAACATTCCTCTTCCGAATCGAAGCAGCGCGCCGGGCCGGAGAACTTCAACTCCGTCATGCCCGCGACCTTCACGATCGCGCCTTCGGGGGCAAGGTTTCCCTTCAAGCCCACGACACCGCCGGTTTGGGTAATAGGTCTGTCGGCCGGGCGGACCACATCCTGGTGTTCATTCCAGGCAATATGCTCCATATTTTCGGCCAAAGTGCGGCCAGTGACCGTCAGACAATCGCCATGCAGGTAGCCGTGGTCGAGCAGCGTCTTCATCAACAGCGGAATGCCGCCGGCCTCGAACATGTCCTTGGCGACATATTTGCCGCCGGGCTTGAGGTCGGCGATGTATGGCGTCTTCTCGAAAATCCGGGCGACATCGAACAGGTCGAACTTGATGCCGGCCTCATGCGCTATGGCCGGCAAATGCAGCGCCGCATTGGTCGAGCCGCCGGTGGCCGAAACCACCGTCGCCGCGTTCTCCAGCGCTTTCAGCGTGACGATGTCGCGCGGCCGGATGTTCCTGGCGATCAGTTCCATGATCTTTTCGCCGGAGGCGAAGTTGAAACGGTCGCGCATTTCATAAGGCGCCGGCGCGCCGCAGGAATAGGGCAGCGCCAGGCCGATCGCCTCGGCCACGGTCGCCATGGTGTTGGCGGTGAACTGGGCGCCGCAGGAGCCGGCCGACGGACAGGCGGCCTGCTCGATTTCAAGCAGCTCGGCATCGCCGATCGTGCCGACCGAGTGCTGGCCCACCGCTTCGAACACATCCTGCACGGTGATCTGGCGGCCGCGGTAGCTGCCGGGCAGGATCGAGCCGCCATAGATGAAGATCGACGGCACGTTGAGCCGCACCATGGCCATCATCATGCCGGGCAGCGACTTGTCGCAGCCGGCGAGCCCGACCAGCGCGTCGTAGCAATGCCCGCGCATGGTGAGCTCGACCGAATCGGCGATGACCTCGCGCGACACCAGCGACGACTTCATGCCCTGGTGGCCCATGGCGATGCCGTCGGTGACGGTGATGGTGCAGAATTCGCGCGGCGTGCCGTTGGCGGCCGCGACGCCCTTCTTGACCACTTGCGCCTGGCGCATCAGCGAAATGTTGCAGGGCGCCGCTTCGTTCCAGCAGGAGGCGACGCCGACCAGCGGCTGTGCGATCTCGGCCGCCGACAGGCCCATGGCATAGAGATAGGAGCGATGCGGCGCACGCGCCGGACCGACGGTCACATAGCGGCTGGGGAGCTTAGCCTTGGAGATGACTTTGGCGTCCATACTCTTCCTTGCCCCACATCTTCCTCGCAAGAGGGCGGTGCGGCCTGCTCCCATCGCCGAGCCTTTTGGCGCGTGTCCCGAGACAAGATCGAGGTGCGCCGGGTTTATGGCGGGAAATGGGCAATTTCGTCGGCCTGACTTCTAGCGCAGGGGTTGTTCAGAAAGTGTTGCCAAAACATCACAACGACACGAGGCGGAGCTGGTGCGGTTTATCTGCAACGCAGCCCTGGGGCCGACAGGCTCGGCCACAGCCCCGGAACGAAAAAGGCCGGGCATTGCCCGGCCTTTCATTTGATTTTACAGAGACTTAGAACTTGATCTTCACACCACCAGAGATCGCCGTGATCAGATCATTCCCGAAATCATAGCTGGCATCCTCGCCTGCAACATAGCCGTTCTCACCAGCCAATGTCCCCGAGTGGCCGCTGGTCAAAACGCCGACCGCTCCAGCGAGCCGCACTTCGATGTTGGGCTGCGGCGTATAGGCGACGCCGCCGCCCAGGGTCCACGTATCGGTCTGCGCACCATAGCCATGCGAGGTGCCACGATCCCAGGTCAATTGACCGGCGGCACTCCATTGATCATTGAACTTGTGGCCGATACCACCTGAAACGGTCCAGCCGTCACGATACATCAGGTCGAGCGACGTCACCTGACCCGGGCCGTTCGTGAAGCAAGCCGCCCCAGGCGCAATTGTTGGACAGATCGGAACGCTCTGCAGCACGCTCCAGTTGACCCACTTGATTGAGCCGAAGGCCAGCCAGTCAGGCGCAATACCGGACTGCAGTTTCAGTTCCAGCGAATCCGGCATCGACTCCTCTGCGCCATAGATCGGCCGAGAACCTCCAAGAATAGCTGGTAAGGTGAGTGTGCCCGAAATGTTGTCTAGCTTGACCTTCGAATTGTAGACCAAGCTGGCGCGGAGCGCGATATCAGGGATTTCGTAGGCAACGCCGGCGCGCCAGCCCCAACCGTTAGCCTCCAGATCGACACGACCAAGCAGCGGTTGTCCGAGGGGAGTAAAACCGACCAAGCTTTCCTTGAAGCCTGAAATGTCCTGATAGAACAACCCGCCGATAAAGCGGAGCTGGCCCTTGCCAGCATCAAACTTGTAGGAACAGGTGCCGGCGTAATTGTTGCTCTTGATATCAGTCTCGACGTTAGAAAGCGCTCCGTTCCACATACCTGGTGCGGTATGCGCGCCCCAAGGCTGCGAATAATCGACCATGCAGTCGACGCCCTGCACAACCTGGGCCTTCATTCCTATGCGCGGTACCCAATAGCCCTCGGCTCCGTCGGCCGAGGTACCAAGGCCGAGATTGGCTCCGCCGGGACCACGCGCATTCTCGTACTTACGGTCCGGCATCACATAGGTCGCTTCCGCGTCTGTCGCGAACGGCGCCGGATCAAACAGCAGGTCGATATCGTAGCCGCCACGTTCCAGGCCGCCGGCATGTGCCGAGCTCATTGCCGTCCCCAGCAAAGCCAGCGAAAAGCACCCTGCCCCCAGCAGTGCTTTCAAACGCAGATTGTTCATGGATGTCCTCCCCGAATAGTCAGTGCATCCAGCTAGAACCAATTCGGGTTAACGGTGCAACAACGAATTCTTGGGGCGTACATGTACATGTCCACGGGACGCATTCCGGACAAAATGCAGACCAGCGCAGCGAGGCAGAAAAACGGTTCGCCGGGCGTGTCTCACTCAGAAAAACGGGAGAAAATCGGCCAAAAAGGCCAAAAATAATCAGTTTTGAGCAGTCGAATGCCCCATTGTTACATTATGGCAACAATGGGGCGAAAACTTCCGTTTACGTCAACATTAACGCTACGGAATGCCGGTTTCGAGGCAAAAAGCCACCCCATTTTAGAGGGCCCTAAAGTCTCCCGAATCTGCCCTCAACCCGCTTCGCGAACCCTGGCCAGCGCCACCGAAAGCTTGCTCTGCGCCTCGCGGTATTCGGCCAGCTTTTCACGCTCGGCTTCCACGATCTCGGCCGGCGCGCTGGCGACGAATCTTTCGTTCGACAGCTTCTTGTGCAGGCGTGCGATCTCCTCGGTCACCTTGGCCAGTTCTTTCTGCAAGCGCGCGGCCTCGGCGGCGAGATCGATCAGGCTGCCGAGCGGCAGGCAGACCGTTGCCTCGTTGAGCACGATCTGCGCCGAGCCCTTGGGTGCGGCGTCAACCTGCGAGATGTCGCCGACGCGCGCCAGCCGCTTGATCGCGGCGGCGTGGCGCTCCAGCCGTTCGCGGGTAAGCGTGTTGGCTCCGATCACCATCAGCGGCGCGATGGCTGCCGGCGGCACGTTCATTTCCGAACGCACGGAACGAATGCCGGAGACGAGATCAACCAGCCAGTTGATGTCGGCGGCCGCTTCAGCGTCCTCGAAATCCGGCGACGGCCACGCGGCATGGCAAAGCAGCGAAGCGCGCTCCTTGCCCTCGCCCGCGGTCTGCGCCCAAAGTTCCTCGGTCATGAACGGCATCATCGGATGCAGGAGCTTGTAGATTTCGTCGAGCACGAAGGCGACGCAGGCGCGGCTTTCGGCCTTGGCCGCCTCGTCCGTGCCCATGAACACCGGCTTCAGCAGCTCCAGATACCAGTCGCAGAACAGGTTCCAGACGAAGCGGTAGGCCGCCCCCGCCGCCTCGTTGAAGCGATATGAGGTGATGCCGTCCGTGACCTCTCGCGCGGCGCGCGTCAGCTCGGTCAGGATCCAGCGGTTGACCGCCAGCTTGGCGTCGTTCAGCCAGAAATCGTCGTTGCGCGCGACTTCGTTCATCTCGGCGAAGCGCGTCGCGTTCCAAAGCTTGGTGCCGAAATTGCGGTAGCCGGCAATGCGCGCCGGGTCGAGCTTCACGTCACGCCCCTGCGCCGCCATCACCGTCAGCGTGAAGCGCAGCGCGTCGGCGCCATATTCGTCGATGAGGTCGAGCGGGTCGACGACATTGCCTTTCGACTTCGACATCTTCTGCCCGTTCTTGTCGCGCACCAGCGCGTGCATGTAGACGGTGTGGAACGGCTCCTCGTCCATGAAGTGCAGGCCCATCATCATCATGCGCGCGACCCAGAAGAAGATCAGGTCGAAGCCGGTCACCAGCACGTCGGTCTGGTAGTAGGTTTTCAGCTCCGGCGTCTCATCCGGCCAGCCCAGCGTCGAGAACGGCCACAGCGCCGAGGAAAACCAGGTATCGAGCACGTCCTCGTCACGGGTCAGGATTTCGCCCGGCTGGAAATTCTCGAGCTTGTCCTCGACCCAGGCCTTCCAGGGTCCTTCGAGCGCCAGATAATATTCGATCGCGGCACTCAGCGCCTCTTCCTCCGTCTTCTCGACGAAGACGCGCCCGTCCGGCCCATACCATGCCGGAATCTGGTGGCCCCACCAAAGCTGGCGCGAGATGCACCAGGGTTCAATGTTCTCCATCCACTGGAAGTACGTCTTTTCCCAATTCGCGGGTATGATCTTGGTACGCCCCTCGCGCACCGAGGCGATCGCCGGCTTGGCCAGTTCGGCGGCGTTTGCATACCACTGCTCGGTCAGGAACGGCTCGATCGGCACGCCGCCGCGATCACCATGCGGCACGGCGTGGCGATGCGGCTCGACCTTGTCGAGGAAGCCGCCTTCTTCCATCAATTCGACGATCCTCTTGCGCGCGACAAAGCGGTCAAGGCCGTTGAGTTCATCCCAGACGGCTTGGCGCTCCGGCGTCACCTCGAGCCCGGCGAGGAAATCCTCGTTGTCCCTGAGGTTTACCGCCGCCTCGACGGTGAGGATATTGATCGCCGGCAGCTTGTGGCGCTTGCCGACCTCGAAGTCGTTGAAGTCATGCGCCGGCGTTATCTTAACCGCGCCAGAGCCCTTCTCGGGGTCGGAATACTCATCCGCCACCACGGGAATCTTGCGGCCGACGATCGGCAGGACGACATTCTTGCCGACCAGGTGCCGGAAGCGCTCGTCGTCCGGATGCACGGCGACGGCCGTATCGCCCAGCATCGTCTCGGGGCGCGTCGTCGCCACGATGATGAAGGTCTTCGGGTTTTCCGGATCGAAGGCCACGCCTTCGACGGGATAGCGGAAGTGCCAGAGATTGCCGTTGACCTCCTGCTGCTCGACCTCGAGATCGGAGATCGCGGTGAGCAGCTTGGGATCCCAGTTCACAAGGCGCTTGTCCTTGTAGATCAGGCCTTCCTTGTAGAGCGTGACGAACACTTCGAGCACGGCCTTGGACAGGCCTTCGTCCATGGTGAAGCGTTCGCGCGACCAGTCGGCCGAGGCGCCGAGCCGCTTCAGCTGGTTGAGGATCGCGCCCCCGGATTCGGCTTTCCACTCCCACACTTTCTCGATGAACTGTTCACGGGTGAGGTCGCGGCGATGGATCTGCTTTTCCATCAACTGCCGCTCGACCACCATCTGCGTGGCGATGCCGGCATGGTCCATGCCCGGCTGCCACAGCACGTTCTTGCCGCGCATGCGCTCGAAGCGAACGAGAATATCCTGCAACGTGTTGTTGAGCGCGTGGCCCATATGCAGCGAGCCGGTGACGTTGGGCGGCGGGATGACGATGGTGAAGGCCTCGGCCCCCTCCTCGGCGCCGGCGCCGGCGCGAAACGCGTCGGCCTCTTCCCACACCTTGGCAATCTTCGGTTCGACGGTTTTGGCGTCGTAGGTCTTTTCAAGCATGGGAAAATGGTCCGCGCTGTCGGATTTTTGCTGGTCCGGTGTAAATCGGAAGGCTTTGACCGAGTCAACCGTAGGGGCCGCCTCGGCAACCGGCACAACAGAAAGAGGATCACCGTTCAGATAGTGTCTGTCCCGTATGCGACAATCCCTGGTGGCGTCGGCACTGTCACCGGCTCCAGCCGGAGAGGCATTGCACGCCTACGCCGCCCAATCCCAAATGCCAGCTCGGGTCGTACGAAACGAGGAATAGTGCGACGTCTCAGGACGCGCTGGAGTCCTCTGGTTTTTCTTTCAAAGCTTCGGCGAACTTGCGCATGAGCCGCACGAGTTCGTCGATGTCGTGTGCGTCCCAGCTTTCGAAAACGGCGCGAGCGTTTCTCTCTCGTGCTGCGTCGATCTTGTCGGTCATCGCCTTGCCCTTTGGCGTGACGACAGCCTCATTCACGCGGCGGTCTGTCTCGCTCTGCCGGCGCACGGCCAGGCCAAGGCTTTCGAGCTTCGCCACCTGACGGCTGACAGTGGTGTAATCGCGGCCAGCCCGGTCGGCGAGGTCCACTATCCCTATCGGCCCAAGCCGCTCTATCCCGACCAGCAGAGGAAACAGTGCGCGGTCGAGCGCAATTCCGGCCTCCTTTACCATCTGCTCATCGCGCTGAGGCCGGTTCATAAGGCTGGCAATCTCGATCAGCGCTCCGTGGAGTTCACGAATCTGATGACTCCCAATATGTGTATTTTTCACGCTTTTCATTGACAGCACTCCGACTCTCCATTATGTGCATTTTACACACAAGGAGATCGACATGACAAACGGTTTTGCGGCAGATGTGCTCATCTGCGGCGCAGGAGCGGCTGGCCTGACGCTGGGGATCGAGCTTGCACGGCGCGGTATATCCTTCCAGCTCATTGAGAAGATGAGCGAACCCTTCCGTGGCTCGCGCGGCAAGGGCATCCAGCCGAGGACACAGGAGATTTTCGAAGATCTTGGCATTCTCGACAGGGTCGTTGCCGCAGGCGGCGTCTATCCGCCGATGCGCGTGTATGGCGATGACGGCAGCTATATCGAAAAGGACACCGGCGAGCGCCCCGATCCGACGCCGGCAGAGCCTTACGCCATCGCGCTAATGATTCCGCAATTCCTCACCGAGCGGATCATGCGAGAGCGGCTGGCAGAACTAGGCCATAGGGTCGAGTACGGATGTGAGTTGGTTGGGTTCGAGCAAGGTGAGAACGGTGTCATGGCACGTCTTGCGGGGCCGAATGGCGAGCAAACCGTTCGCGCACGCTATCTTGTCGGGGCGGACGGCGGGCACAGCTTCGTGCGCGGCGCGCTCGGCTTGAATTTCCCCGGCAAGACGCTGGGCGTGCGTGCGGTCGTGGCGGATGTGCTGTTGACCGGGCTGGACCGCGATGCGTGGCACCAGTTCAACGACGGTGACATGGAGCGAATGGTCGCGATTTGCCCGCTCGCCGGAACCGATCTCTTCCAGATTCAGGCACCCATTCTGCTGGACGGCGAAGTGGACCTCTCAGCAGAACAGCTGGGGCGCTTGATTAATGAGCGGACCGGCCGCGGCGACGTGCGGGTGGATTCGGTCGCCTGGGCGTCGGCCTACCTGATGAACGCCCGGCTTGCCGATCGCTACCGGGTCGATCGGGTATTCCTCGTTGGCGATGCAGCTCATATCCATCCGCCAACCGGCGGCCAGGGCCTGAACACCAGCGTGCAGGATGCCTATAATCTGGGCTGGAAACTTGCCGCCGTCCTCGACGGCGCGGATGATTGCCTGCTCGACACCTATGAGCAGGAACGACGTCCGGTCGCAGAATCGGTTCTCGGCCTTTCGACCCGGCTGCTCGACACCCAGAAACAGGGTGGAATGCACCGCGGCCGCGAGGTGCGCCAGCTCGATATCGCCTATCCGGAATCGCCGCTCTCCAGGGAAATGGCCGAACGCAGCAGCGGCCCGCACGCGGGGGACCGCGCGCCGGATGCCCAAATCAGGGGCGCGGCGGGGCAACCATGGCGACTGTTCCAATTGCTGCAAGGGCCGCATTGGACACTGCTTGTTCATCAAGCCGGGAGAGAGACGGTTGGCCCACTCAAGGGGCTGCATGTCCACCACATCGGCCCGCAAGGCGATGTCATCGATGCCTGGGGACACCTTCGCGATGCTTATGCACTGGCACCGGGCGAGTGTGTGCTGATCCGGCCGGACGGATATATCGGTGTGATGGCGATTCTTGATGCAGACCGAACCGCGAAGCTCGAAACCTATTTGGCCCGCATGGGCCTAGTCCAACCCGGAGAAGACCCGAAAGACTGCCGAGATATGTTCGAACAATGAGGTTGGCGGGCTCTATGCTTGGGTCGGGCCTATATGAAGCGTGGAGCGGCGTGGTCGTGGCAATCGCCATCATCGGAGCTATTATTGCGGCCACCGCCTCCTTCGACGTGCCGATCCTGAGATTACCGTGCCTGCGCCAGGGTGAAGGCGCAGCGGTGTCCAACTAGCCACCTAAGGCGGCCCGGGAAAATCATTACGCGCCGCGCGCCACGCGCTCGATCTCCTCGCGCACCAGGCGCTCGACCAGCGTTGGCAGGTTGTTGTCCAGCCAGTCCTGCAGCATCGGCCGCAGCATCTCCTCGGCCATCTCGTCGAATGTCTTCTTGCTGCGGCTGGCAAAGGCGTCGGAGAGTTCGCCAAAGGCCGCGGCGACCTGCCGGCCCGTATGCTCGGAAAGGATTGCCGGACGGGCCGCAGGCGTTTCATCCGCCGCCTTGCGCGCCTCGTCGGTGCTCGCCGGGGCGGCGATCGAAGGGGTCCGCTCGAACGCCGGCTCCGGCATCGGCTCGTCCACCGGCGCTTCGGGCTGGACAACCGGCTTGCGAATGCCTGGTATCGCCTTCGCCTGCTCGCCGACCGCTGCGATCTCGCGGCGCCAATCGGCGACGATGGCATCGCTTGCCGCGCCGGCCTCGGGCGTCGCGGGCCTGTCGGTCCTTTCGGCGGGCAGCGGCTCGGCGGCGATCCGGGCGCTCACCTCGGCAAGCGTCATCGACGCCCTTGGTGCCACGGGATCGGTTCGCTCCGGCGCTTCCATGCGCGCGACCGTTGGTTCGGCCGCCGATGTCTGTGCCTGCACCTCCGCCAGCGTGACCGGCTTCCTGACCTCGGGAGCGGCATGCAATTCGGCGCGGAACGCATCGACGTCGGGAGCAGCGCCCGCCGCCGGCTTCAGATCCTGCCGCAAGTCATCGGCATCGTCCGGCTGCTTGCGGCCGCTGTCGCTGTCCTCGATGATCCTCCTGATGGAAGCCAGTATCTCTTCCATGGAAGGTTCGCGCTGTGCGCTGCTTGCCGTTGCCATCGTCACATCCGCCGCCCTTGTGACCTGTTACAGACTTCCGCTCCGGTAAACGCCGGATTCGAATCATGGCGACAGCGTAACCGACGGAGCGCCGTACGAGAATCCCCATTCTGGGGACATGTGGGATTTCAACAGATTAGCGCAATTCGTCGAAAAGCATGTGACGGGTTGCCGGCGCAGTTGCGCAAACAATGAAGCGACCCGGCGTTTCGATCGAACGCCGGGTCGCTTCGAGAGAACTACTCGAATCTGTGGAGTTTAGCGGCCATCCGGCGTGCGCAGGCCGATCCACTTGTCCTTGACGGCATTGTAGTGCTCTTCAGGCCTGTACTTCGTCGCCTGCAGCGCAAGGCGCTCGGCCGAGAGGCGGCCGATCGCCGACAGGATGGCATAACTCGCCACCACAACGTCGTGCTCGGAATTTGCCTGGTTGATCTTGGCGGTGATGACGGTGGCCTGCGCGTTGAGCACATCCAGCGTGGTGCGCTGGCCGACATTGCGTTCCTCGATGACACCGTTCAGCGCCAGTTGAGCGGCGTCGATCACCTGCCTGTTGGCAGCGACGCTCTGCTGCGCGGCGGTGTATTGCGACCACGCCGAGGCGACGGCCTGGCGCACCTGGTCGCGGCTGACGTCGACCTGGATGCGGGCCTCGCCAAGCGATTCCTTGTTCTGTCGCACGACCGCCGAGGTGCGGCCGCCCGAATAGATCGGGATCGTCAGTGTCGCACCGATGTTGGCCGAGGTCGAACCGCCGTTGCTCCCCTGGAGGTCGGGATTGCGATGCAGATAATCCTCCGAAATGCCGGCCGATGCGGAAAGCTGCGGCAGCAATGCGCCCTCGGACGACTTCACCGAAAACGCGGCCGCATCGACCAGATGCTGGGTGGCGAGGATCGCCGGATGCTCGGCCGAGGCGATGGCTATCGCCGAATCGAGGCTCGGCGGCAGCAGCCTGGCCAATGGCGAGGCAGGCCTGAGCTTGCCCGGCTCGTCACCGACGATCTGGTGATAGCTCGCCGCACTTGCCAGCGCCTGCGCGCGGGCGGCGCTGAGCGACGCCACGGCGGAAGCGCGCGACGCATCGGCCTGCGCAACGTCGGTGCGCGTGCCTTCGCCGACCTCGAACCGTGAGCGCGCGGCGCGCGCCTGCTCGGTCAGGAACTGCAGATTCTGCTCCGTCAGCACCGCGATCTGCCGGTCCCGAATCACGTCCATATAGGCCGTGGCCGCGCTCAACAGCGTGTTCTCCTCGGTGTTGCGCAGGCTTTCGACGGATGCCTTGACCCGCGATTCGGCTGCCGCCACATTGTTTCTCGTTTGGAAGCCGTCGAACAGGTTCTGGTTTATGACGATGCCCACACTGGCCGACCCCGTCTTGACGTTGGCGCCGCTGGCACGGGTATTCACATAATTCGTGTCGGCCGTCCCGGTGATGGTCGGGCGCCAGCCGGACTTGGCGATGGCCACGCTCTCATCGGTGACGCGTACGCCGGCTCGGGAGGCATTCAGCGAGGAATTGTATTGATAGGCCTTTGCAAGCGCGCCGGAGATGGTTTCGGCCGAGGCGGCCAGCGGGGAAAGCGCGGTCGCCGAAACGAGGACGGCGGTGAAAAGTGACTTGCGTAGAGACGGCACCATTAAACCCTCATTCGTTTTCCATGGGAACCACGCCGCACCGGCTTCTCCTTAGAGAACCGGAGCGGCGTGTCAGAATGTTCCCTGTCGCTCGGCCCAAAGTGCCCCCATTGGGATCAGCAACGATTGTTCAAATGCAAGCGACCATGACAAAGCCTCTGCTGCAAGGCCAAATCATTCAGAATTCGAAAGCATGCTCACGTTCGAACCCGGGTAGTGGCTTAATTGCCGCATTAAATGCCCGTCTACCGGTTACAACCCCCCCTGCTTTGAAAAAAAGCCGCGCCACGCCGGAATTGCCCTGCCCTTCGACCGCGACGAGGCGGCCGCCTTCGGCGAGCTGGTCGAGCAGCGCCGCCGGCACTTTGCCGACGCTGCCGCCGACGAAGACGACATCGTAGGGCGCCTTGGCGGCATATCCCTGCGGCAGCGGGCCCTGGACCACGGTCACATTGCCGCAGCCCAGCGATGAGAGCACCGACTTTGCGGTTTCGGCCAGCGCCGAATCACTTTCAAGCGCCACCACGGAGCCCGCCAGTCGCGACAGGATGGCCGAGGCATAGCCGGTGCCGCAGCCGACATCGAGGACCGAATCAGCCTGACTGATCTCGGCCAGTTGCATCAGCTTGGCCAGCGGCGAAGGCTCCATCAGATATCGCGCGCCGCCGGGGCCGTCCGCGATGCGGATGTCTTCGTCGATGTAGGCGAGATTGCGCTGGCGTTCGTCGACGAAAAGCTCGCGGGGCACGGAAAGCATGGCGTCGAGCAGCGGCGTGCTGGTCACGTCGGTGGTGCGGATCTGGCCATCGACCATCTTGACGCGAAGCTCGGAGAAATCAGCGCTCATGTCCCAACCAATCCGCTTGCCGCGCCACATCGCGGTTCATTTAGACGGGAACGGCGAGCTCCCTGCGCTGACGCGCGGGAGCCCGGAGATTGGAGGCCTCGCCCGGAATCGAACCGGGGTGCAAGGATTTGCAGTCCTCTGCGTAACCACTCCGCCACGAGGCCTCGTTACTCCCGGCGTTCCACCCGGTTCCAATAGGTTGCGACGAAAAAGCCGTCAAGCGGCGACAATGCATTCGCGACGGTTTCGCCTGCGCCAGTCCCCGCACCCCGCCCTAAATGCGAGACAGGGCGGTTCGAGCTGCGTTAGCAAGCCGTTAAGCATGGCGGATGATTGGGAGAAACTCCGCGCACCGGGCTGCGTTGAGGCCGAGGAGGACTGCGCCATGCAGCTGGCCAAACCGGACGAGTCGACCAACAACGCGGACAGCTCGCCGCTGCTGGGGTGCGAGGAGCTGGTGCGCTACGCCATGGATTGCCTCGAGATAGAAGGCACCGGCCGGCTTTCACCGCGCGACCGCGCGCGCCTTGCCTCGGCTTCCGCCGTCCTGAAGGAAATCAGCGAGGATCTGAGAGCAGGCCAGCAGGACGCCCCGGAGGAGGCGAGCACTGGAACGCAGGATAGCGCTGCGATTTGATTCGGGCCCCAAAGGCCGCCGCGACGAAGCCGGGCAAGGTCCCCGGCGTGGCCGATCAATCCGGCCGGCGCCGCCGTTCCCACCAGACGACGAACCGGCGCCGATGGCGGCGCACCATGGCGAATTCGTAGGAGAGCACCAAAAGTCCGAGCGGCACCATCCAGAAACCGAGAATCGGCAAGAACCCCAGAATGCCGCCAATCGTCAAAAGCACGCCGATTGCAATCCTGAGGCCGCGCGAACGCGGCATGGTGAACTTGCGCCCGAAGACCGATATCTTTCGCGCCGGTGCCTGGTTTTCTTCTGCTGCCGTCATCTCGAATGGCTGGTCCGTCTGGTGGCTTGAGGATGTCACTTGACGAAAGCCGCGACCGCGCATTCGGTTCCGCGCCCTCGCAAGACGGCTAATATGAGGACGAACGCCGCCGATTGCGAGAAACGCCTGAGCGAAAAAGTCTCGGAAAAATGCGAAATGGTTCTTTGCAAAGCCGAAAAGGGTTTGCTATAGGCTGCGCCACTCGCATGAGAGCCTCTGTTCCCCGGTAGCTCAGTGGTAGAGCAACCGGCTGTTAACCGGTTGGTCGCTGGTTCGAATCCGGCCCGGGGAGCCAATTTCTGTGCCTGTCAGCACATTGCCCAATCTCCCAACGCTCTGATTTAACTACATAATTCGCTCCGCTAGCGTCAAGAAATCAGTCCGCACGCGCAATTTTGCTAAACATCCTGCTACACATATTGCCATACACGGACGCGCCGCGCATGGTAGTGGCATGAACGTCAAGCGCCGCAATAAGACCTTCCACATCGTCCGCCGAGTGCCCAAGCGCTATGCTGCAATCGAGCCGCGCACTCAAGTCTGGATCAGCCTTCACACGGACTCCGAAACGGTTGCGCGACAGAAGGCCCCAACCGCATGGGCGCATATGGTCGAAGGCTGGGAAGCTAGTCTCGCCGGCGCTACCGATGATGCCGAGCGACGGTTTGCAGCGGCGAAGGAACTGGCCGCCGTGCGCGGCTACAGCTACCTGCCCGCTGATCGTGTCGCCCAACTCCCCCGGGAAAAACTACTTGAGCGTGTCGAGTCTGCCCTGAAGCTCAATGGCGATGCTGCCAAGATCGAGGCCCGCGCCGTGCTGGGCGGCGCTCGCGAACCGGGGATCAACATCAGCAAGGCGCTTGAACTGTATTGGGGCTTTGCCAAGCAGGACACGATAGGCAAGAGCGAGGATCAGCTTCGCCGCTGGGAGCACCCCCGCAAACGGGCCATTGCCAACTTGATTGAAGAGATCGGTGACAAAGAGCTTTCCGAGATCACGGGTGACGACATGCTCGATTTCCGCGAAACATGGATGGAGCGGATAACGGCAGGCGATGCCAAGCCCGACACCGCGAACAAGGATTTCCAGCACATCGGCAACATCCTTCGCACCGTGGTCAAGATGAAGCGGCTCGGGCTGGTTCTGCCGCTGGACGGCCTCACCTTCAAGGCCGACAAGGAGCGGAGCCGCCCGCCTTTCTCGGTCGACTGGATCAAGACCAAGCTGCTTGCCCCCGGCGCATTGGACAGCTTGAATACCGAAGCGCGGTGCATCCTGCTTGGCATGATCAACACCGGCTATCGACCCGGCGAAGCGGCCGGGCTCATGCCGCACCACATTCGGCTTGATGTAGACGTGCCGCACATATCGATTGAGCCGGAAGGCCGGCAGCTAAAAAACAAGGTCAGCCAGCGTGTCATTCCGCTGGTAGGCGTGTCGCTCGAAGCCTTCAAGCAATGCCCGCAAGGCTTTCCGACCTATCGTTTCAAGGACAAGATCAGCGACACGGTGAATAAGTACCTTCGGGAACATGACCTCTTAGAGACACCGGAACATGTGCTCTACAGCCTGCGGCACTCATTTGAAGACCGGATGATTGCCGCCAAGGTCGATGACCGTATCCGGCGCGACCTGTTCGGTCATTCGTTAGGCAGGGAACGCTACGGCGAAGGCGCGACACTGGCGCACAAGCGCGACATCCTTCAGAGCTTCGCCCTTTGAGCCGCGACGATTGCCCGCGCCCGGGCGATGGGGTCTCCCCTCGCCTCTTCGGCCGCGATTTCCGCCTCTAGCCGCGTGAAGATCGGCGCGTAGATTGCATCCTCGACCACAAGCCCCGCAACGAACGCATGGGCAGCTTTGAGTCGGGCCAGCATGGACCCGTGATCGTCGGCTATGGTCGAAGAATACAGCATGGCTGGGCGACTATTTTGAAACTGGGTGCAAACTCCCGCACGCGCGGCGGGGCTTCAGCGGATGTGCGCTGCAATCCAGACGGCCGGCCAGACCACCAAGAACAGCATCGCCGTGACCAATGCGGCTGGCCGGAGCCTTAGGAGATCATCGACCACGGCGCGGCTGTTAGCGGCCACGGCGCGGTTGGCGTTGGGATTGGTAATGATGGCTTGAAGGAAAAGAACGCCCCCGGCCAACCAGAGCGCCACAACCGGCAAAATCAAATCCATCGGAAAAGCCCCTTCCGTTTCTGATCACGGTCGGAGTATATGGCGGTTCGGAGGGAAGACAATCCCAAGTCAATACTGGTCTAATAGCCTTAGCACCAACATACGAAGTCTTCGTCAACAGAGTATTTAGCCGATATTTTGCACCCCGTTGCAAACTATTTCTGCAACCTAAACCTCCGAAATACTGGGCTAAGCCGGCCGAGCGTGCTATCGATGGGGTGCGCTGGTTCACGTTGCGCGACGTGAGCTTCTAGGAGGCGGTGCGGCTCCTTTTCCGTGGTTGGGAGGCCTGCATCGCCTCCACACCAAACCACGGAGTCAAATCATGTCAGTAGTCCCTTTGCGCCCGCATTCCGCCGACGCTAGCAATTCCCTCGACATCGACAAGACGGAGGAGCCGGCACAGAGGGACTGGCGAATGCACGCCCACCATAGGCCGGACAACAGGCCGTTGCGCGACCCGGTTTCACAACAGGGCATGATACGGCAATTCTTCCGCGAGTGGCGTTCTTATATGCCCTTGGCCGAACGCGACCTATTCTGCATCATCCTCGACAAAACCGTAAACTGGGGGGAGAGCAAGTGCCGGCTTACCTACAGGCAAATCGAACAGGCGAGCGGGCCGGGGGAGACACAAGCCCGAGTGCTCGTCAAATCGCTGGAGGCCAAGGGCTTCATTAAGGTAACGCGCTTCCCCGGCGACGCCAAAGGCATGCGCATTGAGCTTAACCTTGATTGGGAGCCGGTAGGCCAGCGCCAAGCCCAGAAGAGCGCCCCGACCGCCAAGCGAAAGCCCATCACGACGAGCGCAATCGATCACGCGTTGCACTACGCTTACGATGCCTACGTGTATGACGTTACACCGTGGCCGGATGAACTGCGGCGGGCGACCGCACAATGCATCGTGGCGAACTGCCTCAAAACCAAGATGGATCTGGAGACCGCCAGCGAGTTCACGCGCTGGCTTGTGTCCGTGTGGTCTCATCTGGTCAACCACTATGAAGCCCCGACCTACCCGGAACCCGGCTACATCAATCGCCACAGTGAATGGCTGTTCGACACGTTCCAGCAGCACCGCTCGACACCCCCACGGAAAACTGAGGGGGCAACCCCCACGGAAAGCCGAGGGGGCGCCCTGCCTGCCCCCACGGAAAACCGGCGGAGTAGCCCCACGGAAAACCGAGGGGGCACCCCCATGGAAAACCGAGGGACATTTAAGAAGAACATCTCAGAAGAAGACTCAGGAGAATTTCAAGACTCAGGAGAAAGATTACCGGTCACCTGCCGGCGACCGGGGGTCGGCCCCTCTTCGATTTCTGTCCGGGTACGTGTTCGCCAAGTCGCCAACGCCGCTTCCGGGGAAAAAGACGCCTCCGGCGAAAGAGAGAACCCCCCGGTTCCGGCCGCCCCCCTTTCCGAGATCAGGGTACGCCAGCGCCCCTCCCCTATCGGCGGTGCTGTCTCCCTCAGAAGTCGTGCGGGCTCCAATCCGTCCGGGCGCGTCCCGGTTGCCGGATCGGCGTGTCGCGGAACTTGAAGAAATGCGCCTTGTCGGTCTGGCAAATCTTATAGTCATCTTCACCAGTGATATAGCTGAAGAGCTTGTCGCGGTTCAGGCAAACCGGGCAAACGAAGTGGATGGGCTGACCGTGGGCGACATCCTCTTTCAGCTTGAACACCATGTCGCGTTCGCCGGTCTCGAAGAGCGAGTATCGAGCCTTTTCCTTCTCGAAGTCGTCTTGCCTCTTCAACTCACGGCTAAGTTCCCTCAGTGCTTCGCTGAGTTGGACATTCATCATGTTCACGGCAGTAAGTTCGGTCGCAAGCGTGTTGAGGAGGTTTGCCGCTTCGTTGTTGTCGTCGGGCTTCTTGTCGCCCTTCAACAGTTTCTTCACGGCCTCAACAGTGGACACGGCCTTTCCGGTCGCGCCCAAGGCAGTGCTCGCAAGCCCAAGCACGCTTTCAATCTGACTGAAGTCCATTCGCTATTCCCCCGGCAATTGTCGAAACACTACTCCGGCAGCACAGACGGTCACAACGGCTGGACGAGTGAGGAACGGTGGATGCTACAACTTTTTCGCATCCTTCAATTCTTTCTCGGGTTGACGCTTAGGTATTCGTGCCATGTAGGGCCGGTCTCTATCGGTTGTGTATATCGCCGCCCACATCCTACCTGTCTGAATATCTCCAAGGATATCGGGCCTGTGGTCTGCCATGCCCATCCATCTCTGTCCCGGCGAAAGCTGTTGCGGGATGACTGGCGGGCTTCCGGGCGGTTGAGGATGCGGAATGACGAAGGATCGGGCTGGCTTCCGCCGCCAACGCCCCCATGCGTTCGGGTAGTCGAGAAGGCCGAAATTGATGATCGTCGTAGGCGTATCGCCTCTGTTGACCACATTCACAACCAGAAGGTCGGGAGTCTCCTTCACGCCATCGAGCAAGGTCATGTTCGGGCTAGCTTTGACGTAAATCTTCGGTCCGGACTCAAACCAGCGTCGAACCTCCAACGCCAACGCACCGGTCGCCACCACCGCAGCATAGACCGCCACCAACGTCCCCGGATCAACAGCCATTCCCTGCCCCTGTTGCACGTGCCCAGATCGAATATGGATAGCCGGGGGGTAGCAATCAACTTTCCAACAATTCGCGGGGACCGGCGTGGGGAGCTTCGGGCACTTGACGCCCGAGTTTGCCACACACCTTGCAACCTGTTGCAAAGAATTGCTGCCCGGAAATTAAGCTTGGGGCATGACACCAGTCTTACCCGCCACTCGCCTTGACAGCCTCGCTAGCGTGGACCGGGAACATCCCGTTGCCGAGATGATAGTGCTCCAGCTTTGCCCGCTGGTGAGCATACTTTGGATCGCCTTGTTGCGTGCCTTGTCCTCGGGGCGACCCCGATATTTGCCCTCGCCCTTTGCCTTTTCGATACCCTGCGCCTGCCTCCGCCGGCGGTCCTCGTAATCCTTGCGGGCAATGGCTGCCAGCATGTCGAGGAGCATCGCGTTGATGGCCTCGAACATCCTTCCAGAGAAGTCGTCGGCATCTTTGACCATCATCATATGTGAGGTAGGCAAGTCGAGGGCGACAACTCGAACCTTGCGGTCGTAAATCTCACGCTTAAGCCGACCCCAATCCTCTGCATTCAGTCTGCTCAAGCGGTCGACTTGTTCGATCAGAAGAATATCTCCCGGCTGACAGTCCGACAGCAACCGAAACAACTCAGGACGCGCCAGCGACGCGCCGCTTTCATTCTCGACGTAGTTAGTCGCGATGGGCAGATCACGCTCCCTCGCAAACGCAAGTAAATCGCCCTTGGCACGAGTTGCGTCCTGCTCTTTGGTCGAGGCTCGGAGATAGGCGCGTACGAACATTATGAGACCCCAGTTCGATATGATTGGTCTCACATTGGCCGGTACGATTAGAGTGGTCAAACGTTATTATCGAACCAGCCTACAAAGCGGTCCGCTAAAGGCATACTCAAATGACGCCAAGTCGTCGGGGTATGCCGGCTCGCAAGGGGCATGTCAGGAAATCGCCCGAAGAACCTCCACGGGCGACATGATTGTTATCCCCTGCTGGTTCAAGTTTGCGCGGTTGCCGTGAAATAACAGGCTATTTGAGCCCGCACCCTTGCCCTCGTCCGCCGTGCAAAAAATATCGTTGCCGTATCCAACATGCGAACCCACGATCAGGGTGTCGCACCACTCCCCTATGATTGGACCGACCTGCCTGCGCAGTTTCTTTCTCCCAGCCTCGTCAGCGTTGTCCCACTCACGCTTAATCGCGATAGCCCAGCCTTGGGGGATCTCCACACCTAAAGAAGTGGGTCCTTGACTTATGGTGCGCCCGGCCGGCACAGGCGGCTGTCCTGCAAGGAGGCTATTGCCTAGCGTTATTAGGGGCTCGTGGCGCGGATAATTGCGACAAAACGCGAAAAACCGGCCCTGACGGTCGCTCTGGCTATAAACGACGTCTTGCGCCCATTCCATGTCCGGGATGAAAATTTCGGCTCCAATCAAAGGCGCATGGAGAAGTTTGATGCCAATGGACGCCAAATCCACAAAGACTGCTGCTCTGCGAGGATCTGGTACCGGCCGAGGGTTTCGAGTGCCGGCAACGGCCAAATACGCAAGCTTGTCAGCAAAACCGAGACACTCGACGAAGAGAGTCGCTTCCGAGACGAAGGCGAGCACTTCACCGTCCGCAATAGATTGACGGAGACGCCGCGCATCAGCGGGCGGCATTATCTCAGGCCGCTTGTCGGGATCGTGGATAATGTCGCAGGCGTTGGTGTCCAGCGTTATCCGTGGCGTGGTGCGCGAAGTCATTAGTAGCTCATGAGGCAAAGGGCTTTTTTAGTCAAACGACATCAAAAGAGGATAGTTGCAGTGCCTTCACAACGTCGCTGAAACAGCATGAAACGAGGAAGGCCGTTCGTGTGACCCAAGCGACGGTAACCGATCCTAAGCCCGCTCTGGCCTTACTCAAACCAGCTTATGTCAGCACAGTTTCCATTGACGTCCGGGGCTGAAGGTTCCAACCTGAGGCGGGCCGGGTGAAATGAACAAACCAACACTATTGCGGCATATCTACGCTGAACTTCGCAGAAGTGCTTCTGCGGATGTGCCTGCCGGTGACTTGTTGAAGTTGGCGCACCATATTCTGCGCGCTTACACCGAGGAGAGTGACCTAGGGGCAACTCAAAGCGAGGGTGGACCGAGTCGCTCTTTGTTTAACCTTGAAGTGGATGTCGCAATGAGGGACGGTGGCTGGAGGGTTTTGTCATTCGAGAATAACCTAGCGTCGGGCGACGACGAAATTCCGATAAACGCAAACGAGCTTAAGGCTCTAATTCAACAATATGTAGGACCTTCATGGCGGCTTCGTATTCCACGGGAACTGCTCTAGCAGCGCGCGAACACCTCCTCAGCGGACGGCCACTGACTCGGCTGGAAGCGCTGGTGCTGTTCGGGTTATCGAACTTACCTGAATTGATTTATGAGATGAAAGGTCAAGGTTTTATAATAAAAAAGCGCAATGTGCCTTACGCGGCCGCGATGGTTCGCGTTAACGAGTTTGCAGTTCTAAAGCCCCCCGCTAATCTTCCAATTCGCGAAATAATGCTGACTGAGTATTGGGTTAGCAAATGAGGCGATTTTTCTCCCGGCGTCAGCGCTACATTCTGGCGCTGATCAGTGGAGGGAAATGCTTGATTTGTGGCAGTAAACTAAAGGCGGGGTTTCACGCCGATCATATCGTTCCTTTTAGAGCGAAAGGGCGTACCCTCCTATCCAATGGGCAGGCGCTCTGCGAAAGATGCAATTTAGAGAAGGGAGGCAAGTACATGCAACTTAGGCCGTGGCAAACTGAGGCTCTGAAGAAGGCGCTAAAATGGTTGGTAGAAAAAGCCGAAGATAAGCATTTTCTTATCAACGCGGCTCCGGGGGCCGGCAAGACCATCGCGGCCTGTACAATTGCAAAGAGTCTTTATGACCTTGGACAAATCGACCGCGTTGTCGTCATCGCGCCCCGGGTCGAAGTTGTTAAACAGTGGGCTGATGACTTCAAGACGGTCGTGGGTCGCTACATGGGCCGAATTGTGGGTTCCGTGGATAAAATCGAGTTCGATGTCTGTGCAACTTGGGCTGCGGTCCAGAGCCTTCAGGATGCTTTTCAAGCAGTTTGCAAAGCGTCGCGCGTCTTGGTGATTTGCGATGAACACCATCACGCGGCTGTGGCGGCAGCTTGGGGGAGCGGCGCGAGCGGCGCTTTTTCAGATGCCAAATACGTCGTCGTTTTGACTGGCACCCCAATTCGCTCCGACGGCAAGAAGTCGATTTGGATGGCTTATGATGATCAGGGTTCCATCGATCAACCGGAAGAAGGCTCCTACACGTTGAGCTATGGTGAGGCAGTAGATCTCGGATACTGCAGACCAGCAACCTTTCATCGCCATGAAGGCCATTTTACCGTCGACTTGGAGGACGGAGAAAAGGTGTCGGTTTCTGGGCAACAGCCTGCAACCCTAACGCCGACTCTCAAGCGAATACCGGGCCTCCAGAGAGCATTGGATTTCTATCGCCTCGCCTGCACCCCTCAATTCGAACCAAACAGCGCTATCCCCCGCGTCGACGGGTACCAAGGCACAATGGTGGAGTGGGCCAGCGCGAAGCTAAGCGATCTTCGCTATCGCATGCCGAACGCCGGTGGTCTGGTCATCGCCCCGACGATAGAGATGGCTGAATATATGGTGAAGCTAATTGAGAAGATGGAGGGAGAAACTCCAATCATTGTCCATAGCCATATGAACAACCTCGACGGAAAGATCGAAAGCTTTCGACATATCGATAAGCGTTGGATAGTTTCGGTTGCCATGATTTCAGAAGGTGTTGATATTGCACGCCTTCGCGTTCTAATTTATCTGCCTAGTGCGCTGACAGAACTTGCCTTTCGTCAAGCAATAGGCCGCGTGGTTCGCACTGCTGGCCCAGATGACGATACCCGTGCGTATGTGGTCATGCCTTCTTTCGACGTATTGGAAGAGTTTGCTCGTCGAGTTGAAGATGAAATGTCCCCATCCGCGCGCAAAGACAGCGGCCCACCAAAGACGAAAAAGTGCCCCGTTTGTGCGACAGAAGCACCCTTGGGTTCGCGATCTTGCGAGGCATGCGGATACGAGTTTCCGATGTCGCCGCCAAAGTTCAAGCCCTGTGCAGAATGCGGCGGACTAAATCAGATGAGCGCTAAAAGTTGCCAGCACTGCGACGCGAAGTTCGGCACGGATTTTGTTCTCACGCTCGACGAGGCTTTGCGTGCCGGTGCGATTGTTCGAGGGATGGATGTTCAAGAGGAGGAAGTGAAGGAAGGGGAAGCTATCGCGGGTTCACTCCGAAAGCTTGTCTTGGCAAGTGGCGATGAGAAATTGCTAAAAGTTATCAGGCAGCTTCCCGAAGAAAGCTGGGCTCGCCTTAAGCGGATGATGAGCGAGCAGGATTGACCCCTGATACATCACTATCTAGCGCAGGCCATGATGCAGATCAAACCTAGCGGATCATGGCCTGCTGCCGAGTCGAGGGGGACCAAGTGCTCGGCGCAGCCTTCCAGCGAGGTCCGACGGAGCATCCACCTCGCACTCCCAGACTGTCAGGCATTCCCAGCCGGCAGCAAAAGCAGCGTCAGCTAGCCGCTTGTCTCGCTCACGGTTTGCTGCAAATTTTGCACGCCAAAACTCCGTCCTTGTCTTTGGCATTCGGAATTTCGGACAATCGTGGGCATGCCAGAAACAGCCGTGGACCATGATAGCTTTTTTCCGGGCGGGAAAAGCAATATCCGGCCGACCGGGCACGCTTTTATATTGAAGCCGAAATCTGTACCCCTCCGCGTGTAGGATTTGCCTAACGATGCGCTCGGGGCGCGTGTGTGACCTCTTGATTTTCGCCATGTGGGCGCTTCTCTGCGCCGGCGTAAGCCTGTCAACCACTTCGTACCCCATAGACCGACCGCATCAAACAGGACTGACCTTGCTATTGCGACTGCCAACAGCTTGCATTCTTTTCGCTATCTCCTGATTTGCTAATGAGCCCAAAATCAAACCTGCAAGGATCAGAGGCGCGTTGCGTATCAGCTTCGCGACCCCGGGTACGTCAGAAAGATTTTCTTGAAACTCACGCTGAAGTGCTCGTTCGACAACCTGTTCCGAAACTTCACGATCTGTTTCCAAAATGGCCGTCGCAATCTTACCAACTTCAGCCAACTCATCGAGCAGCATGAAAGGTCGCGTTGCGCCCGGACCACGATGGCTCCATATGTTTTGCATATTTTCAAAATCAGCGCGGCCGATGAATTTACTGAGGCGCTGAATAGGTAAAGCAAGTGCCTCAGCCATCGGCGAAGGTAGGTTTGCCATCAGAGCCGAGTGCTGCCTCGCGTCGAGTTCCAACGTTTGGATAGATTTTGAGTTGCCGAACCAGAACACGACCTGCCACGCTATAGGGCTGATTGAGGGCACATTTGCCAACTCGAACCGTACACCACTTTTAAGTCTCAAACTGGCTATTGAGAACCGGAACTTCCGATTTTGGGGATACTTTGCTCCCTCGCTATCGGTCACGGTGATTGGAGGTGGGGGAGATGGCGCGTTCAAGTTTGCCGCCACGTCCTTCAAAGATTTCAGTACCGAAACGTTTCGTCCAATAAACGCCTGACCCATCATGAACGCGAAAGCCGGAGGAATGGCATTGCCTATCATTCGCAGCTTTTGAGCATGACTTGCGCCGTAAAATTGAAAGGTGATCGGGAAGCCTTGAAGGCACGCGCGCTCTCGTAGAGTGAGCCGCCTCACCTCGGAACTATTTAAGGGATTTGCAACCACGACGCTCTCGCGAGACACGCGCGTGCAAGTGGCCGTAATAGTCCGAACGGATCTGTCCATCGGGTCCGGGAAGGGCATGGCGTTGTAAATTGGATGGGCGAGTTTGGCGGATCGGTTGATCCGGATTTCTTCCTCGTTCAGGCAATCTTCTTGATGGTTGTCCGAGACTTCGACCCGTGGTTTCGACAATCCATAAAGCGGGTCGATCACAGGATCAGCGGAAAGCGCCTTGATCACTTCGCCCAAAGTGCATGCGGTCGCCTTTTCGACATACGTCTCCAATAGCCCAAAATCGAAATTGCCCGCGATGCAACGCCTTCGGCGCTGAGGGACCCCAAAATCCTCCATATTCACTACATGGGCTTGCAGCCCCAAGTGAGAGAATTTGTGGAGACGCCCTCCTTCCTTAAGTTCCTTCTCTATGATCGACGCTACGCGCGGAACATTCTCCATCGCCCAAACTTTGGGACGGATATGATCGACCACGCTCAAAAAGCGTATAATGTCTTCAAGACCGTCATCAAGGTTTCCACTACCGCCTCGGTTCGAGAATGAAAACTGCGTACAGGGTGGGCTCCCGACGACGATATCGATGTTTTTCGGCAAGTCATCGAACGATAGCCGCCGAATATCCACCGTCTGGGCTTGGTGGAGGTTGTTCTTAAAGTTGGTCTCGTTGGCTGGTCCCCATCGTTCGTACGAAGCTACCACTTCGATACCCGCCAGCCTAAGGCCTAGCGACCATCCTCCCACCCCCGAATAGAGATCGATTGCTCGCAGCTTACCGGACATGCAGGAACCCCTCTTTCGCGCGAGGACTGCACTACCCCCATTAGCAACACAAGACAAGATCCGTAGCCTCTGCCGATTTTGTGGCCATGCCTCGCTGATCTTGGTTTCAACGTTCAACCTGAGAACGTACATAGTTTTGAACCTCGTAGCTGCGGCACACAGAGGGCGGAGTTTGCACCCCGTTGCAAAGTTGCGAGGGCCTATACGATATCTTCGTGATCAGCGGCTGTGGGGGTTAGGCAGGTTCCGGCATTGTGAGGGCCAAATTCCGGCTTCGCTCGCGCGCCGCCCGATGCGGCCTATCTGATAGAGGGCTCTACCCGAGCGGGGCTCGGACTTTTCTGGCGCTTACGTGTGTCATCGGCGATGAACCGCAAATGCTTTTCGATTAGGCAGAGCGCGGCAAGGCCACCACAGAGGATCGCGGCGACAATGAAGCCGAGAGCCAAGCCGATCAGCCCTCCGCTGCTGCCTAAGAGCACGCCGCCGCCAAACGCGAAGATCAGTATGATGCCGACAGCCAATATCGCGTTGATTGCCGACAGAGTGTTGACGAGTGATCGGTTCAATTCTTCCCCCAATATTTTCTTGCCGCGATCGCGGTCATGCGGCCAAGCGGTATCCAATTTTTGGATAATCCAAAAATCGGATTACCGGCAGGTTGATCACTGGTCAACCGTTCAATGCCGAAGTCGGTTCACTCCGAACGCCACAGGATGATTGCAGCGGCGCTAGCAAGTCAGCGGCGGGCAAAAGGGCTATCGCAAGCCGAGGTCGCCAGAGCCCTCGGCAGGCATCAGCCGTTCGTTGCAAACATCGAAAGCGGCGAGCGTCGAGTCGATCTCGTTGAACTCATGGATATCGCCAAGATCATCGATTTGGATGTAGTTGCGCTGGTGCGCGACCTCCAAGGGAGCACGGATTGACGCTTTCAGCGAGTAGGCAACGTGCACAAGGTGGATGTCCGACCCCCTTGTAACTTTCAGCAGACACAAACTATTTGTCTACCGCCATCACGCTTGCCGATAGGGTCGTGGCGGGCCGTCCTAGCCCCGCTGGGCAGCGGCAATATTGTTCGGAGGGAACGGGGCTCTCCTGAAAACATCGACGATATGAGCCCCGTGCTGGGCGCGTAGCATTGCGGCTAAGTCAATTTGCTTTAGCGCGAGGGTACAAAACCACTCATCACCGGTCACGGCGTGTATTTCGACGATCCGGTTCCAAGGATCGGGTTGCCGGAACCGGCGATGCAAGGCCATGTGGATCGACCGGCTGACCGGATACGGCGACCATGGGGAGTAATAGTCCTCGCAGTGCATCTGGAGGTTTTCCGAGGAACCCGTGATCGAGCATCGCTCGGGCTTTGCCAGCCAGCCGCTATCGATGCAGAAGTGTATGAGTTGCCAGCCGCGAACTCGCTCTTCGTGAGTGAAGCCGTTGTAGACAGGCATTCGAGGCCACTTCCAAACTGGTAGGCCGGTGAGTTCAAAGAAGCTCATAGAGTTTGCAACCGGGTTCAAAACCCGACCTAGGCGATTGGATTTAGCTAACCATATTGCTATACAAAACGCAATAGCGCTACCCCTTAAGTGATTGAATTTACTACGATATTTATTATGCATGGCTCTGGCCCGGGGAGCCACTTAATCCAGAAAAGTCTTTAAACCCAAGCACTGCAAGGGTTTCCGCCTCCCAGAGGTACACTGCGCGGTACACTGGGCTATGACGATCGGCGTGAACCACATTCAGAAGCGCGGCAAGGCCGGATGGGGCTACAGGCGCAAAACCCCTGAAGAACTTTGGACCATTTTGGGCACGCGAGAACACCTCGTGCCCGCTTGGTGCCACTTACCAGGAGGCGCTAAAGAAATACCCTGCGGTTCATGCAGAGGCCGAGAAGTTTTTTGTCCGACGCGGTCAAGCGCGCCAACGGCACCGACAGCGTGGGATCAGTTCCGCGACGAAATAGCCGCTGCTGGCAAAATGGGATTTGGCGAGGTCATCGAAGCGGCGCGATCCTATGGCGCATTCGGCGTGGCCTGAAGGTCACGTCGCCTTCCACGCAGCGGCTCGATATGCCGATCCGTTCCGCTCAATGTCGTCGAGCAAGCCGTCTCTCGAAGAAACCAAAGCCGATAGTGATCAATGCCGCCAGCAGGAAATATCCTAGCGCGGCGGCGAACAGAGGCTCGTAGACCCGAAATGTCTGCGCGCGAACGAGGTTCGCCGCACCCATGAGTTCGAACACCGTGATCGTCGACGCCAGTGCGGTCCCCTTCAAAAGCAGGATATTCTGGCCGCCGATCGCAGGCAAAGCCAACCTGAAAGCCTGCGGGAGAAGGACGGAAATCATGATCCGTGTTTTCGACAGGCCAAGCGATTGGCCGGCCTCACGCTGCCCTTCTGGAATGGCCTGTATCGCCCCTCTCCAAATCTCGCCACAGTAGGCCGCGGTGTTCAGGGAAAGGGTAAAAAACGCATAGAAGTCCGCGCCTCGCAAAATGGGCCAGAGCGGGCTGTAGCGGATCGAGGGGATCCCCGAGAGAATTTGGCCGATACCGAAGTAGCAGAGGTAAAGCTGGACCAGGAGCGGGGTCCCCCGGAACGCGAGGATAAACGCAACCGCTGGATATTGCAGCCATTTGCTGTTGGATAGCCGGGCCAGTGCAACCGGGATGGCAAGCAAATTGCCGACCACCGCACAGCCGAGGAACAGGATTATGGTGACCTCGACGCCGGCCAGAAGCTGATTGGCAAGGTAGGCTCCAAACTCAGTCACGCTAGCCCCGCCTCCCGCCACGGACGGTGGCTGTTTCGAGGGCATGGAAAAGCATCGCCGATATGCCGGACATGGCGAGGAACACGAACGCGATCGCGCAATAGAACATGAAGTAATCGCGCGTCGCGCCGGCAGCCATCTTGCCGGCGAGAACGAGCTCGGTAAAACCGATCAGGCTGACCAGTGAGCTTTCCTTCAAGACGACCAGCCACAAATTGCCAAGCCCCGGCAAGGCCAAGGGGACCATTTGCGGCACGGTGACCAGGAAGAAGGTCTGGCGCCGTGTCAGACCGAGTGCATGGGCTGCCTCGACCTGACCTCGCGGGATGGCCACGATCGCGCCGCGCAGGACCTCCGTGCTGTAGCCGCCTTGAACGATCCCAAGCGACAGGGTCGCGGCGACAAACCCATTGACCTGGAATTCGGAAGTCAGTCCCGCCAGGCTCACGGCCCAGCGCAACGCGTCCGTCGCGGTATAGTAGACGAGGAATATGATGAGAATGTCCGGTACGGACCGGATGATTGTCGTATAGGCAACGGCTGCGGAGACCGCCACGCGGTTCTTCGAGATCTTGGCCACCGCACCCATGAGGCCGAGGGTCAGGCCCACGAGATAGGCGCTGATCGAAATTCCAAGGCTCAGGCAAGCGCCAAGAAGCAATTCGTCGCCCCAGCCCTTGTCCCCGAAGCTGAGCAGGGTTGCCCAAGACACGGTCGAGTTCATACAGCGCGTTCCAGTTCAATGAAGATGGCGACGGCCGCCCCGTGGCGGCCGTTCCCGGGCCTGAACCAGATGATCAATCGCCGTAAATGTTGAAATCGAAATAGCGCTTGGTGATCGTCTCGTACTCGCCGCTGGCGCGCACCGCCTTGAGTGCTGCATTGAGGCGGTCCCTCAGAGCGGTGTCTTCCTTGCGCAGGCCGCCGCCGTCGCCGTATCCAAACATTTTCTCATGCGGCAGCGTCACCTTGATTTCATAAGCCTGGCCCTCCGGCTTCTTCAAGAAATCCTGGATCTGGATGCCTGCCGCAGCCATGAGATCCACGCGTCCGGCCTGGATGTCCGCGATTTCGTCATCGAGTGTTGGATAGATCTTCACTTCGGCAATGCCGTTGAACTTATCCTGCATGTAGGTCGCCTGCAGGCTGGCACTCTGTGCCGCGACCGCAATCCCCTTGAATGTCTCCGGCTTGGTCACGTCGAACTGCCGCGTATCCGCCTTGGCGCCGACAAGCACGTTGGGCGAATAGTAGTACTTGTCGGTGAAATCGATCACCTCCTTGCGCTTGTCCGTGATCGACATCGAGCTCCAGATGACGTCGAACTTCTTGGCCAACAGCGCGGGAATGATGCCGTCCCAGGCGATATCGACGATCTCACATTTCGCCTTCATCTCTTTGCAAACGGCATTCATCAGGTCGATTTCCCAGCCCTGCCAGGTGCCGCTGGCATCCTTGACGGAGAAAGGCGGGTATGGCTCCGCGGCGACACCGAAACGGATGACATCGTCGGCCGCCGACGATGAATTGGCGGCGCCAAATACCGCCACGATCAGTGACAAGGCGAGTGCAAGCTTTTTCATGATTGTTCCCCTTTTTGTTTATGTGGATTTGTATCTTCCGCAATGATGATGCTGGTAGCCGGGCATCTGCCGATCTTTCGACGTCGGCCCGTGGCCAGCCGGCAGCATCGAGCATCGTGGACTGGTTCGGATGTCGGCGATGCGAACTTGGCCATTCGGCTCAGTCGACCTTCTTTCAGGGCGGTGTTTGAAAACGCTAACAGTTCAAATGATCTCGATCTAATGCCCCCTGCCGTGCGGTTCATCACCAATAGTTATGACAGCGATAGCCCCTTCGAGTGACGCAGTCCGGCGACCGGCAAACGATCGCCGCTCGTTGATCCGCGCGTGCGAGGACAGGGCTGAATTGAACGGTTCACGACGCCGCCATTGATCGCGACTATGAGTTTTCAGCGATAGTCCCGCGTCCACGGGAATAAGCTCGCGACTGTCCACCAAATTTCTGATGTGGCATCGTCGGCCGGTTCCGGGATGGCCGGCCGCAATGCAGTCGGCCCGCGGCCCGTTCGCTCTAAGGTCGTCACATGAATAGCAGCCCTTGCCGGTCCATCGAGGAGATGAGCGAAAAGATCGCTGCCGGCCTGTCGCCCGTGGAAATCATGGAGGGCTGCCTCGAGCGCATCCAGGAGCTGAATGAACACATCAAGGCGATGATATTCGTGGCCGAAGCTGATGCCCTGGACGCCGCGCTTCAGGCCACGCGCGAAATCAGATCCGGTCACAGGCGCGGCCCGCTGCATGGCGTGCCGATCGCGCTCAAAGACGTTATCGATGTCAAGGATTGGCCGACAACGGCTGGCTCCCGGTTGTTTCGGGATCACGTCGCGACGGAATCGGCAACATGCATTGCCAATCTTCAGGCGGCCGGCGCCATCATCATCGGCAAGACGAACCTGCACGAACTGTGCGTCGGCGGTCATGACAACCCTTGGTTCGGCAAGGTCGCCAACCCGCTTGATCCGGACCGTGGGACAGGTGGCACGAGCAGCGGGTCGGCCGCAGCGGTCGCGGCCGGTTTTTGCCTGGCAGCGGTTGGCACAGACAGCGGCGGGTCAAACCGATCCCCGGCTGCTGCAACCGGCTTGTTCGGTTACAAGCCGACGAATGATCTGATCGCCGTACAGGGCGTCATGAGCATAGCGCCTTCGCTGGACTGCATCGGCGTTCTTGCACGCTCGGTCAGGGACGTTCGCCTGATGACCGAGGCGCTTGCCGGAAAACGGCTCGCCCCGTCGGCAAGCGGGGGCAGCAAAACGACAACGGGCATCACGATCGGCACCTGCCCCGAACTGCTTGGCGCTCACGTCGACACGTCAGTCGATATCGCGTTGGCTACCATGCTCGATCGTCCTGAAGTGCGCACGGTCGAGATCGCCTTCGACGACAGGGAGGCGTTCGTTGCCGCGGGACTGACAATCCTCCAATGTGAGTTCGCGCGAATCTACCGCAATGCAATCGAGCAGAAGCCGGACATGGTCGGCGACGCGGTTCACTTATTCCTGCAGGGCGGCATTCGCATCCATGCCGGCGCCTATGATAGCGCCATCGAAATCCGTAACGGCGTGCGAGGCCGGTTTCTGGAGAAAATCGCGGGCCTGGACGCTTTTGCCATTCCTACGGCGCCTGGATCGGCGCCGCGGCTTTCCGACGAACTTACCGAGGTGAATGGGGAAATGGTGCCGTGGGGACTGGCCGGCGGCCGCTTGCGCCGCTGGGCAAATATGCTTGGCATGCCGGCGTTGGCTATTCCTTTGCCGGTTCCTGACGGGCTTCCGGTGTCGGTGCAACTGGCCGCAGGTCCGGGTCAGGACGCCGGTTTGCTCGATCTCGCCGAAATCTTGACAAGCAACTGAAATCAGTTCCGCCAAATCGCTGAAAGTTCATAACCTCCAGGAATAAACTTCCTTCGCGCGCCTCTTGGAACATCCGGCCCTTCCCATTAATCTTGGCGTTCGCAGCTCGCTGTTTCGGCACAGCGATCCAGCTGCCTGGCAAGGTAAGCGGGCATGAAATTTGGCGAAAAGGACACCGTCACGAAGGAGGCAGAGTTTACGCCTCGCGAGATCGAGGTCTTCGCTTCGGTCATGCTGCATGGAACAACCACCAAGGCGGCCGACGCACTTGACATCACGCAGCCGGCTGTCAGCAAGATGCTCCAGCAACTCAGCGAGAAGGCGGATTTCCAGCTGTTCAGGAAAAGCCGGCAGCGGCTGATCCCCACTCCTGAAGCGCACATGCTCTATGCCGAGGTTAAGCGCGTTTTCGAGTCCGCGCGCGGCATCTCGCGCGCCGCGAGGGAAATACGCGAGTTGCGAAGTGGCAGGCTGAACATCTGCGCGCTCCCGGCCTTCGGGTCCACGCTGCTGCCATCCATCATCACGAGCTTCTCAAAACAGCATCCATCCGTGTCGATTTCCCTGGATATCCGCAGCTCCGCCACGGTGGTGCAGCGGGCGAGCCGCAATCAGCTCGACATCGGAATAGGCGTAACGGCATCGGACGAGAATTCTTCAATCGTCAGGCGAGCGCTGACGGCGACCCCACCGGTTTGCGTCATGCCGGCGGGTCACCGTCTGGCCGAGCTCGACGTGGTGCAGGCAGAAGATCTCGACGGTCTCGACTTCATCTCGATGGGCTCCGCTGATCCGATGCGGCAGCAGCTCGATGCCTTGTGCGAAGAACGCGGAGTGGGACGTCTGTTGAAGATAGAGGCCAGTCTGTCCAGTGCGTGCATCGCCCTTGTCGCGTCCGGGGCGGGCGTGAGCGTCGTCGACAGGCTTTCGGCGTGGCTGGCACGCGACCTGCCGATCGAGATCAGGGATTTCCGGCCACGTCTCGATCTGAACCTCAGCGTCTACCGGCCTTGGGGTGTCATTGCATCGACGGCGGCGGACGCCTTCACCGAGCATCTTATCCAGACGACGCGAAGCTTTATGAACGGCGTAGAGGCAGGAATCACCGCCCTGGGTCCTCGCCGCCAGGCCGACAGAACTGTTTTCATTCACCGCTGAAAGCCTCTAGCGGAGCGGCAGGCATTCGAACAGGCGGCCGATATCGGCTTCGTCATTGTAGACATGCGGCGACACGCGCATCTTCGTGCCGCGCAGCGTGACGTGCACGTCAGCCCGCTTCAGCTCTTGTGCCGCATTCGGCGCGAGACGGCCCCCTATGTCGAGGATCGCGATATGGGGCGTTGGGTGTCGCGGACGCGCGACCGGCAGCCCTCTGCTTTCCGCCTGCGCCCAGACAAGCTCATTAAGGTGACGCAGGCGCTCAAACACGCGCCCGACGGTCCAACCGCGGATGAGCTTCATTGCGGCGATTGCGATAGGCAGG
Source organism: Mesorhizobium sp. B2-4-2 (assembly GCF_006442845.1). NCBI lineage: Bacteria > Pseudomonadati > Pseudomonadota > Alphaproteobacteria > Hyphomicrobiales > Phyllobacteriaceae > Mesorhizobium > Mesorhizobium sp. B2-4-2. The sequence continues at coordinate 29,137 of NZ_VFVM01000007.1, read as the reverse complement.
ACCGCGAAATCGGAGCGTTCCCCCATGTCGAACCGCCGCGCGCCGGGAAGAAACTCGGCCACGGCCACCTTGTAGAAGTCCGATTTGTCCCCGCCCATCCGGTTCCATGAATGATGCTCCAGAGTGCGCCCCTCTGTGTGCCAACGCCGGTCGGCGTAAAGGAATGCGAGGCGATATGGCCCCAGAAGGAACTTGTAGGTGGCAAAGACGAGAAAGTCCGGTCGGACGCGCCGGACATCGAAGGGTATCGCGCCAACCCACTGGGTTCCGTCAACGACAAGACTGGCGCCCGCTGCCCGTGTGGCGGCGGCCACCGCCTCCAGGTCGATCGCCACGCCCTCGAACCAATGCACCAGCGTCCCCGCAACGACCGCGATGGGACGGCTCGAGTCTTGGATTGCCGATACGATCGCGCTGGTCCAGTCGCCGTCGGCTGGTTGCGGGACGATATCAACGCAGGCGCCGGCGCGTTGCGCGAGGTCATACCAGACATATCTGTGCGAGGTGTGTTCGTTCTCCATCAGAAGGATGGCCGAACCTGCCGCAACCAAAACGTTGGCGGCTGCGATAGCCATGCCATAGCTGGTGGCGGCCACAATGGCGATCTCATCGGCATCGGCGCCCACCATTGATGCGGCGAGCTGCCGAGCCTCTTCCACCTCGTCGTAATAGGAGGCGATGGTCATTTTCCAGGGTTCGGCTTTCACCCTGACGCCGGCCTCGCCGGCCGCGACGGCGGCGGTCGGGATCGGAGACATGTATGCGACATCCAGATAAGCTGTCTCGCGGGGAATGGAGAAGAGATCTCGTTGGCAGCTCAGCATGGCATCACAACCTGAAATCAATTGAGGTGCCGAGTCCGGCGTTGCGGGCGGAGATATAGACAAGATTGGCAAGCTCGATGTCTTGCGCGGGAACGCCGAGAGACCGGAAAAGCGTGATCTGATCGTCGCCAGTGCGGCCGGGTTTCGCACCTGCCAGCACGTCGCCGACCTCGCCACGGATATGATCGACGCCGATCACGCCGGTTTCAATCGCCTCGATCAGTTCTCCCGCGGCCGTCAGCGCCATAGGCAGGTAGTCGACCCAGATCTGCGCTCTGCGCACACAGTCGAGGTCGAGCTCGCGGCATGAAGCGACGCTCGCCCCGACCGCATTGATATGGACACCAGGCGGAAGCCATTCGCCGCACAGCACCGGCTTTTCGGAAGATGTCGTGGTGCAGATGATGTCGGCCTCGCGAACGGCCTCGCCAGGGTCGCGATGTGCCTTCGCCTGGAATCCGGCGGCTGACTGCTCCTCGGCGAAGTGCTGCGCCTTTGCAAAGTCGCGACCCCAAACATGGATCGCATGGATCGGCCGGACGTCCGCAATAGCCGCGACATGCCGGCGCGCTTGCTCGCCATATCCGAACAGTGTCAGCGAGGTGCTGTCTTCGCGCGAAAGTGCCCTCGTCGCGACAGCACTGGCCGCCGCGGTCCGCCAAGCCGTAAGCTCTCCCCCGTCGATCAAGGCTACAGGCCGTCCATGATCCTTGTCGAACAGGAAGACACCGCCGCGATGAGACGCGAACCCATGCGCGAAATTGTCAGGAAACACGGAAAGCACCTTCGCCCCGAACAGCGGCCGGTCATCCAGCGCAGCATACATAAGCGACAGACAACTCCCGGCCGCACCCGGCAGCTCAAGTGTGCGCCTGATCTGCTGGCGCGCCATGCCGCTCGATGTTTTGCGCAGTGCGGCCTCGGTCGCTTCAAGAGCCAGGGATAGGCTCAAAATGTCCCGGATCGCGTTCTTGTCGATCAGGAGGAATTCCGGCTCGCCACTCACCGTGCAGTCTCTTCCATTCCGCGATCCCCGATGCGCCGATAAGCGTAGCATTGCTCTCGCAAACGGTTGCGCCCGAATTTGATAACTTCGCACGAGAAGTTGCCCGTGCGGGCTAATGGGCCGACCTGGGCAGCCGCAGATGGCTGGGACATTGGTTCATAACTTTTGGCCATGAACGGCAGCGACCAGTTCAATTGACCGCAGTTGGCACCCATTGCAATGTTTTCAGGCAACCGAGGATGTTGTGCGGGGTTGCAAACACATCGCAGGCGCCGATCGAATTAAGAAGAGCGGCGTCAGCAGTACTGTCAAGAACTCCAGCAACATCTCTCAACGATATAGCGGCATTTGCATCGATTCGTCTTTCAGAGATTACTCGTATCGGATGACGTCATTAGCCCGGGAATTTTTGGAGGTCATTTTTATGCGTGTCGTGGTCATTGGTTCCGGTATCGTCGGCAGTTCCGCCGCCTATGAATGCGCCAAGGCGGGAGCAAGCGTCGTCGTGCTGGAGGCCGGACGGATAGCAGGCGGCACGTCGGCGGTAAGCTTTGCCTGGACAAATGCGACGACCAAGCAGCCCCGGCCGTATTTCGATCTGAACGTCTCGGGAATGCGCGCCCATCTTGAACTCAAGCGCGACTTCGGCGTCGCTCCCTGGTTCACCCAGACCGGCAGTTTCGATTGGCGAACAGTGCCGGAGTCGATGGACGATTATTTCGAGAACTTCAGGCAGATGAAGGAATGGGGCTACGGCGTCGAGTGGATCGACAAGAAGCGCGTCGCCGAGATGGAGCCCGATATCGATGCCTCCGCCTTCGGCGATTGTCCAATCTCCTACTATCCGGAAGAGGGCTGGGTCGATCCGGTGCTCTACTCGGCCTGGCTTTTGCGGGCGGCGAAGGAGCGCTGGGGAGCACAGGTCAAACTCGGTTCACGCGTGACCGAGATCGAGACCGAAAGCGGGCGCGTACGGGCAGTTCGGACGGCGAACGGAGGCCGACACGCTGCGGATGCCGTCGTGAGCTGCACCGGCGGCTGGTCTAGTGAGAGGCTCGGCGATGCCCAGGGTATTCCACTTTCCTCGACCATAGGCGTGCTCGCCTTCACCCCGCCGGTGGCGTTGACGCTCCGAAGCCAGCTGCATGCCGACGATCTGGATATCCGTCCCGACGGAGCGGGGCGCATCATGATCCATAAGGTCTCGGTAGACATGACCCTGGAGAAGCCGGAGGTGCTCAGCCCTGCCGGGAACGAGGCGGCGACGCTCCTGGATGCGGCGACCAAGGTCCTGCCTTCGCTCCGCGACGCAGGTGTGGAAGCCATTCGCACGACGGTCCGGCCGTTCCCGGAGGACGGCTACACCTGTGCCGGCGCCATGCCGGATATCGTCGGCCACTACATGGCCGTAACGCACAGTGGTGTGACCATCGGCCCGCAATTGGGCAAGGTGGTCGCCGACGAAGTCGTGCGCGGCAAAATCCATGACGAAATGGAAACGTTTCGTCCGCAACGCTTCTTCCAGGCCCACGCCCAGCGCTCCGCTGTCGCGCACGTCTGATCCCGCTCAGCAGACCGCTGGATTGCGTACGGCGGCCTGCTTTTGACCAACGCAACCAGGGGCCTCCGCCATGGGGAACATCGAACGATTCGACAAGAACGAACGGCTTAGCCGTATCGTCGTTCACAACGGCACGGCCTATCTCTCGGGCTTGACGGCCGATGACAAGAAAACCGGCACGTCTGAGCAGACGAAGGAGATATTGGAAAAGGCGGATCGCCTTCTGGCGAGCGTCGGTTCGGATAGATCGAAGCTGCTGGTCGCGCAGATCTGGTTGAGGGATGTCGAAGACTTCGACGCGATGAACAAGGCTTGGGTCACATGGCTCGACGGCGTGGAGCCCCCGGCACGCGCCACGGTCGGGGCGAGCTTCGCCTTGCCCGAGATCCGTGTCGAGATCCAGCTTACCGCAGCGATTTGACACGTCGCCCGCCACGTCCAGGCCAGCGAGTCCAATCAGATTCGTCAGGGACATGCTTGCGCACCGGCCTTCGCGGCGCGATAGATGCGGCGGTTTGGGGAGGAATCATGCGAAAAGTCCTGGCATCGGCATTGCTGCTGGCGGCTGCGGCGTTCGCGACCGGCGCTCATGCGCTGGACAGCAGCGGCACACCCGTCGTCGTGACACCCCTCGCCTCGCGCACGACCACCGCTTCCGGCCAGCCGATCACGCTGCCGCAGAAGAACGTGCAGGTGCTGGTGTCGACCTACGACATAGCGCCGGGCGCGACCTTGCCGGTGCACAAGCATCCGTTCCCGCGCTACGCCTATGTCGAGGCCGGCACGTTGAAGGTCACCAATGTCGAGACCGGCAACAGCAACACCTACAAGACTGGCGATTTCATCATCGAGATGATCGGGCAGTGGCATCAGGCCACCAATATCGGTGAAGGCCCGGTCAAGCTGCTGGTGATCGACCAGGTCGAGGAAGGCACCAAGAACACGGTTTTGCGCCAGTAAGCCACCGCTGCTCCGGCTCCTCGAACTGTCTCGCCACGGGAGCGCGCCGCGTTAAGCGTTGGCCCAGCTCTCACATCCGGTTCCGCACGACCGGGCTGACGATGCTACGCCGGTTGCCCGCCTTACCGGCGGAACCGGATTCCCCCCGTTGGGTTTTTCGCGAAATCCCTTTGCTTGGTGAATGCCTTTTCCTGGAGCAAACTCCCTGCCGGGGCTCAAGGAGCAGAAATGAGAGCACGAACAGCGACGGTCGGCGATCTGGAAGACGTGTTTCGCCATTTGTCCAAGCGGATGTCCGACGAATACATCGCCGCGGGCAAGGACAGCAAGGTCGCCTACGACAATCTGATGATGAACCTGAAGGAGGGCCGCGCCCATGCCCTTGTCGACAGCGACGGGACCGTAGCAATCGTCGCCTGGCACGAGCATGGCGACGCCGCGGACACGCTGTTCGCGGCGCGCGAGGGCTTTTTCAGGGCCGCGACCGTGCGTTTCTGCAGGCGGCATATCAGGCAGATCCAGGCGCTCGCCGGCAATCTCCCTATTCACTCCCGCAGTTGGCTCACGGGACCGGAAATCGCAAAATGGTTTCGCACCATCGGCTATGTCGAACGCGGCGAGGAAAATGGCGCCAAACTGTTCGAATTGCCGCCGGCCGCGACCCGGCCCGGCTAGGCAAGCAGGTTTGGTGCACCGCGAGTCCAGCCGCCATTGCACCGTGGCACGGCTCGCCTTCGCGCGGCCTTAGCCCCAGGCGCCGACCATTTGGCGTGTCGTGGCGTTCAGCCGGTTGAAGGCGTTGATCACGGCGATCTGGATGACGAGCCCGGCAAGCGCCTTTTCGTCATAGTGCCGGGCGGCCTCGTCCCATACCTCGTCCGTCACGGCATCCGTTCTGTCGGCCAGCCTTGTGCCGGCTTCGGCAAGGGCAAGCGCGGCGCGTTCGGCATCGGTGAAGTACGGCGTCTCCCGCCAGGCCGACAAGGCAAAGATGCGTTCGTCCTTCTCGCCAGCCTTCTTGAGTTCGCGCGCATGCATGTCGACGCAAACCGAGCAGCCATTGATCTGGCTGGCGCGCAGATGGACGAGCTTGCGCGTCACATAGGGCAAATCGGCCGCCTCGGTCGACTTGTCCAGCGCCAGCAGCGCCTGCAGGGCGCCGGGGATGAGCATCACGGGGTTCTTGAGCCTGGCTTCCATGGTCTTTCTCCGTTTGAAACCTTTGAACATGGCGCGGTTTGCCATGCCCGGAAGCGGCGCATCCGGGAGACTTGTTGTGGTTCGCCGGCCATGGCGACCGGTTGGTCGAGGAGAGTCGGCGCTCAGCCTTGCTTCGCAGCCACCTGCTCAAGTCGCTCAAGAATACGCGGCCAGCCGCTTCCCATGCCGACATATCCACGCTCGTCGGCCGGCCGGAACCCCGAGTGCTCCATCCGCACCCGGGTCGCCGCGCCCTCAGGCGTGAGCGACCAGGTCACCACGGTTTTCAGTCCGCTGTCGGATTCGCTTCCGTCGCCCCAGCTATAGGCAAGCAGGCGTGGCGCCTCGACTTTCAGCACGACGCAGTTCGTCACCCCGGACCAGCCCGGTACCGGTGAAGCGCGGAACGTGAAGCGATGCCCCTCTTGCGGCGCGAAGTCATTCTGCATGAGCCATTCTGCGACGAGTTCGGGCACTGTCAGCGCACGCCATATCTTCTCCGCCGAATGCGGAATCAGCCGTTCAACGACGATCGATTTGGTCTGTGTCATGCCGTGCTCCTCTTAGTCGTCGTCGAGCCACCGCTCGCGATCAATAACTCGATGGCTATGGGTTAACTCATAACCATGTAGTTATAAGACTGTCAAGCAGGGAAATGCCCCCTGGTCCAATGCGCCGTGCCGTTCCTGCTTTCGCGCCCGCCGCGCGGGTGCTACGGGCTTCTCACAACATCATGGACAGGATCACACCTTGACTGAAGAAGCCCGCCCGCCGCTGATCGAAATCTGTGTCGAGGGCATTGATGGCCTTCTGGCCGCACAGGCCGGCGGCGCCGACAGGGTCGAACTGTGCGCCAGCCTCGTCGAAGGCGGCATCACGCCGAGCTTGGGAACCGTGCGCGCCGCGCTCGACCAGGCGATTGTGCCGTTCCATGTCATGGTGCGGCCGCGTGGCGGCGATTTTCTCTACAGCGAAACCGAGTACCGTTCGATGCTGGCCGACGTAGCCGCCCTGCGCGACCTCGGCGTGCCCGGCGTGGTGTTCGGCTGCCTCACCGCCGAAGGCACCATCGATGAGCGCCGCATGAGCGAACTGACGGAGGCCGCCGGCGGCCTTAACGTCACGTGTCACCGCGCTTTCGACATGACGCGCGACCCGGCCGAGGCTTTGGAAGCGCTGATCCGTTGCAAGGTCGGCCGCGTGCTGACCAGCGGCCAACGCGACACGGCGATGGAGGGCCTGTCGCTGCTGGCGGACCTGGTGCGACAGGGGGGCGACCGCATCGTCATTCTCGGCTGCGGCGGGCTCGATCTCGGCAACATTGCCGAGGTGCGGCAAAGGACCGGACTGTCCGAAATGCATTTCGCCGTCCTTAAGGACGTGCCCAGCGCCATGCGCTACCGCAATCCCAAGGTCGGCATGGGTGGCTCCGATCTCGACCGCGAGTATCGCAATACGCTCACCGATACGCCGCTTGTGGCAGCGACGATCGCGGCGGCCAAGGCATGACCGCCCTCTCCCCGATCAGCCGTGTCAGGCAAAGCGACGAAGCGGCCATACTCGCGCTCAACAACGAGCATGCCGCCGAATTGTCGTGGCTTGAGCCCGAGCGCCTGTCTTTCCTGCTTGGCGAGGCGTTCTATGCGCGCCGCATCGGCGCGCTCGAAGCCTTCATCATGACCTTCGATCAAGGGGCTCGGTACGACAGTCCGAATTTTCTCTGGTTTCGCGAACGCTACGAGCGCTTCGTCTATGTCGATCGCGTCGTGGTGGCGGCGCAAGCTCGTGGCCGCGGCCATGCCCGCCTGCTCTACCAAGACCTGTTCGAGCACGCCACGCGCGCCGGCCATGCACTGGTCACATGCGAGGTCAATGCCGACCCGCCCAACCCGGCTTCGGACGCCTTCCATGCAGCGCTCGGCTTCACCGAGGTCGGCGACGCGGTGATCCATGGCGGCAAGAAGGCGGTGCGCTACTACGTCAGGCGGATCATCGCCTGAGCGCTGCTCCTTTCCAGGTCTCTGCCACTACTGGAACAACGCCGCTGCACTGACCAGCGTCGTCCAGAACCCCCACAACAGCGGGATGCCGACCAGCAGCCAGGCAAGGACCAATTTGACAGAATTGCTGTTGTCTTGCGCCATGATCACTCTCCTTACGCTGCAGCCGGTTCGGCCTTCATGTGGAACCGTGCATCCACCGGCCGCATCATCAGGTTGAGCAGGAAACCGACGACGAGCAGGCCGGCCATGATGTACATGGTGACCGTGTAGGCATCGGCCTTCGCTACTCCTGCATCGATCTGGTACTGCCTGATGTAGTTGACCAGGACCGGCCCCAGCACGCCCGCCACTGACCACGCCGTCAGCAGGCGGCCATGGATGGCACCGACATACCGCACGCCGAAGACATCGCGCAGATAGGCCGGAATGGTGGAAAAGCCGCCGCCATACATGCTCAAGATGACGCCATAGAACAGCACGAACAGGAACACGTTGCCCGACTGGCCCGTCCACGGCACCACTGCATAAAGGATCACGCCCAGCACGAAGAAGACCGCGTAGGTCGTCTTGCGGCCGATATAGTCGCTGGTCGACGCCCAGAAGAAGCGGCCGAGCATGTTGAAGATCGATAGCAGGCCGACGAAGCCGGCGGCGGCGGCCGGCGTGATGCGTCCCGGGAACATCTCCTGGCTCATGGCGGAGGCTTGGCCGAGGACGCCGATGCCGGCCGTCACGTTGAGGCACAGCACGCCCCACAACAGCCAGAACTGCGGTGTCTTCAACGCGTCGTCGAGATGGACGTTGGCGGTTGTCACCATCGTGTTTTGTGTCGTCGGCGGCGTCCAGCCGGCCGGACGCCAGCCATCGGGCGGCACCCTGACGATGACAGCGCCGATCAGCATGAAGATGAAGTAGACAATGCCCAGCACGATGAAGGTTTCGGCGACACCGATATGCTGCGGGGTCGAAAACAGCTTCAGCAGATAGACCGAAAGCGGCGAAGCGATGAAGGCTCCGCCGCCAAACCCCATGATCGCCATGCCGGTCGCCATGCCCGGCCGGTCGGGAAACCAGGTGATCAGCGTCTTGACCGGCGAGATGTAACCGAGCCCGAGGCCGATGCCGCCCAGGACGCCGTAGCCGAGATAGATGATCCACAGTTGATGCAAGGTGACGCCGAGCGCCGACACGATGAAACCGCCGCCGAAACAGCAGGCGGCCGCGACCATCGCCTTGCGCGGGCCGACGCGATCCAGCCAACCGCCGCCGAAGGCTGCCGCGAGGCCAAGAAACAGGATCGCGATCGAAAAAATCCAGCCGAGTCCGGTCAGCTTCCAGTCGTCGGGCGCCGAATCGGTGATACCGATCAGTTTCGACATCGGCAGGTTAAAGACGCTGAACGCGTAGGCCTGACCGATGCAAAGATGAATGCACAACGCCGCCGGCGGCACCATCCATCTGCTGAAACCGGGCTCGGCGATCGTGCGCGAGCGGTCGAGCCAGCCGCCGGCGTTTTCCCTGGTCGTTGCCATTCCATCCTCCCATGCAATGCTCCGATTCGAATAAACTAGGCGGAGCACGGGGCGGGACAACAAGGAATAGCTGCCATAATACCAATGTCTAAGGACATCGGGCTATCCGGCAAGCAGATCGCCAGGTCACCCCTGGCTATATTAGGACGAACTTACCAAACAAGCTGCCGGACAGGCGGCATCGAGCGAGGCTGACCTTGGCCGCTAGGCAACGCAAGGGAGGGACACTGCGGCGTCACTCACCAGTTGCGGTTCAGCCACTCACGCGACGGCCGCTCGATGACATAATAGCTGCAGAGCGCGCAGGCAAAGACCCCAGCCAGCATCAGCCATGGGTCGCTGCCTCGCTCATAGACGAATTTGTAGAATGGCTGCTGCCACAGATAGAGCGAATAGGACCATAGACCCAACGTCGCCATAGGCCAGGACGACAGCAGTCCAGAAAACAATCTCGTGCTGAAATCGAGAGCGTTGACGGCAAGCGCCAGGAGCGGCACGGCGACCAGATAGTGGATCGGGGTTGGTACCGGGTCCATGAACAGAAGCACCGCCGCGATGGCCGCCGCCACCGCCACATAAGGGCCCTTCAACAGGGCCGGCAGCTTGCCGTCGGTCTTCAGCAGGCAGATGGCGGCCGACAGCAGGATCGACGCAATATGCACGTCGGTGCGCCAGTATGTGGTCTCGTAGTCCATGTGCAGGAACCAGTACGAAACCGCACCGTTTGCCATGGCCAGCACCGCCAGCACCAGGAGCAGCGGGATGACGCGGCTACGGCTTGCGACAAGTGCGCTGATCGCTGCCAGGATGATGTAGGCATGCTCTTCGACACAGAGCGACCAGATGTGGTCGAGCGCGCCAGCGCGGTTCACGAGAATTCCGGCATAGTTGTAGGTGAATGTCAGCGCCGTCAGCGCCGCCTTCCATTTGAAGGCGACGAACGTGCCCGACAACGCAATCATCGAAACGATCACGAACACCAGCAGCGCGGGATAGATGCGGGAGAAGCGGCGCTTGAAGAATTTCTTCAGCGGGTAGCGCTCGACGAACAGGATCTCGGCCATCAGCCGGCCGCTGAGCACGAAGAAGAATTCGACGCCCAGTACGCCGAGATTGATCCCTGCAACGGGAAAGAAATGGCCGATAAGCACCAGCGCGATCGAAAGTCCGCGCCAGCCGTCGAGATAGGCCAGTCTTGTCCTGGCGGATCTGTCGGCGACGGATCTTGGCGGCACAATATGCGTCGCGGAGATGTCGGTCATGCCGCTCCCTTCGCATTGAAACATGCGAATAGGGTCGCAGGTCGTGATGAACACTCCGAACCCGGCTCGCGTTTGATCGCCGGCATAGTGCAGTGCAATATCGCTTTGTGCAAGTGCGAGATTGCCAAAATGCGCCCGTCTGCGGAAAAGGGGCGAGAAGTCCCTCTCCTGCCTGACAGGAGCAGGAAGGAATCAGGCGTTGGCGGCGGCCACCGCGCGCTTGGCCATGACCGCGACCAGATTGGCACGGTAGTCGGCGGAAGCGTGGATATCGCTCATCAGCTTGGTCGCCGGCACCTTGACGCCGTCGAGCGCCGAAGCCACGAAGTCCTTCGCGAGCGCGGCCTCGATCTCCTTCGAGCGGAAGACGCCATCGTCGCCGGCCCCGGTCACGGCCACCCTGACGCCGTCCACACCCTTGGCCACGAACACGCCGACAATGGCGTAGCGGGAGGCCGGATTGCGGAATTTTTTATAGGCTGCCTTTGCCGGCGCGGTGAAGGTGACGGCCGTGAGGATTTCGCCGTCCTCCAGCGCCGTCTCGAACAGGCCCACGAAGAACTTGTCGGCCGCGATCTGGCGCGTGTTGGTAATGATGGTGGCATTTAGCGCCAGCATGGCCGCTGGATAATCGGCCGCCGGGTCGTTGTTGGCGATCGAGCCGCCGATCGTGCCCCTATAGCGTACTGCCGGATCGCCGATCAGCGATGCCAGATGCGCGAGCGCCGGGCAGGCGTGTTTCAACTTGTCGTCGCTGGCAACATCGAAATGCGTGGTGGCGGCGCCGATCGTGACCGTCCTGCCGGACACTGTCACCCCTTGCAACTCCTTGATCCGCGACAGGTCGACGACATCGGAAGGGGCCGCCAGCCGCGTCTTCATGGCCGGGATCAGGGTCATGCCGCCCGACAGCAACTTGGCGTCGCCGCCCGTGACGAGCTTCGCGGCATCGGCGACTGAGGCGGCGCGGTGGTAATTGACTGCGTACATTTGGAGGCTCTCCCTGGTGAAGAGTGGATAGTCAGTAGTCAGTAGTGATTAGTGAGTAGGCATTGGTCGGTAATGTGGTGAATAGCGGGTGATCAATTGCCGCGGCAACCGCGTTTTTGTTCACTACTCACTATTCACTACTCACTCTCCTTTTTTCAGTGCTTCGCCGTCGCACGGATCGCGGCCCACACCGTAGACGGCGAAGCCGGCATGGCGATATCCGCGATTCCTATGGCGTCGGTGATGGCGTTGATCACCGCCGGCGGCGAGCCGATAGCGCCGGCCTCGCCGCAGCCCTTGATGCCGAGCGGATTGCCCGGACACGGCGTGTTCGAGGTCGAGACCTTGAACGAAGGCAGGTCATCCGCACGCGGCATGGTATAGTCCATGTAGCTCGCTGTCAGAAGCTGGCCGTCGGCATCATAGTGGGCGCCTTCGAGCAGTGCCTGGCCGATGCCCTGCGCGATGCCGCCATGCACCTGGCCCTCGACGATCATCGGGTTGATGATGTTGCCGAAATCGTCGGCCGCGACGAACTGGATAATCTCGGTCGTTCCGGTCTCCGGATCGATCTCGACCTCGCAGATGTAGCAGCCGGCCGGAAAGGTGAAATTGGACGGGTCGTAAAACGCCGTCTCCTTCAATCCCGGCTCCATGCCACCGGGCAAATTATGAGCGGTATAGGCCGCCAGCGCCATCTGGAACCACGGCACGTTTTTGTCGGTGCCGGCGACCTTCAGCGCGCCGTTCTCGATGACGATGTCGCCCTCGTCGGCCTCGAGCAGGTGCGCCGCGATCTTCTTGGCCTTGGCCTCGACCTTGTCCAGCGCCTTGGCAATCGCCGACATTCCGACCGCGCCCGAGCGCGAGCCGTAGGTACCCATACCCATCTGCACCTTGTCAGTGTCGCCATGGACGATCGAGACGCTGTCGATCGGCACCCCAAACCGTTCGTTGACCAGTTGCGCGAAGGTCGTCTCATGGCCCTGGCCATGGCTGTGCGAGCCGGTCAGCACCTCGATGGTGCCGGCGGCATTGACGCGCACCTCGGCCGATTCCCAAAGGCCGACGCCGGCGCCGAGCGAGCCCACCGCGGCCGACGGCGCCAGGCCGCATGCTTCGATGTAGCAGCTCATGCCGATGCCGCGCAGCTTGCCGTTCCTGGCGGCCTCCGCCTTGCGCCCGGCAAAGCCGGCATAGTCGGCGGCCTCCATGGCCGCGTCGAGCGAGGCGCCATAGTCACCGGCGTCATAGTTCATGATGACCGGCGTCTGGTGCGGAAACGTGGTGATGAAGTTGGTCCGCCGAAGCTCCGCCGGCGAGACGCCGAGTTCCCGCGCCGCGGTCTCCATCGTGCGCTCGATGAGATAGGTGGCTTCGGGCCGCCCTGCCCCCCTATAGGCATCGACCGGTGCCGTGTTGGTGTAGACCGTGCGGACATTGGCGTGGATCGCCGGGATATCGTACTGGCCCGACAGCAGCGTCGCGTAGAGATAGGTCGGCACGCAGGACGAGAACAGCGACATGTAGGCGCCAAGATTGGCCAACGTGTCGACCTTGAGACCGGTGATCCTGTTGTTCTTGTCGAAGGCCATTTCCACTGTCGAGACATGATCGCGGCCATGCGCATCGGAGAGGAAGCTCTCGGTGCGGTCGGCCACCCATTTCACCGGCACGCCGGTTTTCTTGGACGCCCACAGGCAGACGATCTCTTCGGGATAGATATAGATCTTGGAGCCGAAACCGCCGCCGACATCGGGCGCGATGACGCGCAATTTGTTTTCCGGCGCGATGTTGTAGAAGGCGCTCATCACCAGCCGGGCGACATGCGGGTTCTGCGAGGTCGTCCAGCAGGTATAGTGGTCTTCCGCCCTGTCATAGTGGCCCAGCGCTGCCCGCGGCTCCATGGCGTTGGGCACCAGCCGGTTGTTGACGATTTTCATGCGGGTGACGTGGGAAGCCGCCTTGATCGCCGCGTCGGTCGCCTTGGCGTCGCCGATCTCCCAGTCGAAGATCAGGTTGTTTTCGGCTTCCGGATGGAGTTGCGGAGCGCCCTTTTCGAGCGCCTTCGTCGCATCCACCACCGCCTCGAGTTCATTGTAGGTGATCTCGACCGCTTCGGCGGCGTCGCGCGCCTGGCCCTTGGTGTCGGCGACCACGACGACGACCGCATCGCCGACATAGCGAACCTTGTCGACCGCCAGCGGCGACCAGGCTCCCATCTTCATCGGGGAGCCGTCCTTGGAATGGATCATCCAGCCGCAGATGAGATTGCCGATGCCATCGGCCTTCAGCTCCTTGCCGGTCAGCACGCCGATGACACCCGGCATGGCTTGAGCTTTGTCGACGTCGATCTTCACGATCTGGGCATGCGCGTGCGGGCTGCGCACGAAGGCCGCATGCTTCATGCCGGGCACCACCATGTCGTCGACATAGCGGCCGGCACCAGTGATGAACCGCTTGTCTTCCTTGCGCGCCACGCGAGCGCCAACACCTTCAATGCCCATCAGAAATTCCTCCCGAATTGTAAGGCAGTAGGTGAGTAAGGCAGTAGGGCAGTAGGGGAATTGGCTCTGGTCCGTACTGCCGTACTGTTCATCTCACGCCGCTTGCCTGACCTTGCCGCTCATCCCCTCCGATGCGGCGAGGATCGCCTTGACGATGTTGTGGTAGCCGGTGCAGCGGCAGATGTTGCCCTCGAGCTCTGCGCGCACCGTCGCTTCGTCGAGGCCCTCGGGGTGGCGCTTGATCATGTCGGCCGCCGTCATGATCATGCCCGGCGTGCAGAAGCCGCATTGCAGTCCGTGATGCTCCTTGAACGCCGCCTGCACGGGATGCAGGTCGGCACCGTTGGCAAGTCCCTCGATCGTCACCACGCTCGATCCGGACGCCTGCACCGCGAGCATCGTACAGGACTTCACCGCCTTGCCGTCGACATGGACGACGCAGGCGCCGCATTGCGAGGTGTCGCAACCGACATGGGTACCGGTGAGACCGAGATTCTCCCGCAAGAAGTGAACCAGCAGCGTCCGGTCCTCGGCCGCACCGCGGACCTGTTTTCCGTTCACCATCAACGAAACGTCCGACATGAATCCTCCCTGGGTATCACCTTGGTCATCACGCTGCCGACGCAGTGTTGGCTTCGGCCATGCGTTATTCGTACACCGCACAAGCCGTAAAAAACAGCGCAGCGCAAAGCCGGATCATTGTACTTTCGGCCATGGCAGGGCGAAACACGCATTGCCCTCGCCCCATTGCCAAAATGCCGATTGGCGGCAACAATGGCTTTCGACGTTGGCGCGCAAGAAGCACATAAACAGCCACGCACAGGCAACGTCGGAGGAAATGCGGGAGAACGTCGCTGACCGTTTCACGGACGCGCTACGCATGCGGTTTGTCGGCGCTGACCACGGACGAGCCCGACCCGGACGTCTTCGCACGCGCGGTGGCGGCGGAGGCGGCCGCCATCGAGGCCGGCTTCGCCCTGTTGTTCTTTTCCCAGCGCCTTGTCGAGGCCGGCGCCCTTTCGCGCGCAATCGCGGCCCATGCGCCGGCGCTCCACTACGCCGGCTGCTCGACCGCCGGCGAAATCACGCCGCAGGGCCTCGAGGAGGGCCATATCCTCGCCATGCTGCTCCCTTCGGCGTCGTTTACCGCGGTCAGCACCACGGTCGACAACCTGTCGTCATCGGGCTTGGACAGGGTCACTGGTGATGTCGAGGATCTGCGACGCACGCTGCATGGGCGCATCGGCGGCGAGCGGGCTGGGAACACCTTCGCGCTCTGTTTCATCGACGGACTGTCCTATGCCGAGGAAGCTGTGAGTTCAGCCATCCATTGGGGCCTCGACGACATTCCGCTGCTCGGCGGTTCCGCCGGTGACGACCTGAAATTCGAGACGACGAGCCTGATCTCCAACGGCAAGGTCACCTCCGACAGCGCCATCATCGTGCTGGTCGCCACGGAAATCCCTTTCCATGTCTTCAAGACCGACAATTTCGTTCCCACCGACGAAAAGCTGGTGGTCACCGCGTCCGATCCCGATCACCGCATCGTGCGCGAGTTCAATGCCACCAATGCGGCCGAGGAATATGCCGCTTCGGTCGGCATCGTCGCGCAGACGCTGACACCGCTGAGCTTCGCCTCGCATCCGGTGGTGGTGAAGGTAGGCGGTGAATATTACTGCCGCTCCATCCAGAAGATGCATGCGGACGGCTCGCTGTCGTTCTTCTGCGCCATCGACGATGGTGTCGTGCTGTCGATCGCCCAACCCAAGGACATGGTGGAATCGACCCGCGCGGCTCTGCTCGACGTCGAGGCGAGGCTTGGCGGCATCGACATGATCATCGGCTTCGACTGTGTCCTGCGCCGGCTGGATGCGCGCAACCGCCAGGTCTTTCGCGAGATTTCCGAACTCTACCGGGTCAACAACGTCATCGGCTTCGGCACCTATGGCGAACAATACCGGTCGATGCATCTCAACCAGACCTTCACCGGCATCGCCTTCGGCGAGCGCCCGGCCGCCGAGTGAGCGCTGCCGTGCCCCTCAAGGACATAGACGATCCCGACAGGCTGAAGAAGATCAACGCTGCGCTGGTCAGCCGCGTCGAGCGCTCGATGGACCAGCAAGGCAACGCCTTCTCGCTGTTCCAGACCGCGATCTCACTGGAAAGCAGGGTACGCGCCCGCACCGAGGAACTGCACTCGACCTTGCGGCGGCTGGAACAATCGAACATCGACCTCAGCGCCGCCAAGGAAAATGCCGAGCAGGCGAACCTGTCCAAGACCCGCTTTCTCGCGGCGGCCAGCCACGACGTGCTGCAGCCGTTGAATGCGGCGCATCTGTCCGTCTCCGCCCTTGCCGAAGTGCAGACCAGCGACGAGGGCCGGAAACTGGTACGGCAGGTCGAGCGCTCGCTGGAGACGATGGAGGACCTGCTGCGCACGCTGCTCGACATCTCCAAGCTCGATGCGGGTGTGGTCCAGCCCGACATTGGCGACGTCAGCCTGGAGGCGCTGTTCTCGTCGCTGCGGTCGGATTTCCAGCCTGTGGCCGAACTGAAGGGCCTGTCGCTGAAATTCCGCGCCGTCAACGCCGTGGTTCGCTCCGATCGCACGCTGCTGCGCCGCATCCTGCAGAACATCCTCTCCAATGCGCTGGGCTACACCCGCTCGGGCGGTGTCCTTGTCGGCACCAGGCACCGCGGCGATGCCATCCGCATCGATGTCGCCGACACCGGCTGCGGCATTCCCGACGACCAGCGCGAGGCGGTGTTCGAGGAATTTCATCGCGGCATCATGCCTGCCAATGCCGAACTCGCCGGCGGCGGCCTCGGCCTCGGGCTGGCCATCGTGCGGCGCATCGCCGGCGCGCTCGGCCATCCCGTGACGTTTTCCTCGAAGGTCGGTCGCGGCACGATTTTTCACATCGATGTCCCCGTCGGCATCGGTGCCACGGCGGACGCCGTCGCCAGCGCTGCAAGCCTGGAGCGGCCGCGCGGCTATGGCTTGTTCGGCACCAAGGTTCTGCTGGTCGAGAACGATGTCGAGGTGCTGCAGGCGATGACCTCGTTGCTCGAACGCTGGCAATGCCTGGTGCGCGCCGCGACCTCGACCGACGACGCGCTCGACATGCTCGGCGACACGGACTGGGTGCCCGACATCGTCATAGCCGACCAGCATCTCGACGGCGGCGATCTCGGCACCGCCACCATATCGAAGGTCCGCCGCTATCTCGGCCGCGCGGTGCCGGCGCTGATCGTCACCGCCGACAGTTCCGAAGCCGTCGCCAAGGCGGCGCGGGCCGGCGGCATCGAGTTGATGCGCAAGCCGCTCAAGCCCGCGCAACTAAGGGCGCTGCTGGCACATCTGCTGGCTTAGACCTGCCCCTCAAAACCCCGCCTGATCCCTGAAAAGCTCCGCATTATCAAGCTTCGAAACCTCGATCACCGCTTGCGTGCGGCTGTAGACGTTGAGCTTGCGCAGGATCTCCGAGACGTGCGCCTTGACTGTGGTCTCGCCCACTTGCAGCTCATAGGCGATCTGCTTGTTGAGCAGGCCCTGGCGTAGCATCTGCAACACGCGCAACTGCTGCGGCGTCAATGTCGAAAGGCGCTGCACCATGTCGGCGCGGTCGGTGCTGTCGGCGTCGGGCGGGCGGCCCTCATAAGTTTCCGGAACATAGATGGCACCTTCCATCACCGAGCGTATGGCGTTGGCCAGATCGCTCTTGCGCGCCGATTTCGGGATGAAGCCGGCAGCACCGTAGGACAGCGCCTCGGAGATGATCTTGGGCTCCTCGTAACCGGATACTATGACCACGGGCAGGCGCGGATAGCGGGTCCGAAGCTGCAGCAACCCCTCGAAGCCGTGCACCCCGGGCATGCTGAGATCGAGCAGGGCAAGGTCGAACGGCTTTGTCCCGGCCAGCAGGTCGAGTGCCTCGGCGATCGAGCGCGCCTCCACCGTGTCGACCTCCGGGTAGGCCATCTGCACGGCGCTGTGCAGCGCCTCGCGAAACAGCGGATGATCGTCGATGATCAGGAACCGGGCGCTGTCAGTGGCTGCTGTCATGTGGCTCGTTTCGGTTTGCCGCCCGCAGTATAATCCCGCGACCATGGCCGACTTATTGGCAAATAGTCTATCCCAGCGGACGATGCATCGCCCCGAAAGTGATGGAAACTCCGGATTCCTTATACGGCCGGCCGGCCAATGCTTTATGAAAAGCGACGCCTTGCCCGGCCTCTCAATTCGGCCGAAGGTGCCCGCGGCCCGACATCCAACTGCAGAGACAGACCATGACCGCCTTTGTCCTCCCCGCTCCGCCAACGCCCTCGGTCGCGGTGGCCGGCTCGAACGAGCGATTTGCGGTGCGCCGCATCTTCTGCGTCGGGCGCAACTACGCCGCGCATATCAGGGAGTTCGGCAATGACGAGCGCGATCCACCCTTCTTCTTCACCAAGCCCGCCGATGCGGTGGCAGACTCCGGCGCTACGATCCCCTACCCGCCGCTGACGACCAACCTGCACCATGAGATCGAACTGGTGGTCGCGATCGGCAAGTCGGGCTTCCGCATCCCGCGCGCCCAGGCGCTGGATCATGTCTGGGGCTATGCCGTCGGCATCGACCTCACCCGCCGCGATCTCCAGGACGAAGCCAAGAAAGCGGCGCGGCCATGGGACTGGTCGAAGGCTTTCGACCGCTCCGCGCCGTGCGGTCCTCTGGTTCCCGCGCAAAAATCCGGCCATCCGAACCAGGGCCGTATCTGGCTGGCTGTCGACGGCAAGATCCGGCAGGACGCCGACCTCGCCGAGTTGATCTGGCCGATCTCCGACATCGTCTCGATCTGCAGCGAAGGCATGGAATTGCAGCCAGGCGACCTCATCTTCACCGGCACGCCGGCCGGCGTCGGCGCGGTCAACCCCGGGGAGACGATGACCGGCGGCGTCGACGGCATCGGCACGATCGAAGTGACCATCGGCCAACCAAATCGGTGAATGCATGAGCGACATCGTCCTTCACAACTACTACCGCTCCTCCACCTCCTACAGGGTGCGGATTGCGCTGGAGATGAAGGGGCTGACCTATGACTACGTGCCGCATCACCTGCGCCATGGCGAGCATCTCGAACCGGCCTATCTCGCGGTCAACCCGCAGGGCCTGGTGCCGGCGCTGATCCTGGGCGACGGCACCCTGCTGACGCAATCGCTGGCGATCATCGAATTTCTCGACGAGACGACGCCCGAACCGCCTCTGCTGCCGAAGGACGCAGTTGGGCGCGCCCGCGTCAGGATGCTGGCGCAGATGATTGCCTGCGATATCCATCCGGTGAATAATTTGCGTATCCTGACCGCGCTGCGAACCCTGTTCGGCGCCGGCGACGAGGATGTCGCCAACTGGTTCCGGCACTGGGTCAAAGAGGGTTTCAAGCCACTCGAAGACCTGTTGATGGCTTCGCCCGAGACCGGCACCTTCTGCCACGGCGACACGCCGGGGCTGGCCGATATCTGCCTGGCGGCACAAGTCACCAGCAATGCCCGTTTCGGCGTCGATATGGCGCCCTACCCGACGATCTCGCGCATCAATGCCGCTTGCATGGCCCTGCCGGCCTTCCAGAACGCCGCGCCGCAAAACCAGATCGATGCCGAGTAACCTTCATTCGGCGACGCGCAGCGTCGCCATCGGCGTATGCCCAAACGGCCGACTTGTCTGGCGGAATCGATTTCCGCTTGACCGGCCAGGGAATCGGCTATCGTTTCCCGAAGTGCGCGCAAGGTGGAGTTGCCGATGAAAGCCGTCGTCTTCGAAAAATTCGGCGAGGCGCCGACGATCCAGACCGTTCCCGATCCGAAGCCGGCGCCGGACGGCGTCGTCATCAAGGTCGAGGCGACAGGCCTGTGCCGCAGCGATTGGCACGGCTGGATGGGCCATGACGCCGATATCCGCTTGCCGCATGTCCCCGGTCACGAGCTGGCCGGCGTCGTGGTAGCCGCCGGCAAGCAGGTGACCCGCTGGAAGGCTGGCGAGCGCGTCACCGTCCCGTTCGCCGTCGGCTGCGGCCATTGTTTCGAATGCACGTCCGGCAATCACCAGGTCTGCGAGCACCAGTCCCAGCCGGGCTTCAACGCCTGGGGCTCGTTCGCCGAATATGTCGCCATCGAGCACGCCGACACCAACCTCGTGCGCCTGCCCGACGAGATGGAATTCGCCACTGCCGCCAGCCTCGGCTGTCGCTTCGTCACCTCGTTCCGCGCCATCGTCGACCAGGGCCGGGTGAGGCCGGGCGAATGGGTGGCGGTGCATGGCTGCGGCGGCGTCGGCCTGTCGGCGATCATGATCGCCAGCGCCATGGGTGCCAATGTCATCGCCATCGACCTCACCGAAGAGAAGCTGGACTTTGCCAGGAAGATCGGCGCGGTGGCGACCATCAACGCGGCGACGACCCCGAACGTCGTCAAGGCGGTCAAGCAGATCACCAATGGCGGCGTGCATATGTCCATGGATGCACTCGGTCATCCCACGACCTCGTTCAATTCGATCGCCAATCTGCGCCGGCGCGGCCGCCATGTGCAGGTCGGCCTGATGCTGGGCGATCACGCCCGCCCGCAGGTTCCGATGGACAAGGTGATCGCGTTCGAGCTCGAAATCCTCGGCAGCCACGGCATGCAGGCCTACCGCTACCCCGCGATGATGGAGATGATCCGCACCGGCAAGCTGAAACCCGAGCTTCTGGTCGGCAAGAAGATCAGCCTTGAGGAAGCGCCGGCTGCACTGATGGCGATGGGCGGCTTCGAAGGCATCGGCATCGGTGTGGTGACGAAGTTTTAGCCAGCGGCGCCGGTTGCGGGCCGTGGCAAATCCCGCCTGGCAAACTTTTTGGCGCCGAATACGCACAGCACCACGCCGAGCGTGATGACGACCATCAGGGGGCTGACCTGTTCATGCAGCAGGGACGCCGCCAGGGCGAGGCCAAAGAAGGGCTGCAGCAGTTGCAACTGCCCCACGGCGGCGATGCCGCCTTGCGCGAGGCCGCGATACCAGAACACGAAGCCGATCAGCATGCTGAACAGCGAGACATAGGCAAGCCCGATCCATGCATTGGTCCCGACCGTGGCGAAGGACGGTGGCAAGGTGACCAGGGTCACCACCAGCATGACCGGCAGTGACAGCACCAGCGCCCAGCAGATCACCTGCCAACCGCCCAGCCTGCGCGACAGCGCGGCGCCTTCTGCGTAGCCCAGGCCGCAAACGACGATTGCGGCGAGCATCAGTGCATCGCCAACCGGCGAGGCCGTCACGCCTTGCGCAAGGGCAAACCCGCCCACCAGCGCGCTGCCGAGGCATGAGAACAGCCAGAAGGCCGGTCTCGGCCTCTCGCCCCCGCGCAGCACGCCGAAGATCGCGGTCGCCAGCGGCAGCAGGCCGACGAAGATGATGGAATGAGCAGAGGTGACATGCTTCAGCGCCAAGGCTGTCAGCAAGGGAAAGCCGACCACCACACCCAACGCGACGATGACAAGCGACATCAGGTCATGACGCTCCGGGCGCTTCTCGCGGAAGACGAGCAGCAGCGCGAGGCCAAGCAAAGCTGCTATCACCGCGCGCGCCGACGTCAGGAATGTCGGATCGAGATCCATCACCGCCACGCGCGTTGCCGGCAAGGAGCCGCTGAAAATCAACACGCCGATGAATCCGCTCACCCAGCCGCTCGTCGTCTTGTCCATTGCAGGCACTCCATCCGTTGCGCCCTCTATCGGGCCCATACCCATGGCGTCACCAGAGACAATGCAGTACAATTCAACAAAACTGTAATGGTTTGCCGGAAGGTACAGATGAACGTATCAGCGAGATTCGACAACAGCGGAACCCTTGTCGAAGGCGTCATGTCCACCATCCGCCAGCGAATTGCCGCGCGCAGCCTCACGCCCGGCGCCCGATTGCCCTCGATCCGCGCCTTCGCCAAATCCATGCAGGTTTCCAAATCGACAGTGGTCGAGGCCTATGAGCGACTGGCGGCGGAAGGCGCGATCCGTTCCCGGCCAGGCTCCGGCTTCTATGCCGCCGGATCGCTGGCGCCGCTGTCGCTGGCCGAGATCGGCCCCCGACTCGATCGCGCCGTCGATCCGCTCTGGGTTTCGCGGCAGTCGCTGGAAGCGGGCGATGAGATGCTGAAGCCCGGCTGCGGCTGGCTGCCCGCCTCGTGGATGCCGCAGGCAGCGCTACGTCGCGCGCTGCGCAACGTGGCGCGCGCCGATGATGTGGCCCTTGCCGACTACGGCACGCCGCTCGGGCTGCCGCCGCTGCGCCAATTGCTGGCGCGGCGCATGGCCACGCATGGCATCGAGGCTTCCCCCGAACAGGTCATGCTGACGGAATCGGGCACGCAGGCCATCGACCTCCTGTGCCGGTTCCTGCTCGAACCCGGCGATACAGTGCTGGTCGACGATCCCTGCTATTTCAATTTCCACGCACTGTTGCGTGCCCATCAGGCCAAGGTCGTCAGCGTCCCCTATACGCCATCGGGACCGGATATCGACTTGTTCGCGCAGGCGCTGGCCGAGCATCGGCCGCGCCTCTACATCACCAACTCCGCCATCCACAACCCGACCGGCGCGATCCTGTCGCCGGTCACCGCGCACCGGCTGCTCAAGCTCGCCGATCAATCGGACCTGACCATCGTCGAGGACGACATCTTCGCCGATTTCGAACACACTCCTGCCCCGAGGCTTGCGGCTTTCGACGGTCTCGAACGTGTCGTCCATATCGGCAGTTTCTCCAAGACGCTTTCGGCCTCGATACGCTGCGGGTTCATCGCCGCGCCCCGTGACTGGATGGAAGGGCTGGCCGACCTCAAGATCGCCACCACTTTCGGCGGCGGGCGGCTCGCGGCCGAATTGGTGCTGACCCTGCTCAGGGATGGCAGCTATCGCAAGCATATGGACCTGCTGCGCGCCCGGCTCTCACGTGCCATGATCGAGACAAGCGCTCGGCTGAAGGCGATCGGGATCACGCCCTGGATCGAGCAGCCTGCCGGTCTGTTCCTCTGGTGCAGCCTGCCGGATGCAGTGGACGCAGCCGAGACTGCCCGCCGCGCGCTTGCGGCCAATGTCGTGCTGGCGCCCGGGAACGCGTTCAGCCTGTCGCGATCAGCCAGCCGATTCCTGCGCTTCAACGTTGCGCAATGCGAAGACGAGCGGATTTTCAAGGTGCTGGAGGCAGCCATGCCGCGTTGACGGCCGGGGCGCGGCTTGCGCGATCAGGACTTCACGCAAATCTCGCGCACACAACTCCGCAGCCAGCGCTGCGCCGGATCGGCATCGAGCCGCGGATGCCAGAGCATGGAAATGGTGACCGCCGGAATGTCGACCGGCAGGGAAAAAGTCTGCATGCCGGCGCGCGCGCCTTGCGTATGCCGCTCGGGCACGCTGGCGATCAGTTCCGAGGCGCGCGCCATCGCGAGCGCGGCCGAAAAACCGGAAGTCATGCACACGACCATTCGTTGCAATCCGAGCCGGCTCAAGGCCTCGTCGATCGGCCCCCTTTCGCGGCCCCGCCGCGAAACATTGATGTGGCGGCCGGCCGCATAGCGTTCCGGCGTCATCGCGCCCTGGCCGAGCGGATGGCCACTGCGCACCGCGCAGACGAAACGGTCGCGAAAAAGCGCCTGGATGCGCACCTCCGGCCCGGTCTCGCCGGCCACACCTACTTCCAGGTCGATCGCCGCTTCGCGCAGTGACGCCATGTCCTTGTCCGACTTCGGCGCGAAACGCAGCCGCACGCCCGGCGCATCGGCCTGGATGCGGGCGATCAGGCGCGGCCCGAACTCCTCGACGAAGCTTTCATTGGTGCGCAGCGTGAAGGTCCTCTCCAGGCCCGGCAGATCAAGCAGCCTCGCCGGGCGCAGCAGCGTTTCCGCATCCTGAACCACACGACCGACCTGCTGGCGCAGTTCCTGCGCGCGTGGCGTTGGAACCAGACCGCGACCGGCCCGCACCAGCAGCGGATCTCCCGTCGCCGCGCGCAGGCGCGCCAGCGTGCGGCTCATCGCCGAGGGGCTGAGCCGTAATCGCGTCGCCGCACGCGCCACGCTGCCTTCGTCCAGCAGGACATCGAGGGCGACGAGCAGGTTGAGATCGGGCGGCGACATGGTTCGATCCTAGCACGAAATCCGCTGATGTGGCGTGCAACGCACGAATAGAATGCAAATGCTGCGCGTTCCGCCACATCATACAAACGATTAGATCTTCGAAGCTTCGACCTGAAGCCGACAAAGGGAGATCGCCGTGGCAGTCACTGAGCAACATCGCAACGAGCACGCATCGGTCGCACAGAAAATCCCATCGGCTGGATGGGCGCTGGCGAGCCTGTCGCTGGCCACGCTGCTGTCGTCGCTCGGCACCAGCATCGCCAGCGTCGGCCTTCCCGCGCTGATGCAGGCATTCGATGCCTCGTTCCAACAGGTGCAATGGGTCGTGATTGCCTATCTGCTCGCCATCACCATCCTGATCGTCAGTGCCGGGCGCCTCGCCGACATGCTCGGGCGGCGGCCGCTGCTGCTTTTCGGCATCGCGCTGTTCACATCGGCGTCGGTGCTCTGCGGCCTCTCGCCGGCTTTGTGGCTGCTGATCGCGGCGCGGGCGGTGCAAGGGCTTGGCGCGGCGCTGATGATGGCGCTGACATTGGCCCTTGTCGCCGAGACGGTGAGCAAGGCCAGGACCGGCAGCGCCATGGGCCTGCTCGGCGCCATGTCGGCCATCGGCACCACGCTCGGCCCTTCCATAGGCGGCCTGCTGATCGCCGCTCTCGGCTGGCGTTCGATTTTCCTGGTCAACGTGCCGCTCGGCATCCTGACCTTTGCAATGGCCTGGCGTGCTTTGCCTGCCGGCAACCGGACGGCGTGGACCGGTCAAGCCGGCTTCGATGGTTTGGGCACGGGCCTGCTGGCCCTGACATTGGCGGCCTACGCGCTGGCGATGACGCTGAGTAGAGGCAGTTTCGGGCTCATCAATATCGGCCTGCTGGTCGCGGCTGGCATCGGCATCTTCCTGTTCGCCACGGCGCAAAGTATGGCGAAAAACCCATTGGTCGAGCTTTCCGCCTTCCGTGATCTCTCGCTGAGCGCCAGCCTGGCCATGAACCTGATCGTCGCCACCGTGATGATGGCGACCTTGGTGGTTGCGCCGTTCTATCTCTCGCGCGGGCTCGGACTGGACGCGGCAAACGTCGGACTGGTGCTCTCGACAGGCCCGCTGGTTTCGGCGCTGTCGGCGTTGCTCGCCGGACGCCTTGCCGATCGCTTCGGAGCCAAAAGGATGATGGTCGCGGGCCTGCTCGGCCTTGCCACGGGCACGTTCCTCCTGTCCCTGGCGATAACGACACTCGGCATCGCCAGCTATGTCGTCCCCATCACCGTGACCTGCTTCGGTTATGCCCTGTTCCAGACAGCGAACAACGCCGCCGTCATGCGCAGCGTCGGCGCCGGTCAACGCGGCGTCATCTCCGGCCTGCTCAATCTCTCGCGCAACCTTGGCCTCATTACGGGCGCCTCCGTCATGGGCGCCATATTCGCCGCCGCATCGGCCGGAGGACGTGAAGCCGGCGGCCAAGGCATGCTGACGTCAGCGGCGGCGGCCAGCGGAATGCAGGTGACCTTCCAGACGGCAACGGCACTGGCGGTGGCGGCGCTGGCGCTCAGCCTTTTGCCGAGCCGGCGGGCGGAGAATGCCTGACGAAGATCAATTCAGGGGGCTTGGGCGAATGCCGCTCAGGCCCCTGCCCGCTTGCGGCGCTCATAGAGCATGACCAGCGTCTCGGCCGTCAGCGCCGGCTTTTCCTCGCCCTCGATCTCGACGGTGTTGGCGGCCTTCATCAGGTATTGGCCCGGCCCCCTGTCCTCCATGGACAGCAGCGTGGTGCGCAGCCGGATGCGTGCGCCCACCTTGACCGGCGCCAGGAAACGCACCTTGTCGAAGCCGTAATTGAAGGCGGCCTGCGTGTTCTCGGGCACGATTCCCATGCCGAGCGCCAGCGCGCCGATGATCGACAGCGTCAGATAGCCATGGGCGATCGTCGTGCGGAACGGGCTTTGCCGCCGCGCCCGTTCGGGGTCGACATGGATCCATTGATGATCGCCGGTGCATTCGGCGAACTGGTTGATACGGTTCTGGTCGACTGTCGTCCATTCCGAGACGCCAAGCTCCTGCCCGGACATCGTCCTCAACTGCTCGTAGGTCGGCGGCGTCTTAGGCCGTATTTCGGTCATTCCTGTTTTCCCGATAGCTTCCAACGCTTCCGGACCACGAACCGGCGGCCTCTGTCAATTCGCCCTGCATGATTCGGTCCCCTTGGGATCGATGCGAATCCTGGCATCACTCTACGTCAAGCCGTGTTCGCCCGGCCTTGGCATTTGAGGGTACCCATGGTGTAAAGGCATAGCGGCCGATGAAAGAGCATCCGAACAAACTTCGCCTGGCGCAGGGTTGGCAGGCAACCGGTCTTTGTCACGCAAGCTACTTCTTCTCGTAGCCGGCGCGGATTTCCTCCATCGCCTCTTTGATGCGCATGCGCAGGATGTCGACCGATTCGGTGCCGGATTTCCTGACCAGCTCGGCCACTTCGCTGGCATTCTTCAACGTAGTCTCGAAGGATTTCCTGGCGAACTCAGTCTGTTTGGCCATCAGGTCCTGCGGCGTGCCGGGCGCTCTGTAGCCTTGCGTCATGTCGGCAATTTCGCGCAGCGTGTCCTGCAGCATCTCGCGTTGCCTGGAGAACAGCGACGACGCGCCGGCGGCACTTGCCCGCGCCGATTTCTCCAGTGCTTCAAGGTTCTTGCGGTGGTGCGCGAGGATCGCCTCGACATCGACATTGGGCAGTTTCAGGTCACGGCCGAACCGGCCGAACATGTCCGTGAAGGAATCGGAATCCGGTTGTTTGGCCATGCTCATCTGCTCCCCTGTTGCCGCGACTGCTGATGCCCGTCCATGAGAATAGGGCATGGCGTGCGCCCGTCAATTGACGAGAAACAGCCGCTCAGCTGTGTAAAGCGCGATGCCAGCCAGACCGCCGATGATCATGCCGTTGAAGCGGATATATTGCAGGTCCCGGCCGATATTCATCTCGATCAACCGCGTCAGCTGCGCCAGGTCCCAGCGCTTGACCTGGTCGGCGATGAATTTCGATACGCCGCTCTTCTGGCTCTCGACGAAAGAGGACAGCGCCACCACGAATCCCTGGTTCATGTCGGCCCTGATCTTGGCGTCTCCGGCCAGATGCCGGCCGACCTCGACGAACATGTTGGCAAGATGCGCGCGGATGATCGATCGCGGCGCCTTGGCATCCTGCTCGATGAACAGGCTGAGGCTTTCCCACATGTCGCCGGCCAGCGCCTTGACTTCCGGCCTGGCGAGGAAATCGCGCTTCAGCTTCTCGGCGCGCCTTGCATACTGCTTCGACGTTCTCAGCCGCTCGACGAAGCCCTGTGCGAAACGGTCGAATTCGGTGCGCATCGGGTGGTCGGGATCGGCTCTCACCTCGTCGAGCAGCGAACCGGCCGAGGCGACGATCTTCTTCAGGAGATAGGCGTCGGCCCTGAACAGGTTGAACAGCGACGGCAGTTCCTCGCGGATCTTTTCGCGCATGGTCGTCAGCGCCTGTTCATCGTTGAGGAACCGGCCGATCACCTTGATGAACTCATCGAACAGCCTCTGGTGACGGCGATCGTCGGTCAGGGCCGAGAGCAATTCGGCCGCCAACGGCGCCAGCGGCACTTTTTCGATCTGCTCCAGCATCCGGCTGGTGACGAAGCCGCGCAGCCCCGATTGCTCGACGGCGGCAAGCGTCTGCGGAACCAGGCGCACGACGAAACGCGACAGGCCCGCGGCACGTTCGGAATCGGCCAGCCAGTCGGCGACGAGCGCCGAGAAATCGACCTCGGCCAACTTTTCGCGCACCGGCTCGGGGGCAAGGAAATTGGCTTCGATGAAACGGCCGAGACTATCGGCGATACGGTTCTGGTTCTCGGGAATGATCGCGGTGTGCGGGATCGGCAGACCGAGAGGCCGCTTGAACAGCGCGACCACCGCATACCAGTCGGCCAGGCCGCCAATGGTCGCCGCCTCGGCAAAGGCGGCGACGAAGCCGAGCCAAGGATAGGTGCTCTCGAAGGACTTGGCCAGAGCGAACACGGCGACGCAAAGCGCAAGTGCCGCCGTGGCGACGAATTTGGTCCGCCGCAGCATTGTAAGCTTGGCATGCGCGTCGGCATCGTATCCGCCGGAAGCCAGGGCCGTGGCTGATTGTGACATGTCAGAGCCGCTCCTCGTCGATCTCTGATCTATTTAGAGCATTCCAGGAAAGGTGTGTAACGCTGTTCTCTGGAAAAGCGCCTGGCGCTTTCCCCAGGGAATTGCGTGAAAACAAAGAGTTAGGGCGGTCGGCCATTCTGCCAATCACTGGACCGCTCTGGTGTTTCGCCCGAGAAAATGCGCGTGACAGCCGATTCGGCCCGCGTCTTGCCGCCTTGCGCACACAAAGTTGACGGGAATATTCAGCTATTAGGCGAAGCTAGTCTGGAATTATTCCAAGGTATAGGCCATATTCCGCCGAGGCCAGTGTGGCGAATCCGAAAGCTCGGAGCAAAGCCGCACCAGCAAAGTTCAAAATCTGGCGTGATCGCAGCTCGCCGGCGCTTTGTGAGGACAAGATGCGACTTACCCGCCAGACCAATTACGCCATGCGCATCCTGATGTATTGCGCGGCCAATACCGATCGGCTGAGCCGCATCCCCGAGATCGCCGCCGCCTATTCGGTGTCGGAGCTTTTCCTGTTCAAGATCCTCCAGCCACTGGTCGAGAATGGCCTTGTCGAGACGGTGCGTGGCCGCAATGGCGGCGTCAGGCTTGGCCGTGCCGCGGAATCGATCAACCTGTTCGACGTCGTGCGCGTGACGGAGGAAAGCTTCGCCATGGCCGAGTGCTTCGAGAACGACGCCGCGGAATGCCCTCTGGTCGACAGTTGCGCGCTGAATTCCGCGTTGCGCGAGGCGCTCAACGCCTTCTTCGCGGTCCTTGCCCGCTATACGATCGCCGATCTCGTGGCGGCGCGTCCGAACGTGCGCAACCTGCTCGGCATTGACCTGCTGGAGCGCCGCGCACCGGCGGCCTGATCCGGTTCGCCGCAGGCTGGACCTGCGGCGAACGTCCAGAATCTAGGCCGCTGCCAGAATCTAGAGCGTTTCATATCTTGACGGAAGCGTAGCCTGCGTTTTCGAAGTAGTTCCTGCATTCGGCTGCCTCGATTGTT
>NZ_VFVM01000006.1:0-382127 GCF_006442845.1 Mesorhizobium sp. B2-4-2 | reverse complement strand
AAGCCGAGCGTCAATCCGAAACCCGGAATGACGCTCGGCTGTCGAAACCGCCAACCCGCCCGAGCGGGTGCTGTGATCATATCGTCCTGAATATCGACTGCTTACTGGGGCTTGTAGATCTGGTCGAATATACCACCATCGCCGAAATGGTAAGGCTGTGCTTTCTTCCAGCCGCCGAATTGTGGGTCGTCGATGGTGACCAGCTTGATCGGCGGTAGCTTGGCCAGGTCCTCTGCCGACACCAGATCGGGCTTGGCCGGACGATAGTGGTTCTTGGCGATGATCGTCTGCGCTTCCTTGGAATAGAGCCAGCCCAGATAGGCTTCGGCGACCTTGCGCGTGCCCTTGGCATCGACATTGGCGTCGACCAAAGCGACCGGCGGCTCGGCCAGGATCGAGGTCGGGGGATAGACGATATCGAAATTTTCGGCACCGAACTCGTCGAGCGCTAGATAGGCCTCGTTTTCCCAGGCAATCAGCACGTCGCCCAGGCCCTTTTGCGCGAAGGTCACCGTCGAGCCGCGCGCACCGGTATCGAGCACCGGAGCGTTGGCATAGAGCTTGCCGACGAACTCCTTCGTCTTGGCCTCGTCGCCACCGTCATTGGCGTTGGCATAAGCCCAGGCGGCGAGATAGTTCCAGCGTGCGCCGCCCGATGTCTTCGGGTTGGGCGTAATCACCTGGACGCCGTCCTTGACCAGGTCGTTCCAGTCGTGGATGCCCTTGGGGTTTCCTTTGCGGACGAGGAAGATGATGGTCGAGGTGTAGGGTGCCGAATTGTTCTCGAATTTCGTGCGCCAGTCCGGATTGATCTTTTTCGACTTGGAGACGATGGCGTTGATATCGCCTTCGAGCGCCAGCGTCACCACGTCGGCGTCGAGGCCGTCGATCACGGCCCGGGCCTGTGCGCCCGATCCACCGTGCGACTGCTGTATGGTGACCGTTTCCCCTGTCTCGGCTTTCCAGTGAGCGGCGAAGGCCTCGTCATAAGCCTTGTAGAGCTCGCGTGTCGGATCGTACGACACGTTGAGAATGGTGGTATCGGCGAACGCGAAACCGAGCGTGCCGAACTGGACAGACGTGGCGACCAGTGCGCCGAGCAGTCTCCTGAAACGAGGTTTGGTCATTTCTGCCTCCGTTGAACCCACGTCAAATCTACCGAATTGGTAGAATTTAGATGCATTAAATGTTGCCTTTTTTGTCGTTTTGGAGAAAATCTTGGACCTGATTTCGCGGTGCGGAGAAACATTTTCCCTCAAACGTCCCCTTGGCGAATCCCCATCGACCTATCTAGGAACAAGCGGTGCCGAAGCAAGGCTGTGGCATTTGGTCGGCACGCTATCCGGCTGGACTGGGAAATCGAAGCGCTGCTTGGCGGAGGGATCGTGGTTCAGCGTGAAGGTGCCGCCATTCGCGTGCATAGTTCTTGAATCCGGCCGAGTGCATCGCGCCGAGCAGCAGCTTGCGGTTTGCCGTCGCTTCGCTTGCGGTACAGGAAAATTGTCCGTTCCGGCGTAACGGATATCTTGGCGGATCGAGGGGCCGGCAACGCGGACGAAGTCGGCGGGCAGGGCGTCGGCGCGGGCTGGGAGGAGATTGCGGGTAAAGGAACTGGCGTCGCGAGTATTGTCGCGAGGCGCCGTACCTCAGGCGAAGAAGCGCAATCCCCTGAATCGCTTGCGCAATCTTATTCAACAAACACCTTCACACTTGCCGCGCGTCCCGCCGCATCGATTACGGTCAAGGTCGAGTAGCCGGTGCCGTCCGGTTGCCATGTCGCGGTGCGCCGGCGGTCGATGCCGGTCAGCGGCTTGCCGTTGGCCAGCCAGCGGAACGGCGCGCGCCCGCCTTGCAGCTTCAGTACCAGCGGCGAGGCGTCGGCCGAGTTGGTGGCGAGATCGACGCGGGCGCCGTCGGGCGGAAAGATAATGGTCGGCGCGGGCTCTGTGGGGGTCGAGGCCTGAACCAGGCCGTCGGACCCGGCGCCGAAGCGGGCAAGCGTCACAGGCAGGTCGTTACGTCGAGGAGTGAAGGCGCCGGGGGGCTTGCCCGGCAGCGGCACGGTGGCGAGACCCGAGCGGACAAAGCCCTCGAACAGAATTGGGGCTGCCGACACATAGCCGGACAGGCCAGGCACCGCGCCTGCATCGGCCCGGCCGACCCAGACGCCCAGCACGTAACGGCCGTCGAAGCCGACCGACCAGGCATCGCGGTAGCCATAGGAGGTGCCGGTCTTGTAGGCGATGCCGCGCTGCAATGCACCCTCGGGCGGCTTGACGCCCGACAGAATGTCCATGATTTGCCAGCTCGCCTGGTCATCGAGGATGGTCGCGGTGGTGCGCTCGGCATCGGCCGGCTCGGTGCCATCATGCAGCGTGTGCGTCTTGCCGCCATTGGCGAGCCCTGTATAGAGCTGGACGAGATCGCGCAGCGTAATCCCAACGCCGCCAAGGCCGATGGCCAGGCCCGGCGCCTCGTTGACCGGCAGGATCGGGTTTACCCCAGCCTGGCGGAATCGGGCCGTCAGCCGCGCGGGACCGACCGCGTCGAGCACGCGGATCGCCGGCACGTTGAGCGACAGTTGCAGCGCCTCGCGGATGCTGACGTCGCCCTGATAGCCCATATCGAAATTCTTCGGCCGGTAGCCGCCGAAATCGGCCGGGCTGTCCTCGATCAGCATTTCCTGCGCCACCAGTCCCTGTTCGAAGGCAAGACCGTAGATGAATGGCTTCAGCGTCGAGCCCGGCGAACGCACGACCTTGGTCATGTCGATCCAGCCGGAGCGGCTGGCGTCGAAGAAATTGGCCGAGCCGACTTCGCCCAGAATATCGCCGGTGCGGGAATCGGCCAGCACCATGGCGACGGAGAGACGCGCCCCAAGCTTGGCGGCGGCGTCGCGCGCTACCTGTTCCAGCCCTTCCTGGACGCTCTTGCGGATCGTCAGCTTGAGCGGCTGGCCGGGAACCGCCTTGGGCAGCATCGCATAGGCGGCGTGCGCGGCGAGCGCCGGCAAGCTACGGCGCAGGCCAGACACATCGTCGAGCGCGGCGCGCGCGGCCTCGCGTTCGCCAAGCAGGCCAGCCGAGGCCATGCGGGACAGCACGCGGTCGCGGGCGGCGTGCGCGATCGCGAGGTTGCGGTCGGGCCGGCGCTTCTCCGGCAGCTGCGGCAGGGCGACGAGAAGCGCGGCTTCCGAGACGGTGAGCCGCTTCGGCTCCTTACCGAAATAGGCGAGCGAAGCGGCGCGCACGCCTTCGAGATTGCCGCCATAGGGCGCCAGCGTCAGATAGCGTTCGAGGATCTCGTGCTTGGACAGCCGCCGCTCGATCTGGATGGCGCGCAGCATCTGCTTGAGCTTGGAGCCGAGGCTGCGGCTGTCGCGCGGCTCGATCAGGCGGGCGAGTTGCATCGACAGCGTCGAGCCGCCGGACACGATGTGGCCACTGGTGGCGAACTGGCCGGCGGCGCGGGCAAGCGCCAGCACATCGACGCCTTCATGGTTCCAGAAGCGCTTGTCCTCATAGGTGACCAACATGTCGACGAACTGCTTGTCGACCTGGTCGAGGCGGGTTTCGAGCCGCCAATAGCCGTCAGGCGTGGCGAAGGCGCGCAAAAGCTGGCCGTCGCGGTCCTGGACTTCCGTCGAGACGGTAAGCTTTTCAGGAAGCGGAGGCGGGAAGGCGCGGTCGAGCTGCCACAGGGTAGCGGCGGAAACAGCAATAACAGCCACCAAGGAGGTGCTAGCGATAGCCGCGCGGCGCAGGAATTTTCTTGAGGGCATGGCGCTGCCCCTCATCCGCCTGCCGGCACCTTCTCCCCGCATAGTGGCGGGGAGAAGGGAGCTGTCGCAATCGTCGGCGCCTTTTCTGTAACGTTGAAAATTGGCGAAAGCCTTGGTGCAGGCCCCTTTCTCCCCGTCACTAAACGGGGAGAAGGTGCCGGCAGGGCAATGAGGGGCAGCGCAAACTTCACGTTCATGTCCGCCTCGACACCTTACGGCGCCTTGACCTCCATCATGCCGGTGGCGGTACGGGCCGAATATTGCGGCCGGTACATATCCTCCACCGTTGCGGCCGGATGGGCGTAGATGCCCGGCGTCACGGCGCGCACGACATAGGCGAGCGTCAGATTGTGGTCGTGGTCGCCGTCGCTGGGGTTGAAGGCGGCGACGAAACGGTCGTCGCGGAATTCCAGATGCGCGGCGTCGGTCTGCGCCAGCCAGGAGAAGTTCGACAATTGCGCGCTGGAGACCAGGCCGGGATTGTCGATCTCGAAGCCGGCCGGCAAAAGGTCGGTAATCAAAAGGCGCGAAGGCCAGTTGTTCTGTTCGTTGACCTTGAGCACGACGACATAGCGTTCGTTCTGGGTTGCCTCCGTCACATTGGCTTCGGTGCCGTCGAGCTTGTAGTAGGTGCGCTCGATAGTGAAGCCGTCACCTCCCGCCGGCAAGGGCTGTACCGGCGACGCCACGGTGGTGACGACGGCCTGCAGCGGGGTCTTGCCGGTGTTGGCGATGGTGAGCGGGCTGTCGGCCAGATCACTGCCGTTGACCTGGCTGGAATAGCCGCCGGAATGCGGCGCGCCATTGACGGAAAGCGTGATCGAATCATTGCCTTCCTTCAATGCCCGGGCCGCCAGCAGCATCCAGGATTCATCCTGGGTGCTGGTCCAGCGGACCTCGGCGCGTTGTTTGGTCACCAGCTTGATCAATTCCGGCACGATCGTCGGCGCCGGTTTTGATTCCGCCGCCAGCGCCAGCATCGCGGCGCCGTCCCGCAGCGCCGAGCCATAGTCCGACCGATAATAGTCATAGTCCGTGCTCGACTTGGCGAGCCGCAGCGCCGTCTGGAAGGTCGCTTCCGAACGCTGGGCGTCGCCATAGAGCGCCAGGCTCGCCGCCAGCTGGGCGACAGCCATCGGGCTGGTGAAGGCCTCGAGCTGGGTGTCCGCGTAATAGCGCAGATCGCCGATCGAGGCCTTCTTGTTGCGGGCGAGCACATAGAGCGCGTAGGCGATCTCGCTGCCGCGGTCCTGGACGTCCTGATCGTACCCAAGCGAGTTCTGAAGATTGCCCAGTGCCTGGTTCATGGCGAGCGCCGGCACGTCGTATTTCTGCTCGCGCGCCCTGGTCAGGAAGTCGGTGACATAGGCGTCGAGCCACAGATCGCCGGAGCCCGGGCCCCACAGGCCGAAGCTGCCGCCCGAAGCCTGGTGGCTCAGCACCTTGTAGATCGCGTCCTGGATGCGGCCACGCAGCTCGGGATCGCTCTCCATGCCGACGCCCGAGGCCATTTCGTTGACATAGAGCAGGGGCATCGCCCGGCTGGTGGTCTGCTCGGCGCAGCCATAGGGATAGCGGTCGAGCGTCATCAGGAGCGAAGGCACATCGAAGGCCGCCGCCTGCGAAACGCCGACACTGACCGAAGCGCCGTCGAGCAGGCTTGCCGCCAAAAGCTCCTTGTCGACGCGCAGCGCGCCGCCATCGCCCTTGAGGTCGACCACCATGCGGGTGGTGACCGGCAGTTGTGCCGGACGGACCGGCACGTAGAACGTCTGCTCGACCTTGGTGCCATCGGCGTGCGCTAGCTTGATGGTGAGCGAGGCATTGCCTGCCGTCTGTGCGATCAGCGGCACGGTCAGGGTCTGGCGCTTGCCCTGCGCTAGCGTCAGTTTCTGGGGCAGGGGCTTGTCGCCCGTCGAGAGGTCCCCCGTCGTGTCGATCGACAGCGCATAGTCGCCGGCCGGACCGTCGGTGTCCGCAATGTCGAGCCGCATGACGGCGGCGTCGCCGGGCGCCAGGAAGCGCGGCAGGCCGGCGGTGATCACCACCGGATCGCGCACGATCACGTCCGACTGGGCGCGGCCGACCGCTTCCTTGGTCCAGGCGACGGCCATGACGCGAACCGTGCCGTTGAACTGCGGAATATCGAAGTCGACGCGTGCTTTGCCGTCGGCATCGAGCTGCACCGGGCCGGAGAAGAAGGCGACCAGCTTTTCGGTCGGCGGACTGCCCTGCGCCTGCATGTTGGCGCCGTCGCCGCCGGTCCTGAGCTTGCCCATAGTGCCGAGAGAGCCGTCGATCAGGCGGCCGTAGAGATCACGGATTTCCATGCCCAGCATGCGCTGGCCGAAGAACCAGTTCTCCGGGTCCGGCGCCTTGTAGTTGGTCAGGTTGAGGATGCCGACATCGACAGCGGCGACAGTGACATAGGCATTGCTGCCCGGCTCCACGCCGGCGACCGCGACCGGGATCGACAGCTGTTGGCGCGGCATGGTCTTGTCCGGCGGGGTGAGGGTGACGGCAAGCTTCTTCGAGCCCGGGTCGACCTTCAGCCATTTCACGCCGATGGCGCGGGCCGGCATGCGGCTTTCCTGCGCGTCGCCAGGTCGGAACAGGGTTGCCGTGACATAGGCGCCGGCGCCCCAGTCGTCGCCGACCGGGATGTCGACCGTGCCCCCGCCGGCCGGCACCGACGCCGTGACGGTCTTCAACAGCTTGTCGGAACCGATGTTGACCAGAAGTTCGCCGGCAAAGTGCGGCGAGACTTTGAGCCTGGCCACTTCGCCGGCGGCATAATTGTCCTTGTCGAGGGCGATCTCGAGACCATCAGGCGTTTCGGTGGTGGTGGAGGAGACATACCAGCCGCCATCGAACTCATAGCTGGTCGCGGGTCCTTCCGGATCCGCCGTCTCGACCTCGAGCCGGTAGCGGCCCCAGTCGACCGGGATCGACACTGTCGCCTCGCCGTCGGCGCCAAGGTCGACCTGGCCATTGGCGATCGATTTGGTGAAGGTGACGGGTTCGTAATTCCATGAGTTGTTGGAGCGGTACCACTGGTAATTGCGCTCGACCTTGACCAGCGACCATTGCGCACCTTTCAGCGCCTCGCGCTGGCCGTCGGGGTCGACGGCGATCAGGCTGAATTTCGCCGTGCCGCCCTGCGGCACTTCATCATCGGCAAAGTCCGGCCGGATGCCGATCATGTGGCCTTGCGGGCGGATGCCGATATTAAGCGAGCGCTCGATTGCGCGGCCGCCGGTCTCACGCATACGGACCGTCACCTTGGCGTCGATGAGCTTCGTGGTCGACGGCAGTTGCTCGACGGAGACCGGGAAGGTCGCCTTGCCATCCTCGCCGACCACCGGAAGATCGGTGAACGGGGTGACGGTCGGTTCCGACGACTGCTCGTCGGCAAGGCCAAAGGAATAGCCGTTGAAGCGGTCCCAGTCACGCGCGGTCGACAGGGTCAGTTCGCCTTCGAGCGCGAGGCCAGCAGCCGGTGCGCCATAGAGAAAGCGGCCGTCGACGGTGATGTTGGCGGTTTCGCCCTGCGCGATCTCCTGCTTGTCGGCCTTCATGTCGAATTCGATGCGGTCCGGCACAAAATCCTCGACCAGGAACATCTGGCTGGCGACGGCCGGTTGCTTGGGATCGGTATAGATCGATACCGACCAGGTGCCGCGCATGGCGTTTGGCTGGAGCGGCAGATCGACGGCGTGCCCGCCGGCTGACGCGCCATCGCTGACGACGCGGCGATCCTCGACGCCGTCCGGGCGCGAGAAGATGAAGGTCAGCGGCAGGTTCTCGACCGCCTTGGCGGCGCCGTCACGGGCAAGAGCCGCAACATGCACCTCCTCGCCGGCGCGGTAGATGCCGCGCTCGGTCCAGGCGTAGACATCGAGCGCGCCCGGCGCTGCGCGTCCAGTGACGCCGCGGTCGGACAGGTCGAAACCGGCGCGGGCCATGTCGAGGAAGACAAAGTCGTTATCGCCCTGCCTGGCCATCAGCACGGCCGGCACCATGCCGCCGTCGCCGCGCGTCAGGCCGGGATTGAACACGGCATGACCATCGGCACCCGAAGTCGCGGTGCCGAGGATCTCGTTGTTGCGGGCAACCAGCGTCAGTTCGGCGCCCGCTATCGGCTTGGCGCTGCCCAGCGAACGGGCATAGACATTGAGCCCGTCCTGACCGGTATAGGTCGAGAGGCCGATATCGGAAACGACGAACCATTGCGTGGCCATCGAGTTGTAGTCGTCGCTCTTCTCGCTGACAGCCTGGGCAGTCAGCACATAGACGCCGGGCTTGCGCCGCGGCAGCGCCTCGTCGACCGGGAAGGAGGTGGTGACCTCCTTGTTCAGGTCGTTGGCGATGTCGAGCTGGCCTTCCCAGACCGGCTCGCCCATCTGCTCGGAAATGTTTGAGATGTCGTAGCTGTCGAGCTGATGCAGGAACTGGTAGCCGGACAGAAGCTGGGCCAGCGAGCGGTCGCCGATGCGATAGAGCTTCATCTCCGCGGCGTTCATGTTGACGGTGACGACGGGGATGCCGCGGCGCGCACCGGCCGGCAGCACGAAGCTGTCGCCGGTGAAGCGGGCCGAAGGCGCACGGTCCTGCACGTAGATCGACAGCACGACGGGCGCGGCGGTCACTTCGCCGATGGCGGCCGGCAGGCCGGCGCGGAAGGTCACGTCATAATGCTGGCCGTGTTCCAGTCCTTCGACGCAAATCTGCTTGTCCTTGGCTTCAACGCCTTTGGGCGGCTGGTTGTCGACGGTGACGAATTGTGCGTAATCGACGCCGGTCTTGACCAATTCCTCGGAGAATTGGGCGCAGATGCGCGGGGCGCTGGTGTCGGCATCGACGGTGTGGTCGATGACGCGGAAACCCTTGCGAGCCTTGAGATCGGAATAGTCGGCCTGGACCGCAGGCGAAGGTACCAGGGCAAGGCTGGCTTCATAGGCCTGCAGGGCGGGGCGATAGAGGTCGCGCTTGTCGAGGCCGGAGCCGATGAGCGCCAGCGTCTCCGCCCGCGTCCTGGCTGTACGCAGGAGCTTGTAGGCATTGAAGGCGGCCGACGTACCGTTTGCCGGCAAGGTGGAGGCCTCGGATGTGTTGGCCGCCGGCTGCACGGCAAGCGTTTCGCGCGCCAGGTTGAGCCAGAGTTGGCCATCGTCGGGCATGACAGAGACCGCGGCCTCGTATTTCTGCATGGCAGTGCGATGATCGCCGGTGAGCACCGCCTGCTCGGCCGCCGTGGTCAGCGCGGCCATGCCCTCGGTCGGCCTGTCATAGGCCGGGCCGAGCAGCCGGTTACGGTATTGCTGGGCCTGGTCAGCCATCCAGTTGGGGAAGAAGGCGAGTTCCGGCGGCGCGCCGATGTCGGGGTCGCCGTCGATATTGACGACCTTGCCCGCGACCGCGCCGTTGAAGGGCTTCAACTGGTTATAATCGGATTTGAGGAAGCACCATTTGGCCTTGGTGTTATAGGTGAAGGCGCGGCAGGCGGGATCGCCCAGGCAGGTGGTCTTGCATTGATCGAGCGTGACGTTCTGGTCGGACCGGAGGTCGAAACCGAAATAGTCGGAATTGTCGGTCGTTGCGACTCGCCGTGCTTCGGCCGCTTGCGCGACGTTACCCCAGGCCAAGACATTGGCCCAGGCGAAGAAGAGAAGGATCAGGAAAGACAGACGACGAGCCGCGCGCATTGCCATAACACCCTCCAGACAATTTGCAGACGTCCGGGCATGTTCAAGCTTCACTCAGGCTTGTCAACATGAGGACGCGGCAGGGTTCCGCCTGCCAACGGTTTCCTTTCCGGCCAACAGCCGGTAGTACCTCCATAGGACAGGGGATCACGCATTCTTGCGGCAATGCAAAAGGTGTGAATTCCAAGCCCGTCCTATTTCAGACAATTGGATTGTGGCCCCTTTACGAGCGCTTCAGAACTTCATTCCAATTTTAGGTTTGTAAAGTAGGTTGTCTTAATGCCGGCGTATGAAAGGCAGATGTCAGGGGGTACCGAGCCAAAGCGCGTGCTTTCGCGCGCGCTGCTTCTGGCCGTGATCTGCTGCTCGCTGATCGCCGGGCTGGGACCGGCGGCCGCCTTCGAAATCTTCGGCATCAAGCTGTGGGGCTCATCGAGCGATGAGGATGCCGACATCGTCGATCCGATGCGCTACGCCGTGACCATCTCCGCGCCCGACGCCGACAAGGACCTGGTAAAAAAGCTCGAAAACGCCTCGGCGCTGAAGAGCGACGAAGACCATCCCGTCTCCGGCTCGCTCGGTCTGATGGCCAAGGCGCGCAGCGATCGAGAACAGCTTGTGGCGGCGCTCTACGCCGATGCCCGCTACGAAGGCGTCGTCACCATCACCATCGAGGGCAAGCCGCTGGACGAATTGCCGCCGGACGCCGAATTCAAGGGTCCGCAGCCCATTCCCGTGGCCGTCAACATCGCCGCGGGTCCCAAATTCACCCTCGGCGATATCCGGCTGGAGGGTGACGCCGCTGGACTGATGAGCGCCGATTACGGCCTGATATCGGGCGGCGACGCTGGGTCTGGCGCGGTGCTCAAGGCCGAGGCGCTGATCGTGCGCACGCTGAAGGAGCAGGGCAGGCCGCTGGCCGAGGTGACCAGCAGGCACATCGTCGCCGACCATGACACGTCGACCCTCGACGTGACGCTGACGGTTGCTGCCGGGCCAGTCGCCGGCTATGGCGCGACCACGGTGGAAGGCACCGAGAAGGTCGACCGCGACTTCACCGAATACATGACCGGGCTGAAACGTGGCCGGCAGTACTCGCCTCAGGAGATCGACGATGCGCGCGACAGGCTGCTGGCGCTCGAGGTCTTCAACAGCGTGACTTTCAAGGAGGCCGACAAGCTCGATGCCGAGGGCAACATTCCGATCGGCGTCCAGGTCAGCGAGCGCAAGCCGCGTTATTTCGGGCTGGGCGGCACCTTCTCGAATACGGAAGGGCTGGGGCTGGAGGGGTATTGGGGCCATCGCAACCTGTTCGGCCGGGCCGAGAAGCTGCGCATCGACGGAGCCATCAGCGGCATCGGCAGCAATGACCTGTCCGAATTGAACTACAATGCCGGCATCATGTTCGAGAAACCCGGCGTGATCGGGCCGGCATCTAAATTCTTCGCCGGCATCAAGACCGTGCTCGAACATCCCGACGCCTACGACCATTTCTCGGTCAAGGGCAACACCGGCCTGTCCTATGAACTGACCAAGAACCAAACCGTGTCGGCCGAGGTCGCGCTCGACTATTCACGCATCCACGATTCCTTTGGCAAACATAAATACCTGATCGCCAGCATCCCGCTGCAATATGTCTATGACAACAGGGACGTCAGGCTGAACCCGACCAAGGGCTTCAGGTTGCTGGCCTATGCCGAGCCGAGCTACGACATATTGAGCGGTGCCGCCTTCCTCAAGCTGAAGGGCGAGGGATCGGCCTATCAGTCGCTGGATACCGCTTCGAAATTCGTGCTGGCGGAACGTGTCGCACTTGGCTCGATCGTCGGCACCAGCCTGCAGAACGTGCCTGCCGACCGGCGTTTCTATTCCGGCGGCGGCGGCTCGGTGCGCGGCTATGCCTATCAGGGCATCGGCCCCAAGGATTTCACCGGCCAGCCGATCGGCGGCCTGTCCTTCTTCGAGACCTCGGTTGAAATGCGTATCGCCATCACCGACACGATCGGCATCGTGCCGTTCGTCGATGCCGGCACGGTATCGACGAAGTCGTTCCCCGATTTTTCCGACGTCAAGGTGGGCGCCGGCGTCGGCTTGCGCTATGTGACGCCATTCGGGCCGCTGCGTATCGACGCCGCCGTGCCGCTCAACCGCGACCCAGGCGACCCTCATTTCGGCATCTATGCCGGCATTGGCCAAGCGTTTTGAACATGAAGACGGTCTGGCGCATCCTTCGCATTTTTCTCTACACGCTGCTGATCGTGGTAGCAGGCGCCATCGGCGCGCTTTTCGTGCTGACCAAGACCGAGCGTGGACGCGACAATCTCGCCGGCATCATTTCGCGCCTGGCCTCGAGCGACGAGCGTAAGGTCACCGTCAGCGGCATCGACGGTATCTGGTCGGGCGCGCTCAGTGTCGACCATGTCGTGCTGGAGGACCGCGAGGGCGCCTGGCTGGTGGCGCGCAAGGTGGCCATCGACTGGTCGCCGCTGGCACTGTTGTCCAAAAACTTCAGCGCCGACCGCATCGCGGCGGAGCGCATCGAGCTTGCGCGTCTGCCGGTGGCCGGCACGCAGCAGCCGGCGCAAGGCGGCGCGACGACGCTCCCGGTTTCCATTGATATCAAGCAGATCGACTTGCCGGAAGTCGCGCTCGGCCAACAACTGGCCGGCAGCGGCATCGCCGAACTCGCCGCCAAGGCCTCGGTGAAGGCCGACGCCGCACCGCTGTCGGTCGAGACGGTGCTCAACATTACCCGCCATGACGGCAAACAGGGCAATGTCGACGCGCAGATCCATTTCGCGCCAGCGGACAACAAGCTCGACCTCAACCTCAAGGCGTCGGAACCGGCCGGCGGCATCATCGCCAATCTGCTCAATCTGCCGGATACGCCGCCGGTCGACATCGTCGTCTCGGGCACCGGCCCGCTGGCCAACTGGAGTGGCGTCGGTACCTTCCTTGTCGATCATCGGATCGTAACCCAGCTCACCGGCCGCCATCAGCTCACCGACAAGGGTAACTATCTCGAAGCCAAGGGCGACGGCGATTTCGCCCGCTTCCTGCCGGAGAACCTGAAACCATTGTTTGCCGGTAAGACCAGCTTCGATATGGCGGGCACCGCCACGACGGCGGGCGGGATCAGTGTCGACCGGGCCAACATCGACAGTGATGCCGTGCACGGCACCGCGACCGGTATCGTCGATCCCGCCGGAGCCAGCGATCTTTCGGTCGAACTCGCCGCCAAGGGGCCACCCGTGGTGGTTAGCGTCGGCAGCAAGGCGCAGCCGATCACGCTGGCGATCAAGAATGCCACCGCCCGGGCGTTCGGCGACGGCAAGGCGCCGGTCGTCGATATCGGCGCCTCCTTCGTTTCGATCGTCGTCGGCGGCACGCGGCTAGACGACCTGGCGGCGCAGATACACTCCGACGGTTTCGACATCCAGAACCGCACCGGGCCGGTTACCGTCAAGCTTGGGGCCGGTGGCCTGAAAACCGACGTCGCGACGCTGGCGCCGCTGGTCACTGGCAAGGTCGATGTCGGCCTGGCTGGTTCCCTCAGCAAGGACGCCATTGTCATCGATCAGGGCACGCTCCGGTCCGATGCGCTCAATGCCTCGCTGACGGCGACCGTGGCGCTCGCCGACCTGTCGATGCAGCTCAAGATGAATGCCGATGCCGTGGCGACCGCCTTCCCGCAGCAGATCGCCTCGGTGCTCGGCGGGCGGGTGAAGTTCTCGGCCACAGCGTCGCGCGATCCGCAGGGCTCGTTCGCCGCCAACTCGATCGAACTCACGTCCGGTTCGCTCAGCGCCAGCGGTACCGCCAGCATGCAAGGTACCGACATCCTGGCCGATATCAAAGGCAGGCTGGGGGATGTTTCGGTGCTGTCGCCGACGGTCGGCGTCCCGGTCGAGGGCGGTGTCGATTTCGCCCTGTCGGCAAGCGGCGCCATGACCGCGCCGGATTTCACGGTTTCCGCCAACAGCGATAGCCTGACGGCCTCGGGCCGCACGGTGAAGTCGATCAAGCTGACCGCGAGCGGCAAGGCCGACATTGCTAACCCTTCCGCCAATGTCTCGCTGACAGGCGCCGTCAACGACCAGCCGCTCGACATCAAGGCGGCGCTGGTGACGAGCGAAGGCAAGCGCTCGATCAATGGCTTTGCGGTGTCGCTGGGTGACAACAAGGTGTCGGGCGATCTGGCACTGGATGACAAGTTCATGCCGCTGGGCACGCTCATTCTTTCTGCGCCTGCAATCGATCAGCTTGCGGCGCTGGCCGGCCAGGCGGTGACCGGCGACATCAACGGCACCATCCGCTTTGCCAAGAGTGGCGACGCGCCCTCCGTTGCCATTGACGCGAAGAGCACGTCGATTGCGCGAGGCGAGGTGACGGCCAGCACAATCGCCGTCAATGCCCTGATTGCCAACTATCTCAAGGCGCCGGCGATTTCAGGCTCGATCAAGGCCGATGCTGTGACGTCAGGGACCACCCAAGTCGGCGGCATCATCGTCGATCTGAAGCGCGACGGAGACTGGACGAATTTTGCCGGCGGCGCCACGGTATCCGGCATTCCAGCGAAGGCGGCGGGGCGCCTGAAGATCGCCGATGGCGTCACCAGCGTCGAGATCGCCTCGGGCGAGGCTACGATTCGCGGCATCAAGGCGGCAATTGCCGAGCCATCTATGCTCAGTATCGCCGATGGCACCACCAGCATCGAAAAATTAGCGCTCGATGTCGGCGGCGGCTCGGTGGCGCTGTCCGGTACCGCCGGCCAGACGCTCGATCTCGCGGCAAAGGTCTCCGCCTTGCCGGCTGCCCTTGCCAACGGCTTTTCGCCCGGCCTCGATGCCGCTGGAACGCTTGATGGCAGCGCTGAGGTAACGGGCTCGCCGTCGGCTCCGGACGTCCGGTTCAATGTGCAACTGGCCGGTGTCGAAACAAGCCAAACCCGCCAGACCGGGCTTGGGCAGCTCGCAGTCGACGCGGCCGGCAGCTACACCATGGCCGGCGGCGTCGTCCTCGACCACGCGACGCTCTCCGGTGACAAGGTTTCCGGTCAAGCCGCCGGCACGATCAATCCGAACGGCGCCAGCGATTTCGCCCTTGACCTCGTCTCATCCGGTCCAAGTCTGCCGCTCACGATCGGAAGCGCCGAGAGTCCCATCAAGATCGAGGTCCGGTCGCTGTCGGCAAAGGTGGCGGGCGAGAGCACGCGGGCCCGATTGGATATGTCCGCGATCCTGCCCTCGATCGCCACGAGACCGGCGAAGGTGGACGGGCTGAGCCTGGTATTGCACTCGGATGCGTTCGATCTGAAGAACCGCGCCGGGCCGGTTTCGGGCACAGTTTCGGTGGATAGGGTTGGGCTCGACAATCCCACGATCGCGCCGCTGATCGCCGGCAAGGTCACGGCCGCGCTCAGCGGGCGCCTGTCAGCCGACGCTGTCGCCATCGACAGCGGCTCGCTCAAAAGCGACGCGCTCAACAGCGAGGTCGCCGGCCTGGTGTCGCTGCGTGACGGCGCCATCGACCTCAAGCTGAAGGCGGATGCTCCATCGTCGGCCCTGCCGGCCGCAGCACGCGGCATGCTTGGCGAACGGGCGCAGTTGAGCGCCATGCTGAAGCGCGAACCCAACGGTAATATCGCCATAGGCGGATTGACGCTGGCCTCCGGCGCGCTGACCGCACAGGGGCAGGCGAGCCTTGCCGACAATACGCTGGCCGCCGACATCAAGGGCGTGCTGGGCGATGTTTCGCTGCTGTCGAAGGATGCCAAAGGCGCTATCGCCTTTGCGCTGAATGCGCAGGGCCCGGCGACCGCGCCGGATCTGTCGCTGACCGTCGACAGCGACAAGCTTTCGGTGGCGTCGCGCGAGATCACCGGGCTCAGACTAACCGCCACCGGCAAAGCCGACGCGGCCAAGCCGGCGGCCAATGTGCAGCTGACAGGCAATGTCGCGGGCCAACCCTTGCAAGGCAGTGCGGTGCTGGCGACCGCGGACGGCAAGAGCGCCATCAATGGCCTGCTTTTGTC
The DNA here is from genome assembly GCF_006442845.1 of Mesorhizobium sp. B2-4-2. Lineage (NCBI taxonomy): Bacteria > Pseudomonadati > Pseudomonadota > Alphaproteobacteria > Hyphomicrobiales > Phyllobacteriaceae > Mesorhizobium > Mesorhizobium sp. B2-4-2. Next base: position 366,607 of record NZ_VFVM01000006.1, on the reverse strand, counting down.
GCTGGGCCAAAACAGGATTTCCGGCGACCTGGCGCTGGACGACAAGTTCATACCCGAAGGCACGATCTCTCTCGACCTGCCCGATATAGGACCGCTTGCCGCACTGGCGCTGGAAAAAGCGGAAGGTGATGTGCGCGGCACGATTGCGTTCTCGAAGAACGGTGCCGCACCGCAGGTCGCCATCAAGGCTACGACCGCCTCGGTCACGCGCGGCGATCTTCAGGCGAAGGCCGTGTCGATCGACGCATTGATCGCCAATTACCTCGCCGCTCCGGTCATCTCCGGAAAAATCCATGCCGACACCGTCACGTCGGGCGGCACGGTGATCAGCGGCATCGATGTCGACCTGAAGCGTGACGGCGACTGGACCGGCTTTTCCGGCGGCGCGACGGTGAAAGGAATTCCGGCGAGGGCCGCGGGCCGTGTGAAGGCGGCAAACGGCACGACGACCATAGAGCTTGCTTCCGGCGAGGCGACCGTCCAAGGCATAAAGGCTGCCATCGCGCAGGCTTCGACCGTCACCATCGCCAATGGCACGACGACGCTGGACAGGCTGGTGCTCAACCTGGGCGGCGGCACGGCGACGGTGACCGGCAAGATCGGGCAGGCGCTCGACATCAACGCGGCGCTGGCGCGGGTGCCGATCTCGCTTGCCAACAGTTTTTCGCGGGGTCTCGATGCCGCCGGTTCGATTTCGGGCACGGTGAAGGTCACCGGGGCACCAGCCAGCCCCAGTGTGGCGTTCAACCTCGACGCTGCCGGCGTGCAGACTTCGCGGACCCGCGGCGCGGGGGTCGGTGCGGTGAGTGTCTCTTCCTCCGGCACCTTTGCCGGCAACAAGCTGACCTTCAACGCCAATGTCAGCGATGGGGCCGGCCTTGGTCTCAAGGGGGGCGGCACGGTGACGACATCAGGCACGCCGGCGCTCGCGCTCGACTTCAATGGCGCCGTGCCGTTCGGCATCCTCAGTCAGAAGCTCGCCGCGCAAGGCCTGTCGCTGACGGGGACCGCGAGTGTCAATGTGCAGGTACGCGGTCCCGCGACATCGCCGGTCATCGGCGGCAGCATCAGCACGTCGGGCGCCCGCCTGCTCGACGCGCGTTCCGGGCTTGCGGTCAACGACATCGCAGCCGAAATTTCCATCGGCAATGGCGTCGCCAGGATCAACCGGCTGACCGGGACGCTGTCGACGCGCGGCAGCCTGTCGGCCAGCGGCACGGTCGGTATCAATCCGGCGCAGGGGTTCCCGGCCGATCTGTCGATCAAGCTCACCGACGGCCGCTACACCGATGGGCGGGTGGTCACCGCCAATCTTGGCGGCGACCTGACGATCAAAGGACCGCTGACGTCGGCGCCGGTGATTGCCGGCACCGTCAACCTTGCCAAGACCGTGATCACCGTTCCGGACAAATTGCCAGGTTCGCTTTCGGCGCTCGATGTCAAACACAAGAACGCGCCCGGCGCGGTGAGGGCGCAGGACAAGGCATTGCGCCCGGCCACGACCAGCGGCAAGACGGGTGGCAGCGGCCTTGTGCTGGATGTCACCGTCAACGCGCCGAACCAGATCTTCATCCAGGGCAGGGGCGTGGACGCCGAACTCGGCGGCTCGCTCAGGCTGACCGGTCCGGCCTCATCGCCGCAAGCGGTCGGCACTTTCACGCTGCAACGCGGGCGGCTGTCGATTCTCGGCAAGCGGCTGACCTTCACCGAGGGCACGGTCGGCTTTTCTGGCTCGCTGGTGCCCTATCTCAACCTGACCGCGACAACGACCACGAGCAGCGCAACCGTCACCATCGTGGTGTCGGGCGAGGCGACCAATCCGAAATTCACCTTCACCTCGGTGCCGGCGCTGCCCGAGGACGAGGTGCTGGCGCAACTGATCTTCGGGCGGTCCATGTCGAACCTGTCGCCGCTGCAGATCGCGCAACTGGCCGAAGCCGCCGGGCAACTCGCCGGTGTCGGCGGCTCGACGTCGCTGCTGGAAAACCTGCGCAGCGCGATCGGCGTCGACGATCTCGATGTCACCACCGACGAAAAGGGCGGCACGGCGGTTTCTGCCGGCAAGTACCTCAACGACCGCACCTATGTGACGATCCAGAAAGGCGACAAGCCGGGCTCGGGCAAGGCCACGATCGACCTCAATGTGGGACGTGGCGTCAAACTGCGCGGCGAGGCGACGGACGCCGGCGAAGCCAAGGGCGGCATCTTCTACGAGAAGGAATATTGAAGCGGAGACTTGGGCTGGCCCTCATCCTGGCGAGGGCTGGTCCTGTCGCAAACCGCGCCAATGTCTCAGTTTAATCGCCTGAAGAGATTTAGTGGAAATCCGTCGCGCACTAGCAATTTTGCGCCAAGACTGTCGCTATCACGCGAACCGCTCCCCCTCCAAAGTTGCACATTCGTCAATATGTTCCCAACCATGCCGTCTTTGACATCATGGCCTGGATGCGGAATGTTAATCGGCGGAAAGCCAACAATGGGAGTTAGTCATGACAATCTACAAGAGTAATGGCGATAGCGTTCCGGATCACATCCTGGCCATGGCCGAAGAGGCCAAGTCGGGTAAGGTCGATCGCCGCGAATTCCTCGCGCTCGCCAGCGTCTTCGGCGCTTCGACGGCCATGGCCTATGGCCTTCTGGGGCTCGCCGCCCCGACGCCGGCCAAGGCCGAGGACGTGCAGGGTAAGAAAGGCGGCGTGCTCAAGGTGGCAATGTCGGTCAAGGATCCCAAGGATCCGCGCACGGCCGACTGGTCGGAAATCTCCAATGCCGAGAGGCAGGCGCTCGAGCCGCTGGTGAAATACACCCACCAGTACACATTCGCGCCCTATCTCCTGGAAAGCTGGGACATCAATGACGACGCCACCGAGTACACGCTGCATGTGCGGCCGGGCGTCGAATGGAACAATGGTGACAAGTTCACCGCCGACGACGTGATCTACAATTTCACCCGTTGGGCCGACAAGGCCGCGGAAGGCAACTCCATGCCGGGCCGTCTCGGCAGCCTCGTCGATGACAAGACCAAGAAATTGCGCGAAGGGTCGGTCATCAAGGTCGACGACATGACCGTCAAGCTGAAGCTCACCAAACCCGATATCGCCATCATCCCCAACCTGACCGATTATCCGGCACTGGTGGTGCACAAGAGCTTCGACGAGAAGGGCGCCAACTTCAAGAACTGCCCGATCGGTACGGGTCCGTTCGAGCTCGTCTCCTACGACGTCGGCCAGAAGGTCGTCTACAAGCGCCGCGAGACCGGCAAGTGGTGGCAGGGCGAAGCCTTCCTCGATGGCGTCGAGTTCATCGATTACGGCACCGATCCGGCCGCAACGGTTTCGGCCTTCGAATCGGGCGAAGTTCAGACCAACCATGAGACGACCGCCGACTACGTCAAGATCATCGCAGACGTCGGCGCGCCGCCTTCCGAGGTCGTGACCGCCGCCACCGTGGTGTCGCGCTTCAACGTCAACGCCAAGCCTTATGGCGACCAGAAAGTGCGTCAGGCGATGTGTCTGGCCGTCGACAACTCGGTGGTGCTGCAGCTCGGCTACGGCAATGCCGGCACGCCGGCCGAGAACCACCATGTCGCGCCGATCCATCCCGAATATGTCGAGCTGCCCAAAATCAAGCGCGACATCGCCAAGGCCAAGCAGATGCTGACGGAAGCCGGCGTGATCGATTTCGAACACGAGCTGATCAGCAACGACGAGGACTACCACAAGAACACCACGGACGCGATCGCGGCCCAACTGCGCGAGGCTGGCATCAAGGTGAAGCGCACCGTGCTGCCGAGCTCGACCTTCTGGAACGACTGGACGAAATATCCGTTCTCGGAAACCAACTGGAACATGCGTCCACTTGGCATCCAGGTCATCGCCATCGCCTACCGCTCGGGTGAAGCCTGGAACGAGACGGCCTACGCCAATCCGGACTTCGACAAGAAGGTCAACGAGGCGCTCGGGATCGCCGACGCGGAGAAGCGCAAGGTGGTGATGAAGGACATCGAGCAGATGCTGCAGGATTCCGGCATCATCATCCAGCCTTACTGGCGCAAGCTCTACATCAACATCAAGCCCGAGGTGAAGAACCACTCGATGCACCCCACCTACGAGCACGACTTCGGCAAGGTCTGGCTCGATCAGGCGTGACCCACAGCCTGTCGGGAGCGGGGCGCCAGCGCCTTTCGCTCCCGCGGCATCGCCGCCGTTGCATTGGATGCAGCGGCGGCGTGACGTCACAAGGTTTTTGATACAGGGTTGAACCTATCTGACCCCAACCCGGCCGGCAGGGGGGTACAATGTTCTCATTCATCGCCAGACGCATCGGCACGATACTGCTCACGATGCTGTGCCTGACGCTGGTCGTCTTCTTCCTCGTCAATCTGGAACCCAACCTGAAGAAGCTGGCGATCAGCCAGACCGAGATGCACACCTCGGCCGAACAGCTGGAAAGCTGGCTGGTCAATCACGGCTACCGGCAGAACTTTTTCGTGCGCTACGGCCAGTGGCTCGGCGTCGTGCCCAAGCAGCCGGTAACCGATCCGGCGACCGGTAAGCCGGCGCAGCGCTTCTCTTTCTGCAATGATCCGGCCGAGCCGAAGTTCTCCGGCGTGCTCCAGGGTGATTTCGGCTGCTCGACCAAATTCAAGACCACGGTGGGGGCCAAGCTATTCCCTGCGCTTGGCGCCACGGGCATCCTGATGTTCTGTGTGCTGGCGGTGATGGTGCCGGTCTCGCTGCTGATCGGCATCCTGGCCGGCATGCGCGAGGGGTCGCGCACCGACCGGGTGCTGTCGGTCGCCTCGATCGCCTCGACGGCGACGCCCGAATATGTATCGGGCGTCATCTTTACCGTCATCTTCGCCTCCTGGCTTGGCTGGCTGAACGGATCCGCCGCATCGGCAAGCCAGGGCATCACCTTCTATAACTTCACGCTGCCGGTGATCACGCTGGCCATCTACGGCATCGGCTACATCGCGCGCATGACGCGTGCCTCGATGGTCGAGGTGATGACGCAGCAATATATCCGCACCGCCCGGCTGAAGGGTCTTTCCTTCAAAAGCGTGGTGGTCAAGCACGCGCTGCGCAACGCTCTGATCGCGCCCTTCACCGTGATCATGCTGCAGTTTCCGTGGCTGCTCACCGGCGTCGTCATCGTCGAGGTGATGTTCCGCTATCAGGGCTTCGGCTACACGCTGGTCGAGGCCGCAGGCAACAACGACATCGACCTTTTGCTCGGCTGCTCGCTGGTCTCGGTGTTCATCGTCCTGATCACGCAGCTCATTTCCGATGTCGGCTACGCGTTCCTCAATCCGCGCATTCGGGTCCAGTAGGGGAGACGGCGCATGCAAGCCCAATATATCGGCGCCTCCACCGTCGTCCTCGAAGTGCTCTGGCGCTTCTGGCCGGTCTGGCTCGCGCTTCTCATCGTCATGGGCGCGAGCTTCCTCTACAAGAAGAAGCTGGCTCTCTACGGCCAACTGTTCGACAGCGGCGTCGGCATAGCGGGGGTGGCCATCTGCCTGTTCTGGCTGTTCACGGCGATCTTCGCCTCGACCATCTCGCCTTTCGATCCGCTCGGCCAGATTCCCATCATGAAGGATACACTGCCCGGAGCCATCGAACCGCAATCGGGCCTCGCTTATCTATTCGGTGGCGACAAGCTCGCCCGCGATGTCTTTTCACGCATGGTCTATGGCAGCCAGATCGTCCTGATCATCGCGCCGGCGGCGACCGGCTTCGCGCTCATGGTCGGCATCACGCTCGGCCTGCCGGCCGGCTATTATGGCGGCAAGATCGATACCGTTTTGTCGTTCCTGGCCAATCTCGTGCTGGCCTTCCCGGTTATCCTGCTGTTCTACCTCCTGGTGACGCCGGGCATCATGGACACGCCGATCCCCTACGCGCTGGCCGGCGTTTTCTTCCTGTTCCCGATTATTTTCTTCTGCGTGCTGTTCTGGACGCGCTACAAGAACCGTTCCGACCGGATCTACATCCTGCTCGGACTGACGCTGGTGGTCGGCGGCTGGATCTATGCCGGCCTGGTGTTCGATGCCGACCCGCTGAAGATCGTGCATATCGATCCCAACCAGCTCAACATCTTCGTGGCGGTGGTGTTCGCCTCCAGCCCGGGCGTGTTCCGCATCGTGCGTGGCCTGACCATGGATATCAAGACGCGGGACTATGTGGCGGCGGCCCAGACGCGCGGTGAGTCGCCATGGTACATCATGCTGTGGGAGATCCTGCCCAATGCGCGCGGACCGCTGATCGTCGATGCCTGCCTGCGCATCGGCTACACAACCATCCTGCTCGGCACGCTGGGCTATTTCGGCCTCGGGCTGGCGCCGGAAAGTCCCGACTGGGGCACTGCGATCAAGGATGCCAGCCGGCTGCTGCGTTCCTTCATCCACCCGGCACTGCCGCCGACGATCGCGCTGATGTCGTTCGTACTGGGGCTAAACCTGCTCGCCGATTCCCTGCGCGAGCAATCGATGAAGGATTGATGGCGGGGTCCTCGACCCTACTTGCCCGGAAGAACCAAGGATTGGAGCGACCCATGAACGAGGCAGTTCGAAATCCGGCCAGGCCGAACAATGGGCCGATCATCGAGATCGAGAACCTGTCGATCTCCTTCTTCACCCGCAAGGGCGAGATACCGGCCGTGATGGATTTTTCCTGCACGGTCATGCCCGGCGAGGCGATGGGCATTGTCGGCGAATCCGGCTGCGGCAAGTCGACCGTGTCGCTCGGCATCATGCGCGACCTCTCCAACATCGGGAAGATTGTCGGCGGCAAGATCAAGTTCCAGGGCAAGGACATGGGCGAGCTCTCCGAGGAGGAGCTGCGCAGCATCCGCGGCAACAAGATCGCCATGATCTACCAGGAGCCGATGGCGAGCCTGAACCCGGCGATGAAGATCGGCCAGCAGTTAATGGAAGTGCCGCTGATCCATGACAAGGTGTCGAAGGAAGAGGCCTATAAACGTGCGCTCGAAATGGTGCGCTCGGTGAAGCTTCCCGATCCGGAACGCATGATGCGCTCCTATCCGCACCAGCTTTCGGGCGGCCAGCAGCAGCGCATCGTCATCGCCATGGCGCTGCTGTCGAAGCCGGCGCTGCTTCTCCTCGACGAGCCGACGACGGCGCTCGACGTAACGGTGGAGGCGGGCATCGTCGAACTGGTCAAGGGGCTGGGCGAGAAGTTCGGCACCTCGATGATCTTCGTGTCGCACAATCTTGGCCTGATCCTGGAGACCTGCGACCGCATCACGGTGATGTATTCGGGCGAGGCCGTCGAGACCGGCAAGATCAAGGACGTGTTCGACCGGATGCGCCATCCCTATACGCAGGGCCTTTTCCGCTCGATTCCACTGCCGGGCGCCGACAAGAACTCGCGGCCGCTGATCTCGATCCCCGGCCAGCTGCCCCTGCCGCATGAAAGGCCGAAGGGCTGTAATTTCGGTCCGCGCTGCCATCATTTCGTCGAGGGCGTCTGCAACGCCGCCGAAATCCCGATGATCGAAGTCGCGGGACATGAAGGTCATTTCTCGCGCTGCGTGCGCTTCAACGAAATTGATTGGGACGCCCTGCCGCCCGGCGCCAAAAAGGTCAATGAGAAGGTCGTGCCTGGCGCACCGGTACTCAAGATCGAGGACTTGAGAAAATACTACAAGGTTGGCGGCAGCGAGGTGTTCGGCTCAAGCGAGGGCCGCGTCGTCAAGGCCAACGAGACGATTTCGTTTACGGCGCGCGAATCCGAAACCGTCGCCATTGTCGGCGAATCCGGGTGCGGAAAATCGACGCTGGCCAAAGTACTGCTCGGGCTCGAGACGGCGAGCTCCGGCAAGGTCACGCTCGCCAACAAGGAAATCCAGTCGACCGGCATCGAGAGCCGCAGCGTCGACACGGTGTCGTCGATCCAGATGGTGTTCCAGAACCCGTTCGATACGCTCAACCCCAGCCATTCGGTCGGCTCGCAGATCATCCGCACACTGGAAAAATTCAACGTCGGCAAGACCGTCGCCGACCGGCGCAAGCGCATGCTGGAATTGCTTGACCTGGTGAAGCTGCCGCGCGCCTTCGAGAGCCGCAAGCCGCGCCAGCTTTCGGGTGGCCAGAAGCAGCGCATCGGCGTGGCGCGCGCCTTTGCCGGCGATGCCAAGGTGGTGGTGGCCGACGAGCCGGTCTCGGCGCTCGACGTGTCGGTGCAGGCGGCGGTGACCGAGCTGCTGATGGACATCCAGCGCAAGAACAAGACGACGATGCTGTTCATCAGCCACGATTTGTCGGTCGTGCGCTATATCGCCGACCGGGTCGTCGTCATGTATCTCGGCTATATCGTCGAGCAAGGCACGACCGACCAGATCTTCGCGCCGCCCTATCATCCCTACACCGAGGCACTGCTTTCGGCGATCCCGATCGCCGACACCAGCGTGGTCAAGAAGCACATCGTGCTGGAGGGCGACATACCCTCGGCGATGAACCCGCCGTCCGGCTGTCCATTCCAGACGCGCTGCGGCTACAAGAGACTGGTGCCGGACAATCTCTGCGAAACCAAGGTGCCGCCGGTAAAGAACCTGGGCGACGGGCACATGAGCCTGTGCTGGCTCTCGGACGACGTTCTGGCGACGATGGAGCCAGTGATCAAGTTCGACAAGCAGCATGCCGACCATGAGGGCGTGCCGGACGACGCGCCGCATGGGGCCGGCCCGGGCTTTGCCGGTCAGCCACCCAACCGACCACATGGCAAGACCGCCAGTGCGGAAGCCAGCGCGGTGGGAGAGGACGCCGAGGAGACAGAAGCCGTGTGGCGAGCCCGCCGCCACGAGGTGCGCGACGAGGTCTCCGAAACAGGTGCACCGGCGACCGATGCCAACGCGACCTCCGCGCCTTTCACGCCGAGAACGCTTGGCGAGGGCCGCCAGGCAGAGAATGCGCGTGTCGCACCAATTAGCGGCCGTGCGGCCAGACCAGGCGCGGCGCGTGATGGCGCGGCCGACAGGAACCGACCCGCCGGCATCTCCAAGCCTGCCAAGCCGGACGACTTGAAATTGATATCCGGCGTGGGTCCGAAGACGGAAGCCATCCTCAATGGCCTCGGTATCTTCACCTACGCTCAAATTGCCTCGTGGAAGAAGGCCGAACGGGAGTGGGTCGACGACCATTTGAGATTCCAGGGCCGCATCGAGCGCGAGGACTGGGTCAAGCAGGCGAAGGCGCTCGCCAAGGGCGGCGAGGCGGAATACATCAAGGTGTTCGGCAGGAAGCCGCGCTGACAGATGCTGTCGTTGTAGCGGGAGCCCTTTAGCTGCCGCACTGCCTTAGCTGTTCGGCATAGTCGCGGGCCATCTTGTCGGTGGCCCGGGCATAGCTCTGGACGCCGGAATCGCCACGATTGCCGCGGCCATAGGCGGTCCAGCCGAGATAATAGGCAAGGTAGAGATTGTAGGTGTCGTTGCGGGCGACGCCGTAGGTATCCGCTGTCTTGGAATGGTACCAGCCGACGAAATCGACGGCGTCGGAGAATTTGGTCCGGCGGGCCGCCCAGTTGCCCGTTTCGCTCTGATATTGCGACCAGGTCCCGTCCAGCGCCTGCGAGAAGCCGGTGGCCGACGAGACGTGCTTCCAGGGGATGAAACCGAGCAGTTTGGTGCGCGGCGGCCGGGCGTTGCTCTTGAATCCCGATTCCTTGCGCACGGTCGCCATCAGCACGGGGACGGGCACGCCGTATTTCTGCTCGGCGCGTTCGGCGGCCGACTGCCAATTGTCGAACCAGCCGTCATTCTGGTCGAAGACGGCGCAGACATTGTTGATGTGGCTGGGGGCCGTCGCACAGGCCGAAAGTGCCAGCAGCATACCAACCGCTACAATTTTACTAAAACTCGACCTACGCATCGGCAGAGCAATAGGCTCAAATCATAAAGGGAATCTTGCTGCCCTCGTTAACGGGCCGCCGATGCGGGCGCTTCAGCAAAATGCCATATTGATCACCCGACATATCTTGTCGCTTTTCATAAATCGATGTTTCGAAAATGCCGCCTCGGTTAAAATCGCGCCCGCAAACGGCGTATTTCTGACAGCTGGCGCGGTTTGCCGAGGCTTTGATGCCTGGCATGAACGAACCAAGACGCAAGCGCGGCGCCGAGCGCACCAGCAACCGGGGACCACGGCCTATCCCGCAGCTGCCGGCGAGGCGGGTGACCAATCCTTATCCGCCGATGGCCTTGCTGTCGCCCGACCAGATCGAGGCGATCCACCAGGCGTCGATCCACATATTGGAGAGTTTCGGCATCGAGGTGATGAGCCCGCGGGCGCTCTCGCTGTTCGAGCAGGCCGGTGCCAGCGTGGACCACGCGTCCGCGAACGTGCGCATTGACCGCGGCATGGTCGACGAGGCGCTGAAGACGACGCGGTCCAATTATTCCCTTACACCGCGCAATCCGGCCAACGCCGTTCATCTCGGCGGCAACACAATCAATTTCACGCTCGTTGCGGGGCCGCCCAACGTGCACGACATGGCGCGGGGCCGCCGCCCCGGCAATTTGCGCGACTATGCGGACCTGACCCGGCTGGCACAGCATTTCAACTGCGTGCACATGCTCGGCAACCAGGTCTGCGCGCCGGTCGAATTGCCGGCCAATTCGCGCCATCTCGACACCTATTTCACCAATCTGACGCTGACCGACAAAAGCTTCCATGTCTCGGCGATCGGCCGGGGCAGGGCGCTGGACGGGATCGAGATGATGGCGATCGCGCGCGGGCTGACGCTGGACCAGTTGCGCGACGATCCCGGCATCGCCACCATCATCTCGGTCAACTCGCCGCGCCGTTTCGACGAGATGATGGCCGAGGGGCTGATGACGATGGCCGAATTCGGCCAGTCTGTGGCAGTGACGCCGTTCACGCTGATGGGCGCGATGAGCCCGGTGACGCTGGCGGGTGCGCTCGCGCAGCAGAATGCGGAAGCACTGTTCGGCGTAGTCCTGACGCAACTTGTGCGTCCGGGCGCGCCGGTCATGTATGGCGCCTTTACCTCCAATGTCGACATGAAGTCGGGCGCGCCGGCCTTCGGCACGCCTGAAAACACCAAGGCCAACATCGCGTCGGGGCAATTGGCACGGCGTTACGGGCTGCCCTACCGGACAACACCGGGCTCGGCCTCCAACGCCGCCGATGCGCAAGGCGCTTACGAGACGTTGATGGCGCTGTGGGGCGCTGTGCTCGGCCACGGCAACCTCGTCTATCACGCCGCCGGCTGGCAGGAGGGCGGGCTGACGGCGTCGTTCGAGAAATTCATCATCGACGTCGAAATGATCCAGCACATGATGGAGTTTTTGCGCCCGATCGTGGTCGACGAGGCCGAGCTTGCCGTCGAGGCGCTGGGCGCGGTGCCGACCGGCGGCCATTTCTTCGGCGAGCCGCACACGCTGGAACGTTATGCGACGGCCTTCTATCAGCCGATGCTTTCGAACTGGCAGAATTTTGAAGCCTGGCAGGAAGCCGGCGGCCTCGACGCAACCGCGCGCGCCACGCGGTTGTGGAAGAAGGCGCTCGAAGACTATGTCGAGCCGCCGATGGACGTCACCGTGCGCGAAGCGCTGGAGGCCTACGTGACCAAGCGCAAGGAAGAGATTGGGGCGGGCGAGCCGTGATGCGCCACGAACGTCCCGTTTTGAATCATCTAGCCCATCCAACTCACTGATATCAGAGAAGAACCCATGAAATCGCATGCAAAGGTCGTGGTCATTGGCGGCGGGGTTGTCGGGTGTTCCGTGCTGTTCCATCTCGCCCGCCATGGCTGGACCGACGTCGTGCTTCTGGAGCGAGACGAGCTGACTTCAGGCTCGACGTGGCACGCGGCCGGCGGCATGCACACGATCAATGGCGATCCCAACGTCGCCAAGCTGCAGAAATACACGATCAACCTCTACAAGGAGATCGAGGAGCTTTCCGGCCAGGCGACCGGCGTGCATCTGACCGGCGGCGTGCTGCTGGCGGCGACCGAGGCACGGCTCGACTGGCTGCGTGGCGTCGTCGCCAAGGGTCGCTATCTCGGCATCGATCTCGAAGAAATCTCGCCGAAAGAAGCGGCCGAACTGATGCCGCTGCTCGACCCCAAGCAGTTCGTCGGCGCTGTCCGCAACAAGGAGGACGGCCATCTCGATCCCTCCGGCGTCACCCATGCCTATGCCAAGGCTGCGCGTAAGCTGGGCGCCGAGGTCGAGCGCTTCACCAAGGTCGAGGACATCGTGCGGCGTCCCGACGGGCTGTGGCGCGTCATCACCAACAAGGGCGAGGTCGTGGCCGAGCATGTCGTCAACGCCGGTGGCCTTTGGGCGCGCGAGGTCGGCCGCATGGTCGGGCTCGAACTGCCGGTGCTGGCCATGGAGCACATGTATCTGATCACCGAGGACATGCCGGAGGTCGCCGCCTGGAACGCCAAGACCGGCACCGAGATCATCCACGCCGTCGATTTCGACGGCGAGCTCTATTTGCGCCAGGAGCGCGGCGGCATGCTGATGGGCACCTATGAGAAGGCCAACAAGGCATGGTCCGAGCACCAGACGCCGTGGAATTTCGGCCATGAATTGCTGGAGCCGGACATCGACCGCATCGCGCCGTCGCTGGAAGTCGGCTTCCGGCATTTCCCGGCCTTTCAGAACACCGGCATCAAGCAGATCATCAACGGACCCTTCACCTTCGCGCCTGACGGCAACCCGCTGGTCGGGCCGGTGCGCGGTTTGCCGGGCTTCTGGGTGGCCTGCGGCGTCATGGCCGGTTTCAGCCAGGGCGGCGGCGTTGGGCTCGCGCTGTCCAACTGGATGATCGAGGGCGATCCCGGCGCCGACATCTGGGCCATGGACGTGTCGCGCTATGGCGACTGGGCGACGATGGCCTACACCAACGCTAAGGTGCGCGAGAACTATTCCAGGCGCTTTTCGATACGCTTCCCCAATGAGGAATTGCCCGCCGGACGGCCGCTGAAGACCACGCCGGTCTATGACCTGCTGTCGGCCAAGGGCGCGCAATGGGGCGTGTCCTATGGGCTGGAAGTGCCGCTCTGGTACGCGCCCGAAGGCGTCAAGGACGAGTTCTCGTGGCGTCGCTCGAGCGATTTCGCGCATGTCGGCAGGGAGGTTGCAAACGTTCGCGGGGGCGTCGGCATCGCCGAGATTTCGAATTTCGCCAAATACGGCGTGACAGGCGAGGGGGCTGCTGCATGGCTCGACCGGCTGCTCGCCTGCAAGCTGCCGGGGCCAGGCCGCATGACGCTGGCGCCTATGCTGAAGGAGGACGGCAAGCTCATCGGCGATTTCACGCTGGCCAATCTCGGCGGCGAGGAGTGGTTCATCGCCGGTTCCGGCATTGCCGAGCAGTACCATATGCGCTGGTTCGAAAAGCATCTGCCCGCGGATGGTTCTGTCCGCATCGAGGCTTCGGGCGCGAAACTCACCGGCCTTGCCGTCGCCGGGCCGAAGGCGCGGGACGTGCTGGCCAAGGTCACGCGGACGGACGTCTCGAACGCCGCCTTTCCCTTCATGGCCATCGGCAAGATGGATATCGGCATGGCGCCGTGCCTGGTAGGCCGCGTCAGCTACACCGGTGATCTCGGCTATGAAATCTGGGTGGCGCCGGAATATCAGCGCGCGGCGTTTCAGGCGCTGATGGCGGCGGGCGAGGAGTTCGGCATTGGCCTGCTCGGCTCCCGTGCGCTGAACGCACTGCGGCTGGAAAAGAACTATGGCTCGTGGGCGCGCGAATACCGGCCGATCTACGGACCGCTGGAGGCAGGGCTCGATCGCTTTGTCGCCTATGGCAAGGAAGCCGATTTCATAGGCAAGACCGGGGCGTTGGCAGAGCGCAGGCAGGGCGGCAAGCTCAGGCTGCGCGCCTTCATCGTCGAGGCTGCCGACGCCGATGTCATCGGCGACGAGCCGATCTGGTTCGGCGGCACGGTGCGTGGCTGGGTGACGTCAGGCGGCTATGCGCATCATTCAAGGAAATCGGTGGCCATGGGCTACGTGCCGAAGGAGATCGCCGAGGAGAGCGAAGGCTTCGAGATCGAAATCCTCGGCAAGCGCCATGCCGCACGCATGCAGCCGGTACCGTTGTTCGACGCCAATTTGGAGCGAATGCGGGCGTGAACAATCCGCATCCGGCTCGCATCAGGCAGCGCGGCGATTGTCGAGCGCAAAGGCGCCAGGGCCGGCGAAGAACAGATAGAGGAAGATGAAGCAGAACGAGATCGCCAAATCGCCGCCATTGTTGACCGGGAAGAAGCCGCGCGGCATGTGCGCCATGAAATAGGCGATCGCCATCTCGCCGGCCAGAAGGAAGGCGACTGGGCGGGTGAACAGCCCCAGCGCGAGCAGGATGCCGCCGGCGAACTCGAGAATGCCGGCTGTCAAAGTCAACCCGCTGAGGGCGTGGGGTTCGGCGCTTGCCGGGAAATTGAACAGCTTCTGGCTGCCATGCTCGATGAACTGCAGCGCGGTTATGATGCGCAGAACGCCGAGCGCCTGTGGCTGGTATCGGGCCAAGCCTTCAAAAAGCGCCATCTGAAACTCCGTTTTCACCCCCAGGTCCGGCCTAGATTATCGCCCCGAGATGGACCATTCACTTCCCGCTACCGGACATCAACAATCGGTGATGCGAGATGTTCCGCAACGCGTCGATATTTTCTCCCTAAGGTTGCATTATTATCCCTATGGTTGTATCGATTTGTAGATAGTTGAAATCGTTCGGGGGTCTCTCGCCATGAAAAAAGTCGTCATCAGCTTTTTCGCAATCCTTGCCGGTACCAGCTTCGCGATGGCCGAGGATGCCGGCTGCGAGGCTTTCAAATGGCCGGTAACGCGCGAGCAGGCGCTGTTCGCCGCGCCTCCTTCTGCTGCGTCGGGGACGACGCTGGCGATCGGCGCTGCCGCCGATCTGGTTCTGGTGCCGGCCGAGGCAGCGGAATTCGCCCTCCCGCCGGAACGTGCCCCGGCGCCTGGCACGTTCGGCGCTGTCGCCAGCATGGTTGTGCCGCCGGAAGGGGGCATCCAGATAAGCTTGTCGGGCGAAGCCTGGATCGATGTCATTCAAGACGGCCATACCGTGAAATTGGCCGGCTACAGCGGGGCCAAGACCTGTCCGGACATTCGCAAGAGCGTTCGGTTCAAGCTTGCGCCCGGCCCGGCCACCGTCCAGTTCAGCGGTGCAAAAAAGGCAGGCCTGAAAGTCGCGGTGCTGACGCCGGAATAGCTCGGCGCCAGGCTGGGGGACGGCCTTCAATCCCTTGGTCAAAAGGCCGTCCTCCTGTGCGACGTTGAGCCCCTTACCGTCCGGGCGCCATCAAGGCGAAATGGGCGCCTTGCGGGTCCTGGCATTGCACGATCCAGCTGCCGCCGGGGACCTCCATCGGGCCCATCAGGATCTTGCCGCCATTGTCGGTCACCCGTTTTGCCGCCGCGTCGATGGCGGTTACGTTGAAATAAAACTGCCAGACCGGCACCGGGATCTGTTCGGGTTTGTTCATGATGCCGCCACCGGATTCGGGGCCGGCCGCGAAGGTTTGATAGGTTCCCATCGGCCCCATGTCGAAATCGCCGGCATTGGTCCATCCGAACTGGCTGGAATAGAAGTCGAACGCAGCCTTCCAGTCGGTTGTGTAAAGCTCGTGCCAGCCGATATGGCCCGGCGTGCTGGCCGGCACGACCGGCTGGTCGGGCCCGTTCGGCTGCAGGAACATGAAGGTCGCGCCTTGCGGATCGGCGACGACGGCAAAGCGGCCGACGCCCGGAATGTCGTCGGGCTGGCGATGAACGGCGCCGCCGGCTTTCTGCAGCGACGCCGTGGCAGCATCGACATCCCTGGTGTGGATATAGCCAAGCCAGGCGGGAGGCATGCCCATCTTGGCGGCATCCTCAGGCATCGTCATCAGCCCGCCGACGCCACGCTCGCCGACATTCATGACGATGTAGCGCGGCATGCCGGGAGCCTTGTCGAAGGCTTGCGCGGTCCAGCCGACCACCTTGGTATAGAACGCCTCGGCGGCGTCGAGGTCTGATGTCATCAATTCGTACCAGAAGAAGGGCATTGGGGATTTCGGCATCGTCGGTCTCCTCACCTTTTGCGTCGATCGTCCTTCGATCCATCATAGGACGATCTTCGAGACGGAAATCCGACAGCGGAGGAAAAATTGCGGCTCGACAGGCATGCCATGATTGCGGCCTGCCGCTTAGCGGACCGTCCTTCCTCGAAAGTTCGACATTCGCGCATTATGATATTAAACGTGAACCAAATTATCATGTTTTATTCGAGCCTTTTCAGAGGCTTATGTAGAAAATTGACCAATTGATAAAAAAATAAAACGTGCTAGCCTTCCCTAAAACGAAAACAAGGGGAACTGACGATGGCAGAAGGCCAGTTCAGGGAAGGCATTGCAGGCGGCCGGCTGCCTGCCGATCAGTATGCGGACAATTTTTCCGACCTGCATCCGCCGCTCGATCACCACGAGGCGCTGGTCGAAGCGGACCGCTGCTATTTCTGCTACGACGCGCCGTGCATGAACGCATGCCCGACCTCGATCGACATTCCGCTGTTCATCCGCCAGATCTCCACGGGCAATCCGATCGGCTCGGCCAAGACCATTTTCGACCAGAACATTCTGGGCGGCATGTGCGCCCGCGTCTGCCCGACCGAGACGCTGTGCGAGGAGGTCTGCGTGCGCGAAGTGGCGGAAGGCAAGCCGGTGCAGATCGGTCGGCTGCAGCGCTATGCCACCGATATCGCGATGAGCGAGAACAGGCAATTTTATCCACGTGCCGCACCGACAGGCAAGACGGTCGCCGTGGTGGGCGCCGGGCCGGCCGGCCTTGCCGCCGCACATCGGCTCGCCCGCCATGGCCACGACGTCACAATCCTGGAAGCGCGCGCGAAGGCGGGCGGGCTCAACGAATACGGCATCGCCGCTTATAAGAGCGTCGACAATTTCGCCCAAGCCGAGGTCGAGTACGTTACCTCGATTGGCGGGATTGATATCCAGAACGGTAAGGCGCTCGGCCGCGACTATCAGCTCTCCGACCTGATCCGCAATTATGACGCGGTGTTCCTGGGCATGGGGCTCGGCGGCGTCAATGCGCTGCGCGCCGATGGCGAGGCCGCCGTGGGCGTCACCAACGCCGTCGAGTTCATCTCCGAGCTGCGCCAAGCCAGCGATCTCTCCGGCCTGCCGGTCGGCCGCCGCGTCGTCGTCATCGGCGGCGGCATGACGGCGATCGATGCCGCGGTGCAGTCGAAGCTGCTTGGCGCCGAGGAGGTGACGATCTGCTACCGGCGCGGCCAGGAACATATGAATGCTTCCGAATTCGAGCAGGACCTGGCGGCCGCCAACGGCGTCGTCATCCGACACTGGCTACAGCCGAAGCGGGTGATTGCCGAAGGCGGCAAGGTCAATGCCATCGAGCTTGAATACACCGCCATGAACGGCGACAGTCTTGCCGGCACCGGCGAGACGCTGACCCTCGTTGCCGACCAGGTGTTCAAGGCGATCGGACAGAGTTTCGTCCCCGCTGCGCTCAACGGCAGCGGTGCTGCGATCGAGCTCGAGGCCGGGCGCATCAAGGTCGATGCGGAAGGGCGCACTTCGCTGGCCAAGGTCTGGGCCGGCGGCGACTGCATATTCGGTGGCGACGACCTGACCGTCTCGGCCGTGGCGCAAGGGCGTGATGCGGCGGAATCCATTCACCGGGCACTGACCTCGAACGGGAGGGCATGAGCATGGCAGATATCAGGAATAATTTCGTCGGCATCAAATCGCCCAATCCGTTCTGGCTGGCCTCGGCGCCGCCGACCGACAAGGCCTACAATGTCGTGCGCGCCTTCAAGGCCGGTTGGGGCGGTGTCGTCTGGAAGACGCTGGGCGAAGAGGGCCCGCCGGTGGTCAACGTCAATGGCCCACGCTACGGCGCGATCTGGGGCGCCGACCGCCGTCTGCTCGGCCTCAACAACATCGAGCTGATCACCGACCGCGACTTGCAGACCAATCTGCGTGAGATGAAGCAGGTCAAGATGGAGTGGCCCGACCGGGCGCTGATCGCCTCGATCATGGTGCCTTGCGTCGAGGAAAGCTGGAAGGCGATCCTGCCGCTTGTCGAGGAAACCGGCGCCGACGGCATCGAGCTCAATTTCGGCTGCCCGCACGGCATGTCGGAGCGCGGCATGGGCGCCGCCGTCGGCCAGGTGCCGGAATATATCGAAATGGTTGTGCGCTGGTGCAAGCAGTACACGCGCATGCCCGTCATCACCAAGCTGACGCCCAACGTCACCGATATCCGCAAGCCGGCGCGAGCAGCACATGCCGGCGGCACCGACGCGGTGTCGCTGATCAACACCATCAACTCGATCACCGGCGTCGATCTCGACAGCTTCGCGCCGATGCCGACCATCGACGGCAAGGGCTCGCATGGCGGTTATTGCGGCCCGGCGGTGAAGCCGATCGCCATGAACATGGTGGCCGAGATCGCGCGCGACCCCGAAACGCAGGGGCTGCCGATCTCCGGCATTGGCGGCATCACCACCTGGCGCGACGCTGCCGAGTTCATGGCGCTCGGCGCCGGGAACGTGCAAGTGTGCACGGCCGCGATGACCTACGGTTTCAAGATCGTCCAGGAGATGATCGCCGGTCTCGAAAACTGGATGGACGAGAAGGGCCATCGCTCGCTCGACGACATCATCGGCCGTGCCACGCCCAATGTCACGGACTGGCAGTATCTCAACCTCAACTATGTCGCCAAGGCGCATATCGACCAGGATGCCTGCATCAAATGCGGCCGCTGCCACATCGCCTGCGAGGACACCTCGCATCAGGCGATCACCAGCATGGTCGACGGCGTCAGGCATTTCGAGGTGATCGAGGCCGAATGCGTCGGCTGCAATCTTTGCGTCAATGTCTGCCCGGTTGACAACTGCATCACCATGGAGGCGCTGGCCGCCGGGGTGATGGACCAGCGCACCGGCATGCCTGTGTCGCCGGTCTATGCCAACTGGACCACGCACCCGAACAACCCGATGGCCAAGGTAGCGGCGGAGTAGGGCGGAACAATCAAGGAAAAAGCGGCGTCCTCGGGCGCCGTTTTCATTTTGCTATTGCAGATACAAAATATCCAGGATATAAATTATCCATGTATTGGAGATTGGTATCATGAAACTCGGCGATGGCGTCGAAGCGGCCATCCACTGCGCGGCGACGCTGGCTGGCGTCGATGGCGACAGCACCATGCCAGGTGCGGCCCTGGCGGAGGCGTTTGGCCTGTCGCCGAGCTATCTCCTGAAACATCTCAACATGCTCACCGCTGCGCGCATCCTGGAATCCGTTCCTGGGCCGGCGGGCGGCTACCGGTTGGCGAAACCGGCCGAACGCATCACGCTGCTGGACATCGTGCTGGCGGTCGAAGGGCGCGAGCCGGCTTTCCGATGCGGCGAAATCCGCCAGCGCGGCCCGACGAAACTCGATGCGTCGGCCTATGTCAGGCCATGCGGCATCAATGCTGCGATGCTGAAGGCGGAGCGCGCCTATCGCGCGGCGCTGGCCGAGGTCAGGCTGTCCGACATCGTGGCGGACTTCATGAAAGGCGCCGATCCGAGGTCGGTCGCGGCAAGCTGCGCTTTCACCGAGCGCCACCAGCGGCAGCAGAAATCCAGTTCAACCAAGCAAGTATGAAAGGAAAGATGATGAGACAGAGGCTCCAGTTCTTCGCCAAGGCGCCCGAGATCATGAAAGCGGTATCGGCGCTCAACAAGGCGGTCGACGAATGCGGGCTCGAGGAAAGCCTGCTGCACCTGATCAAGCTCAGGGCCTCACAGATCAATGGCTGCTCCTTCTGTGTCGAGATGCACAGCCGCGAGGCGAGGCGCGACGGCGAGACCGAACAGCGGCTTTATCTGGTTTCAGCCTGGAAGGAATCGCCGCTGTTTTCGGAGCGCGAGCGCGCCGCTTTGGCCTGGACCGAGGCCGTGACGCTGATCGCCAACAATGGTGTTTCGGACGAACTCTATGCCCGCACGCTGGAACATTTCTCGGAAGAGGAGTTGGTCAAGCTCTCCGTGGCGCTGGGCATGATCAATACCTGGAACCGGCTTTGCATTCCGTTCCACGCCATTCATCCGATGCCTGCCGCCAAGGCCGCCTGATTGTTCGATCACGATCGGAGCGCCGCCAAGGGAGGCGGCGCTCCCATTATTTCGAAGGGAGAGCGTTTGATGCTTGCCGATTTACCCGCCGCCTTGTTGGTTCTCGGCCGGCTGTTGCTTGGCGGCGGGTTTGTCTTCGCCGGCCTGCGCAACATCCAGAACGCGGGCTTCTTGATGGGGCTGATGGTCGCGCGCGGTGTGCCGCAGGCGCGGCTGGCACTTTGGGCCGGCATCGTGTTGCAGATCGTCGCCGGCGTGCTGGTGGTGACGGGCTTCTGGACCGCCACTGCCTGTGCGGTGCTGGTGCTGTTCCTGATCGTCGCCACGCCGATGTTCCACAATTTCTGGGATCATCAGGGACAGGAGCGTGCGTCGCGTATCAATGGTTTTGTTGGCAATGTCGCGCTGAGCGGCGGCTTCCTGACACTGATCGCCCAGTCGCTTTGACGGTTGCAGCTAGGCCGCGAACCGCAAACCACCATCGCAGGTTAATACCTGGCCGGTCATGAAGCCGTTGGAGACGAGGAAGGCTATGGCCGAGGCGACGTCCTCGGCGTGGCCGATGCGGCCGACCGGTGTCTTGCCGGCATAGTCGGCAAAGATCGCCTGCCGCTGCTCGTCCGGCAGAAAGTCCCACCAGGGCGTGTCGATGACGCCGGGCGCCACGACGTTGACGCGCAGCGGCTTCAGCTCGACGGCCAGGATCGGTGCCACCGTCAGGAGCATGCCATTGACGGCGCCGATGCCGGCGACGCCCGGCGTGGCGAGCTGGGCGGATACCGCCGAGATGAAGGTGACCGATCCTGATTTGTCCAGCGTTGGCAAGGCCGCCTGCAGGCAGGACAATTGCGGCCGCACCTTTTCGTCGACGCCGCCAGCGATATCGGCAAGGTCGAGTGTTTCGAACGGGCCAAGGCCCTTGCCGCCGCTCGCCGCCAGAACGAGATGGTCGAACGGGCCGATGCGCTCGAAGAATTGGCGCACCTCGTCGGGCTTGGCAGCATCGAACGCCGCCTTGTCGGCGGCGCCACCGAGACTTTTCCATGCGCTGACGAGCTTGTCCTGATTGCGCCCGGTGATGGTCACCTTCATGCCGGGGCCGAGCAGTTTGCGCGCCGTCGCCAGGCCGATGCCGGACGAGCCGCCGATGACGACTGTGTGTTCGATCTTGCTGGTCATGAACGCTCTTCCCTCTTCACTGTAGCCTGCCCGACAAGGTCGAGGCTCAAGTCGCGCAATTGTTGTCTTGCTCTGGCGTCGTAAGCCTGGGCGTCGGCGCGGGATTCGCGCAGGCCGTCGAAATAGAGGCCGCTGCGCGCTTCGAGCGCGGGGGAGGTGGCGAGATTGACAATGGCCTCGGCGCCGGTCTCCACCGAGCTCCATGGCGTGACGCCTGCCTGCCGGACCATCGTGGTGTTCATGTAGCTCGCCGGGTGCAGGGCGTTGACGGTAACCCCGCTGCCCTTGAGCTGCTCGGCGAGATCGATGGTGAACAGGATCTGCGCCAGCTTGCTCTGGCAGTAGGCGCGCACGCCGCTGTAGCCATGGGTAAGCATGACGTCGCTAAAGTCGATGGCCTGCTGGCCCGCCGAGGCGACGTTGACGATACGCGCCGGCGCGCTGGCCTTCAGCAGGGGCAGCAATCCCTCCGTAAGCAGGAAGCCGGCGAGATAGTTGACGGCGAAGCGCAGTTCATAGCCGTCGGCGCTGACCTGCCTTTTGGCGTTTTGGCCAGCCGTGCCGACACCGGCATTGTTGATGAGGATGTCGAGCCGAGCGGTTTTTTCATGCACGGCCTCGGCGAGCCGGCGCACCTCGGCCAGCGAGGCGAGGTCGGCTGCGAAGAACTCGGCCTTGCCGCCGGCCGCCTCGATGTCCGCGACCGTGGCCTTGCCGCGCGCCGCGTCGCGTCCGTGCACCAGCACCCGGGCGCCACCTGCGCCCAGCCGTTGCGCGACGACCCGGCCGACACCGTCGGTCGAGCCGGTGATCAGGATTGTCTTGTCTTTCAGGTCCATGTTTGAGCCTCCATTCGTTGCTCTCGACAGAAGATGGGGCAGCGGGTGCGCGCCAAACAGTTCAAACTTTATCCTGGTATCGGTACTGCTATAATAGGGTCATGGATGCTCCTTCTCATTCCGCTGAAGACAGCCGCCGGCGCGAGCTCGGCGCCTTCCTGCGCTCGCGCCGCGAGAGGCTTTCGCCACAGGCCGCCGGCATTGCCTGCGGCGCGCGGCGGCGCACGCCGGGCCTGCGGCGCGAGGAGGTGGCGATGATCGCCGGTGTCGGCACCACCTGGTACACCTGGCTGGAACAAGGCAGGGATGTCAGGCCCTCGGTGGAGGTGCTGGCGGCGCTCTGCGAGGCGCTGCGCCTCGACGCTGTCGAGAAGCGGTATTTGTTCATCCTCGCCGGCCGCCAACAGCCGGAGCGTCGTGGGGCAACGCCCGAAAAGGTCGACGGGCCGTTGCTGCACATGCTGCAAAGTCTTGTGCTGCAACCCGCTTATGTGGTTGGCCGGCGCTGGGACGTGCTCGCCTGGAACCCGGCAGCCGTCGCGGTGTTCGGCGATTATGGCTTGCTGGAAGGCGACGCCCGCAACATCGTCCACATGGTGTTTACAAGCCCGCAGCACCGTCGCCTGCTCGTCGACTGGGAAGAGCTTGCTCGCGTGGTGCTCGCTTCGTTTCGCGCCGAAAGCGCCAAATATGTCGGTGATCCCGATTTCGACCGGCTGATCGCGCTGATGATGCGCTCGAGCCCCGAGTTCCGCGATTGGTGGCCCCGACGTGACGTAGCGCGAAAGCTGACGGGTCTGAAGCACGTCCGCCATCCGACGGCCGGCGCCATGGCCTTCGAGCATATGAGCCTGTCGATTGACGATGGATCCGACATGCGGCTGGTCGTCTACACGCCGCTGGCCGAGCAGAACTCGATCGCCAAGCTGCAGAGCTTGCTTGATGCACTGCCGGCCGAGCGGCGCAGCGCCTGAGCCTTCAGCGCAGGGTCAGGCCTTCGGCTTCAACCCGTCGAGAAATAATTGCTCCAGGAATCTCGCTGCGTCCTCGAAGCGGCCGTCGCCGCCGCGGTTCGGGCCGAGCACGGCGCGGACCTGGACGTCGAAATCGGCATAGTGCTGGGTCGTCGCCCAGATCGAGAAGATCAGGTGCCAAGGATCCGTCCTGGCGATCTTGCCAGCGCGCATCCAGCCCTTGATGACGGTTGCCTTCTCGTCGACCAGCGTCTTCAGTTCGCCGGTCAGCAAGGGCATGATGCGTGGTGCGCCCTGCAGAATCTCGTTGGCGAACAGCCGGCTCTCGCGCGGAAAATCGCGCGCCATTTCAAGCTTGCGCCTGATGTAGCTCCTGAGCTCGGTCAGGGGATCGCCGATGTCGTCGAGTTCCCTGAGCGGCGCCAGCCATGTGTCGAGCAGGCGCTGCATCAGCGTCTCGTGAATGTCTTCCTTGCGGCGAAAGTAATAGAGCAGGTTGGGCTTCGACATCCCAGCGGCTTCGGCGATCTGGTCGATGGTCGAGCCGCGGAAGCCATTGGTGGAGAACACCTCGAGCGCGGCTTCGAGAATGAGTTCGCGCTTCTCCTGCTGGATGCGGGTACGGCGAGGGGCTTCCGTGCTGGTGTTCACCGTTGCGCGCCCTCGTGTTGAAAGCGGTCTGGCCCAATTCTCTGGACCAGTTTTTCCCCGGCCTGTGGAACGCACTTCAGGAGCCGCATTTCCGCTAGTAATCCCTTGACCGCCGACAGGGCGGTGCTAACGTTTGTCCAATCGGTCAAAAATTTGCGTAGCACGAAAGCGCGGCAAAGACCAAGCGTTGGACGTACCGAAACAGGTTACAAGGGGAAGTCTTGGTCATGTCCAACCGGCTGAAAGTCACGCCGAACGATCTCAGTGCATTCTGGATGCCGTTCACGGCAAACCGGCAGTTCAAGCAGGCGCCGCGCATGTTCGTGTCCGCCAAGGACATGCACTACACGACCAGCGATGGCCGCAAGGTGCTGGACGGCACCGCCGGCCTCTGGTGCGTCAATGCCGGCCATTGCCGGCCCAAGATCACCGAGGCGATCCAGCAGCAGGCCGCCGAGCTCGACTACGCTCCGGCCTTCCAGATGGGCCACCCGATCGTGTTCGAACTGGCCAACCGCCTGGTCGACGTCGCGCCGAAGGGCATGGATCACGTGTTCTTCACCAATTCCGGTTCGGAATCGGTCGAGACCGCATTGAAGATGGCGATCGCCTATCACCGCGTGAAGGGCGAGGGCTCGCGCACCCGTCTGATCGGACGCGAGCGCGGCTATCACGGCGTCAATTTCGGGGGCATCTCGGTCGGCGGCATCGTCACCAACCGCAAGATGTTCGGCACGCTGCTCGGCGGCGTCGACCATATGCCGCACACCCACCTGCCGGAGAAGAACGCCTTCTCCAAGGGCGTGCCGGAACATGGCGCGGAGCTTGCCAACGAGCTGGAGCGCATCGTTGCGCTCCATGACGCCTCGACCATCGCGGCCGTCATCGTCGAGCCGGTCGCTGGCTCCACCGGCGTCATCCTGCCACCCAAGGGCTATTTGCAGAAGCTGCGCGAAATCTGCACCAAGCACGGCATTCTGTTGATCTTCGACGAGGTCATCACCGGTTTCGGCCGTCTTGGCGCGCCGTTCGCGGCCGATTATTTCGGCGTCACGCCTGATATCATGACCACCGCCAAGGGCGTCTCCAACGGCGTCATCCCGATGGGCGCGGTGTTCGTGAAGAAGGAAATCCACGACGCCTTCATGACCGGCCCCGAGCACATGATCGAGTTCTTCCACGGCTACACCTATTCCGGCAATCCGATCGCCTGCGCCGCGGCGCTCGGCACGCTCGACACCTACAAGGAAGAGGGCCTGCTCACACGCGGCGAGGAACTGGCGCCCTATTGGGAAGACGCGCTGCATTCGCTGAAGGGCGAGCCGCATGTCATCGATATCAGGAACATCGGCCTGATCGGTGCGATCGAGCTGGCGCCGATCGCCGGGCAGCCGACCAAGCGTGCCTTCTCGGCCTTCGTCAAGGCGTTCGAGCGCGGCGCGCTGATCCGCACTACCGGCGACATCATCGCGCTGTCGCCGCCGCTGATCATCACCAAGGGCCAGATCAACGAACTGATCGATCATGTGCGTGAGGTACTGAGGTCGATCGATTGAAGAACTGGGCGCGGATATCCCTCCCCCTCGAGGGGAGGGTGGCCGCGAAGCGGTCGGGTGGGGTCGGTGCGACGGGGTGCCGACCTGATCTGTTGCCGCGAGGCTGCCGTTGATGCCCCGCACTCGCGTGAGCTACGAAATGCGCCAAAAGGCGCGCGCGCTTCGAGTTCACGCAACCAGGGGTGAATCCTTGCTCTGGTATGAACTGCGCGAGCTGAAATCGGCCGGCATCAAGTTTCGTCGTCAGTGTCCGATCGGGCCTTATATCGTTGACTTTGCCTGCCTCGCCGTGAAGCTGATCGTTGAAGTTGATGGCGATCTGCACGAACACGAGAAGGGCAAGCGGCATGATGCCGTTCGTGATGCCTATCTGCGCTCGCTCGGCTTTGATGTCTTTCGCGTCGATGAGCCCGATGTCATAAACAACCCTTGGCATGTTGCGCAGGTGGTCAAAGGGAAGGTCGAGCGCATGTCCGGCGACCCCACCCGACCGCTTCGCGGCCACCCTCCCCTCAAGGGGGAGGGGAACGCCACGCAATTGGAGAGGTTTTGAATGGCCGCACCCGGCGAGAATCTGCGAATCAATTCAGACCGTTTGTGGGATTCCATCATGGAGATGGCGAAGATCGGCCCCGGCATTGCCGGTGGCAACAATCGCCAGACCGTGACCGACGAGGACGGCGAGGGCCGGCATCTGTTCAAGCGCTGGTGCGATGCCGCCGGGCTCGAAATGGGCATCGACGAGATGGGCACCATGTTTGCCAGGCGCGAAGGCGCCGACCCCAGCCTGCCGCCGGTCTATGTCGGCAGCCATCTCGACACGCAGCCGACCGGCGGCAAGTATGACGGCGTGCTCGGCGTGCTCGGCGGCTTGGAAGTCGTGCGCTCGCTCAATGATCTCGGCATCAAGACCAAACATCCGATCGTGGTCACGAACTGGACCAACGAGGAAGGCTCGCGCTTTGCCCCGGCGATGATGGCGTCCGGCGTATTCGCCGGTGTGCTCGACCAGGCCGACGTCTACGAGCATACGGACAAGAACGGCAAGAAATTCGGCGAGGAACTGGAGCGCATCGGCTGGAAGGGCACGGAGAAGGTCGGCGATCGCAAGATCCACGCCTTTTTCGAACTGCATATCGAGCAAGGGCCTATCCTCGAGGACGAAGGCATCGACATCGGCGTCGTCACCCATGGACAGGGGCTGAAATGGCTGCAGGTGACGCTGACCGGCAAGGAGGCGCATACCGGCTCGACGCCGATGCCCAAGCGCCGCAATGCCGGGCTCGGCATGGCGCGCGTGATCGAACTGGTGCACGAGATTGCCATGGACTACCAGCCGGACGCCGTCGGCGCGGTCGGCCACATGGAAGTCTATCCGAACTCGCGCAACATCATCGCCGGGCGCACGGTCTTCACCATCGACATCCGCTCGCCGGAGAAGGAAGTGCTCGACGCCATGGATGGGCGCATCCGCGAAGGCATCGACACGATATGCGAGGCGCTCGACATCCAGTACAAGATCGAGCAGGTCGGCCATTTCGATCCGGTCACCTTTGACAAGGGCTGCGTCAAGGCGATCCGTGATGCCGCCGACCGGCTCGGCTACACGCACCGCAACATCGTCTCGGGCGCGGGCCACGACGCCTGCTGGATCAACCGCGTCGCGCCGACCGCCATGGTGATGTGCCCCTGCGTCGACGGTCTCAGCCACAACGAGGCCGAGGAGATCTCCAAGGAATGGGCGGCGGCAGGAGCCGACGTGCTGTTCCATGCCGTGGTGGAGACAGCGGTCATCGTGGAGTAAGCTGGAAAGCTGGATTTCCAAACGCTGCTCGCAAGAAGCGCGAAGGAACAAGGGAACGAGAAAAATGACCAAAGTCATCAGAAACGGCACCATCGTTACCGCCGACCGCACATGGAAGGCCGACGTGCTGATGCAGCACGGCAAGATCGTCGCCATTGGCTCCGACCTACACGGCGACCATGAGTTCGACGCCACCGGCTGTTATGTCATGCCAGGCGGTATCGATCCGCATACCCATCTCGAAATGCCGTTCATGGGCACCTATTCGGCCGACGATTTCGAGTCCGGCACGCGCGCGGCACTAGCCGGCGGCACGACGATGGTGGTCGATTTCTGCCTGCCGTCGCCGCAGCAGTCGCTGCTCGAGGCCTTGCAGATGTGGGACAACAAGACCTCGAAGGCGTCCTGCGATTATTCCTTCCACATGGCGATCACCTGGTGGGGCAAGCAGGTGTTCGACGAGATGGCCACCGTCGTCGACAAGGGCATCACCTCGTTCAAGCATTTCATGGCCTACAAGGGCGCGCTGATGGTGGACGACGACGAGATGTATGCGTCGTTCCAGCGCTGCGCCGAGCTCGGCGCGCTGCCGCTGGTGCATGCCGAGAATGGCGACGTGGTTGCGGCGCTCTCGCAGAAGTTGCTTGCCGCCGGCAACAATGGCCCGGAGGGGCACGCCTATTCGCGCCCGCCGGAAGTGGAAGGCGAGGCGACCAACCGCGCCATCATGATTGCCGACATGGCCGGCGTGCCGCTCTACGTCGTGCATGTTTCCTGCGAGCAGGCGCACGAGGCCATCCGCCGGGCGCGTCAGAAAGGCATGCGGGTGTTCGGCGAGCCACTGATCCAGCACCTGACGCTGGACGAGAGTGAGTATTTCGACAAGGACTGGGACCATGCGGCGCGCCGCGTGATGAGCCCGCCCTTCCGCAACAAATTACACCAGGATTCGCTGTGGGCCGGCCTGCAGGCGGGATCGTTGCAGGTGGTGGCGACCGACCACTGCGCCTTCACCACGGACCAGAAGCGCTTCGGCGTCGGCAATTTCACCAAGATCCCGAACGGCACGGGCGGCCTCGAGGATCGCATGCCGGTGCTGTGGACCAGGGGCGTCAACACCGGGCGGCTGACGATGAACGAATTCGTCGCCGTAACCTCGACCAACATCGCCAAGATCCTCAACATGTACCCGAAAAAGGGCGCCATTGTCGAAGGCGCGGATGCCGACATCATCGTGTGGGACCCCAAGCGCAAGAAGACGATTTCTTCGAAGAAGCAGCAGTCGGTCATCGACTACAATGTCTTCGAAGGCGTCGAAGTGACCGGCTTGCCGCGCTTTGTCTTCTCGCGTGGCGAATTGTCGATCGAGGAGACCGAGGTGAAGGCCAAGCCTGGCCATGGCCAGTTCGTCGGCCGCGAGCCGAACGCGGCGGTCAACCGGGCACTGTCGACCTGGAAGGAGATCACCGCGCCGCGCAAGGTGGAGCGGACAGGCATTCCGGCGACTGGGGTTTGAGTTTGCGCAGCTCGAAAAGCGCCAAGAAACTGATGATCGCCGACAAGGACGGCACCGTCTGCGGGGAAGTTTCCCGGTGCCGATGATTGCCGAAGTTGGTGCTGCCCCTCATCCGCCTGCCGGCGCCTTCTCCCCGTATAGGGACGGGGAGAAGGGAACTGAACGCAATCTTGGCGCCCTTTCCGGCAACGCTGGAAATTGGCGAAATCCTTCGCGAAATCGTCCTTCTCCCCGTCCCGATACGTGGAGAAGTGCCCGGCAGGGCGATGAGGGGCAGCGCAAACCTCAAGCAATTGGCCGATGGGCGCCTAGCCCCGCAAGGCCGGCTTCAGGCGACCAATGCATCCAGTTCCGGCAGCAGGACGACGCTTTCCTGCTCTTTGGGATCGGTGCGGGCAATGACGGCCGAAGACGGGGCCCCACTCAGATTGGCGGGCAGATGCGGCACGCCGGCCGGAATGTAGAAGAGGTCGCCGGCTTTGGCGACGATGTGGTTCTCAAGCCGGTCGCCGTACCAGGTATGGACCTCGCCGGAGAGCACGTAGATCGCCGTTTCATGGTTCTCATGCAGATGCGCCTTAGCGCGGGCGCCGGGCGGCATGGTGAGCACATGCATGCAGATACCAGATGAGCCGACCGACTCGGTGGCGATACCGGCGAAATAGGTCAATCCCTGCTTGCCTTCATAAGAGCTTTCAGGGCGGATAAGATGGCAAGTGGGTTGAGGCGACATCGGGGAAACTCCGGGCGTCGAATGAGTGGAACAAGACCAATGGGACTGGGCGAGTGGAAAACAACATCGCGATAAAAGCAATCGGAATCGGGCCGGCACTAAAGGGGCAGGAACAGGCAGGCCGCGGCCGATGACGGGGATTTCGCCAGCCGTCGTCGCGGCAAGCAAGCTTGGCCTGACCTTCCAGACCAATGACGGGCCGGTACAGGCGCTGTCCAATGTCGACCTGACCATCGGCAAGGGTGAGTTCGTTTCCTTCATCGGGCCGTCGGGCTGCGGCAAGACGACCTTGCTGCGGGTCATCGCCGATCTTGAGAAGCCGACCTCGGGGACCATTTCGGTCAACGGCATGACAGCAGAACAGGCGCGCGAGAAACGCGCCTACGGCTATGTCTTCCAGGCCGCCGCCCTGTTTCCCTGGCGCACCATCGAGCGCAACGTCGCGCTGCCGCTGGAGATCATGGGTCTGTCCGGGGCGGAGCAGGGAGAGCGGATCAGGCGCACGCTCGATCTCGTCAACCTTTCCGGCTTCGAGAAGAAGTATCCTTGGCAGCTTTCCGGCGGCATGCAGCAGCGCGCCTCGATCGCTCGCGCGCTCGCCTTCGATGCCGACCTTCTGTTGATGGACGAGCCGTTCGGCGCGCTGGACGAGATCGTGCGCGACCATCTCAACGGGCAATTGCTGCAATTGTGGGCGCGCACCAACAAGACCATCTGCTTCGTCACGCACTCCATTCCCGAGGCGGTGTATTTATCGACGCGCATCGTCGTCATGTCGCCGCGCCCGGGCCGCGTCAGCGACGTCATCGAATCGACGCTGCCGAAGGAGCGGCCACTCGACATCCGCGAGACGCCGGAGTTCCTGGCGATCGCCGCACGGGTGCGAGACGGCTTAAGGGCAGGGCACAGCTATGATGATTGAGCGGGGGCAGGATGGACTCGCGGCAGCGCCCCGAAAGGCGCCTCCACCTCACGAAGGAGCGGCCACCTACGCCTTCGTCATTCTAGGGCGGAGTAGCCGCGAAGCGGCATACGTAGACCCTGGGATCCATGCCGTGACGCCTGCCGAAAGGCGCAAACAGTCCAGAATATTCGGCAGGCTAAGCGGCGCGGAGGGAGCCATATTCCGAATGGTCGCGGAGCGGAGAGGTAACGGCATGGATTCTAGGGTCTGCGCCGCGTCGCTTCGCTCCTTGCTTCGCCCTAGGATGACGAAGGCAAGGGCCCCCGACCTCCGCTTCGCTCCGGCCACCCTCTCCCCGGTGGGGAGAGGAGAAGGGCGGCGCTAGATGGACACCTTCCGCTCAAAGGTCATCCCGGTAACCTCCATCCTCGCCGGCGTGGTCGTACTCTGGTACGTCTTCGCCGTCATACTCAACACGCCGTTCCAGCGCGATCTCGACCAACGTGCCAACGAAACGCCCGGCACCGTCGAGTTCATCGGCAAGACGCTCTCGCAGCCGAAGCCGACGCTGCCGGCGCCGCACCAGGTGGCGGTGAACTTTTTCGAGAACACGTTCCTGCGCAACGTCACTTCGAACCGCAGCCTGGTCTACAATGCCTGGGTGACGCTGTCCTCGACGCTGCTGGGCTTTGCCTTCGGCACGGCGCTCGGCATCATCATCGCGGTAGGCATCGTACATGTGGCGACGCTCGACCGCAGCCTGATGCCATGGATCATCGCCTCGCAGACCATCCCGATCCTGGCGGTGGCGCCGATGATCATCGTGGTGCTGGCGGCGATCGGCATCACCGGCCTGATCCCGAAGGCGATGATTTCGACCTATCTGTCGTTCTTCCCGGTGACGGTTGGCATGGTGAAAGGCCTGCGCTCGCCCGAGATCATGCATCTCGACCTGATGCACACCTACAATGCCAGCCGTGCGCAGACCTTCTGGAAGCTGCGCGTGCCGGCCTCGGTGCCGTTCCTGTTCACCTCGATGAAGGTGGCGGTGGCGGCCAGTCTGGTCGGCGCCATTGTCGGCGAACTGCCGACGGGCGCCGTCGCCGGCATCGGCGCCAAGCTGCTCGCTGGCGCCTATTACAGCCAGTCCATCGACATCTGGTCGGCGCTTGTCGCGGGCTCGATCGTGGCCGCGCTGCTGGTCATGGTGGTCGGCATTGCCGGGCGCCTCGTCGACCGCGCCATGGGCGGGAGGCCGGCATGAACCGGCTGAAGCCTTCCTGGCAGGCTGTGCTGGCCATCGTGCTGTGCCTGATGGCGGTCGCACTCGGCGCCATGTCGAAGCCGGAAGCGGCGGCGCTAGCGGACCCGACAACCAGCGCCAACTATCCCTATCTCGGAACGAAGGGCCTGATGTTTGGCCTTGCCATGCTGACGGCCCTGGTCTCGATGATCAGGATTTCGCGCTTTGTGGAAGCGGTCGTACTGTTCGTCGGCGCCCACCTCGTCGCCTGGCTGCTGATCTCAGGTATCGCTGGTTTCGAAGGCACGGCACTGGCGCCGTATTTCGTGCTGCTCACGGCCGCCTGGCTGCTTGGCTGGCGCTGCGTCGCGGTGCTATCGGGACTGCACCCCACCGCAAGCTGGATGCGCACGGCGCTGCGCCTGATCATCCCCGCCATCTTCGGCGCCTGGATCCTGATCATCTGGGAAGCGGTGACGCGTGGCGCCGGCATCCCGTTCATCCTGTTGCCGCCGCCGAGCGCCATCGGCGCGCGCATCGCCAGTTCGCTGCCGATCCTTGGCGCCGATGTCCGGCAGACCATCTTCAAGGCTGTTATCTTCGGCTATATCGTGGGCAGCGGCGCCGGCTTTGTCACGGCCATTCTCGCCGACCGGGTGCCGTTCCTGCGGCGCGGCCTGCTGCCCATCGGCAACATGGTCTCGGCGCTGCCGATCATCGGCGTGGCGCCGATCATGGTGATGTGGTTCGGCTTCGACTGGCAGTCCAAGGCGGCTGTCGTCATCATCATGACCTTCTTCCCGATGCTGGTGAACACCGTCGCCGGTCTGGCCGCGTCCGGCCATATGGAGCGCGACCTGATGCGCACCTATGCGTCGGGCTACTGGCCGACGCTTATCAAGCTCAGGCTGCCGGCCGCCGCTCCCTTCATCTTCAACGCGCTGAAGATCAACTCGACGCTGGCGCTGATCGGCGCCATCGTCGCCGAGTTCTTCGGCACGCCCGTCGTCGGCATGGGCTTCCGCATCTCGACCGAAGTCGGACGGATGAACATCGACATGGTCTGGGCCGAAATCGCAGTTGCAGCCCTTGCGGGTTCGGTCTTTTATGGTGTGGTCGCTCTTGTCGAAAGAGCCGTCACGTTTTGGCATCCCTCTGTCCGTGGTGGATAGGGGCGGTGGGTTTGGGCACTAACTCCAGAGGGAAAAAATGAAAAGACTGATTGTTCCTGTACTGGCCGGCGCGATGTCGCTGGCCGCGTTCCAGGCAATGGCCGCCGACAAGGTGACGTTGCAGCTGAAATGGGTCACGCAGGCCCAGTTTGCCGGCTATTACGTCGCCAAGGCGAAGGGCTTCTACGAGGCCGAGGGTCTCGACGTCGACATCAAGCCGGGCGGTCCCGACATTGCGCCCGAGCAGGTGATCGCCGGCGGCGGCGCCGATGTCATCGTCGACTGGATGGGCGGCGCGCTGGCAGCCCGCGAAAAGGGCGTGCCGCTGGTCAACATCGCCCAGCCGTTCAAGAAGGCCGGCATGGAACTGGTCTGTCCGAAAGACGGCCCGATCAAGACCGAAGCCGACTTCAAGGGCCACACGCTCGGCGTCTGGTTCTTCGGCAACGAATATCCGTTCTACGCCTGGATGAACAAGCTTGGCCTCAAGACCGATGGCGGCCCGGACGGCGTCACCGTTCTCAAGCAGAGCTTTGACGTGCAGCCGCTGATTCAGAAGCAGGCGGATTGCATCTCGGTCATGACCTACAATGAATATTGGCAGCTGATCGACGCCGGCTACAAGCCGGAGCAACTCACCGTGTTCAACTACTCGGCGATGGGCAACGACCTGCTCGAGGACGGGCTTTATGCCTCGGAGGACAAGCTCAAGGATCCGGCCTTCGAGGACAAGATGGTGCGTTTCGTGCGCGCCTCGATGAAGGGTTGGAAATACGCCGTCGACAACAATGACGAAGCGGCGGAGATCGTCATGGATGGTGGCGGCCAGGACGAGAATCACCAGAAGCGTATGATGAGCGAAGTCGCCAAGCTCATCGACAATGCCG
This sequence comes from Mesorhizobium sp. B2-4-2, assembly GCF_006442845.1. Lineage (NCBI taxonomy): Bacteria > Pseudomonadati > Pseudomonadota > Alphaproteobacteria > Hyphomicrobiales > Phyllobacteriaceae > Mesorhizobium > Mesorhizobium sp. B2-4-2. The sequence goes on along the minus strand of NZ_VFVM01000006.1, from coordinate 332,976 downwards.
ACGGCAAGCTCGACCCGGCGACCTATGAGCGTACCGCCAAGGCGTTGCTCGACCAGAAGATCATCACCAAGGAGCCGAAGGGCGCCTATACCACCGCGATCACCGACAAGGCGATCAAGTAGGCCTCAAAGCGGCCTCGTGACGGGGCTTGATGGACGATGTTGGAGGGGCGGGCGACCGCCCCTTTTTCATGCGGCCAAATCACAAAAGCGTGTGCCTGGATACATTGGGGCGCCCGAGCGTTGCGTCGGAGGCATGCGCGTGCGGGGAGCCACGGCGGATGCTACAGCCAATCGGAGGTTCTTCATGCGCACACAGACCGTCTTGCCGACGCTTTCGGCGCTGGCCATTTCGACCGCTTTCCTGTTCGCGTCGCCGGCCCTGGCCGACATGATGAAGTTCAAGGCGACGCTCGATGGCAGCCAGCAGAGCCCACCCGTTACCACCAAGGGCAAGGGAACCGCCACATTCACCTTTGACACCGCCAAGAAGAAACTCAGTTGGAACGTCAAATACTCCGGCCTCAGCGGGCCGGCGACGGCCGCACATATTCATGGCCCGGCCGCGAAGGGGGAAAATGCGGACCCCGTAATCCCGTTCAAAAAACTCAAGAGCCCGATCAAGGGATCGGCGACATTGACCGATACGCAGGTGACCGATCTGGAAGCCGGCAAATATTACGTCAACATACACACCGCGGCCAACAAGGACGGCGAGATCCGCGGTCAGATCGAAAAGGCGGCGGCGTCGATGTAACGCGACGTCGCTCGGGGCGCGCGCCCGTATTTGCTTGCGAAAGCTTTGCGGGACAGCGCCGCCCTTTCTCCTGCCGGAAACCGACTTTCAGGCCTTGTCTCTTATCTGCGTCATCGTTCGGGTCGGGGTGATTGCCTCCGGATCGAGCCGGATTTCGACGATTGCCGGCTTGCCGCTGGCGCGAGCACGCTCGAAGGCAGGGGCGAAGTCGGCGGTTTTCTCCACCGTTTCGCCATGGCCACCATAGGCACGCGCCAGGGCGGCGAAGTCCGGATTCTTGAGGTCCGTGGCCACCACCCGCCCGGGGTATTCACGCTCCTGGTGCATGCGGATGGTGCCGTAGATGCCATTATTGACGACGATGACGATGATCGGCAACCCGTATTGTACGGCGGTGGCGAATTCCTGCCCGTTCATCAGGAAGCAGCCGTCGCCGGCGAAAGCGACTACGGTGCGATCCGGATAAAGCGCCTTGGCCGCTACCGCCGCCGGCGTTCCGTAACCCATCGAGCCTGAGGTCGGCGCGCCCTGTGTGGCAAAGCGGCGGAAGCGATGGAAGCGGTGCACCCACGTGGCGTAGTTGCCGGCGCCGTTGGTCAGGATGGCATCGTCGGGCAGCACCGTTTCGAGATAGGTCATGATCGGCCCCATCTGGACGGCGCCCGGACCGCTTTCCGGTGGGGTCGACCAGTCGAGATAAGCGGCATGGAGCTTTGCCGTCTCCGCCGCCCAGCCCGGCGATGCCGGTCCCTTCCGTTTGGCGAAGGCGCGCACGAAGGCGGCGGGCGAGGCATTTATCGCCAGCGTTGGACGGTAGACGCGGCCTAGTTCGCCGGCATCGGGGTGGACATGGACCAGCGTCTGGTCAGGGTAGGGGCTCTTCAGCAGCGTATAGTCCGAGGACGGCATCTCGCCCATGCGGCCGCCGATCAGCAGCACCAGATCGGCCTGCTTGATTGCTGTCGCCAGCTTCGGGTTGATGCCGATGCCGACATCGCCGGCATAGTTCGGGTGCAGATGATCGAACAGCATCTGGCGGCGGAAGGAGCAGCCGACCGGTAGCGACCACGCCTCGGCGATGCGGGTGATTTCCTGAACAGCCTGGAAATCCCAACGTGTGCCGCCCAGGATCGCGATCGGTCGTTTGGCGGCATTGAGCAGCGCCTCGAACCGGTCGAGTTCGGCTTCGGCGGGGCTGGTCTCGACCGGGGTGTAGGCGATCGCGGCCGGTGCATCGACGACACTGGTCAGCATGTCTTCCGGCAGCGAGATGACGACGGGACCTGGGCGTCCGGAGGTCGCCACGGCAAAGGCGCGGGTGACGAATTCGGGAATACGCGACGCATCGTCGATCTCTACCACCCATTTTGCGATGTCGCCAAAGAACCTGACATAGTCCACTTCCTGGAAGGCCTCGCGCTGCTTGGCGTGGCTGGCGACCTGGCCGATGAACAGGATCACGGGAACCGAATCCTGCATGGCGATATGGATGCCGGCGGAGGCATTGGTGGCGCCGGGGCCGCGGGTGACGAAGCAGATACCGGGTTTGCCGGTCAGGCGGCCTTGGCAGTCGGCCATCATGGCGGCGCCACCCTCCTGGCGGCAGACGATGGTGCGGATCGCCGAATCGTGCAGCGCGTCGAGCACCGCGAGGTAGGATTCGCCTGGCACGCAGAAGATACGGTCGGTGCCGTTGGCCTCGAGCGCGTCGACGATCAATTGTCCGCCGGTTTTCATTTTGCTCTCTCCAGTTCGGCAAGGATTTCGTCAGTATGTTCGCCCAGGCGGGGCGAGGGGCGCTCATAGACGAGCGGTGTTTGGGACATGATCATCGGTGCGCGAACCGAGGGCAGAAGATTGCCATGGCCGTCGTCGAGATCGAGCCGCATGCCGCGCGCGATCGCCTGCGGGTCGGCGAACATCTGTCCGATCGTGTTGATCGGGCTCGCCGGCACGCTGGCCGCTTCCAGCTTGGCCAGCAGCGGGTCGCGATCCTTGGTCTTCAGCGCCTCGACGATCCGCTCGCGTAGCGCCGCCCGGTTGGCGACGCGGGCCGGATTGGTGGCGAAATCGGGATTGCCGGGCAATTCGTCCAGCCCGACCACCGCGCAGAACCTGGCGAACTGGCCGTCATTGCCGACCGCCAGGATGATGTGACCGTCCCGGACCGGCAGCACCTCGTAGGGCGCGATGTTCATATGCGCGTTGCCCATCTGCACAGGCGACTTGCCGGAGACGAGATAGTTGAGGTTCTGATTGCCGAGCGCCGAGATCTGGGTGTCGAACAATGCCATGTCGATGTGCTGGCCTTCGCCGGTTTTTTCGGCGTGGCGAAGGGCCGCCTGGATGGCGATGACGGAATAGAGGCCAGTGAAGATGTCGGAGATGGCGACGCCGGCCTTCTGCGGCTCGCGTCCCGCCTCGCCGGTGATCGACATCATGCCGGCCATGCCCTGGATGATGAAATCGTAGCCGGCGCGCGGCGCGTAAGGACCGTCCTGGCCGAAGCCGGTGATCGAGCAATAAACGAGGCGCGGATTGATCTTGTGCAGGCTCTCGTGGTCGAGCCCGTATTTCTTCAAGCCGCCAAGCTTGAAGTTTTCGATCAGCACGTCAGACGTTGCCACCAGCCGGCGCACGGTTTCGGCGCCCTCCGGTGTCGAAAAATCGATGGCGATGGAGCGCTTGCCGCGATTGCAGGAATGGTAATAGGCGGCCGACAGGTTCTCGCCATCCTTGCCCATTACGAAGGGCGGGCCCCATTTGCGGGTGTCGTCGCCGCCGTCAGGGCTTTCGACCTTGATGACGTCGGCGCCGAGATCAGCAAGCAACTGCCCGGCCCAAGGCCCGGCAAGGATGCGGGCGAGTTCGACGACGCGGACGCCTTTCAGCGGGGGCTCAGCCATAAATCACCAGAATTGGTCGGAACCAAAGCCTCTATCAACAGAGATTGCCGCTGTCACGGCTCTTGCAATGGGCCAACGCTTCATCGCGTCAGGATCGTCTCGGCCCATGCCGCGAAATCGTCCATGACGATGTCGCGATTCACCTCGTTCAGGCTTTCGTGGCGGGTCTCGCTGTAAACCTTTGAAACGAGATTCGAAAAGCCCATTTTGCGCATGCGTCCGGCAAGCTGGATGATCCCTTTGCCATAATCCGAGGCAGGGTCTTTTTCGCCCCCCACGACGCTGACGGACAGGTCGCGCCGAACGCCGGCAAAAGCTGCGTCCCTGCCGCCATTGAGCGCCATCTGGACGACATCGCGCCACATCGACACTGAGGCGTCCCAGCCGCATAGCGGGTCGGCGATGTATTTGTCGACCTCGGCCCCGTCGCGTGACAGCCAGTCGAACAAGGTCCGGTGGTTGGGCACCGCCTTGCCCCAGGCCTGGAAGGTGAGCTTCGGCAGCAGGCGCGATGGGACGTCCGAGCCGAGCCGCATCCTTTCCCATGCAAGGATGCCGAGCGCCACCTGCCCGAGCAGGCCAGCTGAAAAATTGCCATTCCAGATGGCGGCGGCGTGAACGCGGTTCGAATGGGCCAGGAGAAAGTTCAGCGCCACGGACGCGCCCATCGAATGGCCGAACAGGATGACGGGCAGGCCCGGCTGCTCCCTGGCGATGAGATCATGGATGGCGCCGACATCGGCGATGACCTTGGCGGGGCCGTCCTCATGCGCGAACCTGCCCAGCGGTGCGTCGGGCGCCTTCGTTGCGCCATGGCCGCGATGATCGTGAACATAGACGCTAAAGCCGCGCGCGCCCAGGAAATCGGCAAAACGATCATAGCGCGCCGCATGTTCTGCCAGACCGTGATTGATCTGGATGACGGCGCGCGGATGGCCGTCGGCCTGCCGGACCAGAAGATTGAGGTCGGCGCCGGTCGGCGAACGGACCATGCGCTGCTGGCTGAATGACATTCAGTGATTTCCACCCTGGCCCGCCTCGGTGGCGCCGGCCTTGTTTGCGCCGGGGCCGGTTCAGCGTCAATCCGCCATTCCGGATTTCTCGCGATGATGTTTCTTGCATCTGGCCGGTGGAATATCGCAATTCTGACATGGAGACAGCTTCAGTCTGTCGCCCACCTTTTTCATCCAGGGATTCCCCATGCGCATTGCTGTTGTTTTCGGATTGGCCATGTTGGCGGCATCGTTAACGGGTGCGGCCCATGCCGACGTCAGGATGAGTGGCACCTTCGTTGCCGACGCCTCCTGTCCGGCGACGCAAGCCATCAAGAACGGCAAGAATCCCGGCAATGTCTCGACTGATGCCGGACAGAGCTATCAACTGCTGGCGGGCAACAAGGATGCGCCGACGCACTATCTCATTCTGGTGCCGGGCGCAGATCCGGATCGGCGCTGGGTGAAGGTCAGTTGCGGACATCTCTCCGGCAGCAGCGCAGCAACGCTGCCGGCGACCCCCGGCGGGCAGGGCAAGCCGGCGGCGTCGGGAAAACCCGAATATGTCTTCGCGCTGAGCTGGCAGCCGGCTTTTTGCGAGACCAAGTCCAGCAAGAGCGAATGCAAGGCACAAAACCCGAATGAATTCGATGCCAGCAACTTCACCTTGCACGGCCTGTGGCCGCAGCCGAACGGGAACTTCTATTGCCAGGTACCGGCCAGCGACAAGGCCAACGACAGTCCGGCGCACTGGAAGGATCTTCCGCCTGTCAATTTGGACGCCGGCACGCGCGCGGAACTCGACAAGGTTATGCCGGGCACCGCTTCGCAGTTGGAGCGGCATGAATGGATCAAGCACGGCACCTGCTACGGCAAGAACCAGCAGGAGTATTTTTCCGACGCACTCGGCCTGATGCGCGCGGTGAACGGCTCAGCGGTGCGCGATCTCTTCGCCAAGAACATCGGCGGCAAGCTGACGGCGGACCAGATCCGCGGCGCCTTCGACCAGGCTTTTGGCGCCGGCGCCGGCGATCGCGTGCGCGTCTCCTGTGTCATCGATCCGTCGAGCGGCCGGCGGCTGATCGGAGAGTTGACGCTTGGCCTTGCCGGTCCGATCGGCCCAAACAGCTCGCTCAAGGACCTGCTGCTGGCCTCGGTGCCGACCAACAAGGCCGGTTGCCCGACCGGAACCGTCGACGCAATCGGGTTCCAGTAGGTCCTGAGCTCATTCCAGCCGGCAGGCAGGCCGGGGCGCCAACGCCCGTTGTTGTGCGGCCTGTGATCGGTTCGATGCGGCGAAAGCGATTGCCGTTCGGCTCCGCATCGCCTACATAGCGGCCAACCTCCATTCAGATCGACAAATCAGTCAGTTTTTCAGGGAAAGCGCGCGTGGCACGCCAGTTCATCTATCACATGTCAGGCCTGTCAAAGGCCTACGGCACCAAGAAGGTGCTCGATAACGTTCATCTGTCCTTCTACCCGGACGCCAAGATCGGCATTCTCGGTCCTAACGGTTCGGGTAAGTCGACCATCCTGCGCATCATGGCCGGGCTCGACAAGGAGTTCCAGGGCGAGGCGTGGCTGGCCGAAGGCGCCACGGTCGGCTACCTGGCGCAGGAGCCGCAGCTCGACAACAGCAAGACCGTGCGTGAAAACGTCATGGACGGCGTCGGCAGGAAGACCGCCATCATCGAGCGCTACAACGAATTGATGATGAACTATTCCGACGAGACGGCAGACGAGTCGGCCAAGCTCCAGGACGAGATGGATCGGCTCAACCTTTGGGACCTCGAGCAGCAGGTCGAGATGGCGATGGACGCGCTGCAGTGCCCGCCGGCCGATTCCGAGGTGACCAATCTGTCGGGCGGCGAGCGCCGCCGCGTGGCGCTGTGCCGGCTGCTCCTGGAACAGCCCGACCTGCTTTTGCTCGACGAGCCGACCAACCATCTCGACGCCGAGACCACGGCGTGGCTGGAAAAGCACCTGCGCGACTATCCGGGCTCGGTGCTGATCATCACCCACGACCGCTACTTCCTCGACAATGTCACGGGATGGATTCTCGAGCTCGATCGCGGCCGTGGCATCCCTTACGAGGGCAACTACACCAAATATCTCGACGCCAAGGCCAAACGCCTGATCCAGGAAGGCCGCGAGGACGACGCCCGCCAGAAGTCGATCTGGCGCGAGCGCGAGTGGATCCAATCCTCGCCGAAGGCGCGCCAGACCAAGTCCAAGGCCCGTATCAAGGCCTATGAGGAACTGGTCGAGCAGTCGCAGAATCGCAAGCCGACCGACACGCAGATCGTCATTCCGTCGGGCGAGCGCCTCGGCAATGTCGTCATCGAGGTTGAAGGGCTCACCAAGGGCTTCGGCGATGAGCTTTTGATCGAGGACCTGTCGTTCAGGCTGCCGCCGGGCGGCATTGTCGGCGTCATCGGCCCGAACGGCGCCGGCAAGACGACGCTGTTCAAGACCTTCACTGGCCAGGAAAAGCCTGATGCGGGGTCGATCCGCATCGGCGAGACGGTCAAGCTCGGCTATGTCGACCAGAGCCGTGACGCGCTGGACCCGAACAAGACGGTGTGGGAAGAAATCTCCGGTGGCGCCGAAGTCATCAAGCTTGGCAAGCACGAGGTCAACAGCCGCGCCTATTGCTCGTCCTTCAACTTCCGTGGCGGCGATCAGCAGCAGAAGGTCGGCAACCTTTCGGGCGGCCAACGCAACCGCGTACATCTGGCCAAGATGCTCAAAGGCGGCGGCAATGTGCTTTTGCTCGACGAACCGACCAACGACCTCGACACCGAGACGCTGAGCGCGCTCGAAGACGCGCTGGAAGCCTATGCCGGCTGCGCTGTCATCATCAGCCACGACCGCATGTTCCTCGATCGCATGGCGACCCACATGCTCGCCTTCGAGGGCGACGCGCATGTCGAATGGTTCGAAGGCAATTTCGAGGAGTATGAGAAGGACAAGCTTCGCCGCCTGGGCGCGGAGGCGGCGGCCCCGCACCGCATGACGCATAAGAGGCTGACGCGGTAAGGGCCGTTATTGCAGTGGCGGTTCCGGGTCGGCGACGACGGGATCGTCATCCAATTGGGATAGCCGGCTTGTCGCGCCGGTCATGGAAGGTGGCAACCGCCGCGAGGTCTTACCGTTGAACAGCCCAGCAAAGCCCGATTGGTCCGCCGCCCAATATTTGAAGTTCGAGGACGAGCGCACGCGTCCTGCGCGCTACTTGGTGGCGCAGGTGCCGGTCGACTTCCCCCGCAGGGTTGTCGACATAGGCTGCGGGCCGGGCAATTCGACGGAGCTTCTGGTCGCGCGCTGGCCGGATGCACAGGTGAGCGGCTTCGACACGTCTCCCGACATGATCGAGAAGGCTAGGGCACGCCTGCCCAATGTCAGCTTCGACCTTGCCGATGCCTCGACATGGGCGCCGGCTCAACCGGTCGATGTGATCTTCGCCAATGCCGTGTTCCAGTGGCTGCCGGAACATCCTGATGTCTTCCAGCGGCTGATGGGTTTTCTTGCGCCCGGCGGCGCGCTCGCCGTGCAGATGCCAGACAATATGGGCGAGGATTCCCACAGGCTGATGCGCGAGACTGCCGCCGAAATGCCGTTCGCAGCCAAGCTGAAAGGGGCGGCGCGCGCGCCGCTGCCGCCGGTGTCGTTCTATTATGATCTGTTGTCGCCGCTCTCGGACCGGCTCGACATCTGGCACACGGTCTATAACCATCCGCTGGCCGACGCCGGGGCGATCGTGGAATGGGTGAAGTCGACGGGCTTGAAGCCTTTTGTCGACCCGCTCGATGCGGACGAGAAGATGCTGTTCCTCGAAAGCTACACGGCCAAGATCGCCAAGGCCTATAAGAAGACCGCAAATGGCAAGGTGCTGTTGCGTTTCCCGCGCATTTTCATTGTCGCCAAGCGGGCTTGAACGACCAACGTCGATGAGGAGCCGGGGCAGTTCATGTGCAGCCGCGACGACGGCGCATGCTGGAACAACTCACAGACTAACACCAAACTGTGCGCATGGTGAGGGGACGCGGGAACCGGTTTAAGCTGGCATAAACCGGCTCAATGCGACAAGGGTTGCGCCGGGCCTCCCTTACGCCCACATCAAAGCCCCTGAACGCCTGCGGATGGGACGGACTGGACATGCATCGCGTCATCATCAGCGGTATCGGCGTCGAAATCCCCGAGCCTGAGATCAGCAATGAGGAACTGGTCGCCAGTTTCAACAGCTGGGTCGACACGGAAAACGCGCGCCGGTCGGGCACGGACCAGCCGCTGCTGCAGAAATCGGACAGCGACTTCATCGTCCACGCCTCGGGCGTGCGCAGCCGTCATGTGATCGAGCGCGAAGGCATACTCGACCCGACCCGTATGGCACCGCGCATTCCGGCGCGGCCGGACGATGCGCTGTCGCTGGAGGCCGAGTTCGGCATAGCTTCGGCCCGCAAGGCCCTCGATCATGCCGGGCTGAAGCCGTCCGATATCGATTTGGTGATCTGCTCGGCCTCGCACCACCAGCGGCCCTATCCGGCGATCGCCATCGAGATGCAGCAGGCCCTGGGCACCAAGGGGGCGGGCTTCGACATGGGGCTCGGCTGCTCATCCGCCGCGGCGGCACTTCACATGGCGGTCAATCTCGTGCGTGCGGGCGCCCACAAGCGCATCCTGGTGACGACGCCCGAGATCATCACCGGCCATCTCAATTTCCGCGACCGGCAGACGCATTTCATCTTCGGCGACGCCTCGGTGTCGATGGTGGTCGAAGGGCTGGCACTCGGCGAGAAACGGCCGGGACGTTTCGAAGTGCTCGACACGCGCATCTGGACGCAGATGTCGAACAACATCCGCACCAATCTCGGCTACCACACCCGCACCGCACAGGACGATCCCTACAGGATCGATCTGGAGGGCAATCTGATCAAGCAGGTCGGCAACAAGGTGTTCAAGGAAGTCACCGTCGCCGGGCACAAATTCATCGTGGAGTTCCTGGCCGAGCACGGCCTGACGCCGCAGGCGGTGCGACGCTTCTGGCTGCACCAGGCCAATGCGCGCATGAACGCCATGATCCTGAAACTCTCATTCGGCCACGAGGTCGATCATGACCGCGCGCCCATGGTGCTGGAGCGTCTCGGCAACACGGCGGGCGCCGGCGCCATCGTCGCGCTGTCGGAGAACCATGCCGACATGAAGGCGGGCGACTTCGGGCTGATCTGCGCTTTCGGCGCGGGGTATTCGATCGGCGGCGCGCTGCTGCGGATGCTGTAGGACGCGCTTGCCGCTTCAGGCCGGCGAAAAGGGAACGAGCATCGGCACGCGGCGCGCGTAGTCGTCATAGGCGGGCCCAAGCTCGCCGCGCAGGAAACTTTCCTCCAGCCTCGCCTTGATGACGATCCCGACAAGCAGCAGGGCGGCGCCCGCGACGCCCCATACCGTGCCCTTGACGGCCATAGTGGCGAGGACCGAAAGCAGCAGGCCCGTATAGATCGGATGACGGACAAGCGCGTAAGGGCCGGTGTCGATGATGCGATGATCGGCCTTGGCCGTTACCGTGCTGGACCACAGCCGGCCGAGATGCAGGCGGGCCCACCATGCAAAGGCGATGCCGATGGCGATCAGGGCGACGCAAATCCAGGCTTGGGTGAGCGTCGGCGTCCAGAGCCGAAGCCGACCCACATAGCCGTGCGCCGGAACGAACAGCAGGACGGTACCGGCGAGCCAGATAACCCGATATCGCGCCTCCGCCCTGAAATCCGCCCGCTTGCGCACGGGATCCGCCCATGAAGCGGCAAGGATCCACGATACCAGCCAGAACAACCAGAGCGCGGCAACGGCGTGTCCCACCTGCATGACCCGAACCTCCTCCCGATCTGGCGCCCTCGTCTATGCCGGCCGCGCGGCGGCAATGCGGCGCGCTGAGGACGGCAACGGCGTTTCCGGTAAGAAAGTCGTGATCGGCATCAAACGGCGTGATCGGATCATCAGCGCTTTCGACTGGACCGCATTGCGCAGGGCCTCTAGACGAGACTGATGCAGGAAACCAACTTCGAGCTTTTTCCGGCGGACCTGACGGTCGACATCGTGCCGGGCCGCAAGCTGGCGGCAAGGGCGGTGGCGCTCTATGCCGCTCCGTTCGACCATTTCGAAACCAAGGCGGTGGAGAAATTGCAGATGGGCTTCGACGGCATAGCCGGCGATTTTCATGCCGGGATAGCGCGACGCTCCGGCGGGCGCGAACCCTGGTATCCGCGCGGCACCGAGATGCGCAACGAGAGGCAGTTGTCGCTGGTGGCGGCGGACGAACTCGCGCTGGTCGCCGAACGCATGGGCCTAGAGGAGATCAAGCCCGAGTGGATCGGCGCCAATTTGCTGATCGAAGGGGTGCCGCATCTTTCGATGTTGCCATCCGGCTCGCTGCTGTTCTTCCAGGGCGGCGTGACGATCAAGATCGATGCCCAGAACAAACCATGCCGCGTCGCCGGACAGTCGATCGCCGAGCATGTCCTGGCGACGGACCGCGACGCCACCGCGCTGCTCTTCCCGAAAGTCGCCAAGCGGCTGCGGGGCCTTGTCGCCTGGGTCGAGAAGCCCGGAATCGTCAGGTCCGGCGAGGAAATCTCCGTGCGGGTGCCCGAGCAGTGGATTTATCCCGCCTGACGAGGCAGCCACGCCGCCGCTCGAAACGGCGTGGGCTGAGTGATCCGACTAGGCGTTGCGGTTCTTGTTGGCGCCTTGCGCCATGACCGAGACGTGGTCCCACTTTTCCCACGTGGCGATGCGATTGGCGTATTCCTGCTTGATCATCGGCAGCCCGCCGTCGCCAAAGAATACCCTGAGAGGCGGCTCGGCCGCGTCGACGATGGCCAGCATCGCCGGTCCGGTGGCCTCGGGATCGCCGGCCACGGCGCGGCTGCGGCGCTCCGCCATGGCAGCGCGGACGGGCGCATAGGCGTCCAGCGCTTTGGAGACCTTGGCCGACGGACCGGCCCAGTCGGTGGAGAAGCCGCCGGGCTCGACCAGCGTGACATGGATGCCGAACTCCGCGACCTCGAGGCTCAGCGACTGGCTGAAGGCTTCCAGCGCCCATTTCGAGGCGTGGTAGAGGCCAAGCGAGGCGAAGGCATTGACGCCGCCGATCGACGAGATCTGGATGATGTGGCCGGAGCGCTGCGCCCGCATGATCGGCAAGGCGGCCTGGGTGACCCACAGCGCGCCGAACACATTGGTTTCGATCTGGTCGCGGGCTTCCTGCTCGCTGACCTCCTCGATGGCGCCGAAATGGCCATAGCCGGCATTGTTGACGACGACGTCGAGCCGGCCAAAGCGCTTGTGCGCCCCGGTGATTGCGGCATCGACGGCTTTCTTGTCGGTGACGTCGAGCTCTATCGCGGCGATGTTGTCGCCATATTTCTCGACGAGAGCGGCGAGAGTGCCGGCATCGCGGGCGGTTGCCGCGACGCGGTCGCCGCGAGCGAGCGCGGCCTCGGCCCAGACCCGGCCAAAACCTTTCGACGATCCGGTGATGAACCAAACCTTGTTTGTCATGATGAAGTCCTTGCCCGTGCAAGCTGGAATTTTTTCAGAGATAAGTGGAGGCCTCTCCGCTTTGTGCCATATACGGTGCGTCCCGCGACTTTCCAGAGGCGGTGGCGGAATTATTTGGACGGGAGCGGCGACCGGTCAGGGGTAGCGTACAGCGCTCGACCAGGCCGGATCCTTATGCTTGTCCCAATAGAGCGCCATCAGTCGGCCGGTAATCGCGCCGGGCCTGCCGTCCGCGACTGGGCTGCCGTCGATCATCGTGACCGGCATGATGCCGCCGGCGGTAGAGGTGATGAAGACCTCGTCGGCCTCGCGCAATGCCGCGACACTGACGTCCGCCGGGGTGGCGAAGAGGCCTTCCAGCGCACAGAGATCGAAGACAGTGCGGCGGGTTATGCCGGGTAGCACGCCGATCGCCGGCGTCGAGAGCTTGTTGTCCTTGATACAGAAGACGTTGAAGCCCGGACCTTCGGCGACATTGCCGTTGAAGTCGAGAATGAGCGCTGTCTCGGCGCCGCGGTCATAGGCATCGTAAAGGCCGCGCACCAGGTCGAGCCAGTGGTAGTTCTTGATCGCCGGGTCGATCGAGGCCGGCGGAATGCGCACCTTGTCGCTGATGGCGACATTGAGGCCGCGCTGTAACTGCTCGGGATTGGCGACCGAGCCGAACGGCACGGCAAACGCCATGAAGCGGTTGATCGCCTGGCGCGGATCGCGGCTGAAAGTAGGGGAAGCGCCGCGCGTGCACAGCATTTCGACATAGGCGGCGCTGTGTCCCGACAGTGCCACGCAATTGTGCAGGATCTCCGTCACGCCATCGCGGTCGAACGGGATCGTCATGCGCAATTTCTCCAGTCCGCCGAAGAAGCGGTCGAGATGCAGGTCAAGCCGGAAGAAGCAGCCGTTCCAGACATGCACCGTGTCGTAAGTGGCATCGGAATGCAGGAATCCCCAATCCAGCACCGAGATCTTGGCCTGCGACATCGGCAGGTACTGGCCGTCGAGGAAGGCGATGCCGTCGGGATAAGCATGCGGGTCGACGTGGCGGTCGCTCACCACAGGCAGCGGCCGTGTATCCTGTGCGGTCTGGCTCATCGGCACCTCCTTGCATCACAGGCTATCGGTGTCAGGCAGAGGGCATAGAGCCAGTCATCCGGCGTCGTTCGTCCTCGAAGTGAAAAGCTGCCAGCCATGCTACCGAGCGCCGTGCCGGACCGGCAACAGCTTCAATCATCCTCGTCGTCGGCGTCGAGCAGGCGGGTGGCGCGCCAGCGGGTAAGTACGACATTGGTCTGCTCGATGACGAAGAAACGCGCCGAGTCGCGGTCATAACCTTCGGCGAGCAGCTTTTCGTAGTCGGTATGGGCGTGGCGGATATGGGCAACCGTCGCCAGCCACACGGCAATGGTCGGCGGCAAGGTCTTCATGTGGACGGAGCCGGCATCCGCTCGGATCTTCTCCATATCGGCATAGGGCGCCAGCGGCAGAAGCGCGGTCAACGCCTTGGCGACGGCGCGCCGACGGCCGGTCGGCGCCTTCATCATTCGTCGCGCCCTTCGATGGTCGCCTCGGCAAAGGCATCGGTCGATGCGAAATAGGGTTTTATGTCGACCACCGGGGTGCCGTCGAGCACGTCGATGGCGTCGATCTCGATGCGCCCGGTGGCGAGGTCGAGCGCAACCAGTTTCGCCACATGCAGGCCGATCGGGTTCGGTCGGGCAGGGGAGCGCAGGCCGAATACGCCTTTTGCTTCAGCCGCATGGCGCGGTTTCTGCACGATCAGAGTCCGCGGCGCGTGGTGGAGCCACGACAGGATGACGAGATGGCTGGTGCGCTCCAGCCCTTGCAGGCCGGCGCGGTAGGGCGGGTCGATCGTCAGTGCTGCCGGCTGCCCGGTCTCGCGCGCCGCGCGCATGTTCTTGGGGCAGGTTTCGCGCGTCGTCCATGGTGAGGCGATACGGCCGATGAAGACGACGCCGCCATCCGCCGGCATCAGCGCCGGATCGATCTCGAGCCTTTTTTCACCCTCCCGCACCTCAAACATCTCACGCCGCCCGGTCATTTTATCCATCTTTTTGTTGACGCATGTCTTGCCCTGAAACCGCTACACATTTTTAGGCGCGACATGCACCGAGAAATCACGCCTGCGGCATTTTCTTGTCCGGAAGCGACATAGCGCTTGCAAGGCTGTGAAAATCGACATAAACATATGTTTATATCTTTTTCAAAGAGAATACGCTGATGCATGTCCCGCTCGACACCATGGTGGACACATTGAAGGCGGCGGCCGAATCGAGCCGCTTGCGCATACTGGCGCTGCTGTCGCGCGGTGATCTCACCGTGTCCGATCTTACCGAGATTCTCGGCCAGTCGCAGCCGCGCGTGTCGCGGCACCTGAAGCTGCTCCTGGAGGCCGGGCTGATCGGCCGTTACCAGGAGGGGTCGTGGGCTTTCTTCCGGCTGTCGGATACGGATTCCGCGCGCGACTTCGTGCTGCGGCTGGTCGCCGGCATTCGCGGCGCCGATCCGCAGGTCGAGCGCGATCTCGAGCGGCTGGCCTCGGTCAAGCGCAAGCGGCAGGACCGCGCGGCGGAGTATTTTTCGCAGAACGCGGCAAGCTGGGACCATATCCGCTCCCTGCACGTGCCTGACCGTGCGGTCGAGGCAGCCCTCATGAAGCTCGTCGGCAAGCGGCCGTTCCAGTCGATGCTCGATCTCGGCACCGGCACCGGACGCCTCTTGGAGATATTCTCGCCGCTCTACCGGCGCGGCATCGGCATCGACATGTCGCGCGAGATGCTGACCGTCGCGCGCGCCAACCTCGACAAGGCCGGCGTCTCCAATGCTCAGGTGCGGCAGGGCGACATCTTCTCGCCGCCGGTCGAGCGCGACGCCTTCGATCTCGTCACCATCCATCAGGTGCTGCACTATCTCGATGATCCCGCCCGCGCCGTTCACGAGGCTGCGCGGCTGCTGCGCCCTTCCGGACGGCTGGTGATCGTCGATTTCGCGCCGCATACCCTGGAATTCCTGCGCGACGAGCACGCGCATATGCGCCTCGGCTTTTCCGACCGGCAGATCGGCGAGTGGTTCTCCGAAGCGGGCCTTGATCTCGAAGATGCCCAGGAGTTCGAGCCGCGCGGCGGCACCGAGGCCAGGCTCACGGTCAAGCTCTGGCTTGGCCGCGACCGGCGCCTGCTGATCGCCGATCCTGCCAATGACAGCCAGCATACCAAAGTGAGTTCGATAGGGGAAATCGCCTGATGAACCAGTTCCGCTTTTCCCGCCGCCCCGACATTGGCGACAAGGTCAGGGTTTCCTTCGAATTCTTCCCGCCAAAGTCGGACGAGATGGAAGCGAGGCTGTGGGACACGGTCACCCGACTGGAACCGCTAAAGCCGAAATTCGTCTCGGTGACCTATGGCGCCGGCGGTTCGACTCGGGAGCGCACGGCACGCACCGTAGGCCGCATCCTGAAGGAGACCAGCCTGACGCCGGCAGCGCACATGACCTGCGTCGACGCCCCGCGCCCTCAGGTCGATGCGGTTATCCAGGAATTCGCCGACATGGGTGTGAAGCGGTTCGTCGCCCTGCGCGGTGATCCGGCCGCGGGCGTCGGCACCGCCTATCGTCCGCACCCGGACGGCTATGCCAATGGCGCCGAGCTGGTCGGCGCGCTGAAGAGCGCCGGCGATTTCGACATCTCGGTCTCGGCCTATCCGGAAAAGCATCCGGAAAGCCCCGACTTCGCCACCGACATCGACATGCTGAAGCGCAAGGTCGATAATGGCGCGACGCGGGCGATCACCCAGTTCTTCTTCGACAACGATCTCTACGAGCGCTATGTCGAGCGCGCGCGTCGAGCCGGCATCTACATTCCGATCGTGCCGGGCATCCTGCCGGTGCACAATTTCACCCAGGTCGCCAATTTCTCGGCACGTTGCGGCGCGCTGGTGCCGGCATGGCTGGCCGAACGTTTCGACGGCCTGCAGAATGATCCGCAGACGCATGCGTTAGTCGCGTCGGCGGTGGCGGCCGAGCAGGTGCTGGACCTGGTCGAGCGGGGCGTGGGCGATTTCCACTTCTATACGATGAACCGGGCCGACCTCGTCTTTGCCGTCTGCCACATGATCGGCATCCGCTCGCATGAGGCGGAAGTGGCTGGCTCCGCAGCCGCCTGAACCGAGCTTGAGATGCAGAAAGGCCGGGTAAAAACCCGGCCTTTCAAACTGGTTGATTATTGGGTGCTGGTCTTCCCCGTTTTTGGCGGGTTCAGGGAAGAACGCCTATAATGAGGGCGCCGATGAATGCAAACGCAGCACAGATCATCAATGCGTTGATTGGCCTCGTAAGTCCCATGACATAGCCTCCTCTTAAAGAGCTATGCCCGGAGTCTAGGGTCATTTGTGCCACAGGCAAGCGGAAAATGTGCTGCATTGCGACGCGATTGTGGAGTTTGCGACCTCATTTTCGCCGTTAGGCGTTGAAACTTCTAGGCAAAAACCAGATACGAACCTGTGAATAAATTATGGCGGCTTCGTGTCGTTGGCATGTCATGGCAGCGCTACCCTGCGGATGAACAGGCGCCCGTCTATGATCACCAGGCCGAGACCGATCAGCATCATGCCGCCGATTTCGAACAATTCCAGCCGCTCGCCGAGGAACAGGAAACCGAGCAGCATGGCACTGACCGGCACGATCAGCGTCACCAGGGAGGCGTTGGTGGCGCCGGCCGAGGCGACGAGGTTGAAATAGAGGATATAGGCGAAGGCGGTGGACAGCAGCGCCAGCGCCAGCACCGCCGCCCAGACGGGCGGGGAGGCCGAGAATAGGCCGGCGGGACCGTGCGCAAGCAGCACGACCGGGATCATGATGATGGTCGAGGCGGTCAGCTGCCCGGTGGCAATGACCGGCGAGGGCACGCCCTTGAAGCGACGGGCGACCATCAGTGCGACGCCGTAGGACAACGATGCTCCGATCAGCGCGAATTTGGCCCAGACCGGGCCGCCGAGGCCGGCAACCAGGCCGGGGCCGATCATCACAGCCGTGCCGGCGACGCCAAGCGCAATGCCGGCCAGCTTGTTCCAGGAGAGCTTCTCGTCCGATGTCAGGGCGGTGGCGAGGATCAGCGTCCAGAACGGCGTGGTCGCATTGAGCACCGAGGCGACGCCGGCGCCAAGCTCGGTCTGGCCGGCGAAGATCAGCGAAAAAGGCACGACGTTGTTGGTGAAGGCCAGTAGGAAGAACAGTCCTGCATGAGGAAGGGCAAGGCGGGAGGATGGGCCGCGCAGGAAGAGATAGAGCTGTAAAGCGAGTGCCGCGATGGCGACGCGAAACAATACCAGCACCAGCGGGTGAAGCTCCGCCACGGCAATGCGGGCGAAGAAAAAGGAGCCGCCCCAGATCGCGCCGAGCAGCAGAAGCTGCGCCCACTCCTTGAGCGCCATCGGTCCGCGCGGTGCTGATGTCGCGGCTATTGCCATGTGATGCGTCCTCCCCGGACGGCCGAATGCAGGCAGCCAGACAGAAGCCATATCGGGTTCGCAGGCAAGAACCACCCGAAACCTGCCCGATGGCCTGTCTCCCCCGACAAAGCCTAGCGCCCTGCCGCCAGGCGCAAGAGACACAGAATTGTTTTCATTGGCCGCTACCTTGGATTAATTGTGCGCAGGCTAGGTCAAGGATTCGTCCATGCAGCGATTCGAGAATGCCCGCGAGGCGGCACTGGCGCTTCGCCCGGACGATCCGGTCTACTGCTTCCGCCCGCAGGTGCTGAAGGCCGATGCCTTGCAGTTCATGGGCATGTTCCCCGGCAAGACGGCCTATGCGGTCAAGACCAATGGCGAGCAGATCGTGCTGAAGACGCTGGTCGAGGCCGGCGTCTCCGCCTTCGACGTGGCCTCGCCCGGCGAGTTCGCCGCCGTGCGCGCGGTCTCGGCCGATGCCGAGATGCTCTACATGCATCCCGTCAAGGCGCAGTCGGACATCAAGCTGGCGCTGGAGAAATACGGCATCCGCGTCATTGCGCTCGACCACGAAGACGAGATCACCAAACTGACGCGGGTGGTCAGGGCACTCGACATTGACCCGGGCGCCATCAGCGTGTTCGTTCGAGTGCAGACCAAGGGCCATGCGGCTTACGAGCTGTCGAAGAAGTTCGGCGCCGGGCCGGCCTATGCGGTCGAGCTCGCCGAGCGGCTGAACCGTACCGGCTACAAGGTCGGCCTGTGCTTCCATGTCGGCAGCCAGATCGAGGACCCCGACACCTACGAAAGGGCATTGGCTTCCGCCGATTGGGTGCGCAACCGGCTGACCTTCGACCTGGCCGGTCTCGATGTCGGCGGCGGTTTTCCGGCCGAATACGGGCATGATCCCAACCGCAAGCAAGTCGCGATGCCGTCGCTCGGCCAGATCATGTCGCGGCTTTCTGGAGACCTCAAGGAATACCAGTTCGACCAGATGCCGCTGGTGGCCGAGCCCGGCCGGGTGATCGTGGCGCGCTGCCTGTCGCTGATCGTGCGGGTGCTTTTGCGCAAGGGCAAGCGGCTCTACATCAATGACGGCATCTGGGCGTCGCTGTCGGATTCATGGACCGGCAAGATCACGCTGCCGGCGCGCTTCATTCCCGATCCGGCGATCCGCACGCGCAATGGCGACGAGAAAACCATCGTGCCGTTCAAGGTCTGCGGCGCGACCTGCGATTCCGTCGACATATTGTCGCGGCCGTTCTGGCTGCCGGAAACCGTCGACACCGGCGACTGGATCGAGATCGGCCATATCGGCGCCTATTCGCTGTCGCTGAGAACCCGTTTCAACGGCTTCTATCCCGACACTTTCGTCGAGGTGGCGACGTCCTTCGACGAAGGCGACGCGCCGGTGGGATTGGCGAGTCTGGAGACGATGGCGGATTAAGTAGGGAGTAGGGAGTAGGGAGTAGGGAGTAGGGAAATGGCCTCCGTCACTACTTACTACTTACTACCTACTACTTACTACTCACAGCTTCGCTAAAAGCTCCGGCGTCGGCCAGCCGTCCACGGGCAATCCCAACCGCGTCTGCTCCTTGCGGATCGCTTCGCGGGTGTTGGTGCCCAGGATCCCGTCGACCGTGCCAACATCATAGCCCTTGGCCTCCAGTTTGGTCTGCAAAGCCTTCATCTGCTCGTTGTTGAGGCCTGGTTCAGGATTGCGCGGGTCGATCGGTGGCGCGCCGGCAAGCCGCGCGGCAAGATTGGCCGCGGTCAGCGCGTAGGTGAAGGACTGGTTCCATTCGAGATAGACGTCGAAATTTTCGTAAGTGAGGAAGGCCGGCCCCTTGCGGCCCATGGGCAGCGCCAGCCCGGCCTTCAGGCCCTTGTCGACCAGCGGCGAGCCGTCGGGATTGGTAACACCCCACTGCGTCCACTGTGTCAGCGGCAATTTGTTTGTGCGCCCGGTCTGTTCCCATGGCATCTCGTCGGGCACGCGCACTTCCTGGATCCAGGGCTCGTCGCGTTTCCAGCCGCGCGACAGCACCTTGTTGGCCGTCGTCATGATCACGTCCGGCACGCTGCCCCGCAGGTCGATCTTGCCGTCGCCGTCGCCGTCGACGCCACGCGCAAGATAATCCGAAGGCAGGATCTGCGTCTGGCCGATCTCTCCAGCCCAGGCGCCGTTGACGTCGGCCGGCAGCACGCCATGGTCGATCAATTCCAGCAGTGGCACCAACTGCTGCCGGAACAGCTGCGGGCGGCGGCAGTCATGGGAAAGCGTCACCAGCGCGCTGAGCGTATGGAAATCGCCCTGCACGGCGCCGAAATCGGTCTCCAGCGCCCAGAAGGCGGTGATGACCGGCGCCTGGACGCCGAACTGCTGGTCGGCGCGGGCGAAGATATCGGCATATTTCTTCATGTTCGCCGCGCCCTGCTTCAGCCGGTAGGCCGAGATCATCCGGTTGGAGAATTCGATGAAGGTCTGGGTGAAGACGCCCTGCGCACGGTCGCGCGCCAGGGCCCTCTCGTCGAAGCTGGCATCCTCGAGCGCTTCGAGGCCGACAGGGCCGACACCCGCCGCCTTGGCTTCCGCAGCCACGCCCTGCTTCCAGGTTTCGAAGTCGCCGCCACATTCCTGCGCCATTGCCGGCAAGGCCGTGGCGCACAGGAACAGCACCGCGAGGGCTTGGGGACGCAGTCGCATAAACTTCCTTTCGACATTCAGGATTCCGGGCGGCCTGGCTGTCCATCTGGATGCGCGTCGCCCCGGAACACCGGCGGCTGCACTCTTGGCCGCCGGCCGTGTCGAAAGCAGGCGGCAGGCCCGGTGTCAACGGGTGTTCTGCAGCAACCCTTCCTCCGGGCGGCTTGGCACCCGTTGACACGGTGTCAACGGGTGTTCTGCCTCAACCATTTGTCCCAGGCGGCTTGGCTGCCGTTGAAGACGTTTATATCGGACTTGCCGATCATGCCGGGAACGATGCCGGTTCCCGTATACTGCCAGAAGGTGAAGGGGTGGCTGCCATATTTCTGACGCGGGTGGCCGGCGACGGAGCGTAGCCAGTAGGGATAACCGCGGAAGGTCGACAGCTCGTTGTCTTCAAAGAAGTCTACCGACGTGTAGATGATCGGCTTCTTGCCGTAATGCCGCT
The DNA here is from genome assembly GCF_006442845.1 of Mesorhizobium sp. B2-4-2. Classification (NCBI taxonomy): domain Bacteria; kingdom Pseudomonadati; phylum Pseudomonadota; class Alphaproteobacteria; order Hyphomicrobiales; family Phyllobacteriaceae; genus Mesorhizobium; species Mesorhizobium sp. B2-4-2. The sequence goes on along the minus strand of NZ_VFVM01000006.1, from coordinate 312,148 downwards.
CGACGATTTCGAGGAAGGTGGTCATCTCCGCGCGCACGGTGGCCGGGTCGGGGCGCAGCCTGCAGGTCGGCGATTTCGGGTTCCATTCCATGTCCAGCACCGGCGGCATGGCCGAACGGTCGACGGGGACGTTGCGGATGAACCAGCGCGCCTGTACCGCCGCCGGAGTGCAGAAATAGAAGAAATGATAGGCGGCACGAGGAACGCCGGCGGCTTTGGTGCGCGCCCAATGCTCGTTGAAATAATCATCGAAACGGTCGCCGCCCTCCGTCGCCTTGATGAAAGCGAAGGAAATACCGCTGGCCTTGGCGGTCGGCCAGTCGACCGAGGTCTGGTATTTTGAGACGTCGGTGCCGTGAACTGCGTAATTCCAGGGCGCGCCGCTGTCCCATTCATGCGGCTTGGAATCGGCGAAGCGGGGCGCGCGCACCGCAACCGAAGGGGTGCTGGATGGCGACAGTGGCGACAGATCCTCCACGGTCGAGCATGCGCCGAGCAGCGTCAGCATGAAAAGGGCCGCAAGACGGCGCATCGCAACTCCCGAGCCGGTTGCAGCCGGTCGCTGATGGGTCTGTGCACTGATGGCCGGCGCTTGGTCTGGCCCCCGCCGGACGATCGCCCCACAGCATCGCCCGGTATATCGCCAAAACGCGAATTTTTTCGGCGCGCTTTGATTTTGTTTCCTGCCGTGATCCCAAAAACGCGGCGCGCTGTTGGGCGACATGCACCTGTGATCGCCGATCATGGTTGATATCTGGTTGACGACGCTCGACAAGGCCCATGATTTTGCGGAAGCAATGGCGGCAAATCGATGACATGGATCGAGCCTGGATTCGGGGGCGGGAAAGATGCGGATCATTGCCAAGATCGTCAAACGGCTGCTCGGCCTGGTGGTGCTGGCGGTCGTGGCGCTGTTTGGGTGGCTTTATTTCGCGCCGCCCGAACTGATCCGGGTCGGCTCGGGCTATTCGGCAAAGATCGTCTGCTCGAACGTTTTCGTCGCCGGGCGCGATGCCAACGAGGTGCTTGCCGTCGATGTGCAGGCGCCCGGTCATCCCTTGCTCAAGCTGATGCGGGTCTCGGTCGACAAGAACCGGGGCACAGTCTCCGCCGGCCTGCTTGGCTTCCTCGGCAAGAGCATCGCGGTTTTCCGCGACGGGCTGGGCTGCGCCTCGGTCCCGGATGGCGATGTCGGCAAGGCGCGGCGCACGGCGATCCATGTCGAACCCTCGGCGACAAGACAGGACGCGCTGTGGCCGGAAGGCGAGCGGGTCGAAGCCTCGCAGAACCCGGAGGTGGTGAAGATCGTCGACGATGCCGCCATGACCGGCGCCGGCATGCGCGCCGTGGTGGTGGTCAAGAACGGCCGCGTCGTGGCGGAACGCTATGGCGAGGGCTTTTCCGCCCGGACGCCGTTGCTCGGCTGGTCAATGACCAAGACGGTCAATGCCGCCATGGTCGGCACGCTGGTCAAGAACGGCAAGATGGCGATGACCAACCAGGGCCTTTTCGCGCCGTGGAAGGCCGATGGCCGCGCCGCGATCAGCCTTGCCGACATGATGGCGATGTCGAGCGGGCTGGAATTCAACGAAGACTATGGCGACGTCGCCGACGTGACGCGCATGCTCTATCTCGAACCCGACATGGCGGGCTTTGCCGAAGCCAAGCCGCTCACGGGCGAGGTGGGCAAGGTGTTCTCCTATTCGAGCGGAACGGCGGTGATGCTGTCGCGGCTCTGGCAGGATGCGGTCGGCGACAAGGCCAAGGCGTTGACGTGGCCGCGCACCGCGCTGTTCGAGCCGCTGGGCATGCACAGCGCCGTGCTCGAGACCGACGAACAGGGCACGTTCGTCGGCTCATCCTATCTCTACGCCACCGCCCATGACTGGGCCCGCTTCGGCCAGTTCCTGCTGCAGGGCGGGGTCTGGAACGGCAACCAGATACTGCCGGCCGGTTTCGTCGACTGGATGCGCGAACCTGCGTCGGCCTCGAAAGTCTACAGCAAGGGGCAATTGTGGATCGAGGCGCCGGGCGACGAGGAAAACCCCGGTGCCGGCGTGGCGGCGGGCCTGCCCAAGGACACCTATTGGATGGAGGGGCATGATGGGCAGACCGTCGCCATCATTCCATCCGAGCAATTAGTGGTGGTGCGGCTCGGCCTGACGCCGGCCAAGCTGGGCTACAGGCCGCAGACCATGGTCGGGGCATTGGTGAAGGCGCTGCCCTAGCCAATCAGCTGCTCGGCCGGACCACCGCCAGCCAGGCGTAGCCGCGATAAAGTGTGCGGAAACGGAAGGTTGCGCCGATTTTTCGCGATTCCGATTCCAGCACCTCGCGCAACATTTCACGGGGCGTGACGTGGAATTTTCTGAGCCAGCCGCGAAGCAGGGTCCGAAACCAGTCCGGCAGGCCTTCCTGCTGGCCGAAGTCGACGATGTGCAGGGAACCGCCCGGAGCGAGCGTTGCCAGCGCGGCGGAGACCGTCTTTTCCCAGCCTGGGATCATCGACAATGAATAGGAGACGAAGACACGGTCGAAGCTGTCGCGGCCGAACAGCGCCTTTACGTCGAACTCCGTGGCGTCGCCCCTTGCCAGCATGACGCGATCGGACAGGCCTTCGCGGGCAATCGCGGTGCCCGCGGTCTCCAGCATCTCTGCCGAAATGTCGAGGCCATAGAAGCGCGCGCCGGGAAAGCTGCGGGCGGCGAGGATGATGTTTCGCCCGGTGCCGCAGCCGAGCTCCAGCACCGTGCCGCCCGGCGGAACGTCCAGCCCTGATATCAGCCGGTCGCGGCCGAGCAGATAATATTTGCGGGTCAGGTCGTAGATGTGACGCTGCCAGCGGTAGACACCGTCCATCAGTTCGGCGTGATTGGCCGGCAGCTCGGTAGTGCTCATGAGGCGCGCTTCACGTACAGATGAAAGCCGCCATAGATTGCCGAGCGGTCGCGGGTGGAGAATTCGCGCGAGGCATCGCTCTCGTAGCTCCACTGGTCGAGCAGGGAAGCGGAGACGCGGCCCGGCAGCAGACTTGGCTCGGCCGCAGTGCGGAAGATGACACGCGCGCCGGCGGAGGCGGTGCGGGTGATTTCCGACCACAGCGCATTGAGCTGGTCGTCGGTCATCCAGTCCTGCGCGTCGAGCAGGATGAAACGGTCGACGGAACCCGCGTCCTTGCCTGCCAGGAATTCGATCAGATTGGCATGATGAATGGCGACGCGGTCTACATTGCCGCGAATGGCCTCATAGTTCTGCCTTTCAAGATAGGCGGGCAGGGCGGCTTCGCCGGGTTGGGGGTAGCGCCTGGCAAAGGCTTGCCAAGCGAAATAGTTGTTTTTCAATGGAAAATCGCAGGCGAGCTTTTCCAGCCGGGCTTTCAGCACACTGGCCATGGTGCCGTCGCCGGACGTGATGAGAGAATCATATTGCGCCGGCGGGATGCCGAGGCCGAACAGCGAGGCCTTGCGCGAGGTCGCCCATTTCAAAAGCGGCTTTTCGAACACCGGGGCCAGCTCCTGGTGGAAGAAGCGGCGCTGCTCACCAATGTTCCTGGCCTGCATGATGCCGGCGGGGTCGACGCCGAAGAATTTAGCCGTGCGGTGGCCCATGGCGATGAACAGGCCAAGCAGGCCGGTCTGGTAGAAATTGCGGTCGAAGACGGCGATGCGCCTGATGCCGCGCCAGTTGCGGCGCTCCCAATAGTGGCGGCTGACCGGATCGAGATGCGGCGCGATGAAGCGGTCGTAAGCCTGAGAATTGTGGTCGTTGCCGGCGGCACCGAAGAAGCGAAACAGGTCGCCCTGCGAAGGCAGGTGGCGCACCGCCTCCAGCTTCATGCGGTTCAGGGCTATGTGAGCGGCATTGAGATCGACGGCGTCGATCCTGGCCGGCGACCGGGTGAGATAGGCCAGGATATTGCAACCGCCGGAGGCAATGGTGACGACGCGGTGGCCTTCGCCAAGCTGCATTGCGTCCATGTCGACATCGGGATCTTCCCAGATCTGCGGATAGACCAGGCCCGAAAACAGGAAGGCGAACAGCCGTTCGGAAATTCCTGCCTTCGACAGGGGGCGGTTCTGGTAGACGGCTTTTCCAACTTCCTTGCCACGGCGAAAGATCAGATCTGCGGAAACGTCCGTCATGGCAAGGTGATTCCCCATTTGCTTTGCCGCAAGCGGGTAACGCCCGGCTATGACAGGTGGATGACAGCGATCCGCACAGGGGAGCGCAAAGCTGTTTCACCCCCGGGGAGGCGCAAGGGGAGGATGCGAGCGATGTTACATGCGGAAACGCATCGTTACGAAACCCATGGCTGAGTGATGCATTTCCTTCTCGACCGTTCACTGCAACGTGAGCGTGTGTTGAAGGAGAGATATCATGAAAAAACTCATTCTTGCGTCGGTGTCCGCGCTTGCGCTGCTCGGCGTCGCTGCATGCAGCGACAGCGGCACGGGGACGGATAACACCACCACCCAGAGCACCAATCCGCCGGCCGAGCAGCCAATGAAACCTGCGGCGCCCGCGGATAATTCGACCAAGCCTGCCGAGCCGGCTCCGGCAACGCCCGCTCCTGCGCCCGCGCAGTAGTCCATAGTACCTGTGTTCTGGTGAGGGCCGACGTCTTGTCGGCCTTTCGCCAGGCGGGTAGCGGTTCCGATACGAGATCGATTGCCGCCGGAGGTATGATGCAGGCCGTTATTGGCTTGATAGCGGGGACCGGTTGGCTCTAAGAAGCGGCCATGTCGATTTGGGACCGCCTCGGCGACTTCATCACGCGGATTTCGTCTTCAGCCTCGTCGGGCGTTGCCGACGTGGTCGAAGCCGTGCGCACCGTTTTTTCCGGCGATGCGGATTTGCGTCGTCGCGTCGCATTCTCGGTGGCGATGATTGCGCTCTCGGCCAAGATGGCCAAGGCCGACGGGGTCGTCACCCAGGATGAGATACGCGCCTTCCAGGAAATATTCGAGGTGCCGCCAAAGGAGACGCGCAACGTGGCGCGGCTCTATGATCTGGCCAAACGTGACGTTGCCGGCTTCGAGACCTATGCCGAGCGCATGGCGCAGCTTTGTGGCTCCGGCCATTCGAACTGCATGATGCTGGAGGATATACTCGACGGCCTGTTCCATATCGCCAAGGCCGACGGACTGATCCATGAGCGTGAAGGCCAGTTCCTGCACCGCATCGCCGAAATCTTCCGCATAGACGAGGTGCATTACGAGGCGATCCTCTCCAGGCACGTCAACCTTGGTGCGGCCGACCCCTATGTCGTGCTCGGCATCGAGCGCGGCAAGCCTTTCGAGGAGGTCAGGAAACGTTACCGCAAGCTGGTTTCCGACAATCATCCCGACCGGCTGATCGCGCGCGGCCTGCCGCAGGAATTCATCAAGATCGCGACGACGAGGCTCGCGGCGATCAACACCGCCTACGAGATGATCGAGCGGGGCCTGCGGCACGCATGAGCGGCTTCCTGCCCGACGAGCCGAGCGCCGAGGTCAGGGTATCGCCGAATTTCGGGCCACGGCGCGAGACGCTGAAGCCCGAGATGATCGTGCTGCACTATACCGGCATGCCGACAGGCGCCGGGGCCGAGGCGTGGCTGTGCGACCCGGCCAGCGAAGTCTCCTCGCACTATCTGGTGCATGAGAACGGCCATATCGTGCAGATGGTCCGGGAAAGCGACCGCGCCTGGCATGCTGGGAAGAGTTCGTGGTTCGGACGCACCGACATCAACTCCTGTTCCGTCGGCATCGAGATCGTCAACCCGGGGCATTCATTGGGTTATCCCGGTTTTCCCAAGCGACAGATCGATGCGGTGATCGGCTTGTGTGCCGGAATTGCCAACCGGCATGCGATTGCCCCCCAGCGGGTGCTGGCGCACTCCGACGTGGCGCCGGGGCGCAAGATCGATCCGGGCGAGAAGTTTCCCTGGCGGGCCCTGTTCGAGGCCGGCGTCGGCCACTTGGTGGCGGCGGCACCGATCAGGCGCGGCGCCGTGCTGAAGACCGGCGACGCTGGCGCCGATGTCGAGGCGCTGCAATCGATGCTGGCGCTCTACGGCTATGGAGTCGAAATAACGGGTGTTTTCGACCAGCAGACGCGGGTCGTGGTCGAGGCTTTCCAGCGTCATTTCCGGCCACGCCGGATCGATGGAGTGGCGGACGGATCGACGATGCGCACGCTTCAACGGCTGCTCGCTTCCCACCCAACTTGACCCTGGGTCAGGATGCCGTCCAAGTAATGCTTTTCCGACATTAAGTTACAAACTGTCACTTAAAGTGACTTGCCCCGCCTTCATTGCGCGCAATTCGGGCTTCAAAGGGCGATCCGTACAGCTTGTCGGATGTCTAACCCCCCGGATGATCCGACATTAATCAAGCAATGCCGCGCGGAAATCTTCGCGCGTTCAGACAGAACAGGATCACATGCAGAAATTGACCGTTGTAACGGCAGCTCTTGCTGCCGGCGTAATGACTTTTGCCTTCGGGGCGGCGAGCGCCGCGCCGCTGAGCCCACGGGCCGATCAGGGGCTCGTCGCAGCGACCGCCAAGGGCAAGGCCATTTCGGCCAAAAGCAGCAAGGATGTGAGGGCGGCGAAGCGGTCTTCCGCGAAAGTGGAGAAGGCGAGCTGGACCAAGGCCAAGAAGCCGAGCACAAAACAGAAGACCAGGCGAGGCCGCAAGGCCGTTGATAAAACGACGACGGCATCGATCGGGATCAAGGACGCAGTGGCCTCGACGGCAGCGGTGGCCAGTGGCGATCAGTATTCGGCCATCGTGGCGCGTTACGCCGCAAGCTATGGCGTGCCGGCGTCGCTCGCTCACGCCGTGATCAAGATCGAGAGCAACTATCGGCCGAACCTCGTCGGCGGCGCCGGCGAAATCGGCTTGATGCAGATCAAGCCGGCGACGGCGCGGATGATGGGCTATAGCGGCTCGGCCAATGGGCTCTTCAATCCGGACACCAACATCAAATACGGCATGAAGTATCTTGCCATGGCGCGGGATCTCGGCGGCGGCACGACGTGCGGCACGATCCTGAAATACAATGCCGGCCACGGCGCCACCCGAATGAACCCGGTCTCGGCCGCCTATTGCAGCAAGGTCAAGGTGCAACTGGCGGCTGTCGGGTCGCCGGCGTGACAAGAACCGGTCGTAACCGGCTTTTTTGGTTGCGTTTTGTGGCGTGAACCCCTTTATACGCCTGGCCAGCTGGCCGGGCGGCCGCACCAGCAAAAGCCGAAAGGCCGCGGGTGAGGAAAGTCCGGGCTCCATGGAGACACGGTGCCGGCTAATGGCCGGCGGGGGCGACCCCAGGGAAAGTGCCACAGAAAGCAAACCGCCACGACTTGGCTTTGCCGGGTCGGGGCAAGGGTGAAAGGGTGGAGTAAGAGCCCACCGCGCGACTGGCAACAGGAGCGGCACGGTAAACCCCACCGGGAGCAAGACCGAATAGGGGCGGTGCGAGGGGAAACCCTCGAGGGCTGTTTCCGGCTCACCGTCCGGGTAGGTTGCGTGAGGCGCATGGCAATATGCGCCCAAGATGAATGGCCGCCACGTTCTCGCGCCGCAAGGGGCGAGGGCCATACAGAACCCGGCTTACAGGCCAGCTGGCAGTTTTTCTCCGCGATATCGAAAAGAGGCCTTTGCGATCAGCAGGTTGCGCCCTGGGGCGCGCCTGTTGATTCAACGGCTTTTTTGTCGCCTGCCAATCTGCATCCACGGCCGCAGGGGACTTTCTTGAATTCGGTACGATTAAATCGTACCATGCTTCAGCAAGTGGACGAGGAGCGGTCATGGGACAGGTCGATAAACGCAGCATCACCCTCTCGCCGGAACTGGCGGCGGCGGTCGACGATGTGGTCGCCGCTGGTGAATACGCTTCGGCTAGCGAGGTAATCCGCGATGCACTCCGGCAATGGAAGGATCGGCGCGACCTCTTCGGCTATACGGTCGAGGAGTTGCGGAGGCTAGTTCAGGAAGGGATCGACAGCGGGCCGGGACGATTTGAATCGATGGAGGAAATTAAGGCCGAAGCGCGGAGACGCTTGCGATCTGACGGCGCCGCATGAATTTGCTCTCTATCGTCCGGAACGCGCGCGCTGAAGACGATCTGATCACGATTTGGCTGCATATTGCGCGCGACAACGAGGCTGCAGCCGACCGGCTGCTCGACCGCATCGAGGCACGGTGGCAGCAAGTGGCTACCTATCCTTTCTCAGGCGCGCCACGAGACGATATCGCACCGGGTGTTCGCCATCTAATGGTCGGCAATTATCTCACTCTGTATCGAGTTAGGGACGATGTGATCGAAATCCTTCGCGTGCTGCACGGCCATCGCAATGTCGAAGCCAATGACCTCGGTTCGTAATCGTCCGGTCAGCCGGCGATCCTGTCCAGCGACGCCTCTATCGCCTTCCAGAGCTCTTCCACCGGCTCACAGCCTACAGAAAGGCGAACGAAGCCGGGCGATACCGCATCGCCTCGTTTCGAACGCCGCTCGGCGGAGGTGTGGACGCCGCCGAAGGATGTCGCGGCCTGCATCAATTCGCAGTTGTTGATGAAATCCTCGGCCTTCTGCTCCGAAGCGAGTTCGAAGGAAACAAGGAAGCCGAAGCGTTCCATCTGGGCACGGGCAAGATTGTGCGAAGGATCGCCTTCCAGGCCGGGATAGCGCAGGCCCGTGATCGCCGGGTGACCTTGCAGGCGCCGCGCGATCACTTCCGCCGAGGAGCACATGCGGTCGAAGCGCACGTCGAGCGTTTCGAGGCCACGATGCACAAGCCACGCTTCGAACGGCCCTGGAATGCCGCCGGACGTTTCGCGCCAATCCGTCACCGCGGCGATGATGTCGGCGTTGCGGCTCGCGACATGGCCGAACAGCACGTCGGAGTGGCCGTTGGGCGCCTTAGTGTCCGCGGCGATGACAATATCCGCGCCATGGTCGAGCGGGCGCTGGCCGAAAGGCGTCATGGTCGTATTATCAACGACAAGCAGTGCGCCCGCTTTGTGTGCGGCCGCGGCCACCGCCGCGATATCGCATATGTCCAGCCCCGGATTAGCGGGCGTCTCTACGAAAGCGAGACGATAGCCTTCGAAACCGCCATCGAGGAAGGTCGAGGTTGGCCTCACATCGTAGGCGATGCCGAGTGGTTTCAAGAAGCGTTCGGCCAGTGCCCTTGTCGTGTGATAGCCATCCGAAGGCAGAAGAATGCGGTCGCCGGTCTTGAGGACAGCGAAAAATGCCGCCGAAATCGCCGCCATTCCGGAAGGAAAGGCGACGCAGGGCGCGTCTTCCAGATGCGCCAGCATATGTTCTACCGCATCCCAGGTCGGATTGCTGAAACGGCCATACTGGTTGAAACCGGTGGCGTCGCCAGGCGCGTGAAAGATGGCAGCCATGGTGAGTGGCAGGGGGATGGAATCGCCGACGGCAAGTGCGTTGCGACGGAGGTGGGCAAGAGCCGCGGCGCGCGACCGTGCTGTTTCAGACATCGACATTCCAACCCTCTTGGTGACCCTGGACGTGTGGTGAGACGCTATGCCCGGCAACAGCTCGCGACAAGGCGCGTCCGGTTGGGCCAAGCGGCTCTAAACGCTTCGTTAGGCTTAATGATCCATAAAGACGAGACGTGTTTTCAAAGCCGCTTCCATCGGTCGCGACTGCATGTTGTGAAGCCTGTTCCCGTTGACGCCCATAACACCCCATGATATCCCATATCGATACCAAAGCCTTCGTTCCGCGTCAGAGTGAAGCGTACGCCAATCGGGCAGCCGCGGCGGCTGCGCGTTTGCCGGTTTTCGCCCCTGTCACGGAGGCGGGTTCAGGGCAGGGAACGCGTAGCGGTGGCGCGTGCAACACGACGAAGAGGGGTGCGGCGGCGCAAGCGGCCGTGACGTGTGATGGACCGGTTTCTGTCGAACACGGTGAGCAGGATCGATGCGAAGGGGCGGGTGTCCGTTCCTGCGCATTTTCGCGCCGTCGTTCAGAAACGCGGCTATTCGGATCTATACGCGCTGCGTTGCCTGGATCTGCCGGCCATGGATGTCGGCGGGCCCGACCTGCTCGACCGCTACGAGCAGCGCATCGCGCTCGAGGATCCGTTCCAGCAGACGGCGGACGACATGTCGTTCTTCTGCCATGGCGACGGAACATTCCTGAAGCTGGACCAGGATGGTCGCATCACGATCAGCGACTTCATCCGCGAACATGCCGGCCTTTCGGCGGAAGTAGCCTTTGTCGGGCGCGGCAATTTCTTTCAGATCTGGGAGCCGGGACGGCTTGCGGCCTACGGAGCGCAGGCGCGGGCCCGGCTTTTGCAGCTTCGGCAGGGGACGAAGCCTGGGGAGCGACCGGAATGACGGTGGGCCACGGCGATGATATCAACGCCGTTGGCGGACCGGCCCGCCACATTCCGGTCCTCCTTGCCGAAGTGTTGCAGGCGCTCTCGCCAGCGGAAGGGGACGTCATCGTCGACGGCACGTTCGGCGCCGGCGGCTACACCAAGGCCATCCTGGCGGCCGGCGCGTCCGTGGTTGCCATTGATCGCGATCCGGATGCCATAGCGGCTGGTCGCAATCTCGAAGCCCAATCAGGCGGCCGCCTGCGATTGGTGCAGGCGCCATTCTCGATGCTGGACCAGCATGTCGAAAGTGCCGACGGCGTCGTGCTCGACATCGGCGTTTCCTCGATGCAGCTCGACCAGGCGGAGCGCGGGTTTTCGTTCCGCGTCGATGGGCCTCTCGACATGCGCATGGCGCAGGCGGGCCTCAGCGCCGCAGATGTCGTCAACAACTTCAAGCCGGGCGATCTTGCCCGCATCTTCGGCTTCCTCGGGGAGGAGCGCCACGCCGGGCGCATCGCGCGCATGATCGAAGCGCGTCGCGAAAAGCGTCCGTTCGAGCGCACGCTGGAGCTTGCCGACGCCATCGAGACGCATATCGGCCGGGCGCCGAAGGACAAGATCCATCCCGCCACCCGCGTCTTTCAGGCGCTGCGCATCTTCGTCAATGACGAGCTCGGTGAGTTGGCCAAGGCGCTGTTCGCCGCCGAGCGGGCGCTGAAGCCGGGCGGACGACTTGCCGTGGTGACATTCCATTCGCTGGAGGACCGCATCGTCAAGCGCTTCATTGCCGATCGCTCCGACGCCGCGAGCGGCTCGCGCCACATGCCGGAGGCACGGGCACGCAGTGCCACCTTCAGCAAGTCCGGCGGCGGCGTGACGCCGGGTGAGGCCGAGACTGCGGCCAACCCGCGCGCCCGCTCGGCAAGGCTGCGCGCCGCCATCCGCACCGATGCGCCGGCGCGTGCCGGCGATTTTTCGATTTTCGGCCTTCCAAAACTTCCCGGCCCAAAACTTCCCGGCCCAAAACTTCCCGGCATCGAGCGGCCGGGGGAGAGGTAAGCACGTGTTTCGTTCCAGCGACATCGTCCTCATCGCCGTCATGGTCTCGGCGGCGGCCCTGACCTACAAAACCAAGCGCGAGGCCGAGGACCAATTGGCTGCAGTGCAGAAGATCCATGCTGAGATACGCTACGAGGAGGACACGATCGACCTGCTCAAGGCCGACTGGAGCCTGCTCACCCAGCCATCGCGGCTACAGAAGCTCGCCGAGCTCTACAAGTCGCAGCTTGAACTGGAGCCGGTCAGCGCGCACCAGATCGTCGGCCTCGGCGACCTGCCAGCCAAAACCCTCGACATCCAGGACATCCTGAACGGGCGCCAAGGCGGCATGGCAGACAATTCCGGCAACACACCCTCGGACGGCAAGGATCCCATCGTGACCGGAGGCATCGCCCAATGATCGGCAAACTGCTGAAACGTCGCCCCAGGGCCAGCGAAGACGGTTCAATCGTGGTCGATGGCGCCCGCAAGGCGACCGGAGGCAAGGGCAAGGCGCGCATCGTCATGACGATGGCGGTGTTCTTCGGTATCTTCTCGATCATTTCCGGGCGGCTTGTCTATCTCGGCTTCCAGACCCCCGACATGTCGGGCGGCCCGCAGAGCCGGGTGACGGCCTCGCGACCCGACATTGTCGACCGCAACGGCGAGGTGCTGGCGACGGACATCAAGACGGCATCGCTGTTTGCAGAGCCGCGCCGCATCGTCGACGCCGACGAGGCGATCGAAAAGCTGTCGACGGTGCTGCCGGAGATCGATTACGAGCAGACCTACCATAAGCTGAAGAGCGGCGCCGGCTTCGTCTGGCTGCAGCGGCAGCTGACGCCCAAGCAGCAGGCCGACATCATGCAGCTCGGCATTCCCGGTTTCGGCTTCCGCACCGAGAAGCGCCGTTTCTACCCCAGTGGTGAAACCTCGTCCTACATTGTCGGCCTGACCAATATCGACAATCAAGGCATCTCCGGCATGGAGAAATATATCGACGAGCAGGGCCTGAGCGATCTGCAGGCGTCGGGCCTGGCGGTGGCGAAGGATCTCAAGCCGGTGAAGCTCTCGATCGATCTGCGCGTCCAGCATGTGGTGCGCGACGAGATTGCCGCCGGCCTGGAGCGCTATCGCGCCATGGGCGCGGGCGCCGTCGTGCTCAACGTCAAGACCGGCGAAGTGGTGGCCATGGCCTCGGTGCCGGATTTTGATCCGAACAATCCCTACAATGCACAAGACAAGGACCGGCTGAACCGGATGTCGGCGGGGCTCTATGAGATGGGCTCGACCTTCAAGAGCTTCACATCGGCCATGGCGCTCGATTCCGGCAAGGCGACGATGGCGAGCCGCTTCGACGCTTCGCATCCAATCCGGGTCGGCCATCAGGCCATTCACGATTTCCACGGCAAGAACCGCGTGCTGTCGTTGCCGGAGGTGTTCCTCTATTCATCCAACATCGGATCGGCCAGGGAGGCCGAACTGGTCGGCATCGAGGCGCACCGCGAATTCCTGCATCGTCTTGGCATCTTGGACAAGATGCAGACCGAACTGCCGGAAGTTGCCCGTCCGACTGAGCCGAAGGTCTGGAAACAGGTCAACTCGTTCACCATCGCCTTCGGTCATGGCGTGTCGACGACGCCGTTGCAGGCGGCTGTCGGCTGCGCGGCGCTGATCAATGGCGGATATCTGATGGAGCCGACATTCCTGGTCCGCAGCCAGCAGGACGCGATGGCGGCGGCCAAGAAAGTGGTAGCCGACAAAACGGTCGAGGGCATGCGTTATCTCTACATGCTCAACGCCGAGAAGGGCTCGGCCAGAAATGCCAGGGTCCCCGGCTACCGCGTTGGCGGCAAGACCGGAACAGCCGAGAAGGTCATCAATGGCCGCTACTCGAAGGAGTTGAATTTCAATACGTTCGTCGCCGCATTCCCGATGGACGATCCGCAATATCTCGTGTTTACGATTGCCGATGCTCCGCACCCGGAAAAGCCGGGCATGACGGATGTCGCGGCCGCGAATGCCGGGGTCATGGCCGGCAATATCATCAGGCGTTCCGCGGCCATGCTTGGCGTGAAGCCAGATTTCAGCCATGAAAATGGTGCAACGCTGGTTTCCTATCAATGATTCTTAGGGCGCGCCGGCAACTGCGCGCTATTTTGTTGCGGTGAACGGAACTCGATGAAGCTCAAAAATCTAACCGGTATCCTGCCAGTCGAAGGAACAGCTTCCGCCGATCTGGAGGTTACCGGCATCTCTTCGGATTCCCGCCAGGTAAAACCCGGCGTCGTCTTTTTCGCGCTCGCTGGAAGCAAGGCGGATGGCGCCGCCTATGCCGCGGACGCCGCCGCACGAGGGGCTGCCGCCATCGTCGCGGGCAAGGACAGCGCCCTTGGGGGACTGCCGGTTCCAGTGTTGGCCGTCGATGACCCGCGCCTGGCGCTGGCCCTGAGCGCGGCCCGTTATTTCGGCAAACAGCCGCAGACGATGGTGGCCGTCACCGGCACCAGCGGCAAGACCTCGGTCGCCGCTTTCGTCAGGCAGATCTGGGAGCAGGCCGGCTTTGCCGCGGCCTCGATCGGCACCACCGGCGTGGTGGCGCCGGGCCGCAACGATTATGGCTCGCTGACGACGCCAGATCCCGTCGCCTTGCATCAGCTGTTGCTTGAACTGGCGGACGCCGGCGTCACCCATGCCTCCATGGAGGCCTCCAGCCATGGTCTCGACCAGCGCCGTCTCGACGGCGTCAGGCTGGCCGCCGGCGGCTTCACCAATCTCGGCCGCGACCACATGGACTACCATCCGACGGTCGAGGACTATCATCGGGCCAAGCTGCGTCTGTTTGATGCGCTGCTGCCGAAGGGCGCGCCGGCCGTGATCTTCGCCGACGATCCGTGGTCGGCGCCAACCATCCAGGCGGCGAAGGCCGCAAGGCTCGACGTGCTGACGGTCGGCCGCCACGGCGATTTCCTGACGCTGAAGCGGGTCGAGCATGAGCGCCACCGCCAGCGTGCCGAGGTCGAGGCCGACGGGATGCTCTACGAGATCGACCTGCCGCTGGCCGGCGATTTCCAGATAGCCAACGCGCTGGTTTCGGCCGGGCTTGCCATCTCCACGGGAACGCCAGTCGCCAAGGCCTTGAAGGCGTTGGAAAAACTCAAGGGCGCACCCGGCCGACTCGACCTTGTCGGGACGACTGCAAACGGCGCGCCGGTCTATGTCGATTATGCGCATAAGCCGGACGCGCTGGAAAACGTGCTTGCCTCGGTGCGCCCGTTCACCACCGGCCGGGTCATCGTCGTGTTCGGCTGCGGCGGCGACCGCGATCGCGGCAAGCGGCCGATCATGGGCGAGATCGCGACGCGGCTCGCCGACGTCGTCATCGTCACCGACGATAATCCGCGCTCGGAAGTGCCGGAGACGATCCGGGCCGCGATCCTTGTCGCCGCTCCCGGCGCGATCGAGATCGGTGACCGGCGCGCGGCGATCCACGAGGCCGTCGCCATGTTGCATGCCGGGGACACGCTGATCGTGGCCGGCAAGGGTCATGAGGAAGGCCAGACGATCGGCACCGAGACCCTGCATTTCTCCGACCACGAAGAAGTCCGTGCCGCGCTGCTGGAGCGTGCCGCATGAATTTGCTGTGGACATCCGAGACGCTGGTCGCCGCCATGGACGGGCGACCGATCGGGCCGATGCCGGACGGCATATCGGGCATTTCGATCGACAGCCGCAGCCTTCAGCCGGGCGACGCTTTCTTCGCCATCAAGGGCGAGGCGATGGACGGCCATGATTTCGCGACCGCCGCCATCAAGGCCGGAGCCGGGGTGCTGGTCGTGGCCGAAGGCAAGCTGCCGTCGCTTGGCCGGCTGACGGCGCCGATGATCGTCGTCGAGGACGTGCTGGTGGCACTGGAAAAGCTCGGTGTCGCATCGCGGGACCGTTCCCAGGCCAAGATCATCGCGGTGACCGGTTCGGCGGGCAAGACGACCACCAAGGAAGCGCTGCGCCACGTGCTGTCGGCGGTCGGCAAGGTGCATGCCTCGGCGCAGTCGTTCAACAACCATTGGGGCGTGCCGCTCACCTTGGCGCGCATGCCGGCCGATTGCGACTATGCCGTGTTCGAGATCGGCATGAACCATCCCGACGAGATCAGGCCGCTGGTCAAGATGGTAAGGCCGCATGTCGCCATCGTCACCATGATCGCGGCCGCGCATCTCGGCTTCTTCCGAAATCTGGACGAGATCGCCAAGGCGAAGGCCGAGATTTTCGAAGGGCTGGAACCTGGCGGCGCGGCGATCCTCAACCGCGACGACGCGCGTTTCAAGCTTCTCGACAAGATGGCGCACGCCGCCGGCGTCGAGCATGTCTATGGGTTCGGCGAGAACGCGCGCTCAACCTTCAGACTGGTCAAATGCGAAGTCCATGCCGATCATTCCGACATTGCCGCCAGGATCGGCGGTCACGAGGTGACGGCTCGCATCGGCGCGCCCGGCCGCCACATGGTGCAGAACATTCTGGCGGTCCTCGGCGCGGCCCGTCTGGTCGGTGCCGATCTCGACAAGGTTGCCCTAGCGCTGGCCGATCTCTCGGCCGAGCGCGGCCGCGGCAAACGCTATGTGCTGCGTCATCCCGGTGGCTCGACTTCGAGCCATCCCGGTGGCCCGACTTCAAGCCACCCCGGTGGACCGATCACGCTGATCGACGAAAGCTACAACGCCAACCCCGCCTCGATGGCGGCCGCCATGGCGCTGCTCAACGCGACGCCGGTGACAGGCGAAGGCCGGCGCATCGCCGTGCTCGGCGATATGCTGGAACTCGGCGAGCATTCGGCCAAGCTGCATGCGGCACTTGCCGGTCTCATCGTCGGCACCGGCACGCAGACCGTCTTTCTCGGCGGTCCGGAAATGCGGGCGCTGGCGGAGGCGCTGCCGGACGAGATCAGGACGGAATACCGCGCCGGCGTCGAGGAATTGAAGCCGGTGCTGCTTGCCGCACTGAGGCCAGGCGACGTGGTGATGATCAAATCGTCAAAGGGCATCGGCTTTGCAAAGCTGGTCGATGCGTTGCTGGGCAAGTTCCCGGCTGAAACGACAATCGGCAAACAGACCTAGGGTCAAGTCGGGGACGAAAAGCGCATGTTCACACTGCTCGTCGATTTCGCGGACAAGATCTCGGTCTTCAATGTCTTCCGCTACATCACCTTCCGTACCGGCGGGGCGCTGATCACCTCGGCGCTGATCGTCTTCATCTTCGGGCCGACCATCATCAATTCGCTCAGGTTGCGCCAGGGCAAGGGTCAGCCGATCCGCGCCGACGGGCCGCAGACCCATTTCAAGAAGGCCGGCACGCCGACCATGGGCGGCCTGATGATCCTGTCCGGCATCATCGGCTCATCGTTGCTATGGGCGAACCTGTCGAGCATCTATGTCTGGGTGGTGTTGCTGGTGACGCTGGGCTTCGGCTCGATCGGCTTCTACGACGACTATCTGAAGGTGACGAAACAGTCGCATCTCGGCTTTTCCGGCAAAGCACGGCTGGCACTCGAATTCGTCATCGCCGGCATTGCCGCCTGGGCGATCATGCATAACGGCCAGGCGCCGTTCTCCTCGTCGCTGACATTCCCCTTCGCCAAGGAATTCCTGATCAATCTCGGCTGGTTCTTCGTTCCGTTCTCCTGCTTCGTCATCGTGGGAGCGGGCAATGCGGTGAATCTCACCGACGGTCTGGATGGCCTGGCGATCGTGCCGATCATGATCGCGGCGGCGTCCTTCGGCGTCATCGCCTATCTCTCCGGCAATGCGGTGTTCGCCGAATATCTGCAGATCCATTTCGTGCCCGGCACCGGCGAACTGGCTGTTGTGCTTGGTGCTGTCATCGGCGCCGGCCTCGGCTTCCTCTGGTTCAACGCGCCGCCGGCGGCGATCTTCATGGGCGACACCGGCTCGCTGGCCATGGGCGGGCTGATCGGCACCGTCGCGGTCGCCACCAAGCACGAGATCGTGCTGGTCATCGTCGGCGGGCTGTTCGTGGTCGAGATCCTGTCCGTCATCATCCAGGTCGGCTACTTCAAGATGACCGGCAAGCGTGTGTTCCTAATGGCGCCGATCCATCACCACTTCGAAAAGCTCGGCTGGACCGAAAGCCAGGTGGTGATCCGCTTCTGGATCATCGCCGTCATCCTGGCGCTGGTCGGCCTTTCCACCCTCAAGCTCAGATAGGCGCGCCCCGTGATTTCCGCCGCATCCTTCGCAGGCAAGCGTGTTTCGCTCTTCGGGCTCGGCGGCTCGGGGATCGCGACCGCGCACGCGCTGATCGAGGGCGGGGCTGAGGTTCTGGCCTGGGACGACAATCCCGACAGTGTCGCCAAGGCGGCCGAAGCGGGTATTGCAACCGCCGACCTGCGTGGCGCCAACTGGGCCGGTTTCTCAGCTTTCGTGCTGTCGCCCGGCGTGCCGCTGACGCATCCCAAGCCGCACTGGACGGTGGAACTGGCGCGCGGTTCGGGTGTCGAGATCATCGGCGACGTCGAGCTTTTCTGCCGCGAGCGGACGCTCGGCGCGCCAGCCGCCCCATTCATCGCCATCACCGGCACCAACGGCAAGTCGACGACCACGGCGCTGACGGCGCATATATTGAAGGCTTCCGGCCGCGATACGCAGATGGGCGGCAATATCGGCCGCGCCGTGATGACACTCGATCCGCCGCAACCCGACCGGCACTATGTCGTCGAATGCTCGTCCTACCAGATCGACCTCGCACCATCGATCAATCCGACGGCCGGCGTCCTGCTCAATTTGACGCCGGATCACCTCGACCGTCACGGCACCATGCAGCATTACGCTTCGATCAAGGAGCGGCTGGTTGCCGGCAGCGAGACCGCGATCGTCGGCATCGACGATTCCTGGTGTGCGCAGATTGCCGAACGGCTGGAGCGGGCGGGGCGGCACGTCATCCGCATTTCGAAGCGGCTGCCGCTGACCGACGGCTATTTCGCCGATGGCACCAATTTGATGGAAGCGGTGCATGGCCGCTACAGCCGGGTCGCCTTCCTCGAAGGCATCGGCTCGCTGCGCGGGCAGCACAATGCGCAAAACGCGCTTGCCGCGGTGGCCGCCTGCCTCAAGGTCGGGCTCGACCTCGGCGAGATCCAGTCCGGACTGGAAAGCTTTCCGGGCCTGGCGCATCGCATGGAGCAGGTCGGCCGCAAGGACCACGTGCTGTTCGTCAACGATTCCAAGGCGACCAACGCCGATGCGGCGGCACCCGCGCTGTCGAGCTTTTCACGCATCTACTGGATCGCCGGCGGCCTGCCCAAGGAAGGCGGCATCGAGCCGCTGCGCGGCTTCTTCCCGCGTATCGCCAAGGCCTATCTGATCGGCGAGGCAGCGCCGGCCTTTTCGGCGACGCTGGGCGAGGCGGTGCCGTATGAGATATCGGGCACGCTTGCAGCGGCGGTCGAGCATGCGGCGCATGATGCGGCCAGGGACGATGGCGGCGAGGCGGTGGTGCTGTTGTCGCCGGCCTGCGCCAGTTTCGACCAGTTCAAGAATTTCGAGGTCCGCGGCGAAGCCTTCAGGCAAGCTGCGAATGCTATCGAGGGCGTCAAACCCATCGGAGGGGCACGATAATGCAGAGCCGTCTCGACAAAAGCCCGGTTGCGACCTGGTGGTGGACCATCGATCGCTGGTTCCTGGCGGCGTTCCTGTCGCTGATGGGGCTGGGCATAGTTTTGTCCTTCGCCGCAAGTCCCGCGGTCGCCGAACGCATCGGCCTCGACAGTTTCCATTTCGCGACCAGGCAGATCATCTTCACCGTGCCGGCGCTCGGCGTGATGCTGGCGGTGTCCTTCCTCGATTCCAGAGAAATCCGGCGCATGGCGCTGATCATGCTGTGCCTGATGCTGGTGCTGATGGTGGCGGTGCTCTACATCGGCGTCGAGGTGAAAGGCGCGCGGCGCTGGGTGTCGCTTGCCGGCCTGTCGATCCAGCCCTCGGAGTTTTTGAAACCCGCCTTTGTCATCATGTGCGCCTGGCTGTTCGCCGAACACAAGCGCCAGCCCGACATTCCGGGCAATCTCTTCGCCATGTTGCTCTTGGTACTGGTCGTATCGCTGCTGGTGGCGCAGCCGGACCTCGGCCAGACCATGCTGACGACCGGCACCTGGGGCATCATGTTCTTCATGGCGGGGCTGCCATGGCTGTGGATCGTCGTGCTCGGAGCGGCCGGCGTCGGCGGCGTCTTTGCCGCCTATACGGTATTTCCGCACGTCGCCCTGCGTATCGACAAGTTCCTCACTGGCGAAGGCGACACGTTCCAGGTCGATATGGGCCGCGACGCATTGATCAATGGCGGCTGGTTCGGCGTCGGGCCGGGCGAGGGCACCGTCAAGCGGGTCATCCCCGACAGCCATGCCGATTTCGTCTTTTCGGTCGCGGGCGAGGAATTCGGATTGATCATGTGTTTCTTCATCATGTCCATCTTCGCCTTCATCGTGCTGCGCGGCCTCAACACGGCGCTGAAGGAGCATGACGATTTCACCCGCTATGCGGTCGGCGGCCTCGTCACCGTGTTCGGCCTGCAGGCAGTCATCAACATGTGCGTCAACCTGCAGCTGGTGCCGGCCAAGGGCATGACGCTGCCGTTCATCTCCTATGGCGGCTCTTCGCAGATTGCCATCGCCATCTCGATGGGAATGGTGCTGGCGCTGACGCGCAAGCGACCGGAAAAGCGCAAGCAGGTGGGCTTTGCCTTGCCACAGCGCGCCATGCCGGCGGAGTGACATGGCCAGAGGCGTTATCCTTCTCTCGGCGGGCGGAACCGGCGGACATCTGTTTCCGGCCGAGGCGCTGGCGCATGAGTTGAACGCGCGTGGCTGGACGGTGCATCTGGCGACCGACAACCGTGCTGAGCGCTTTGCCGGCCACTTCCCGGCCGCCGCCATCCACCCGATCCAGTCCGCGACGCTGGGCTCGAAAAATCCTGTTGCCCTGCTTGGCGCTTTCTGGAAAATCTGGCGCGGCGTGCGCCAGGCGTCCGCCATCATCGGCAGGATCAAGCCCGACACCGTGGTCGGCTTTGGCGGCTATCCGACCTTGCCGCCGCTCTACGCCGCGACGCGGCGCAAGGTGCCGACGCTGATCCACGAGCAGAACGCGGTGATGGGACGCGCCAACCGGGCGCTGGCCAGCCGCGTCGATGCGATTGCCGGTGGCTTCCTGCCCCAAGACGAAAGCGCCGTCGGCGCCAAGACGGTGACGACAGGCAATCCGGTTCGCCCACAGGTGCTCGAAGCCGCAAAGACCGCCTACGTCGCCTCGGCCGGAGATGATCCCTTCCGCCTGCTGGTGTTCGGCGGCAGCCAGGGCGCGCAGTTCTTCTCCGATGCGGTGCCGGCGGCCGTCGCCTTGCTCCCCGACGCACTCCGCAAGCGGCTGGTGATCACGCAGCAGGCTCGGGCCGATGATGTCGGGCGGGTGAAGGCGGCCTATGCAGCGCTTGGCGTCGGTGTCGAGGTCTCGCCCTTCTTCAGCGACATGGCGGCGCGTATAGCGGCCGCACAGTTGGTGATGTCGCGCTCCGGCGCGTCGACCGTCTCGGAAATCGCGGTCATCGGGCGGCCGGCGCTGCTGGTGCCCTATCCCTATGCGCTCGATCACGACCAGGCCGCGAACGCAGCCGCTCTTGCGGCCGCCGGCGGTGGCGAAGTGGAACCGCAATCCTCACTTTCGCCCGAGCGCATCGCGGCGCTGATCGGCGCCCTGATGGCCGAGCCCGAACGGCTCACGGCAATGGCTGCGGCGGCGAAGTCGGTCGGCAAACCGGACGCCGCACGGTTGCTCGCCGATCTCACAGAGGCTATTGCGTCCCGCAAAACCGTTTCGGATTTTAAGAAGGGAACGCACGCATGAAGATGCCGCAGACCATAGGCCTCGTGCATTTCATCGGCATTGGCGGCATCGGCATGAGTGGCATCGCCGAAGTGCTGCACAATCTCGGCTACAAGGTGCAGGGATCCGACCAGGCCGACAGCGCCAATGTGCAGCGGCTGCGCGACAAGGGGATCGAATGCTTTGTCGGCCACAGGGAAGAAAACCTCGGCGATGCCGAAGTGGTGGTTGTCTCGACGGCTATCAAGAAATCCAACCCCGAACTGAAGGCGGCACGGGAGAAATTGCTGCCGATCGTGCGCCGCGCCGAAATGCTGGCCGAACTGATGCGCTTCCGCCAGGCAGTGGCGATCGGCGGCACGCACGGCAAGACGACGACGACCTCGATGGTAGCGACGCTGCTCGAAGCCGGCGGGCTCGACCCGACCGTCATCAATGGCGGCATCATCAACGCCTATGGCACCAATGCGCGCATGGGGGACGGCGAGTGGATGGTGGTCGAAGCCGACGAGAGCGACGGGACCTTCCTCAAGCTGCCGGCCGATATCGCCGTCGTCACCAATATCGATCCCGAACATCTCGATCACTACGGCAGTTTCGAGAAGGTGCGCGAAGCCTTCCGCCAGTTCGTCGAGAACGTGCCGTTCTACGGCTTCGGCGTCATGTGCACCGACCACCCGGAGGTGCAGGCGCTGGTCGGCCGAATCGAGGATCGCCGCGTCATCACCTATGGCGAGAACGCGCAGGCCGACGTGCGCTTCACCAACCATCGCATGGCCGGCGCGACCTCGGAATTCGACGTGGTGATCCGCGACCGCAAGGGACGCGGCCAGACGACGATATCGGATCTGCGCCTGCCGATGCCCGGCCGCCACAACGTTTCCAATGCGACGGCGGCGATCGCGGTGGCGCATGAGCTCGGTCTGTCGGCCGAGGCGATCAAGAAAGGCCTGTCGTCCTTCGCCGGCGTCAAGCGTCGCTTCACCCAAACCGGCTCCTGGAATGGCGTCGAAGTGTTCGACGATTACGGCCACCATCCGGTCGAGATCGCTGCGGTGCTGAAAGCCGCGCGCAGCGCCACCAAGGGCCGCGTCATCGCCATTGCCCAGCCGCACCGTTTTACCCGGCTGCATGATCTGTTCAATGAGTTCTCCGCCTGCTTCAACGACGCCGACACGGTGATGGTGGCGCCGGTCTACGCCGCCGGCGAGGAGCCGATCGAAGGCGTGACCTCGGATGCGCTGGTGTCGCGCATCCGCGCCGGGGGCCATCGCGACGCGCGCTACATCGAGGGTCCGGAAGCAATAGCGCCTGTTGTCCGTGATCTGGCCAGGCCCGGCGACTTCGTCGTCTTCCTCGGCGCCGGCAACATCACGCAATGGGCCTATGCGCTGCCCAAGGAGCTGGCCGTCTCATGATGCAGGGCCAGGCGCTGATCGACAGACTTGGCGGCCGGCTTGCCGGCCTGCGCGGCCGCATCACGCCGAATGCCGAGATGGACAAGATCACCTGGTTCCGCGCCGGAGGACTGGCCGAGGCGCTCTTTCAGCCAGCGGACGAGGCGGATCTCGCTGCTTTCCTGAAAGCGGTTCCCGAAGAGATACCGCTGACCATAGTCGGCGTCGGCTCGAACTTGCTTGTGCGCGATGGGGGTATTCCGGGTT
This sequence comes from Mesorhizobium sp. B2-4-2, assembly GCF_006442845.1. Lineage (NCBI taxonomy): Bacteria > Pseudomonadati > Pseudomonadota > Alphaproteobacteria > Hyphomicrobiales > Phyllobacteriaceae > Mesorhizobium > Mesorhizobium sp. B2-4-2. Next base: position 289,214 of record NZ_VFVM01000006.1, on the reverse strand, counting down.
TCGTCATAAGGCTGTCGGCCAAGGGGTTCGGTGAAACCGAAATTGTTTCGCCGACATCGATCAAGGCTGGCGCGGCCACGCCCGACAAGCGCATCGCCGCGGTGGCGCTGGAAGCCGGCATCGGCGGCTTCCATTTCTACCACGGCATACCGGGCGCCATCGGCGGGGCGCTGAGGATGAACGCCGGCGCCAATGGCGTCGAGACGCGCGAGCGCGTCGTCGAGGTGCGTGCGCTCGACCGCAAAGGCAACGTCCAGACGCTGAGCAATGCCGATATGGGCTATGCCTACCGGCACTCGTCGGCACCGTCCGGGCTGATCTTCACCTCGGCGATTTTCGAGGGCTTTGCTGAGGACAAGGCAGTGATCAAGGCGGCGATGGACGCGGTGCAGAACCATCGCGAGACGGTGCAGCCGATCCGCGAGAAGACCGGTGGCTCGACCTTCAAGAATCCTGAAGGCACCTCAGCCTGGAAAGAGATCGACAAGGCCGGGTGCCGCGGCCTGCTGATCGGCGGCGCGCAGATGTCGCCCATGCACTGCAATTTCATGATCAACACCGGGACAGCGACCGGCTACGAACTCGAATATCTCGGCGAAACGGTGCGCACGCGGGTGCTCGAACATTCCGGCATCCGGCTGCACTGGGAGATCAAGCGCATCGGGGACTTCCGCCCCGGACACGCCGTGCAGGAGTTTCTTGGACAGCTGCTCTAGCCGCGGTTGAAGTTCATGTGACGCATGAACTTCAACCGGTCCGGAACGACCGCGCGACCGTTGCTCCAAAGACTCAACAGCGCGGTTTTCGCATCCATTTTCTCAGAAAGTGAATCTCCCGGAATCATAAGCACTTGCCAGTGAATCAACTCTCTGATTCTCTGCTCCAAAGCGTTTCCTGATTTGAGTCGTTCGACGCGTTTCCCGCGTTTTCCGTCTGGGGGGCAACCTGCCGGGAGACTCGGACTCAATGTTGCGGAAATCTTGGTTTTTGATCCGCCGTGAGAGGGGATGACGGGGAATGAAAAACAAGCATGTGGCCGTCCTGCTGGGTGGTTTCTCGTCCGAGCGGCCCGTGTCCCTGTCTTCGGGGAAGGCCTGTGCCGATGTGCTTGAGACGGAAGGCTATCAAGTCACGCGCGTCGATGTCGGGCGCGACGTCGGCTCCGTGCTTGCCGATCTCAGGCCCGATGTCGCCTTCAATGCGCTGCATGGTCCTTTTGGCGAGGACGGCACCATTCAGGGCATTCTCGAATATCTCGGCATTCCCTACACCCATTCCGGCGTGCTCGCCTCGGCGCTTGCGATGAACAAGGAGCAGTCGAAGAAAGTCGTGAAATTGGCCGGTGTCCCCGTCGCCGAATCGAAGGTCGCCAATCGCTTCGCCATTCAGAACAACCATCCGATGAAGCCGCCTTATGTGGTGAAGCCGGTCAATGAGGGGTCGAGCTTCGGCGTCGTGATCGTGCATGAGGGGCAGTCGCATCCGCCGCAGGTCATCGGCTCGTCCGAGTGGAAATATGGCGATACCGTCATGGTCGAGCGCTACATCCATGGGCGCGAGCTGACCTGTGCCGTCATGGGCGACGTGGCGCTTGGCGTCTGCGAAATCATCCCGACGGGCCATTCGTTCTATGATTACGATTCAAAATATGTCGCGGGCGGATCAAAACACGAATGCCCCGCAAAAGTTTCACCGAATATTTACCAAAAAATACAGACACTGGCGCTCAAGGCTCACCAAGCTGTCGGCTGTCGGGGCGTTTCCCGGTCGGACTTCCGTTATGACGATCGTCACTCCGAAAATGGCGAGGTTGTATGGCTCGAGGTCAATACTCAGCCGGGCATGACGCCGACGTCTCTGGTGCCTGAAATCGCCGCCCAGGCAGGGCATTCGTTCGGCGATCTGTTGAGTTGGATGGTGGAGGACGCTTCGTGTCTGCGTTGAAGTGGGGGCAGGGCAAGGGGAAGGGCGCGGCCGGGCCGGCGCTGTTCAGCCTGCCATTGTCGTTCGACCATTTCGTGCTGCCGCGCGTGCTTCGCCGCCCGGTGCGTATCCTGGCGCGTCTGGGCGAGGGCGAATTCCAGGCGCCGCGCTTCTCCGCCGCGATCATGTCGGCAGTGCTCATTGCTTCGAGCGGCGCCTATGGCGCCTATCTCGGCGGTCATGCCGACGGCATCGTCCAGAGCATCACTGCCCGGACCGGCTTTGCCGTCGACCAGGTCAAGGTGGTCGGCAATCGCCAGACGTCCGAGATCGATATTCTCGACAGGCTCGAGCTCGATGGCTGGACGTCGCTGATCGGCTTCGATGCCGAGGCGGCGCGGGAACGCATCGCCACCTTGCCCTGGATCGAGGTCGCCGCGGTGCGCAAGGTCTATCCGCACACGTTGGAGGTGCGCGTCGAGGAGCGCCAGGCGTTCGCGCTTTGGCAGCAGGGCAGTGATCTCTCCGTCATCGAAAAAGACGGTGCCGTTATCGCGCCGTTCTCGGGTGGCAAGCAGGTGCTGCTGCCATTGCTGATCGGAGCCGGCGCGCCGGCCAAGGCGCCGGAATTCCTGGCGAAGATCGAAAAATACCCGGATCTCGCGACCCGCATCAGGGGCTATGTCCGTGTCGGCGATCGGCGCTGGGACCTGAAGCTGGACAATGGCATCACCGTCAAGCTCCCCGAGGATGGCGAGGATCAGGCACTCGCCGAACTCGTCGGCATGGACCATGACAAGGGGCTGTTGTCGCGCGATATCGCGGCCGTCGATATGCGGCTGTCGGACCGGCTGGTCGTGCAGCTGACGCCGGAGGCGGCGACTCAGCGCGAAGCCGCGCTCAACGAGAAGCCGAAAACGCTGAAGCGCAAGCCGGAGACGAAGATATGAGCTGGCTTGGCGGTTCAGGCGATGCCTCGTCGCGCCGCTCCGGCACCTTGACGGTGCTGGATGTCGGTTCGAGCAAGGTCTGCTGCATGGTGGCGAAGCTGAAGCCGTGCGATGACGGCAAGCTGCTGCGCGGACGCTCGCACCGCATCCAGGTGATCGGCATCGGCCATCAGAAGTCGCAGGGCGTCAAATCGGGCGTCGTCATCGATCTCGATCGTGCCGAACATGCCATTCGTCTCTCCGTCGACGCCGCCGAGCGCATGGCCGGGCTGACGGTCGATTCGCTGATCGTGAACATGACCGCCGGCCGGCTGAAGAGCGAAGCCTTCTCGGCAACCATCAATCTCGGCGGCCATGAGGCCGACGAGGCCGACATCAAGCGGGTGCTCGGTGCCGGCGCCAAGCAGGCGCTGAAGACCGAGCGCGAGGTGGTCCATTCGCTCCCCGTCGGCTTCTCGCTCGACGCTGAGCGCGGCGTGCGCGATCCGCGCGGCATGGTCGGCGACACGCTTGGCGTCGACATGCATGTGCTGACCGGCGACGCCGCTCCGATGCGCAACCTGGAGCTCTCCATCAACCGCTCGCATCTTTCGGTCGAGCGCATGGTGGCGACGCCCTATGCCAGCGGGCTGGCGGCATTGGTCGACGACGAGCTGGAACTGGGCGCCGCCTGCATCGATATGGGCGGCGGCACGACGACGATCTCGGTGTTTTCGGAAGGCAAGTTCGTCCATGGCGACGCCATCGCCATCGGCGGCAACCACGTCACGCTGGACATGGCCAAGGGACTGTCCACCTCGCTCGATGCCGCCGAACGGCTGAAGGTGATGCACGGTTCGGCGTTGCCCGGCAGCGCCGATGACCGCGACCTGGTCTCGATCCAGCCGATCGGCGACGAGGGCGAAGTGCCGCTCCAGATTCCGCGCTCCGTCATGACGCGCATCGTGCGTGCCCGCATCGACGAGACGCTCGAGCTTTTGCGCGACCGGCTGAACAAGTCCGGCTACGGCAATGCGGTGGGCAAGCGCGTGGTGCTGACCGGCGGCGCCAGCCAGCTTGCCGGCCTGCCGGAAGCGGCGCGCCGCATCCTGGGGCGCAATGTGCGCATCGGCCGCCCGCTCGGCGTGGCGGGCCTGCCCGAAGCGGCGAAGGGGCCGGCCTTCTCGGCGGCCGTCGGCTTGTTGATCTATCCGCAGATGGCGAGCTTCGAGAGCCATCCGGCGAAAGGAATTTCCGGTCTCAGGATGACCGGAACGGGCGGAAAACTGCATCGCATGAGTCAGTGGTTGAGAGACAGTTTCTAATTGACGGGGACAGCCCCATAAGTGGCCGCGGCGGCGAAGCGGCAGGAAAGGCAAAGGACGGAGACAATGACCATCAATCTGCAAAAGCCGGACATCACCGAGCTTAAGCCACGCATCACCGTGTTCGGCGTCGGCGGCGGCGGCGGCAACGCCGTCAACAACATGATCACCGCCGGTCTGCGCGGCGTCGAGTTCGTTGTCGCCAACACCGACGCGCAGGCGCTGACCATGTCGAAAGCCGACCGGCTGATCCAGCTCGGCGCGCATGTCACCGAGGGGCTGGGCGCCGGATCCCAGCCTGAAGTGGGCCGCGCGGCAGCGGAAGAATGCATCGACGAGATCATCGATCACCTGTCCAACACCCATATGTGCTTCGTCACCGCGGGCATGGGCGGCGGCACGGGCACGGGAGCGGCGCCGGTCGTGGCGCGCGCCGCCCGCGAGAAGGGCATCCTCACTGTCGGCGTCGTCACCAAGCCGTTCCATTTCGAAGGCCAGCGCCGCATGAAGACGGCGGATTTCGGCATCGAGGAGCTGCAGAAATGCGTCGACACGCTGATCGTCATCCCTAACCAGAACCTGTTCCGGCTGGCCAATGACAAGACCACCTTCGCCGACGCGTTCGCCATGGCTGACCAGGTTCTCTATTCGGGTGTAGCCTGCATCACCGACCTGATGGTCAAGGAAGGCCTGATCAATCTCGACTTCGCCGACGTTCGTTCGGTGATGCGCGAGATGGGTAAGGCGATGATGGGCACCGGCGAGGCATCGGGCGAGGGCCGCGCGATGGCGGCCGCGGAAGCCGCGATCGCCAACCCGCTGCTCGACGAGACCTCGATGAAGGGCGCCAAGGGCCTGCTGATCTCGATCACCGGCGGCCGCGACCTGACGCTGTTCGAAGTCGACGAAGCGGCGACCCGCATCCGCGAGGAGGTCGACCAGGACGCCAACATCATCCTGGGCGCCACTTTCGACGAGGAGCTCGAAGGCGTCATCCGCGTCTCGGTTGTGGCCACCGGCATCGACAAGTCGGCGGCCGAAATCGCCGCCGCGCCGATCTCGATCCGCACCGCGCCGCAGAAGCCGGCCGCCCGCCCGGCCGTTGCCGCGGCGGAAAGCCGCCCCGCGCCGGTCCAGCAGGCTGCGTTCGAGCCGCGCGCCGCCGATCCGGTCGCGGAAGCGATCCAACTGGCCGAAGCAAACGCCGCGGCGATGGCACAAGCCCGTCCGGCGCCAATTGCCCATGCGGATGATTTCCGTCCGCAGAGCAAGATCTTCCAGGCTCCGCCGGCGCAGCCGCAACCGATGGTGCAGCCCGTGGTCCAGCAGATGCAGCCGGCGCCTCAGCCGCGCGAGATCCTGCGCGAAGTCCAGCAGCCGGTCGCGATGGCTCCCCAGCGCATGCCGCGCGTCGAGGACTTTCCGCCTGTCGTGAAGGCCGAGGTCGACGCCAAGAGCCGCCCGGCCGACCATGAGAACAGCGGACCGATGGGGCTCTTGAAGCGTCTGACCAACGGCCTGACGCGCCGCGAGGAAGAGCCTGCACGCCTGCAGCCGGCGCAGCCGCGCGAGCCCAAGCTGCGTCAGGCCGCACCGGAAGTGCGCCGTCTGGCAAGCCAGGACGCGCAGCTCTACGCGCCTCGTCGCGGCCAGCTCGACGACCAAGGCCGCCTGACGCCGCAGGCCAGGGCGACTCAGGAGGACGACCAGCTGGAAATTCCGGCGTTCCTGCGTCGCCAGGCCAACTGAGCGGTTAACGGGCTGTAACAATTGTTAACAGGCAAGCAAGGAATTGCTTGCCTGTTAACGTTTAAAATAATGCAAATTCAAGCACTTAAGAGGCTATCCATATGTCGGTTGCGGTTACAAAGAGTAAGAAACCGTGATTTGGACTATCCCTGACGGGACATTATCTTCATTGCCTACCGTCGTCGGTTTGCCGGGATTTCGGGGGAAGTGACCTGGCCTGCCGATTTTTACAAGAGAGCCGCGCCCTCGGGCTGGAGAAGCGGACCTAGGCATTTCGGGCTTATGGGGATTGTCTTGCACGACTATCAGACGACAGTGAAGACGCGCGCGTCGCTTACGGGCACCGGCGTTCACAGCGGCAAGGAAGTTTCCATCAGCTTTCTCCCGGCGGATGCCGACACCGGCATCGTTTTCCAGCTTTTTAGTGAGAACGGGCAAGGTCGCGAGTTCCGCGCCCTGTTTTCCGAGATCGGCGCAACCGACCTGTGCACCATGCTCGGTGATCCCTCTGGCGAGCACATCGCCACGGTCGAGCACATCATGGCGGCGCTGTTCGGGCTCGGCATCGACAATGTCATCATCGAGATCGACGGCCATGAGGTCCCTATCCTCGACGGCAGCGCCATGGCGTTCGTCGAGGCCATAGACCAGGCCGGCATCGAAACGCTGTCGGTCAAGCGGCGCTACATCCGGATCGTCAAGCCGGTCCGCATCGAGAACGGCGCCTCCTGGGCTGAGTTCAGGCCCTATGACGGCACTCGCTTCGAGGTCGAGATCGATTTCGAAAGCCCGGCGATCGGCCGGCAGCTGTTCGCGTCCGACATCAATGCGGACATTTTCCGCCGCGACATCGCGCGCGCCCGCACCTTCGGCTTCATGAAGGACGTCGAGCGGCTGTGGGCCGCCGGCTATGCGCTGGGATCCTCGCTTGAGAATTCGCTGGTCATCGGTGACGACAACCGCGTCATCAACATGGGCGGCTTGCGCTACCCCAACGAGTTCGTACGCCATAAGACGCTGGACGCCATGGGCGATCTGGCACTGGCCGGGGCCCGCTTCATCGGCTGCTTCCGCTCCTATCGTGGCGGCCATAGGCTGAATGCGGCCGCCTTGCGGCGCGTGCTGTCGGACCGTACCGCGTTCGAGATCGTCGAAACGACCCGCCGCGAGCGCGGCCGTGCGGCCGAGATGAGCGCCGTCAACGCGCCTCTCTATGCGCCCTGGATGATCTGAGTCGCCGCCACTTTCCGGACACCATCGCAGCTCGCTGGTGTTGCATGAATGCATCATTTGCCGGCGAAATCGCAGGGATGCTCCGGCGCGGCCCGGCCGCCACAAAAATGTTCGATTGCCTAGACATAGCGTTGCCGGGCAAGGCGGTTATGGTTTATGGCTGCTGCCGTCGATAGTGCATGTCGCCTGGAAGTGGGGACCAGTTTTGGGGAAACGATATGCAACAGGCACTGAAATAACGCCGAAAGGGCGCAATCCAATCATGTTCTTCAAGCGAGTCGGTCAATTGAAAGCGCCGCAGCGGTCCGTTTTCCTGGCGCTTTCGGTGGTTGTTCCATCGCTCTTCCTGTCTGCTTGCATGTCGTCGGAAAAAGATATCGACCTGTCGACCTATGTCGATCAGACCGAGCCGGCCGACGTTCTCTACAACCAAGGGCTCGCCAATCTGAATGCCGGACGCCTCGACGAGGCGAGCAAGAAGTTCGACGCGGTCGACCGCCAGCATCCTTATTCGGAGTGGGCCCGCAAATCGATGGTGATGGGCGCGTTCGCCGACTATCGCAAGGGCAGCTACGACGAAGCGATCTCGTCGGCCAAGCGTTATCTGACGCTGTATCCGTCAACGGATGACGCGGCTTATGCGCAGTACATCATCGGCCTTAGCTACTACCGCCAGATCAAGGACGTGACGCAGGATCAGAAGGAAGCGCGCCAGACCGTGCAGACCATGCAGGATCTCGTGACGCGCTGGCCTAATTCAGAATATGTCGATGACGCCAAGGAAAAGATCCGCTTCGCCAACGACCAACTCGCCGGCAAGGAGATGCAGATCGGCCGCTATTATCTCGAACGCCGCGAATACATCGCCGCGGTCAAGCGCTTTCGCAATGTGGTCGAGAATTATTCCAACACCCGGCATGTCGAGGAGGCGCTGGCGCGCCTGACCGAGAGCTATTATGCGATGGGCCTGACTTCGGAGGCGCAGACCGCTGCCGCCGTTCTCGGCACCAATTATCCCGACAGCCCATGGTACAAGGATTCCTACAAGCTCCTGCAGAGCAACGGGCTTGCGCCGCGCGAGAATGCCGGCTCGTGGATATCCAAGGCCGGGAAACTGATCACCGGCGCCTGATGCAGGCGTAACGATGCTTTCCAGGCTGTCGATCCGCGATATCGTCCTGATCGAGAAGCTGGATATCGACTTCCAGCCCGGTCTCTCGGTGCTGACGGGCGAGACCGGCGCCGGAAAATCCATCCTGCTCGACGCTCTGTCCTTGGCGCTTGGGGCTCGCGGTGACGCTTCCCTGGTGCGCCACGGCGCGGCACAGGGCCAGGTGATTGCCGTGTTCGACGTGCCGCGCAACCATCCGGTGCGCGCGTTGCTTGCCGAGAATGCCATCGAGGACGACGGCGACATCATCCTGCGCCGCTTGCAGACTGTGGACGGCCGCACCCGCGTCTTCGTCAACGATCAGCCGTCCAGCGTGACGCTGATGCGCGACGTCGGCCGCGCGCTGGTCGAGATCCACGGCCAGCATGACGAACGCGCCCTTGTCGATCCCGGCGCGCATCGCGACGTGCTCGACGCCTTCGGCGGCCATCTCGGCGCCGTCCGGTCGGCGGCCGAGGCCTGGCGGCACTGGCGCGCCTGCGAGCAGGAGCTCTCGCGCCATCGTGCCAAGGTGGCGGCGGCGGCGCGCGAAGCGGACTACCTGCGCGCAGCGGTCACGGAGCTGACCAAGCTCGATCCGCAGCCGGGTGAGGAGACTGAGCTTGCCGACTTGCGCGCCCACATGATGCGGGCCGAGAAGATCGCCTCCGAAATCCACGACGCGCAGGACGTGCTTTCGGGTCCATCCTCGCCCTTGCCGCAACTGGCCAGCCTGCTCAGGCGGTTGCAGCGCAAGGCCGGCGAGGCCCCCGGGCTGCTCGACGAAGTGGTCAAGTCGCTGGATGAGGCGATGCTGTCGCTCGACGCGGCGCAGTCGGGTGTCGAGGCGGCTTTGCGCGCCACCGAATATGATCCACAGCGGCTGGAAAAGGCGGAAGAGCGATTGTTTTCGCTGCGCGCGGCATCGCGCAAGCACAGCGTTGCCGTCGATGATTTGGCGCAATTGCGCGACACGATGGTTGCCGATCTTGCCGATCTCAATGCCGGCGAGGAGCGCCTTCATGGGCTGGAAAAGCAGGCGGCCGCAGCGCGCGAAGCCTATGACATCGCCGCCGCGCGGTTGTCCTCGCTTCGCCATGCCGCGGCGGTCGGCCTGACCAAGGCCGTGATGGCCGAACTGCCGGCGCTGAAGCTCGAACGCGCCGCCTTCATCGTCGAGATGAAGAGCGAGGCCGAGAGCCGCATGGAAGAGGGCATCGACCAGATCGAGTTCTGGGTGCGCACCAATCCCGGCACGCGACCCGGGCCGATGATGAAAGTTGCTTCCGGCGGCGAGCTTTCGCGCTTCCTGCTGGCGCTGAAGGTGGCGCTGGCCGACCGGGGCTCGGCGCCAACGCTGGTCTTCGATGAAATCGACACAGGGGTAGGCGGCGCCGTCGCGGATGCCATCGGCCAGCGGCTGGCAAGATTGTCCAGGCGCGTGCAGGTGCTCTCGGTCACCCATGCGCCGCAGGTGGCGGCCCGCGCGGCGACGCACTTCCTGATCTCCAAGTCCGGCAGCACCGACAAGGTCGCGACCGGCATCGCCGAAATGGACCGGGCGGCGCGCCAGGAAGAGATCGCGCGCATGCTGGCCGGCGCCACCATCACCGACGAAGCGCGCGCGGCCGCCGAGAGATTGCTGCGGGAGAATACGGCGGCTGCCTGAAAGCTCGTTTCCCGTGAAGGCGAGTCAGGATATGGCTGCATCCTGCTGTTCAGGAATGATTTTTTCGCAGGCCGGCTCCCTCCTGCCAAATCCTGATTTATAGTGGCGCCCAACCAAAGTGCGCCGCGCCTTGGTTATTGTTTTGCGCATGTCGTTGCCCCAAAATCGCACCGTATTTTGGGCGGCGTGCATTGGTCAGGGAAGCCGTGCGATGTCTGAAAGACCAGTCGATTCACTCAGTGAGAGCGAAGCCGAAGCGGAGCTGAAGCGCCTGGCGCAGGAGATCGCGGAGCACGACCGCCGCTACCATACCGAGGACGCGCCTGTTATCACCGACGCCGCCTATGATGCGCTGACCCGGCGCAACTTCGCCATCGAGCAGCGCTTTCCCGCCCTGGTGCGCGAGGATTCGCCATCGCGCAGGGTCGGTGCCGCGCCGGCGGAAGGCTTTGCCAAGGTGCGCCATGCCGTGCCCATGCTCAGCCTCGCCAAGGCCTATACCGACGAGGACGTCGCCGATTTCATCGAACGCGGCCGGCGCTTCTTCGACCGCGACAAGGATCTCGACATCGCCTTCACGGCCGAACCGAAGATCGACGGCCTGTCGGCGTCGCTGCGTTACGAGAACGGCGTGTTCGTGCAGGGCGCAACGCGCGGGGATGGCGCTGTCGGCGAAGACATCACCGCCAATCTGAGGACCATCGCCGATATTCCCGGCAGGCTGAAAGGCTCGGGCTGGCCCGAAATCATCGAGATACGCGGCGAGGTCTACATGACCTATGCCGAATTCGAGGCGCTGAAGCAGCGCTCAGCGGCCGCCGGCGGCCAGGACTATGTCAATCCGCGCAATACGGCGGCTGGGTCGCTGCGCCAGAAGGATCCATCGGTCACCGCCAGCCGGAACCTCAAATTCTTTGCCTATGCCTGGGGCTACACGACAGCCGACCCCGCTCCGACACAATACGATTCGGTGCAGAAATTCGCGGAATGGGGCTTCAAAGTCAGCCCGCTGATGGTGCGGGCGAGGTCGGTCGGCGAGCTGATCGCGCATTATCACCGCATCGAGGAACAGCGTTCTTCCTTGGGCTACGACATCGACGGCGTCGTCTACAAGGTCGACCAACTGGAGTTGCAGCGCCGGTGGGGCTTCGTCACCGGCGAACCGCGCTGGGCCATCGCGCACAAATTTCCGGCCGAACAGGCGATGACGACCGTGCAGAAGATCGATATCCAGGTCGGGCGCACCGGCACGCTGGCGCCGGTGGCGAGGCTTGCGCCCGTGACAGTCGGGGGCGTCGTGGTCGAGAACGTCACGCTGCACAACGAAGACTATATCAAGGGTTTCGACAGCAACGGCCAGCCGATCCGCGACGGCATCGACGTGCGCATCGGCGACACCGTGGTGATCCAGCGGGCAGGGGACGTCATCCCGCAGATCGTCAGTGTCGTCGTCGACAAGCGTCCGCCGGATGCCGTGCCTTACGAATTCCCACATACTTGCCCGATCTGCGGCTCGCCGGCGACGCGCGAAATCAACGAGAAGACCGGCAAGGAGGATTCCCGCAGGCGTTGCACGGGCGAACTGATCTGCCCCGCGCAAGCCGTGGAAGGGCTGCGCCACTTCGTGTCGCGCGGGGCCATGGATATCGAGGGACTAGGCGCGGAAAACATCGACCTGTTCTTCAATGCGGGCCTGGTCAAGACGGCCGCCGACATCTTCACGCTCAGGGATCGGCGTCCCGCCGTCACCAAGGCGCTGGCCGAGCGGCGCGAGGAGCAGGCGAGGCAGCGCGAGGCGGCGTCGGGCAAGACGCGCAAGAACGTGCGCAGCGTCGAGGACCGCAACTATGAAGGGTTGGACAAGCTCTTTGCGGCGATCGATTCGCGCCGCGAACCCGAGCTCGACCGCTTCATCTTTGCGCTTGGGATCCGCCATATCGGCGAAACGACGGCGGCCGTGCTTGCCCGGACGTTTTCGACAATCGAGGAACTGATCCGCGTCGGCAAGGAGACCGCGGCGGCTGACGATCCGCATAGTGTCTTCCCGTCGATCAACGGCATCGGCGACACGGTGATCAACGCGCTGGCCGATTTCTTCGGCAATGAGCGCAATGACGACGTGCTTGAGGCGCTGCTTAAGCAGGTCAGGCCGAAGCCGTATGTCGTCACCGTCTCGGCCGACAGCGTGGTCGCCGGCAAGACCATCGTGTTCACGGGCTCGCTGGAAAAGATGACGCGCTCCGAAGCCAAGGCGATGGCCGAACGGCTGGGCGCGAAGGTGGCGGGCTCGGTTTCGGCCAAGACCGATCTGGTGGTGGCGGGGCCCGGCGCCGGCTCGAAACTCAAGCTTGCCAGTGAACTCGGCATCGAGGTCATAGACGAGGACGCGTGGCTGCAGCGGATCGGCAAGGCATGATGTCAGGCGAATTCAAGGGGTTCGGCCGGAAGGCTATTCCGTTCCTGAAGGCACTTGATTTCCACCAGAGTCGCGAGTGGTTCGTAGAGAATCGCGACCTGTTCGAACAGGAATTGCGCGATCCGCTGGGCGATCTGGTGGAGACGCTCACACGCCGTTTCGGCGAGGCCGGGCTCGGCCTCAAGGGCGACCGCAAGAAATCACTGTTCCGGATCAACCGGGACGTGCGCTTCGCCAAGGACAAGCGGCCTTACAACCGGCATCTGTCGGCGATCCTGTCGCCCGACGGCACCAAGATGGAGCAGGGCGTGTTCTATGTCCACGTCGGGCTGGAACGCTGCTTCGCCGACATTGCCTGGTGGCAGCCCGCCCCGGAACTGTTGCTCGCCATGCGCAAGGCCATCGCGGCAAGGCCCGACAGGTTCCGCGCCCTGGTGGCCGCCTTGAAGAAGAATGGTCTTGAGTTCGAGACGGAGGGCCGCATGAAGCGCACGCCGCGGGGCTTCGAGCATGTCGGTGATTCCGATCTGGCCGAGGCCATCCGCAACCGTCATTTCTACGTCCAGCATGTCATCGATCCGGCGGGGATCCACACGGCGGCGCTGGTCGACGAGCTGGTCGATTTCACCATGCGCGCCAAGCCGCTGCTCGATTGGGGGAGGGCGATCGAGGGCAAGGTGGCGCAGGGCTAGGATTGGTCCTGGCAATCATTTCCGCTGATTGTTGGGCTCAACCGAATTCGTGTGACAAGGCGGGCCACGCTACCTAGATCAGGCCATTCTCCTGGGAGTTATCCATGGTGTCGGATGCAATTTCCGAGAACGGCGCAAAGAGCGATTTCTGGCAAGGCGTGCGGCTTTCCATGCCGGTCGTTGTGGCGTCGGCGCCGTTCGGGGTGCTGTTCGGGGCGCTGGCCGTCGACAATGGCTTCTCGGTGTTCGAAGCCTTCCTGATGAGTGCGATGATTTTCGGCGGCGCCAGCCAGATGGTCGGCATCGAGCTGTTCGGCCAGCATGTCGCGCCGTGGCTGATCGTGCTGTCAATCTTCGCCGTCAATTTTCGCCACGTGCTCTATTCGGCCGGTATCGGCCGGCGCATAGCGCACTGGCCTGTGGTCAGCCAAGCGCTCGGCTTCTTCATCCTCACCGATCCGCAATTCGCCGTCGCCGAGGCGAGGGCGCAATCCGGCGAGACGGTCGGCTTCGCCTGGTATCTCGGGCTCGGCCTGCCGGTCTATGTATTCTGGGTGATCGAAAGCGCGCTCGGCGCGGTGTTCGGCAAGCTCATCCCCGACACGCATGCGCTGGGCATCGATTTCCTGCTGCCGATCTATTTCCTTGGCCTGGTGATGGGCTTCCGCAAGCGGCCGTTGTGGCTGCCGGTGGTCGTCGCCAGTGCTTGCGCCTCGATCGTCGCCTACAAGACGGTAGGTTCGCCCTGGCACGTCTCGATCGGCGCCATCGCCGGCATGCTGCTGGCCGTCATCCTGCCGCCCCACCACTCAGGCGTGAAGGCACGGCCATGAGCACGACGTTCTGGATCATCATCGCCGGCGCGATCGCCACTTATCTTACGCGCATCGGCGGACATCTGGTCATCTCGCGCTTCGACAATATCCATCCGCGCGTCGAGGCCGGCCTCAACGCGGTGCCGGCGGCGGTGCTGACGACATTGGTGGCGCCGGAACTGTTGAATGCCGGACCGGCGGAATGGGCGGCGTTGGTTGTCACCGCTGTGGTTTCGCTGCGCGGCGGGCTGATGGCGATGTTTTTGGCTGGTGCGGCGATGCTGATCCTGGCGCGGCAGTTCGTGGGGTAGAGTTCCGGGCGCGATCGTTCGAACGCTGGCGCCGCCTTAGACGTACTCAAATCTTAGCGCCATGCGGTAACGGCGCCGTTGCCTTTTCCAGCCAGGCCAGCGTCTCGCCGTCGAGCATCGGCCCGATCTCGGCCAGCACGCGGGCGTGGTAGGTGTCGAGCCAATGCAGCTCGTCGCGGGTCAACAAATCCGAGCGCACCAGCCTGACGTCGATCGGCGCCAGGGTCAGCGTCTCGAAACCGTGCATGGCGATGTCGCCGCCGTCGATCTGCTCGGCCGGCGTCACCAGGATGAGGTTCTCGATGCGGATGCCGTAAGAACCTTCCTTGTAATAGCCCGGCTCGTTGGACAGCATCATGCCTTCGAGCAGCTTTTCGGTGCCCGTGCGGGCGATGCGTTGCGGGCCTTCGTGCACCGCCAGATAAGAGCCGACGCCATGGCCGGTGCCGTGGGCGAAGTCGCAGCCGTGCTTCCACAGCGCCATGCGGGCGACGGCGTCGATTTCCGAGCCGCGCGTGCCGGCGGGGAAACGCAGCGTGGAAATGCCGATCATGCCTTTCAGCACGAGCGTGAAGCGTTCGCGCATTTCCTCGGTCGGCTGGCCGATCGGCACGGTGCGGGTGATGTCGGTGGTGCCGTCCTGATATTGGGCGCCGGAATCGAGCAGGAACAGCTCGCCGGCCTGGAGCTTGCGGCTGGTGGCGCGTGAGACGCGGTAGTGCATGATGGCGCCATTCGGGCCGGCGCCCGAAATGGTGTCGAAGGAGACGTCGCGCAGCGGCATTTGCGTTTCCTCGCCGGTCTGCCGGCGCGTCTCTTCCAGCCGGGTGACGACCGCGATCTCGTCGAGCGAGCCGGGCTTCTGGCGGTCGAGCCAGCACAAAAGCTTCGCCACCGCCGCGCCATCGCGCCGATGCGCGGCGCGCGAGCCGTTGATCTCGGCCTGGTTCTTGGTGGCGCGCGGGATGCGGGCCGGGTCGGGAGCGGCAATCACCTCGCCGCCATTGTCCTCGACCAGCATGCGCAGCCTGTCGGCGGCCAAAACGGGGTCTAGCGCGATTTTCGCGCCGCTCTTGGCCAGCGCCACGACCGCTGCCTCGAATTCACCGGGCTCATGGGGCTCGGCAAGCTGGGTGAGATACGCCGCAACCTGGCGCGAGAATTTTCGGCTGTCCATGAATAGCCGGTGCCGTCCGTCGGCAGCGAGGACAGCAAAGCCGAGCGCCAGCGGCGTGTGCGGTACGTCGCCGCCACGGATGTTGAAGGCCCAGGCAATCGAGGAGGGATCCGTCAGCACCGCATGGGTGGCGCCCTCCTGGCCGATCGCCGCCGCCAGCCGCGCCAGCTTGTCCTTGGCGAGCTCGCCGGCAAAACCGATGGGATGGAGTTCGACAGGAGCGACCGGTGCATCCGGCTGATCCTTCCAGATTATGTCGATCGGGTTCGCCTCGAGCGGCACCAGCACGGCGCCGGTCTTTTCGGCCGAGGCCCGCAGCGCCTTGACCTCGCCGATCGTGTGCAGCCAGGGGTCGAAGCCGAGCCGCGCGCCCTTGCCGAGGTTATCCTTGAGCCAATTTGCAGGCGGATTGTCGACCAGGCTCTCGATCGAGAAGATACCGAGATCAACCTCGCCGCGCACCTGCAGCGTGTAGCGTCCGTCGACGAAGATGAAGGCGCGGTCGCGCAGGATGATGGCAACGCCGGCGGAGCCGCTGAAGCCGGTCAGCCATTTTAGCCGCGCCGAGCGGTCGGCGACATATTCGCCCTGATGCTCGTCGGCGCGGGGAACGACAAATCCATCCAGGCCGTTTTCCGCCAGCCATTGGCGCAGCAGCGCCACGCGCGGTCTGCCGACGGCCGGATTGCCAGCGGAATCAAAGGCCTGGAACATGGTGGCGTCTCCCTCGGATAGTGCCCGACCGTAGCGCATGGAGCTGGAAACCGGAATCGATTTCAGCAGGGCCAGACGGGGCTGCGTCACCGTTTGAGATGGATCGTCACCCAGCCTTCGCGGTGCAGCGTTCTGACATGGCGAAAGCTCTGGCCGACATAGGCGGAGATCACCGCGTCGCGCTGCCGGTCGAGGATGCCTGACAGCACCAGCGAGCCGCCGAGGCTGATGTGTCGCGCCATTTCCGGCGCAAGCCGCATCAGCGGCCGCGCCAATATGTTGGCGACGATCAGGTCGAAAGGCGCACGCCTGGCAAAGATCGGATGGTGGAATCCGGGCGCGGTCACCGTCTCCACCAGCGCCTTTACGTGGTTGAGCCGCGCATTGGCGGCGGCAACGCTTACCGCCACCGGATCGATGTCGGTCGCCAGCACGGGAATATGGAAGAGCTTGGCCACAGCGATGGCCAGCACCGCGCTGCCGGTGCCGAGGTCGAGCGCGTTGCGCGGCCGCTCGCGCCGCGTCACCTTTTCCAGCATTTCCAGGCATCCGGCGGTGGTGCCGTGGTGGCCGGTGCCGAAGGCCAGCCCCGCTTCGATCTCGATGGCAAGCTCGCCACTGTGGCGTTTGCGGCGATCATGCGCGCCATGCACGAAGAAACGGCCGGCACGCACCGGTTTCAGCCCTTCCAGCGAGCGCGCCACCCAGTCGATATCGGGCAAGGTCTCGCGCTCGACCGGCCTGGACAGGGCTAGCCCTGCCAGAATGTCCTTCACCCGCGCCTCGACCGCATCCACATCGCCGTCGGCATAGAGAGAGACTTCATGAATGTCCGCGTCCTCATCGACCTCCAGCACGGCTATCGGCAAGCCTTCGTCCTCAAAGGCGGCATCGAGGGCGGCGAAAATTCTGGTGGATTCGATCTTGCCGGCGGTGAAATGGAGCCGCGTCTGGGTCATGGATTCGCATCAGCCCTTGGCCGCGAGGCGTTTGAGCTTTTCCACCGCGGTGTCGGCGCTTTCGCCATAGGCGATCGTGCCGGCGAAATCGCCCTTGCCGTTGAGCAGCAGCACCGAGGCGGTATGGTCCATCGTGTAGTCGCCGTCGCCGGTGTCGACCTTCTTCCAGTAGATGCCGAAGGACTTCGCCATGGCGTGGACTTTGTCCGGGTCGCCCGATATGCCGGTGATGCGGTCAGAGAAATTGCTGACATAGGCGTTCATGACCGCGGGGGTGTCGCGCTCCGGATCGACTGAGACGAAATAGGCATGCAGGTTCTTGCCATCGTCACCAAGCGTCTTCAGCCAGCCGGACAGTTCGAACAGCGTGGTCGGGCAGACCTCTGGGCAGTGGGTGAAGCCGAAGAAGACCACGCTGGGGTGGCCCCGGAAGGCGGCTTCGGTGATCGGCGCGCCTTTCTGGTCGACCAGCGTAAAGGCGGCACCGAAAGGCTCGCCGCCATAGTGGCCGCGATACCAGTCGAAGGTCAGCCAGCCTATGCCGGCCGCCATCAGGACGAGAATGCCGACCAGTATTGAGCGCATCATCAGTAGGATTCCGTCTTGTAATTTCATCGGCATGCCGGCCATGGCCAGGCAGCCCTTGGTTCGGCGAACAGTCTTAGCGGTTCGACCGGGTACACGCAAAGGTGCCGCGTTGACGCAACCGGCCGTGACCTATCCCGGCGTTTTCATCGGGACCGGCGGCTTGCAATGCAATGTCCTTCGCCCCACCTGAGACCGGCAAACTTGAACCTCGGAGGCTATCTTGCAACGACTGATTGGGCGAAATCTGATCGGCGGCGCTCTGACCGCGTGCCTTGTCCTTGGCGCCGGTGCTGCAGTCGCCGATGAAGTCGGCAAGGTCGGCGTCGACTGGCTCGGCAACGACATCATCGTCGAAGCGATCAAGGATCCGAAGGTGGACGGCGTCACCTGCCACGTGTCCTATTTCGACCGCGGCATCATCGACCGCCTGCACAAGGGCAACTGGTTCGAGGATCCTTCCGATTCCTCGATTTCGTGCCGCCAGACCGGTCCGATCACCATCGGCGACATCGACATGAGCGAAGGCGGCGAGGAGGTGTTCAAGCAAGGCATCAGCCTGATCTGGAAGAAGCAGGTGGTGAACCGCATCTACGACAAGGCCAACGAGACGCTGATCTACCTCTCGCATTCGCGCCAGGTGCAGAACGGCTCGGCCAAAATGTCGGTCACCACCGTGCCGCTCTACGGCCAGAACGTGGTGTGGACCAAGGGCAAACCGAAATAGATGGATCCGTTTTTCCGTGCAATTGACCCGACCGACAATTGCTCCCGGCTTGCGGGAGCTATTGCCCTGACGTAAAGCCGCCCGTATGGACCGTTCCGAAAATCTCGTGCTGAAAGATCCCGAGCCGCGTATCCATCCGACGGCGGAGCTGAAAGCATGCAAGCTGGGCCGCTACGCCTCGATCGGCGAGCGGGTGGTACTGCGCGAAGTGAGCGTCGGCGATTTTTCCTACTTCGAGCGGCACGCCGAGGCGATCTACACGAGCATCGGCAAATTCTGCTCGATTGCCGCCAACAGCCGCATCAATGCACTGGATCATCCGATCGAGCGGCTGACCCAGCACAAGGTCAGCTACCGGCCCAACGAATATTTCCGCTGGCTGGGCGTCGATGCCGTCTTCCGCGAACGACGCCAGGCGAAGGCGGTGAGCATCGGCCATGACGTGTGGATCGGCCACGGGGCCGTGATCATGCCCGGCCTCACCATCGGCAATGGCGCCGTCGTCGGCGCCAATGCCGTCGTCACGCATGACGTGCCGCCTTATGCGATCGTCGCCGGGGTGCCGGCCAAGCCGCTTCGGCCGCGCTTCGCAGCCGATGTCGCGGCGCGGATCGAGGCTCTCGCCTGGTGGGACTGGCCGGTCGAAAAGCTCGCCAGCGCCGTTCCCGACATGCAGGCCATGACCATCGAGACCTTCCTGGACCGCTGGGAAAATCACGCCGCGTGAGTGACGCCGGCGCGGCTGAAGAGCACGCGCATTTGCGCCAAAGGCGCGCTTCAGGGAACCACTGTGCGAGCGCTCCGGACTGAACCCCTTCCGTCATGCGGGGGTGGCGCAACGGAAGGGGCTGGAGGTAAACCGCTGTGAAGCGGAAGGAACAGGCCTGTTTTGCCTGCACCGTTACTGTGACACCAAACCGATAAAGTGTGTTGTCCTTCCGATTCCCTTGATGCGTGCATTCGATTGCGGCGGTTGTATTTCTTTCCGATGGGAACCCGATATGGCCGCCGGTTGTTCCTTCCGGCGTACCGCACGGCGCGGCGCTGTTTGAGGGACCCCATGATCGAGAAGCTCTTCACCAAAATCGCCAACCGGGTAGCCCACCTTGCGGGGCTGTCGCCGACATTCGCACTCTGCTGCCTGATCGTCATCATCTGGGCAGTAAGCGGCCCACTCTTCGCCTTCTCGGACACTTGGCAACTGGTGATCAACACCGGGACGACGATCATCACCTTCCTGATGGTGTTTCTCATCCAAAACACCCAGAATCGAGACGGCGCGGCAATCCAGGCCAAACTGGACGAGTTGATCCGGGTCAGCGAAGCCAAGAACACCTTCATCGGTATCGAGCATCTGACCGAAGCCGAGGTCCAGGAGATCCGTGCCAAATGCGAGCGGGCAGCGAAGCGGCATGACGAGAAAATCGCGGCCGTAGCTGCCAAGAAAGCCGTGGCGTCAAAGAGCAAACCGAAAAAGCAGGTGGCTCGAAGCACCGGCTGAAACCGGTTAACCCCCAAGGGTTCCGTCGTTGCTCGAATGCGACCCGATCCGAACACCGGCTCTCATTTTTCGGACATGCTCATTGCTTCATGAATGCCGCGAAGGCATCCTTGTGGTCGGGGTGCCAGCGCGACAGAGCAGGGCGGTTTTCGATGATGTCGCCGATCGCCCAGGCCATGCGTTTCTCATCCAGCGGACGCGTCACCTCGTTGTCAGGGCACAGGATGTAGAAGTCGCGCTTTGTCAGGGATTCCAGCATGAAATCAATGACCTGTTCGCCGGTCCAGGCGTCGGCCGGCTTCTCGGTCGCACCCTCGGTCAGGCCGGTATAGGTGAAGCCCGGGATCAGCAGATGCGCCGACAGATGGGCACCCGGTTCGTTGCGCAGGGCATGCGCCAGTCCCTCGGTAAAGGTCTTCACGCCGGCCTTGGAGACGTTGTAGGCAAGGTTTCCAGGCGGCGTGGTGATGCCTTGCTTGGAGCCGGTGTTGACGATCAGGCCCGGCTGGCGGGCCGCCAGCATGCGGGGCACGAAGGCTTCGACGCCATGCACGACACCCCAGAAATTGATGTCCAGCAGCTGCTTCCAAGCGTCGCGGTTCTCCCACGGCTTACCCGGGTTGTTGCCGACACCAGCATTGTTCATCAGCAGCGACACATTGCCGAAGGCGCCAAAGGCTCTTTCGGCGAGACGATCCACGTCTTGTGCCTTCGAAACATCGGCGGCGACGGCCAGCACGGCATCGTCGCCGGCGATCGCGGACACAATACGGGCCGCATCCTCAAGACGCGGGCCGGCGACATCGGCAAGCACGATCTTCATGCCCATGAGAGCCAGCCGCTTCGCGGCGGCAAGACCAATGCCGCTGGCAGCGCCGGTAATGACTGCGGCATTGCCCGAACCAAGCGCGGGCAAAGCGGTCTGGAGTTCTGCGTCGGTCAGCATGGGCGGCGGATTCCTTCTTGCGATGGCGCCGAACTTAGCGCCGGAGCGGGCTGGCGCAAGCCTCCACGCGCCTGGCTGCGCTTCAGCAGCCGGCATGGGCCGGGTTGACCGGTCCAGCCGAGACTGCGCATGGTGCCTCGCAAAAAGGAGATTTCCCGATTGACGGACTGGATCGAAATCCTGAAGCAGCAGACCACCATCGGCGATCAGATGAACCGCGAAGTGCCGCAGATGCTGGCAAACCCCGAGATCAACGAAGCACAGGTGAAGACGCTGTTTTCCGCCTTGGAAAAACAGGCGGATTTCGTCGAGAAGCTGCGCATGGCGCTGGAAAAGTTCGGCCATGACTTTGCGGTCATCAAGGCGGCGGAACGGCTGGAAGAGCGCTACGCCGATCTTGCCGCGTCGGTGGCCGAGAAGCTGAAAGCGATGCGCGAATAGATCCCTATTTTTCGATCACGCGTGCGAAACGCCGGTCCGGCACAAGCCAGACCAGGGCAACCAGTACATAGATCGCGACGCCGATCCACTGGCTGATGAAGGTCAGCGGGATGGCGCAGAGATAGGCGACAAGCGAGATCTTGCCCTTGCGGTCGTTGCCGATCGCCCTGGCAAAGGCCGTATCGTTGCCGTGCAATCGGTGAAGCGTCACGACGAGAATGAAGTAGGCGATGGCGCACAGCGCAAGATCGGCGCCGTAGACGGCGACCGGCACCGGCGCGAAATGGTTTTCGCCCATGAAGGCCGTCGTCACCGGCATCAGCGACAGCCAGAACAGGAGATTGAGGTTCGCCCACAACACGCGGCCGTCGACCCGCTGCACGGTGTGGAACATATTGTGCAAATTGTTCCAGTAAAGGCCGACGTTGATGAAGGACAGCACGTAGCTGAAGAAGATCGGCCATAGCGGCAGCAAGGCCGAGAGATCCTCGCCGTGCGGCACCTTCAGTTCAAGCACCATGATGGTGATGATGATGGCCACGACGCCGTCGGTGAATGCCTCGACCCTGCCTTTGCCCATGATTTGCGCCCTATGTCCGGTGTCGATCGTTGAAGATGGTAAATCGTTAGCTGATGTTGTCAGGCCGATAAACGCCATCCGGGGAATTTCTCAACTATATCAGGGGAAACTCTCCCGCCAGGCCGGCTCGCGGCAATGGTTTGCTGTGGCAAATTGTTGACTTTTCTTGCCACAGTCCTCCATCGAAGACAGCCTCGGCTGAATCACATAAGGCCGAGCGATCGAATGGAGTGACTGATGAGATTTCGATTTCTGCTCTGCCTCGCGACCATTCTGGCCGCCATCCTCGGCACGTCGGCCGCCGCGTTCGCCTACAGCGCCCACACCACCACCAACCTCAACGTGCGCTCCGGGCCCGGGGCGGGATATGCCAAGGTGGGGACGCTGCCAGTCGGCTACAGGGTGAACGTCACCGGCTGCCAGCCGGGTTGGTGCAGAATCCATGGCGGCGGCCTCAGCGGCTGGGCCAGTTCCGGCTATCTCTCGCGGGCCCATGTCGTTCGCCCGCCAGTGATCATCGTGCGCCCGCCGCATCGTCCGCCGCACTGGCAGCATCGGCCGCACCGTCCTCCGCACCATCGCCCGCCGCACAAACCGCGTCCCGGGAAGTGCAAGATCGCACCGGGTTTCTCCTGCAAATAGCGGATTTTAGCGGGGTCACACGACAGGATGTCGTGACGGATCGGAACCATCGGCTCCGACACGAGCCTGTTCAGCCAACGGGTTTCCCGGTCCAGACAACGTCCGTCATGCTGTCAGGAGCCCGCCGGCCGGCCGGAACGTCGGGAGTAAGGGCGCGTTAAGGTCGCGATCCCTGAAACTGATGAAGAGGTTTGGCCATGGCCATTCGTGACTTGGCGCATACGCGCAACGAAGCAGGCGGCGAGGCTCTCGCAATTCCGGTGGTTGCCACAATGATCGCCGTTCTGTTTGCCGGCAGCACGGTGCTGACGCCGCTGTACATCATCTACAAGCAGCAATTCGGCTTTTCACAGATCACGCTGACGCTGGTCTACGCGGTCTATGTCGTCGGCAATCTCGGCGCCCTGCTGATGTTGGGCGGCGCGTCGGATGTCGTTGGGCGCCGGCCTGCCGCTCTCGCGGCCATGATCGTCGCCGTCGCCAGCGCGCTTGTCTTTCTGTTCGCCAACAATGTCGTTCTGCTCGATGTGGCGCGCGTCCTGAGCGGGCTTGGCATCGGTGTCGGCGCGGGGACCGGAACGGCATGGATCGCCGAGCTTCTCCCCGGCGCTGACAAGGCGCGCGCCAGCGTCATTGCCACCAGCACCAATTTCCTGGGCCTCGGTTTCGGCGCACTCGTTTCGGGACTGTTGGCGCAGTATGAACCGTGGCCCTTGCGCCTGGTCTTCATCGTCTATCTGGCGGCGCTTGTATTCGTCTCCATCCTGGTCTGGCGTACACGCGAAACGGTGGCGGAGCCTGGCGGCCCCGGGCAGATTTCCATGCGGCCGCACTTTGCCGTGCCGGATGAAATCCGCGCGCGCTTCGTCGCGCCGGCGGTGACCGGTTTCGGCGCCATGGCGCTGGTCGGCTTCTATGCCGCGGTGGCGCCAAGCATCCTGGCGCAGCAACTGCATGAGACGAACCATGCTGTCGCCGGTGCGCTGTTCTTCGAATTGGCGATCGTCACCGCGCTCAGCATCGTAGCGCTGAAGCAAATGCAGAGCGGCAAGGCCATGCTGACCGCGCTGGCGTTGATGATTCCCAGCATCCTCATGGTGGTGGCGGCGCAGATGCTGGCGTCGATGGCGCTGATGATCGCCGCCACCGCCTGCTGCGGCGTGACGGCCGCACTCGGCTATCGTGGCAGCCTGCAGGTGGTGAACGAGATCGCACCGGAGGATCGCCGCGCCGAAGTGGTATCCAGCTTCTTCATCTGCTGCTTTATCGGCAATGCCTTGCCCGTCATCGGTATTGGCATCATCTCGACCTATGCCAGCCCCATCGCGGCCAGCCTGGCGTTCGCCGGCATGATCATCGTGTTTGCGCTGGTCGCGCTGGGCTTTGGGTTGAAAAACAGGCCTTGAGAGCGGCCAGCTTCAGCCGTTCGGCGTCTCTGGGGAAAAATGCGCGCGCTGGCGCGGCACGCCGAGCCCGGTGTCGGGCGGCTCGCCGGCGGCCGGCCGGTTCTCGATCATGTGCAGGGTGCGCCAGCCGCCGAGACGGTAGTAGGCCGCGGCCAGCAGCAGGGAGGTGATCGAGCCGGCGGGGAAACTCCACCACAGCGCCTCCTCGCCGATCACATCCCGCATGAAATAGGCAAAGCCGGTGCGCACGACCAGTACCGAGATCACCAGGATGACCAGCGGCGGCATCACGGCGCCCGTGGCGCGCACGGTGGCGAACAGCACGATGGTGACGCCGAACAGGATGAACGACCAGGACGCGACGTTGTTGATGTGAGCGGCGATGTCTATCGCCGCGCTGTCGCGGCTCAGGAACAGGCTGAGGATCGAGCGATCGAAGACCCATAGAAGTGCCACGAGAGCACCGGTCAGCACCAGGTTGAAGCCGACGCCTGACGCTGCGATGCGGCTGATGCGGTCCCAGCGGCCGGCGCCGACGTTCTGCGCCGCCATCGAGGACACGGCCGCGCCGATGGCGAGCGCGGGCATCTGGATGTAGGTCCATAACTGCGCGGCGATGCCGTAGGCGGCGGCCACCTGCGAACCGTAGGAATTGACGATGCCCATCACCGTCAGGGCCGCGGCCGAAATCACGATCATCTGCAAACCCATCGGAACGCCCTTGAAGACGACGACGCGCAGCAAGGCGGGGTCCGGCCGCAGCAGCGCCAGATTGGCGCCGGCCAGACGCAGCGGATGCTTGCGGACATAGAGCACGATCAGGATGGCAATGACGCTCACTGTCTGGCCGACAAGCGTCGAGGTCGCCGAGCCGGCGATGCCGAGCTCGGGGAACGGCCCGATGCCGCGGATGAGCAGTGGGTTCAAGATGATGTCGAGCACGACGGCGAGCGCCATGAAAAAGAACGGCGTGCGCGAATCGCCGGCGCCGCGCAGCACCGTCATGACAAAGGACAGAAGGTTCATCATCGGCACGGCGACGAAGATGATGCGCAAATAGGAGCGCGCCAGCGGCAAGGCGTCGGGCGGTGTGCCGAGCGCGCCCAGAATGGTGTCGACCCAGATCCAGCCGCAGACGGCGAACAGCACCGAGACGAAGAAAAAGAAGGTGGCGCTGGTGCCGACGATGCGGCGTGCCTCGGGGAGATCGCGGGCGCCGACCGATTGCGCCACCAGTATGGTGGCCGCCATGCCGATGCCGAATACCGTGCCGAGGATGAGGAACAGCACCAGATTGGCATTCGAGGTGGCGGTAAGCGCGGATTCGCCGAGGAAGCGGCCGACCCAGACAGCGTTGACCGAGCCGTTGAGCGATTGCAGCACGTTGGAGCCGAGCACCGGCAGGGCGAACAGCAGGAGCGTGCGCGGAATGGGGCCGCTGGTCAGGTCACCGGTGCGCCGGCGCGCGGGCATCTTTTCATCCATGGCGGGCATCCGGCAAAGCTGGTTCTTTTGAGTCCGGCACGCAGGATACCGCAGGCCCGACCGGGATGCACCCTTGCGAAAGGAGCGACGGCGGGCAAGGCACGCCGTCGTGCATCCGATCAAGCTTGTCGGGCAGGAGGCGCCAGGCGGCGCCTGCTGCAAGATGCTTACTTCCTGGCGAGGCCGGGAAGCGTGACCTGATAGACAAGGAACATGGTGTCGACATCGGCGCCGTCCTCGGCCTTGTAGGGCGCGCCGACCTGGAAACCGTCCTGGGCGAGGAAATCGTTGTCGTTGGCGACGAACAGGAAATAGTCGTCGGGCAGCTTCGGATCGAGCACGCTCGCCAGCGACATCGCTTCCCACTTTTCCGAGAGGTTGTCCTTGTCATTGGGCGCGCCATTGTGCAGGCCGAAGCGGGCAAGCTCGGCCTTGTCGTTGATGTCGATGAACGGCGTCAGCCTTGCCGGCGTCACCGACGGATCGAGCACGCCCTTGGGCGCCACCGGCTTGTCGGCGGCATCGAAGGGACCGCCGGCGATGTCGGTCGCGCCGGAAAGGTCGACAATGTCGATCTTGCGATACAGCGACTCTTCGCCCTTCAGGCCCTGGCCATTGCCGCTGTCGCGCGCCAGCATCAGGAAAGCCGTGTCCGACAGCGCCACGATCTCGCTTTGCGCAGCCACCTTGGTCTTGCCCTTGGCGTCCTTGAACACCGGCAGCGGCACGACATATTCATGTGCCAGCTTGAGATGGGCAAGATCGGAGGCGTCATAGACCAGCGCCCTGGTGTTCTGGCGCGTCGAGGCCGAATCGCCGCCGTCCTGCCGGGTCGCCGACTGCAAGACCGCGATCACGAACTTGCCGTCCGGCGTCATTGCCATGCCTTCGAGGCCCTGATTGTTCTGGCGGCCGGTTTCGGGATCCTTTGGGTCGGGTTCGGCAGCACCTGGGCCCGGATTGTCGGAAGCAAAATTGGCCGTGCCGTGGCGCATCGGCACGAGCGCGGCCGGAGGCTGGGTCGCCGACATCAGACGGCCGTCGGCGGAGAAGCGGTAGATGTCGGGACCGTATTCGTCGGAGACGAGCATGGTGCCGTCGGGCAGCCGCACGATCGCCTCGTTGTCGAGCGCGAGCTTGCCATTGTCGGCCTGCGGCAGGACAGGCATGTCGCCGGCGGCGGGACGCACGCCGTTCAGCGGGTCGAGACCGCTGGCGTCGGCGCCCTTGTCGTCGGTCAGGAGCATGGTGTCGGCGAGCGTCGCCTTGACGCCGGTCTGCTCCTGGCCGGCCGCGGGCGCGGCACCTGGCGCCACCGGGGCGAACTCGATGTTGATCGTGTTGAGGCGCGGCCGGTAGTCGGTGGTACCGACGACGTTATAACCGCGGTCGGGCAGCAGCCACAGCGAGCCTCTGTAGGTGCCGGCATCATGCGTCCAGCCCGCGGTGTCGATCGACATGCCGGAGCCGGAGCCGAAGGTCTCGCCGAACCTGTCGCGCTGGCCGGCCGGGATGCGGCCAACCCCCACCAGCCCCTTGTTGACGAAACTGGCGCCGCCGACGCTGGCCGAGCTGTCGGCGAAGGCGGGCAGCGAAACGGCCGAGGCCGCCAGCGCGGCGACCAGCAGCCGCAACGAGAATGAGCGTAGATGCGTCATGGATATCCCCTTGATGACAAAGCGCCGGGACGGCGGAATTCTGAGGTTGCCTAGGGGCGGCGAGGCTGCCGCCCTGGAGGGCGGCTGTGCCCTCGCCAAGCGGTCTAAGGCGCGAACATGATGCTTGCATGACAGTTGGTGACGCATTCGCGTCGGCCCGCCGCGACGCTGCTGGGGAAGTGCGGCCGCCCAAAAAATCGATCGTTCCGACACAGGTTCGACAGCTTCCAGGAGCTGTTCGTAGTACTAGACACTCATGTACAGTACGTATATGGTTCCGGTTTCGGACAGTCCGGGGAGGGAAGCCTTGAAGTCTCACTACCGCGCAGTCGTCATCGGGGGAGGAGTGGTGGGCGCTTCGGTGCTCTATCACCTGGCGCGGTTCGGCTGGTCGGATGTGGCGCTGATCGAGCGCGCCGAATTGACGGCGGGCTCCACCTGGCATGCGGCGGCAGGGTTCCACGCGCTCAACGCCGATCCCAATGTCGCCGCGCTGCAGGATTATACCATCAACCTTTACCGCGAGATCGAGGCCGAATCCGGCCAGGACGTCGGCCTGCACATGACCGGCGGCGTCAACATCGCCAGCGATCCGGCGCGCTGGGAGTGGCTGAAATCGGCCTGGGCGGTATTCCAGTCGGTCGGCATCGAGACCGCCCGGCTGGTGACGCCTGACGAGATCATGGCGATCTGCCCGATCGTCGACGTCACCGGCGTGCTTGGCGGCCTATACGATTCCAACGAGGGCCATCTCGACCCTTACGGCACGACGCATGCGTATGTCGGTGCCGCCAAGAAGCGCGGCGCCGACGTGATCCTGCGCAACCGCGTGGTCGAGCTGAAGGCGCGCGCCGACGGCCATTGGGATGTCGTCACAGAGCAACGCACCATCACCGCCGAGCATGTCGTGAATGCCGGCGGGTTGTGGGCCAAGCAACTCGGCCGCATGGCCGGGGTTGAACTGCCGGTGACGCCGATGGAGCACCATTATTTCGTCACCGAGGACATTCCGGAAGTCGCTGCCCTCGACAAGGAGATCGGCCTGGCCGTCGATCTCGACGGCTTTTCCTATCTGCGGCAGGAGCGCAAGGGCGTGCTGCTCGGCGTCTACGAGCAGAACCCGAAGCACTGGAACATGGACGGCGCGCCGTGGGATTACGGCATCGAGCTCATCCCCGAAGACATCGACCGCATCGGCCCGGAACTTGCCAAGGCGCATGAGCGCTTCCCTTGCCTGGCGACGGCAGGCATCCGCAAATGGGTCAACGGCGCCTTCACCTTCACCCCGGACGGCAATCCGATCGTCGGGCCGGTCCGCGGCCTGAAGAATTACTGGGTCGCCTGCGGCGTCATGGCCGGCTTCAGCCAGGGCGGCGGCGTCGGCAAGTCGCTGGCCGAGTGGATGATTTACGGCGAGCCGCAGGCCGACATTTTCGGCATGGACATCGCCCGCTACGGCGCCTTCGCCGCAAACCGGGAATATCTCAGGCAGACGACGCGACAGTTTTATTCTCGTCGTTTCGTCATGACCTTTCCCAACGAACGGCTGCCTGCGGGCCGGCCGCTGAAACGCCCCGGCGCCTATGACGGCATGAGTGCGGCGGGCTGCGAATGGACGGCTTCCTGGGGGCTGGAAATCCCCGCCTATTTCGCGCCGATGGGATTCCGCGAGGAGACGACGCTCAGGCGCTCCAACGCCTTCGACATCGTCGGTGACGAGGCGCTGCAAGTCCGGCGCGCCGCCGGCCTCATCGATATCTCGGCCTATGCGCGCTACGCGATCACGGGACCGGGCGCGGAGGCCTGGCTCGACAGGCTGCTGGCCTGCAGGCTGCCGAAGGCGGGACAGGCGAGGCTGGCGCCGATGCTCGGGCCGGACGGGCGGCTGAAGGGCGATCTCACCGTCTTCAACTGGGGCAATGGCGACTACTGGCTGATGGGCTCCTACTATCTGCGCGAATTTCACATGCGCTGGTTCGAAGCGCATATGGCTGAAGGCGTTTGCGTCACCGATATTTCAGGTGCGATGTCCGGCTTCCTGGTCACTGGCCCCAATGCCAGAAAGATCGTCGAGCGCACGACGCACCAGGACATCTCCGCCAAAGCCTTGCCATTCATGGCATGCGGCGAGTTCGACATCGGCATGGTGGGGGCGCGGATGGCTCGCCTTTCGATCGCCGGCGAGCTCGGCTTCGAGATCAACTGCCCGGCCAGCATGCACGCCACATTGCGCGAAACGCTGCTTGCCGCCGGCGAGGATCTCGGCCTCGCCGAGATTGGCTATTACGCACTCAACGCGCTTCGGCTGGAAAAGAGCTTCGGCATCTGGTCGCGCGAATTCACGCAAGGCTACACGCCCGGCCAGACAGGGCTCGACCGCTTCATCGCTTTTGACAAAGGCGATTTCGTTGGCCGCGAGGCGGCGCTGAAGGAGCGCAAGCCGAGTGTTGGACGACGCATCGTGACGCTGGAAGTCGATGCCGTCGACGCGGACGCCAGCGGCTTCGAGCCGGTCTGGCACGGCGCGCGGCGCGTCGGCTTCGTCACCTCTGGCGGCTTTGGCTACACGATCGGCAAGAGCGTCGCGCTGGCGTTGGTGGATGACGATTTTGCCGAGGAAGGAACGGCGCTTTGCGTGCACATTGTCGGCACCGAGCGGCCGGCGCGTGTCATTCCGGCTTCGCCCTACGATCCCTTGGGCAAGGCGATGCGGCAATGAGGAGGTTTCCGGATGATCGATGACGCGGCACGCGAAGGCAGGCGCGAGCGCCGGCGAGGACGCATCGGCGAGGCCGGCAGCGAGAGCAGCCGCCGGCCCAATTACCGCTCTCTGAAGAACCCATTCCTGCCGCAGCCAATCTTTTCGGACGACCACGTCGCCTCGATCCACGACACGGCACTGCGCGTGCTGGAAGAGCTGGGCATCAAGGTTCTGCTGCCGCAGGCGCGCGACCTGCTCGCTCGCGCCGGCGCCCTGATCGACCCCGAAACCGACATGGTGCGGATCGGCCGCGACATGGTGGCGGCCGCACTGGCCTCGGCGCCAAAATCGATCCAGACCCATGCCGGTGACCGCTCCCGCGATCTGACGCTGGAACTCGGGTCGATGACCTTCCTGGCAGGGTGCGGCGCGCCGAACGTCACTGACCTCGAACGCGGCCGCCGACCAGGCACACTGGCGGCCTTCGAGGAGTTCATCAAGCTGGTGCAGCATTTCGACGTGCTGCACATGCTGGGACCTTGCGTCGAGCCGCAGGACATCGACAACCGTTTTCGCCACTACGCCGTCAACCGGGCGCAACTGACCCTGTCGGACAAGCTTCCCTTCATCTTCGCGCGCGGCACCCCGCAGGTCGACGATAGTTTCGACATGATCAGGTTGGCGCGCGGGCTGTCCGAGGACGAGTTCCGCTCGGGCGCCCATTGCTACACCGTCATCAACACCAATTCGCCGCGCCAGCTCGACATCCCGATGGCGCAAGGCATCATCGACTTCGCCAGGGCGGGCCAGGTCCTGATCATCACGCCCTTCTGCCTGGCGGGTGCGATGGCCCCGATCACGGTGGCCGGCGCGCTGACGCTGCAGCATGCCGAGGCGCTGGCCGGGTTGACGCTGGCGCAGATCGTGCGGCCGGGCGCTCCTGTCGTCTACGGCTCCTTCTCCTCCAATGTCGACATGAAATCGGGCGCGCCGGCCTTCGGCACGCCGGAGCATATCAAGGCGACGCTCGGAGCCGGCCAACTGGCGCGCTTCACCGGCCTGCCGTGGCGTTCGGGCGGCGGCAGCGCGGCCAACATCTCCGATGCGCAGGCGGCGCATGAGACGCAGTTTGCGCTGTGGGGCTCGGTGCTGGCAGGCGCCACCGTGTGCATCCATGCCGCCGGCTGGCTGGAGGGGGGGCTGAGCGTTTCCTTCGAAAAGCTGGTCACCGACATCGAGGCGTTGCAGACGGTGGCTGAACTGTGCGCCGCCACGCCCGGCGACGACGATGCCATCGGCTTCGAGGCGATCGCCGAAGTGCAGCCCGGCGGCCATTTCTTCTCGGCAGGTCACACCATGGCGCGCTACCGCACCGCTTTCTACGAGCCGCTGGTGGCCGACTGGTCGAATTTCGGCAGCTGGACGCAGGCCGGTTCCAAGACCGCAACCGAACGCGCCACCGGTATCTGGAAGCGCATCCTCGCCGATTTCGAGCCGCCGGCGACGGCCATTGCCACGTCGGCTGTGCTCGATGAGTTCATCGCGCGCCGCACCGAACAGGGCGGGGCGGCGCCGGTCTCGTGAGATAGCTTATTCCTCTCATCGTCCTGAATTGTGGGTGCGATCCGGAACCTGCTGCACCTCTCATGCATTCATGGCACGGCCGGTGCCTGCTCGCATTGCGAGCCATTGAGGGAGGACGACCACATGGGTTTCGACCAGTACCACGAACCGCCCGAAGAATTGTCGCAGGAGGTGCGAACCTTCGCCCGCATGATCACCTCGCTGATCGAGGAAGCGGAAGCGATCTCCTGGTATGAACAGCGCATGTCGGTGGAGAAGGACCCGCAGGCCCGCGCCATCATGAAGAACGCGCAAGGCGAGGAGTTCAAGCATTTCGGCATGGACCTCGAATTCCTGCTGCGTCGGAAGCAGGACTGGCGCGCGGAACTGAAGGAAATCCTGTTCACCACCGGCGATATCGTCAAGGCTGGCGAGGCGGGCGAGAAGAAGGTGGATTGAGCGGTCCGGCCCGGGTGGTTACCGAAAGTTCCTTTCACTCCGGACGTCCACGCTATTGGAATTGATTCCAATCAATTTTAGCTGTGAAATCGCAAATATAATTAGCATCAAAATCTACTTCGATTTTCACAAGAAAACCTCAGGATTTTTCGGCCAGCTCCTTACCCGAGCCAGTGTCCATTTTTCTCACACCGCCGCGACAAATCCGTCCAGCACGCGTTTCTGGCCGGCTTTGTCGAAGTCGATGGTCAGCTTGTTGCCCTCGATGGCCGCGATGTTGCCGTTGCCGAATTTCTGGTGGAAGACGCGGTCGCCGACGTTGAACGGAGACGGTGTGTCGGCGACGGATTTGGCGACCAGTTCGCCGTCGATGGTGCGGCCCTTGATCGAGGTGCGGCCGGCGCCGTAGCCGCTGTCGGTCTCGCCATAGCCGATGCGCTCGACCTGGTGGCCGGAGCGCGAGCCCCAGTTGCGATCGGTCGCCTCGGTGCGGTTCTGCTGCGCCCGCTGCCAGCCCGGCGTGGCGTAGCTGTTGGAGAAGGCGCCGGATTTTTCGGCGCCGACATTGTCGAACCGCGAGGCGCCATAGGGGTTCTGTCTTCCTGCCCCCTGGCCGCCTCGGCCGGAAGCGAACGAGCCGCCGCCATAGGAATTGCCGTAGCCGCCATAGGAGTTGCCGCTTTCGGCGACTTCGACATGGGTTTCAGGCAGTTCGTCGAGGAAGCGGGAGGGAATCGTCGATTGCCACAGGCCGTGGATGCGGCGGTTGGAGACGAACCAGATGTGCAGGTTCTTCTTGGCGCGGGTCACGCCGACATAGGCCAGCCGGCGCTCTTCCTCCAGGCCGGAACGGCCGCCTTCGTCCAGCGCGCGCTGGTGCGGGAACAGGCCTTCCTCCCAACCCGGGAGAAAAACGGTCTCGAACTCGAGGCCTTTGGCCGAATGCAGCGTCATGATGTTAACGGCGTCGAGTTCGGCGTTCTGTTCGGCATCCATGACCAAAGCGACATGTTCGAGGAAGGAGCGCAGCGATTCGTACTCCTCCATGGAGCGGATCAGCTCCTTGAGGTTTTCCAGCCGGCCAGGCGCCTCGACCGAACGGTCGTTCTTCCACATGTCGGTGTAGCCGCTCTCTTCCAGGATGGTCTCGGCGAGCTCAGTATGCGGCGTGGTTTCCAGCGCCTTCTGCCAGCGTTCGAAATTGGCGGCGACCTCGCGCAATGCGGCGCGCGGCTTGGGCTTCAATTCATCGCTCTCGGCGAGCTTGGCAGCGGCTTCCAGCATCGGTACACGCAGCGCGCGGGCCGTGTCGTGGATCTGACGGATGGTGGTTTCGCCGAGGCCGCGCTTGGGCACATTGACGATGCGCTCGAAGGCGAGATCGTCGGCGCCTTGCGCGACGACGCGGAAGAAGGCAAGCGCGTCGCGGATCTCCATGCGCTCATAGAAGCGCGGGCCGCCGATGACGCGGTAGTTCAGACCGAGCGTGACGAAGCGGTCCTCGAACTCGCGCATCTGGAAGGACGCCCGCACCAGGATCGCTATGTCGTTGAGATTGTGCTTCTGGCGCTGATAAGCCTCGATGGTCTCGCCGACAGCGCGCGCTTCCTCCTCGGAATCCCAGGCGGCGTGGACGTTGACCTTGCCGTCCTCGGGATCGTCGCGATCGGTGAACAGCGTCTTGCCGAAGCGGCCTTCATTGTGGGCGATGAGGTGCGAAGCGGCGCCGAGGATATGCGCGGTGGAACGATAATTGCGCTCCAGCCGGATGATGGTGGCGCCGGGAAAATCCTTGTCGAAGCGCAGGATGTTGTCGACCTCCGCGCCGCGCCAGCCATAGATCGACTGGTCGTCGTCGCCGACGCAGCAGATGTTTACTTTGTTTTCGCTCACGGGCTGTTCCGCGCCTGCCGGCGCGGGCCCGACCCCTCTTTTCTGCGCGCCTTCGGCGTCGCGGGAGGGGCCTCGCAAAGGCTCGGACGCCCGGTCGGGCTTGCGGCCTTCGGCCGAATGCAAATCCGTAGACGTCGCGCTACGCCCGCTATTTGGCCGCTGTGCCAGGAGCCGCAGCCACATGTATTGCGCGGTGTTGGTGTCCTGGTACTCGTCGACCAGGATGTATCTGAACCGCTTGTGATACTCCTTCAGCACGTCCGGATTGGCGCGGAAGATGCGGATCGGGTGGCAGAGCAGATCGCCGAAATCGCAGGCGTTCAGCGTCTGCAGGCGCTCCTGGTAGGCCTTGTAGAGCTCGCGGCCCTTGCCGTTGGCGAAACTGCGCGCATCGCCCTCGGCGATATCGGCCGGGCCTTGCCCCTTGTTCTTCCAGCCGTCGATCATCTGCGCGAACTGCTTGGCCGGCCAGCGCTTGTCGTCAAGGCCCTCGGCCTGGATCAATTGCTTGATCAGCCGCACGACGTCGTCGGTGTCGAGGATGGTGAAGTCGGATTTCAGCCCGGCAAGCTCGGCGTGCCTGCGCAAGAGCTTGACGCCGATCGAGTGGAAGGTGCCGAGCCAGGGCATGCCCTCGACATTGCCTTCGCCGATCAGGATGCCTATGCGCTGCTTCATCTCGCGCGCGGCCTTGTTGGTGAAGGTCACGGCCAGGATCTGCGAGGGAAAGGCTTTTCCGGTCGCCAGGATGTGGGCGATGCGGGTGGTCAAGACGCGCGTCTTGCCGGTGCCGGCGCCGGCCAGCACCAGAACGGGACCTTCGGTGGTTTCCACCGCCAGCCGCTGCTCGGGGTTCAACCCCTTGAGATAGTCGGGCGCGTTGTTGTGGCCGCTGCGGGCAGCCATGGCGCGCGCGGCGATGCCCGACGGGGCGGTGGGCCGCGCATCGGGTTCATCGAAAAAGGGCATGTCTTCGGAAAAGCCGGACATCGCCCCCGAATGTAGTGATTCGGCGGAGAAAGACCAGAACTGTCTACGTTTTGTTCCATTCCTGATTGTTTCCGGCCTGCTTGACAGGCAGGGCGGGTGAGGGAAAGCTGCGCAAAGGGCAGGGAGGGGATCCTGTTGCCCACCGCCGCCTCGAGGCGCGCAACAGTCGAAGGAGTATCATCTTGGCTGTCACCATCACCTCCCTCATCCTCTTCCTCATCGGCCTCGCGCTTGGCGCCGGCGGCATCTGGTTGGCTTCACTGGGAGGCAGCTGGTACTACATCATATCAGGCGTCGCCTTCCTCATCACCGCATGGCTGCTCTACCGGCGCAGATCGACCGCGCTCTGGCTCTATGCCGCGATCGTGCTGGGCACGCTTGCCTGGGCGGTCTGGGAAATCGGCTTCGACTGGTGGGAACTCGGGCCGCGCGGCGGCATCATCGTGCTCGTCGCGCTGTGGCTGCTGACGCCGTGGGCGAGGCGGGGCCTTGTTGGTCCCGATGGCCGCGCGCCGCTCATTCTCGCCGTGTTGGCGTCGCTGGCGGTCGCCGGCTATTCAATGACGACCGATCCCAAGGATATTGCCGGCAATTTCGACACCGACAAGGTGACCCCGGCGGCCGATCTCGGCGGCGACATACCTGCCGGCGAATGGCACTTCTACGGCCGGACGCCCTATGGCCAGCGCTATTCGCCGCTCGACCAGATCACGCCGGAGAACGTCGCCAACCTGCAGCCGGCCTGGACCTATCGCACCGGCGACGTGAAAGGTCCCGACGATGTCGGCGAGACCACCTATCAGGTGACGCCGCTGAAGATCGCCGATACGCTCTACATCTGCACGCCGCATAATTTCGCCATCGCCATCGACGCTGCCACAGGCAAGGAGAAGTGGCGCTACGACCCCCAGGTCAAGCTCGACAAGGACCGCCAGCACCAGACCTGCCGCGGCGTGTCCTATTACGCCGATGCCAAGATCGGTGCCGGGCAGCCTTGCGCCGCGCGCGTCTACCTGCCGACTTCGGACGCGCGGCTGATCGCGCTCGACGCCGCCAACGGCCAGGTCTGCCCATCGTTTGCCGAAGGCGGCACGCTGAACCTTCTGACCGGCATGCCTTATCCCAAGTCCGGCTATTACTACTCGACCTCGGCGCCGCTGATATCGGGCGGCAAGATCATCGTCGGCGGCGCGGTCAACGACAATTATTCGACGCAGGAGCCGTCCGGCGTCATCCGCGCCTTCGACGCCTCCACCGGCGCGCTGATCTGGAACTGGGATTCCGGCAATCCCGACCAGACCACGCCGCTGGCGGCGGGCCAGACCTATACCGCCAATTCGCCCAACATGTGGTCGACGCCGAGTGCCGACGAGAAGCTCGGCCTCCTCTACATACCGCTCGGCAACCAGACGCCGGACCAGCTCGGCGCCGGCCGCAGCGCCAATGTCGAGAAATTCTCCTCCTCGATCACCGCGCTCGACCTCAATACGGGGCAATTGAAATGGGTGCGCCAGACCGTGCATCATGACCTGTGGGACATGGACGTGCCGGCGCAGCCGAGCCTTGTCGACATCACCAAGGCCGACGGCACGATCGTTCCGGCGCTGGTCGGGCCGACCAAGCAGGGCGACCTCTATGTGCTCGACCGGCGCACCGGCGAGCCGGTCATCGCGGTCAAGGAAGTGCCGGCGCCCGGCGGTGCCATCGAAGGCGACCACACATCGCCCACGCAGCCCGTGTCGGACCTTTCCTTCAATCCGCCGCCGCTGACCGATGCCGACATGTGGGGCATCACCATGTTCGACCAACTGGCGTGCCGGATCGCGTTGCACAGGCTGCGCTATGAGGGCCGCTACACGCCGCCATCGCTGCAGGGCACGCTGGTCTATCCCGGCAATTTCGGCGTCTTCAACTGGGGCGGCGTGGCGGTCGATCCGGTCCGGCAGGTGCTGTTCGGCATGCCGACCTATCTCGCCTTCACCTCCAGGCTTGTGCCCCGTGCGGACGTGCCGCCGCCAGGCGACACCAAGGGCAGCGAGCAGGGGCTGAACCGCAATGACGGTGCTCCCTATGCGGTGGTGATGGGACCGTTCCTGTCGCCGCTCGGCATTCCGTGCCAGGCGCCGCCATGGGGCTATGTCGCCGGAGCCGACCTCAGGACCGGACAGATCGTCTACAAACACAGGAACGGCACGGTCTACGACATGACGCCGCTGCCTTTGCCGCTGAAGGTCGGCGTGCCCGGCATTGGC
The DNA here is from genome assembly GCF_006442845.1 of Mesorhizobium sp. B2-4-2. Classification (NCBI taxonomy): domain Bacteria; kingdom Pseudomonadati; phylum Pseudomonadota; class Alphaproteobacteria; order Hyphomicrobiales; family Phyllobacteriaceae; genus Mesorhizobium; species Mesorhizobium sp. B2-4-2. The sequence continues at coordinate 252,323 of NZ_VFVM01000006.1, read as the reverse complement.
GGGCCGATGATCACCGCCGGCGGGGTGGCTTTCCTCGGCGCCGCGGTCGACGACTACCTGCGCGCCTACGACCTGACCTCAGGCAGGCAGCTCTGGCAGGCGCGCCTGCCAGCCGGCGGGCAATCGACGCCGATGACCTATACGGTGGCTGACGGGCGCCAGTTCGTGGTCATCGTCGCCGGCGGCCATGGCTCGGTCGGCACCAAGCCCGGCGATTACGTGATGGCGTATGCGCTGCCGAAGTAGGAACGGGTGCGGTCTCGCAGGATCGCGCCCTAACTGATTCCGAGATGGCTCTTCAGGCTGGGTACCGAGCCGAGCACTTCATTGGTGAGATCAGGCCCGGCGGCGGCTTCGGCCTGTTGGATCAGCGTGGCCCCGGCCTGCCTGATCTGCGCCATGTCGAGGCCGGAAGCCTTGAGCGCGGCGACGCCGTTGATCAGTGCGCCGGCCTTTTCGCCGAGAACACCGCCCAGCGCGCCTTGCAGCGACGACAGCAGGCCACCACCGCCGGCCGCGCCGGCGGCCATGACGTCGTATTGGCGGGCGAGATCGTCGGCGCCGGGAATCTTGGCGAAGAAACCCGAAACGTTGGTGCCTTCCGCCTCGTGCTCCAGCACCGAGAAGATGGTGCCGACGACTTTCTCGGTCGTTGCCTGGTCGAGGCCTGCCTTTTGCGAGACGGTGTTGACGATATCCTGGACGTTCATGGTCTCACCTCAAATTTGGGATTTCGGGTCCGGGCGGCGGTCCCGGCCGATGCGAAGCTCGATCATCGACCGCCTGCCTGCGTCCACAAGCCGGAAGCGTAATGCCTGAGCGGCAGCCAGGGCAAGGACGAACGCGCTGGTGAGGATAGGCATGATCATCGGCGGGTGTCCTTCTGGTCGGGACGGGCATCGGTAGCACGCAGCTTCCCTTACCATTGTGGCAGTGCCGCCAGGATTTATCGGCGATGACCAAAAAGTGATGGGGCGGGCGCCGGCGTTGCCGGCTTCACTGGCTGCGGCCGATGCTTGCCGCTGCGCTCATCCAGGCTGGACCGGGCCAGCCGCGCCCCTATGTAGCTCCGGTGTTGAAACCTGAAGCCGAGGAATGCGCCATGACCAAAGCAGCCGCCAGACCAGCAAAGCTTGGGATCACCCAGGCGATGATCGACGCCTATGACGAATACACGCATCTGACACTCGATCGCCGCCGCTTCATGGAGCAACTGACCCGGCTTGCCGGGTCAGGGGCGGCGGCCGCGGCGATCGCACCGATGCTGGCGGCGAATTCCGCCCAGGCGGCCATCGTCGCCGAGAACGATCCCCGCGTGAAAGGCCAGGACATCACCTATCCCGGCGCCGGCGGCGAGATGAAGGGCTATCTGGTCAAGCCGGCGGATCAGACGGGCAAGCTCGGCACCGTCATCGTCATCCACGAGAACAGGGGACTCAACCCGCATATACGCGACGTCGCCCGGCGCGTGGCGCTGGAGGGGTTCGTGGCGCTCGCTCCGGATTTCCTGTCGCCACTCGGCGAGACGCCCGCCGACGAGGACAAGGCGCGCGACATGTTCACCAAGCTGGATCCGGCGCAGACCGTCGCCAATGGCGTCGCGACGGTGGCTTTCCTCAAGGCCGACAAGGACGGCAACGGCAAGGTCGGTGTCGTCGGTTTCTGCTGGGGCGGCGGCACGGCCAACATGCTCGCCGTGAACGCGCCTGATCTGGCGGCAAGTGTCGCCTATTACGGCATGCAGCCGAAGGCCGCGGACGTTTCCAAGATAAAGGCGGCGCTGCTGCTGCACTATGCCGGATTGGACAAACGCACCAATGCCGGCATCGACGCCTTCAAGAAGGAACTCGATGCCGCGCATGTCGAATACACGGTCTATGTCTATGAAGGCGCCAATCACGCCTTCAACAATGACACTTCGGCAGCGCGCTATGACAAGAAGGCGGCTGATCTCGCCTGGGGCCGGACCGTCGCCTTCCTGAAGGAGAAACTGGCTTAGCACAGGATCTACTGCGTGCTCGCCGGCCTGTGCAAGGCGACGCCGGCCACCACCAGCGCAATACCGATGCAGTCGCTGATGCCGGGGATCTGGCGCAGCACGAGGATGCCGATCAGCGTCGCGGTGATCGGCAGTAGCGACAGCATCAGTGCGAAGCTCGACCGCGGCAGCCGCGCCATGGCGAGCTGGTCGCAGATATAGGGGATGACCGAGGAGCAGATGCCGACGCCGACGGCCGCCATCAGCAGCGGCGCGGAGAAAAAGGCGGGCAACGCGTCGGTGAAGCCGATCGGCAGCACGACCAGGAAGGCCATGGCCATGGCGGCGCCGAGCCCGGCAATACCGCCGCCGGCGCCTAAAGCGGCGACGCGGTGGCCGAGCACGATGTAGCCCACAAAGAGCGCGCCGTTGAGGAAGGCCCAGAACAGGCCGATGGGATCGCTGGACCATTTGACGTCGACCAGCAGCAAGGTGCCGGCAACGGCGACGGCAAGGGCAGTGAGATTGCGCGCGCTTCGGAGACCGACCAGCGCGACGCCGATGGTGCCGACGAATTCGATCGCGGCCACCAGCGAAATCGGCAGGCGGTCGAGCGCCAGATAGAAGGAGCAGTTCATCACTGCCAGACAGGCGCCGAAGGCGAGCAGCAGCAGCCGTGTCGACCAATCGGCCTGGGCGAAGGTTCGCCACGGACGCGTCAGCGGCGCGAAAATCAACGCGGCGGTGGCGATGCGCAGCCAGGCCATGCCCAGCACGCCGATCTGCGCAAACAAAAGCACGGCGACGGCAGGGCCGAGATAGTGGAACACGGCGCTGACGCAGAACCACACATGCGGCGGCAGCGATGTCGCCAGGCTGGTGAAGGCCGCACCTGCGGGCGTGGTTTGGACTTGCGTCCGATCGTTCATCGGATCAGTATCGCAGGTATTTTTTCCGTCTGATATGGGCAGTGGTCGTTCAGGGACCTCGATCGCTTTCCGGATGCAAGGAGTTTTTGATGAAGCGCCTTCGAAACGAAAATCTCGACCTCGACGCGGTCGATCTGAAGATACTTTGCCTGCTGGAAAAAGATGCGCGCGCCAGCACGGCCGAGCTGGCGCGCGCCGTCGGCCTGTCGGCGCCGAGCGTGTCCGAGCGCATCAAGCAGCTTCAGGAGAGCGGCGTCATCGAAGCCTATTGCGTGCGGATCAATCCGGCGGCGCTTGGCCTGAACCTGTCGGCATGGCTGCGCATCAGGCCGGTGCCGGGGCAGCTCGCCGTCGTGGCCGATATCATCCGCGACCTACCCGAGATCACGCAATGCGACCGGGTAACCGGCGAGGACTGTTTCATCGCGCTGGCGCATGTCGGCTCGGTGGCCGAACTCGAAAGGGTGATCGACCGTATCATTCCCTACGCGATGACCAACACGGCGATCATCCAGTCATCGCCGGTGGCGGCGCGCTCGCCGCTGGCGGCGATCAGGCGGCAGGGTTGAGGTCAAATGTCGTCAACGGAGTGGCCGCTCTACCCGCAGCGTCAGGCGTGGCCGCGCTTCATGCGGGCCTGCTTAAGGATGACGCGCCAGCGGATCATGTCGAAGGGGATCGGCTCATTGTTGTTGGCGATGTGGAAGATCTCGTTGTTCACGTTCTTCAGCGAGCGCCAGAAATCATAGTCGGTAATGCGCGGATCGGCGGCGAGCCTGTCCACCTCGACTTTGATATCGGTTTTCATGCACGTCCCCCGAATCGGCTATGCCCCGCCGCCCGTGTCGCTACTTCGATGCGGATCGTTTTCGAACGGCCCGCTGAGTCGCGCAACGGTCCAATCGGCTTGTTCCCGTTAAAACCTCGGTAAGGTTAACGCGGGCCCCGAGCTGGTTCAAGCCGTCTTGCGTTTGATGCCGATCGAGCGGCCGGCGCGCTCGGGCATCGGCAAGGCTGCGTGAGCGGCGCGCATCGCTTCGATCTTGGCCAGCACGTCGGCGGGAAAGGGGGCTACCTTGGGGCCGGACATGTCGACATGCAGTGCAAGCTGCTCGGACGTCGCGGCGAGCCAGCCGTCGGCATGGCGGATTTCCTGGTAGAACCGCAGCCGCTTCTCGTCATGGTCGATGAGTTGGAAGGAAACTGTGACCTTGTGGTCGAGATGCAGTTCCTGCACGTAGCAGACATGGACTTCGGCGGTGTAGATGGTGAGGCGGCGGTTCTTGACATAGTCCAGCCCCATGCCCATCGCCTCAAAGGCTTCATCCGAACAGCGGTCGAACAGGACGTTGTAGTAGGCCATGTTGAGATGGCCGTTATAATCGATCCAGTCCTTCTCGATAGCCATTGGCTGAGAAACAAAAGGGGCGGGGATCGGCATGGCAACTTCCTTGTTCTGGTGCTGGACAGAGCGTGGTTGTAAGAGCGGTTCATCGTTTCACGGAAACGTCGGACCGCCTCTTTGATACAATTCCCCAGGGAAAGCGCTAGGCGCTTTCCCGGGAAAACCGCTTCACACTTTTCCTGGAATTGCGTTAGGCATCATCCATAAATGCATGACAAGCATGGACACACTGGTCCATTCGCGGAGGAATTCATGGCCCTGAGCGACCTCAATCCGGTCGAGCGCAACGAAGAAGGCATCGCCGCCGTGCTCGGCATCCTCAAGCAGCGGTTTGGCGAGCGCTTTCAGACCGGCCAGGCGGTTCGCTCCCAGCATGCGCATACGACAACCTACATCCCGACGCAGGCGCCGGACGGCGTCGTCTTCCCCGAAACGACCGCCGAGGTACAGGAGATCGTGCGCGCCTGCGCCGCGCACCGCGTGCCGGTGATCGCCTTCGGCGTCGGCTCCTCGCTCGAAGGCCACACCAATGCGCCGGGCGGCGGCATCTCGGTCGACACTTCCCGGATGAACCGGATACTATCGGTCAATCCGCAGGATCTCGACTGCACGGTCGAGCCCGGGGTGACTCGCGAGGATCTCAACCGGCATCTGCGCGACACCGGCCTGTTTTTTCCAATCGATCCCGGCGCCAATGCCTCGCTGGGCGGCATGGCGGCGACACGGGCCTCAGGCACTAACGCGGTGCGCTACGGCACGATGCGCGAGAACGTGCTGTCGCTGACGGCCGTCATGGCCGATGGCGAGGCGGTGACCACCGGCAAGCGGGCAAAAAAGAGCTCGGCCGGCTACGATCTGACACGGCTGCTGGTCGGCTCGGAAGGCACGCTCGGCATCATCACCTCGCTGACCTTGAGGCTGCAAGGGATTCCGCAGGCGATTTCCGGTGGTGTCTGCCCGTTTCCGAGCGTCGAAGCGGCTTGCAACGCCGTCATCGCGACGATCCAGATGGGCATTCCGGTGGCGCGCATCGAACTGGTCAACGCGCTGCAGATGCGGGCGATGAAGACATATTCCAAGCTCGACTATCCCGAAAGCCCGTGCCTGTTCGTCGAATTCCATGGCAGTGATGCCGGCGTTGGCGAGCAGGCCGAGACCTTCGGCATGATCGCCGAGGAGAATGGCGGCGGACCGTTCCTGTGGACCAGTGTCGCCGAGGAGCGCACCAAACTTTGGAAGGCCAGACATGACGCCTATTGGTCGTCGCTGACGCTGCGGCCAGGCGCCAAGGGCCTGTCGACCGACGTCTGCGTTCCAATCTCGCGTTTTGCCGAATGCGTCACCGAAACCGAGGCCGACATCGCCGAAATGGGGCTTGTCGCGCCGATCGTCGGCCATGCCGGCGACGGCAATTTCCACGTCCTGGTGCTGATGGACGTGAACGACCCGAAGGAAATCGCGCTGTCGGAGAAATTCGTGGCGCGGCTCAACATGCGGGCCATCGCCATGGAGGGCACCTGCACGGGCGAGCACGGCATCGGCCAGGGCAAGATCGGCTTCCTGCGCCATGAGCTCGGCCACGGCGTCGACATCATGCGCACGATCAAGCGGGCGCTCGATCCGCTCGATATCATGAACCCGGGCAAGATCCTGCCGGCTGCCAAATAGGCGCCGTCATAGGCTCGTCTTGACCCCACCTCCAATCGGGACGAGACTCCATGTGCTGAAGGCCCAGAAGAGACGGGCAACCCAAGCGGAGGAGTGGTGTCATGGCGATTTCACGCAAGGAAGAAGCGCGCGCGCTGAGTGCCGACGAACACGAACTGGTGGAGAAATCGCACCATCCGGCGGTCCAGGACCTTTCCGACGCCGATCTGTCCGGCCTCGTCAAACGCCTGCGGGAGCGGCGCGACAAGGCGCAGACCGAGGCGCGTCGACGCCGGCGCGAAATCCGGGGCAAGGGCACACCGAAAGGGGCTGTCGCTTCAAAGGCCGATGGCGGCTCTCAGTTGAAGCTTGCGGTGCTGGCGATGGCCATGCGGCGGTTGAATGGCGAGGCCGAACGGCGCCGCCAGTTGACGGCGCGCGTCTCATTGGTCGACAGCGCGCGCAAGACGCTGGCCCTGAAGCAGAAAGCGCCGACGGATGGTCCAGCGTTCAACGCGCGCACCGCGCACAAGGGCATGCGGGCCGTGGCAAACCAGAGGACGCCGAATCTGGTTCGGCCGGCCGAGCTCGGCCGACAACGCAAAGCGGCCAAGGTGGCGCAGGCAAAGCGCGACGCACGTTGAATTCGCACTGATGACGCCGATGATCGCGTGCTGATCTCCGCAGCACGCCGAAGCACGACAAACGCTTCTCCGCCGGCACGTGGTCGGTAGGCCGCTTTGCTGTGTGCGTCGTTTACCGAGTGGCCAACTTCTCTGGCGCTGCTTCGGCAAGCACCTGCAGCATCGGCCGTGTCGGTGCGAAGAATGTCGTGCCGGTGTGAGGGGTGGAGAAATCAAGCAGCCGGTCGTAGGCGCCGGGCGGATCGCCGACATACATGCGCTGCAGCATCTTCTCGATCACCCAGAGATATCTCGAATAGCCGATGAAGTAGGTGCCGAATTCCCGTTGCCCCGGCCGGCCGAACGGCATGTTGTCGCGCAATATGTCATGTTCGGTGCCGTCGGCATCCTCGATGGTGGCGAGCGACTTGTGCGATTTGCGCGGCGCTTCGTCATCATCGATTTCGATGTTGTCGATCTTGGTTCGGCCGATGATCGCCTCCTGCACGGGCGTGGGGATTCGCGCCCACGCCTGGAGATCGTGCAGGTATTTTTGAACGACGACATAGCTGCCGCCGGCAAAATCGGGATCTTCGTCGCCAACGAGCGCCGAGGCGGGCAGATCGAGGCCGGTGGGGTTGGCTGTGCCGTCGACGAAACCGAGCAGGTCGCGGGCATCGAAATAACGGAAGCCCGAGACTTCGTCGACGACGGTCACGCCGGGACCAAGCCTGTCCAGCAGGATACGCTCGAACTCGAAGCACATGTCGGGCCGCTCGGAGCGGATATGGAAGAGAAGGTCGCCCGGCGTCGTGGGCGCGGCGTGAACCGCACCCTTGATCGGCGCGAACCGCTTCAACTCCGCCGGCCGCCGGCCGGGGTTGAGCCGGTTCCATAGATCGTGGCCGATGCCGGCGATGCAGGACAGGCGGCCGCCGAGGTCGCGGAACCCGACAGTCTTGACCAGGTCGTCAAGGTCGCCGAGTACGGAACAAACCTTTCCGAGAACCGCCTGTTCATCGGCTATGGTGACGACAAGGAAAATCGCTGATTGCGAAAGCGGCGCATCGACGCTCTGCGCATCGATCGGTACACGGTCCCAGTTCTTCCCCGACATCCCCAATTCTCCGCTTTTCCAGGATTGTTTCAGACGATCCCGGATCGGAAAACGCCGCGACCGGAACAGGGCGAGGACGCCCAAAGCAAGGTATCGCGATCAAGAGCGACCGCGCAACATCGAACGCCGTCCATGGTTGTCGCCGACGACGATCGAATTGCCTCTTTATCGACACGCGGATGCAGGTAGAGTGCGGCTGATTTCAACCAAACCGTTCGGAACTGATGCTCGCACGCCTGTTCGTGATCTTTGGTGGCCTGTTCGTGCTGGTGCTGTGCGCGGCGCTGGTGGGGCCGTATTTTGTCGACTGGTCCGGCTATCGGGCGCAGTTCGAGCGCGAAGCGAGCGCCATTCTCGGCCGCAAGGTGACCGTGCAGGGCGACGCCACGGCGCGCTTGTTGCCGTTTCCGTCGGTAACCTTCTCCAATGTCGCCGTTGCCGGCGGCCCCGCCGGCCAGCCGGCGATGACCGTCGAGACGTTTTCGATGGATGCGGAACTGGCGCCGTTCCTGCGTGGCGAGGTGCTGATTTTCGACATGCGGCTGGTGCGGCCGAAAGCGACGATCGACATCGCCGCCAATGGTACCGTCGACTGGGCGATGCGGCCGTCCTCGCCCTTCAACCTCAACCAGATCTCGATCGAGAAGCTGACGGTGACGGAAGGGCAGATCGAGTTGCGTCATGCCGCCGGCGGACGCAGCCACACCATGTCCGAGATCAATTCGACCATTTCGGCCAAATCGCTGGCGGGCCCGTGGCGCATGGATGGCACGTTGAGGTTCGACGGCCTGCGCACGACGGTTGCCGCCACGACCGGCAAGGCCGAAGCCAACGGCCAGATGCGGTTTCGGCTCAAGGCCGATCCCGACGCCTATCCGCTGGTCATCGAAACCGACGGCAATGCCGGCATCGTCAACGGCGCCGCCATCTACTCCGGACAGTTCAAGATTTCCGGCGCCGATAAGAACTCAGCCCAGTTGCGGGGCACCGATGGCGAGACGGTGAAGGTCGGCACCGGCAAGTCCGATCCCGGCTTTCGGGTTAACGGCAAGTTCGCGCTCGATCACCAGAAGCTCGGCATCGATGAATTCCGCTTCGAGACCGGACCCCTCGACAATCCCTATACCGCCGACGGCAAGGCCTCGATCGATCTCGGCCAGAAGCCGAGCTTCGCCATCGAGGCCAATGGCGCGCAGGTGCAGTTCGACGAGGCCGTGGGTGCGGCGGCAGGCGCCGGCCTGACACTGGATCAGCGCATTGCCGGACTGGAACAGGCCTTGCTCGACCTGCCTAAGCCGACCATTCCCGGAACGGTCGAGGTCAGGTTGCCGGCCGTGGTGGCCGGTGACACCACGGTTCGCGACGTTCATCTTTCCGCCGAGCCGGTCGATGGCGGCTGGTCGGTGAAATCGCTCGCCGCGACACTGCCCGGCCGCGCCACGCTGGAGGCCGACGGCCTGCTCAGCGTCGAGAACCATTTCGGCTTCACCGGTTCGCTGCTGCTGGCCGTGGCGCAGCCTTCCGGCTTCGCTGCCTGGTTGTCCAAGGACGTCGACGAGGCGATCCGGCGTCTGCCCGCCGCCGGCTTCCGGGCTAAAGTCGATCTCTCCGAAAAGCGCCAGGCCTTCAGCGATCTCGAACTGGTCCTGGGCAAGGCGATGTTTTCCGGCCGCATCGATTCCAGCCAGCCCGACGACGCCAGGCCCTCGGTGCTGATGCGGCTGGAAGGCGGCGATCTCGATGTCGACGGGCTGGCGGCCTTCGCTTCGATCTTCATCAGTGACAAGGGCGCCAACCGATTTGCCGACCGCGACCTCGATTTCCAGATCAAGGCGGGACCGGTCAGTGCCGGAGGCTTGTCCGCCGACACGGTCGACACCGCGCTCAGGCTGCGCGACGGGCTGCTTGAGATCGACCGACTGTCGGTGGGCGGGCTGGCCGGCGCGTCGATCAGCGCCACAGGCCGGATCAAGGATTTTCCGGCGAGCCCGACCGGCAAGCTTGACGCCTCCGTGGTCGCCGTCGACCTGAAGCCGCTGCTAGACGTGGCGGCGCAGCACTATGCCGACAACGCCGTGCTCAAGGGACTGGCTAGCCGCGCCGCAGCCTATCCCGACCTGTTCCAGGATTCACGCGTCGATCTTGTGGTGAGTGCCGCCGACAATGGCGACGGCACAACGGGGCTTGCTGTGAGCGGGCAAGGCAAGGCCGGCGGATCGTCCTTTTCCGCCTCGCTGTCGGGGAAGGGAGCGGTCGACAAGCTTCTTGAAGCGCCTGTGGCGCTGACCTTCAATGCCAGGAACCCCGACGCCACAGCGCTGCTGGCACTTTACGGCTTGCCGGCGCTGCCGCTCGGCATGCTCGGCGAGGCAAGCACCGACATCCAGGCCAAGGGCACGCTGGGCGGCGGCCTTGCGACGAGCTTCAGCCTTGCCGGCAACGACTTCAACGCCGGTTTCGACGGCACCGTAGCCGACACGCCCCAAGGTCCGGTCGCGAAGGGCAAGGTCAGCCTCGATGCGGCCGACATCGAGCCCTGGCTGATGACATCGGGCATAGGCCTGCCGGGCATGGGGACAGGCACGTCGACGTCGCTCACCGCGCAGGCCGATTACGGCAACGGCCTACTGGTGCTCTCCGGCCTCAACGCCGCCATCAACGAAGCTGCGGTGTCGGGTGACGTGAACATCGACGTCAAGGAGGGGATTGACGGCAAGGATGGCGTGCCGCATCTGGCCGGCTCGCTGGCGCTCGACGAACTTGATCTCGACCCGATGGCGGTGGCGCTGTTCGGCGATTCCGCGTTCACGGACAAGAGCGGAGACAATAAAGGCGGTGTGTGGCCGTCGGCCCCGTTCAGCCAGAAATCCAGCCTTCCATTCACGGCCGATCTCGACTTGACCACGGCTTCCCTTGCCGCAGGGCCATTCGCGACCGCCTATGACGCGGCCTTGTCGCTGAAGCTCGACCAGGAAGGCATCCGCGTGTCCGATCTCAAGGCGAAATTCCTTGGCGGTGCGCTGACCGGCCTGTTCGAATTGAAAAACAATGACGGCACTGGGCTTTTCACCGGCCAGATGAAGCTCGCGGACGCCGATCTGCCAGCCGTGCTGCCGGATGCCGGCATCGGCGGCAAGGGGGATGTCTCCGCGGCGTTTTCGACAAGCGGCAAATCGGTCGACGCGATGATCGCCGCTCTGTCGGGTTCGGGCACGGCGGCGCTGAAGGGCGTCACGGTCGCCGGCGTCAATCCCAATGCGTTCAGCACCTTCCTCGCCAAGGCGGACGCGATCGGCCGCGATATCGATGCAGCCAAGACCGCCGGCTTCGCGCCCGCTATCGCGGCAGATGGCAGTTTCGCGGCAAAGGATACCGACATCGCCTTCACCATTGCAGGTGGCACGCTGCGAGCGCCGCCGATCAGCCTCGAAAATCCTTCGGCGACCTTGTCCGCCGACATCACGGCGGACCTCAATGCCGATACGGTCTCCGCCAAGGGCGCGGTCACCTACCGGCCCGGCGACGAAGCGCTCGTCGGTTCCGAACCGGCGATGAATTTCAGCGTCGAGGGGCCGTTCGGCGCCGTCAAACGGCAGTTCGACAGCGAACCGCTGGCGCAGTTCCTGACCCAGCGCGCGCTCGAGAAGGAGCAGCAGCGGGTCGAGGCGATGCAGGCCGCGTTGCTGGAGAAGCAGCGGCTGCGGCGCGAGGTGCGCTATTACGCTGCGTTGCAGGACCAGCGCGACAAGGCGGCCGAGGAGCTGCGACAGCAGGAGGAGGCGGCGCGGCTGAAGGCCGAGGCCGACGCCAAGGCGAAAGCCGAGGCGGAAGCTCAGGCGCGGGCCGAAGCAGAGGCCAGGGCCAAAGCGGATGCCGAGGCAAAGGCCAAAGCCGAGGCGGATGCCAAGGCAAAGGCCGAGGAGGCGATGCGGACCGCCTCGCAGGAGAAGGCAAGGCTGGAAGCAGAGCGCAAGGGCGCCGAGCAGGCGCCGAATCCGGAACGGGCGCCGCCGCCAGTGGCCAACGACAATCCGCCTCCGGCCAAACCGCAGTTCAATCCGTCTACGATCGACAATTTGCTGAAGTCTTTGCAGTAGGGCAGTAGGGCAGTAGGCAGGGGATTTCCCTCGATCGTTCAAAGAACGAGCAGTTCGGCGCTGTCGGCGACGTAGCGGGCGTGACGAAAATCGCGGATGGCGGCAAGCTTGCCCTCCTGCCAGACCAGCAGGATGAAATAGGCTGGTCGCGCAGCCGGGTCGTTGCCGTCGTGAACGAGGACCACCGGCCTGTCCTCGACGAATCCCGGCACGAAACGCCAATCGCGGAGGCGGGAATAGTTGTGGAAATAGGTAGCCACTTCCTTGGGTCCGGTAAACCGCGTCCTGGCCACCAGCTCCAGGCGAACTTCATCGGCGAGCATGTCGCGCACGGCGTCGAAATCACGGGCGTTGAAGCGATCGATATAGGCTTCGAGCAACAGGCGTTCGGAGACGCCCAGCCTGGGAACCGGCCGATCCTCGGGCTCGGCGGCGAGCTGGCGCAGGCGGCCGCGGCCACGATGCAGCGCCGCCTTGACGGCCGGGACGCTGGTGTCCAGCGCGGCGCTGATCTCTTGCAGCGAATAACCCAGAACGTCCATCATGATGACGCTGCTGCGCTGCGCGACGGGCAGGCGCATGAAGGTGTGCAGGCCGGCGGCAGCGGCCTGACGGTCGAAGGTGGCGTTGGCCGGGTCGACGATCATGTCCGGATCCTCATCGGAAAAGGCCTTTTCGCGGGCTCGCCGGCGCAGAAAATCGAGTGCCGTGTTGTGCGCGATGCGGAACAGCCAGCCCTCCGGATTTGCGATCTGGCCGGCGTTCGGCAAAGCCTCGAACGCCTTGGCCAGCGCTTCCTGCAACACGTCCTCGCCGTCAAAGACGGAACCCGTCATGCGCGCGCAATAGCGGTGCAGCTTTGGGCGCAACTCCCCAAACAGGCGTTCGATGAGCGCGCGGTGCTCGCCAGGAATGAGGATGTTCATACGCCCGTCGTTCTCTACATCGCTTGATCGCGCCTACTGGTCCAGCATCCGGTAACTGCCTACTACCGTCATCGCCTCGCGATGCGGAGGCTCGATGCAGCGATCCCTGATGCCGTTCTGAAAAGTCGCGAATGCCGCTAGCCCCGGAAGGGTGCCGGCCTGCTCCTCGGTTGCCGCCTCGACCAGATGGAAGAAGGTACCGTCGCCGGACCGCCATGTCATGTAGCGAAACCCTTCGGGCGATTTATCCCGCAATTCCTGGAACACGGCCTTGACCAGCCGCTCGTTCTCGTCGACCAGCTCCGGTTTGGTCCTGTAACGTATCAAACGGTGTTTCATCTTGTCTGTTCCTTTGCCGGCCCTGCACCTTGCAGGTCGCTCATGTCCGAGACGAAGCGGCGGAGCCAAAGGATTCAGGGTTTCCGGAATTTTTTTATGCGGCCCCTTATGTCCCATCTTCCCGATGGTAGCCGGGCTTCGCAAAGTTGAATGGACGACGGCGCGTTGCTGACGGCTGTCGCGATCTTATCATGCGCTCGCCGTTGATCGACGACGCTATGTCGGGCCTGTGGTTGGGCCAACAACGCCCAGGCCATGCGCGGCAGTTATTCGACCAGAATGCGCGCTTCCCTCGCGGCTTCGACAAAAGCATCCCTGGCGGTATCGGCCGATACGCCGCCGTTCATGGCCTGCCGGCACGCCCGCAGCGCAGCCTTATGCTTGATGCTTCCCGCATCGCGCCAGTGATTGGTAAGAAGGTCGAGAGCTTGTTCGGCATTGGACAGATTTCGAACGTCGCCAGTAACGCCTGTGGAAACCGGGACTGCCTTGGAAAACCAGATGTTGTACATGGCATAGCCTCCATTCAGCTAGGTTGCGAAACTTGTCTCTAGAGCGTGTCGCGGTCCTTTCGGGCGAGCACGCTCCTCAGCATGGGTTCGATGCGCGAAAGCTCGTCGAGATGCACGGCCGACAAGTCGGCGAGGCAGGCATCGGCCCGCTCGGTCAGTTGCAGCAGCACCTTGCGCTGGTCCTCCTTGTCCTGATCTCTGACGATCAGCCCGGCCTCGCACAGGCGGTTGACCAGTTCGACGGCGCTATGATGGCGGATGCGCAAGCGTTCGGCGAGGTCGCCGATAGCTACCGGGCCTCCGCCGGGAAAACCCTTTATGGCGAGCAGTGCCTGATGTTGGCGCGGCGTCAGACCGGCGTCTTCGGCCTGTAGCTGGCTGAATTCCAGGAAGCGGCGGATCAGATAGCGGAACTCCGACAGCCGCTGGTAGTCGGCCTGGCTGATGGCGGGGCGGGGTTCTTTCGGATGCGACATATCAGACATGTGTTGTCATTCCGGCCAAAGCTCAAACGATTTCGGGCCAGGCCCGCTTGAATATTTATATCGTATTACGATACATAGCCGCCGGCAAAGCCGTTTTGACGGTTTGCCGATCCTCCAACAGCGACACGCCACGGAAAGCAGGCAGGCAATGAAGACCGAACAGGGCAGTCCCGGACATCTGCGCGATTTCACCACCGACGCCAGGGTGTTGCTGATCGCGGGCATCGCGGTGGTGGTGGCGACGGCCGGGCTGTTTGCCGGCATCATCCTGCTGAAATTGATCCGGCTCGCCACCAACGTCGCCTATTTCGGTCAATTCACGCTCGCCGATCTGAAACTGGAGGACACGCCGCTTGGCTATGCCGCCGTCGCCGTGCCGGTGATCGGCGCACTCATCATCGGCCTGATGGCGCGCTACGGCAGCGAGAAGATCCGTGGCCACGGCATTCCAGAAGCGATCGAAGCGATCCTGCTCGGGCGCTCGCGGCTGGACGCCAAGGTCGCGGTGCTGAAGCCGCTGTCGTCGGCGATCTCGATCGGCTCCGGTGGCCCGTTCGGCGCCGAGGGCCCGATCATCATGACCGGCGGCGCCATCGGCTCGCTGATCGCGCAGATGCTGCCGGTCAGCGACAATGAGCGCAAGACGCTGCTGGTGGCGGGCGCTGCCGCGGGCATGACCACCGTGTTCGGAACGCCGATCGCCGCCATCATGCTGGCGGTGGAGCTGCTTCTGTTCGAATGGACGCCGCGCAGCTTCATTCCGGTGGCGGTGGCTGCCATCGTGGCGGAGGTCGAGCGCACCATGCTACACATGCCGGGACCGATCTTTCCGTTTCAGGGCGGCATGGCGATTTCCTTTGCCGGCCTTGGCGGCTGGGTCCTGATCGGCGTTGCCGCCGGCCTCCTGTCTGCCTTGCTGACGCAGATGGTCTATGCCTGCGAGGACGGTTTCCAGAAGCTGCCGATCCACTGGATGTGGTGGCCGATGCTCGGCGGTCTCGTCGTCGGCATTGGCGGCCTGATCGAGCCGCAGGCGCTCGGCGTAGGCTACGACAACATATCCAGCATGCTGGACGGCCGTACGATCGCGACGGCAGCACTCCTGTTGTTGGTGGTGAAAGCCGTCATCTGGTCCGTGGCGTTGGGCTCGGGAACGTCGGGCGGCGTGCTGGCGCCACTGCTGATCATGGGCGGCGCGATGGGCGCGGTGCTCGCCGGCTTCCTGCCGGCGGCCGATCCCGGCTTCTGGGCGCTGCTGGCGATGGCGGCGACCATGGGTGGCACGATGCGCGCGCCGCTGACGGCGACCTTCTTCGCGGTCGAATTGACCGGCAACACGCATGTGCTGGTGCCGCTGATCGCGGCCTGCGCCGCCGCCCATGCGGTGACGGTGCTTTTGATGAAACGTTCCATCCTGACCGAGAAGATCGCCAGGCGAGGGCATCATCTGGTGCGCGAATACCGGGTCGATCCGTTCGCGCTGACCAGGGTGCATGAAGTGATGACCACGCAGGTCCAGAGCGTGCCGGCGACGATGACGCTGCATGGTGCAGCGGCATTCCTGACCGCGCCGGAGACGCGTCATCCGAGCTTCCCGGTCATTGACGGCAACAGGCAGGTGCTCGGACTCATCGATCCACCGGCGATCCTGCGCTGGCGGCGTGCCGGCAAGCACCGGACGACGACGCTCGGCGAATTACTGGCCGGCAGCAAGGTGACGCTTGCCTATCCCGATGAATATCTGGAAGGCCTGTCGGACAAGCTCCTGATGGCCAACGTGTCGCATCTGCCGGTCGTGGCACGCGACGATGGAACGCTGGTCGGTTACGTCGGCTGGAAGGACCTGATGCGCGTCAGATCCAGGAAACAGGCGGAAGAGCGCGATCGCACGGCCCTGCTGGGGTTCGGCACCCGCCGCGGGGAACAGGAGGGCGCTGCCTGACGGCGTCCGGCATCAGGCGCGGCCGCGCTTCGCCCAGGCCAGTACATGGATCCGGAGCGCCGAGGACAGATTGGTGTCGCGCGGCCGGTTTTCGTCGACTTCCGCGACCAGCGCGGCAAGGGGCAGATTGCGCGCGACGGCGATGGCGACAAGGTCGTCAAAAAACGGCTTTTCGAGCGAATAGCTGGTGCGGTGGCCACGGATCGTCACCGAGCGTTTTTCGACCGGGCTCACCTGAAGCTCATTTGGGGTCCGGATCGTGCGGCGGTTGACGCCGATGGCCTGCGACGAAAGCCTCGGCCTTCTCGGCAACCAGGCGGTCGCGTTCCTTCTCTGCCCCGGAGCGGCCGTACAGGGCGCGGTTCTGGCTGGCCGTGCGTTCCTTCTCCAGCCTTGCCTTCTGCTTGCGAGCCTGGCGCAGATTGACGATGTCGGCCATGACGCGCGACCCGAAGGCTTATTTCTTGCGGAAGGCGTCGAGCGAGACGACTTCGGCGCCCTTGGCGGCATCGGCATCGGCCGCCTTCTTCTCGGGTTCGGCGGCCTTCTTCTCAGCCTTCGGTTTTTTCTCGGAGACGATGGCGAGCGGTTCGGACGCCGGCTGGGAAGCTGGCTCGTCATCTGACTGGCCTTCGGTCTTGACGTCGAATTCGAGTTCGAAGTTAACCGACGGATCGTAGAAGCCGCGCACCGCCGAGAACGGGATTTCGAGTTTTTCCGGCACGTCCGAGAAGGAGAGCCCGACCTCGAAACCGGTCTCGGTGACCTTCAGGTCCCAATACTGGAACTGGATGACGATGGTCATCTGCTCCGGATAGCGCTCGCGCAGCCGCGAAGACACGCGCACGCCCGGCGCGCCGGTCAGGAAGGTGATGAAGAAATGATGGTTGCCGGGGAGGCCGGTGCGCGCGACCTCGGCCAGGACCTTGCGCATGACGCCGCGCAACGCCTCCTGGGCCAGAATGTCATAGCGGATGTGGTCGTCGGCCATGTGGCGGTCGGGTTCCGTTGAATCGTCCGCATAGCTGTAATCAAGCTTGAGCGCGGCGTAAACCGCATATAGACCGCCGCCGCGAGGAAGCGAGGACGATTGCCGAGATTTGATCGCGGCCGGCTTGCGTCACCCGCAAATGTCACGCGTTGGCAAGCGCGGCGTGTTTCTTGACGCTGGTCGGGGAGGGGCGCTTGCCGAAAGCGCGCAGGAAGGTGCGCACGCCATTTGTCGCCGATTGCACGACCTCGTCCTCGGCCGGGGTGCCGCCGAGCATGAAGGTCGTCTGCAATTCAGCATTGACGAGGCCGAGGAACTGCCGCGCCGCGACGTCGGGGTCGTCGATCGCGAGGTAACCGCCATAGGCAAGGCGGGCGAAGCGGGCGGCGATTGCCGGCCATGTCCTGCCAGGACCCTGTTCGCGCCATTCGGCGAACAGTTCGGGGTAGCGCTCGCCTTCGGTCTGGATCAGCTTGCGCAGGAATTTTCCGTCGCGGTTGCAGATGCAGTTCTGGTTCAGGCGCACGGCAAAGCCGATCAGATCCGCTTCCAGATCCCTCGGCTGGTCCGGGAACGTGGCGATGGTGGCGAAGATGCCGGCATTGCAGCGCTCGGTGAGATCGCGGACTACGGCGATGAAGAGCTTTTCCTTGTCGCCATGGTGGTTGTAGACGGTCTGGCGCGAGACACCCGCCTCGGCGGCGATCAGGTCGATATTGGCGCCGGCAAAGCCCTCGCGGCAGAACACGGAAGCGGCTGCGTCGACCACCGAGATGCGCTTGGCCTCGTGGCTGCGTGGCGGGAAACTGTCAGGAGAAACACCCGGTCTCATGAAAATCTATATAGAGGTGATTGACGATTTAGACAAGACTGTCTAAATTTGTGGACACGCTATAAGAGGTTCACCTCTGGACAGGCGAACAATTCGCTCTCGGAGAGTCGGAATCCCACGGGATCGAACGTCCTGGGGTCAGACGTCGCCTTGCGGCGGCAACCAGATTCGAAAGAAGCCAACATCATGAGTCCCAAATTCCTCCGCATCGCGGTCGTGCTCGGCCTGTTGTCCGCCATCGGGCCCTTCGCCATCGATATGTATCTGCCCGCATTGCCCTCGATCGGCGCGGATCTCAACGCCGGCACCGCAGCCGTGCAGATGAGCCTTTTGATCTTCTTCCTGTCGATGGGCTTCGGCCAGATCGTCGTCGGGCCGATCTCCGATATGGTCGGACGCAAGCTGCCGCTCTATGGCGGTCTTGCGCTGTTCATGGTCGGCGGCGTCGGTTCGGCATTGGCGCCGACCATCGAATGGCTGATCGCCTTCCGTTTCCTGCAGGGCCTTGGCGCCAGCGCCGGCATGGCCATTCCGCGCGCGATCGTGCGCGACCTGCACACTGGCAACGAAGCCGCCAAGCTGATGTCGTTGCTGATGCTGGTGTTCTCGGTATCGCCGATCCTGGCGCCGCTGACCGGCAGCCAGATCATCGAGAGTTTCGGCTGGCGCGCCGTGTTCTGGACCGTCACGGCCGCAGCGGTGCTAGCAACCATCCTGCTCGCGACCTCGCTCAAGGAGACGCGGCCGGCTGAAGAACGCGCCGGTTCTTCCTTTGGCACCGCCCTTTCAGGCTACCGTTTCCTGATGGGGGACCGCAATTTCCTCGGCCTGGTGGCGATCGCGGGCTTCGGCATTGCGAGCTTCTTCGTCTATCTGTCGAGCTCGTCCTTCATCCTGATCGACCATTACGGCCTGTCGCCTTCGGTCTATAGCGTGTTCTTCTCGATCAATGCCGTCGCCTTCATCGGCATGTCGCAGCTCACCGGCCTGCTTTCCGAGCGTTTCGGGCTCAAGCGGGTGGTGTGGGTGGCGGTGACCGGCTACGCCACGACGATGGTGGCACTGTTCGCTGTCATGGCTTCCGGTGTGGACCGGCTGGATGTGATGGCGGCGCTGCTGTTCGTCGGCTATGGCTTTCTCGGCCTGGTCATTCCGACCACCTCGGTATTGGCCATGGAGGAGCATGGCGAGATCGCGGGCACGGCTTCGGCGCTGATGGGCACGCTGCACTTCGCCATCGGTGCGCTCGCCATGGGTGTCGCGGGCATCTTTTTCGACGGCACGCCGTTGCCGATGGTCGCCGGCATCACGCTCTGCGCGGTGATCTCCTTCACCCTGGCCAAGATCACGCTCGGCCGTTCGCGCGAGGCCGTCGAAGCGCCGGCGGAGTAGGCAATCGCCAATAAATTGAAAGAGGCCGGGAAATTGAAAGAGGCCGGGGCGATCCCGGCCTTTTTCATGCCAATCCCGTTTCGTCCAGCATGAAGCGCAGCCGTGTCTCGACAGGCGCCAGGGGCAGCCGTACCAGTTCATAACCGAGTTCGGCATAGACGCCGACCAGCGCGTGACAGGTACGCTCGGCTTCGTCGAGCGTTTGCTTGCGTTCTTCATCCTGCGTGAAGATTTCGGGCCAAGGCGGGGCAACGAAGACACGAGGGTTGTAGCGGCAACGCTTCGCTGCGATGCCGACGTGATCGGGCACCGGCAGACCGCTGAGGCGGAGATAGCCCAGCGTGTCGGGCACGCCACGATCGAGGAAGACCGGTCCTTCCTGTTCGATCGCGGCTTGGTACGAGCGCATCTCCCAGGACAGCATCAATTCGGCAAACAATGCGCGATCGCTCCAAGGCAAAGCGGAGCCGCCAATGGCGGACTGGTCGCGAATGATGCCGCGTCCGGCCTCGACCGAGGTGGCGAACCCTGCACGGCGCAAGGCTTCGATCAGTGTGGTCTTGCCGGAGCCCGGACCGCCGGTCAGCACGAAGAATCGGTCGGAATTGTTTTGCATTTTTTACCCATGTCGAAGGAGGCACGCGGCTCCACTGCGTCGCCTCCCATGGGCCGAACGAAGTCTGGCCGGCGCGAGCGTGCCGTTGCGCGTGATGCCGATGAAAAAGGGGAGAAGTGGAGGTTTCTGTTGCCAGGTACCTCCGAACCCCGCCTAGAAGTGCGAACCCCTAGGGCTTGATTTGAAGCTATCGCACTGCATTAAGCAGCGAGACGTGCTTCCGCATAGTTGTCGTTGGCAACTATAAGTTTAGCCCGATGACGGTGGTACAATGCCGGGCAAAAGTACGATCTTTACACCTTCGTCGATCCTATTTCGCCCCCAGCAAAAGCCGCTCCGTCTTCCAGAGCGGTTTTTGGTGGAGGCGCCGGGTACCGCCCCCGGGTCCGAACGGCTTATTTCATCGCCAGTTTATCGCCATAGTCGGTCAAGCCGACGAAGCGAATATAGGGGTCCATCGCCAGAAATGAAAGACCGCAATGTGCTTTGTCCCTGTGTCAAAATGCGACGCGGCAGGGTTGACTTGGGAACGGTCTCAACCGAAGCTTTGCCGCGGTGAGGAGTTACCGACCGAGCGCACGAGTTGCGGAGCGCGCCACAGCCCTCATCGACCGGATCCGTGGCGCCGACGAGGGGAATTTTGATGGCCGACTATCTTGCAGACGTGAAGAAATACGACGCCGCGGCGAGTGCGGAAATTGTTGAGAAGATCGTCAAGCATCTGGGCATCGCGCTCAGGAACCGCGACTCCTCGCTGGTGTCCTGCACCGATCCCAAAGAACTCGAGCGCGTCCGGGAAAACTGGGTCGGCAAGAAGCTCGGCGTCGCCGATGCGGCGAAGGCAGATGCTGCGATCGAGAAGACCTGCAAGGCGATGGCCGCAGACAACACCAAGAATCGAGTGACTTTTTACTACCTCGTTGCCAAGGACCTGGGAAAGCTCGGTTCGCTCTGAGAATTCCGTGCTCGCGCGGCTGCTGAAGCGCGCCGCTGGTTTGTAACGGGCACGGCTTGTGCTGCCCCTCATCTGGCTGCCGCCATCTTCTCCCCGTATAGAGACGGGGAGAGGAATGCTGTCACCGATGGTTTCGCCAATTGCCGGGGTTGCAAGACGGACACCGAGGCTGCGGCCAGTTTGCTTGGATGTCGGCGCAGACGCCGAAACGGTGATGAGGCAAGCGTCGCCTGCGCCGTTTTGATGTGTTCGGCCGCCTGTCTAGCAGCTATAATGCTCGCACAATCGAATCGAGCCGAACCGATGCGCCAGTATCTCGACCTTCTGCAGCACGTGCTGGATCATGGCGCCGACCGCGGCGACCGCACGGGCACGGGCACGCGCTCCGTGTTCGGCTACCAGATGCGCTTCGATCTGGCGCGCGGCTTTCCCGTCACCACCACCAAGAAGCTGCACCTGAAATCGATCATTCATGAGCTTTTGTGGTTCCTGGCCGGCGAAACCAATATCAAATATCTGACCGACCATGGCGTTTCCATCTGGGACGAATGGGCTGACGAGAATGGCGACCTTGGCCCCGTCTATGGCAAGCAGTGGCGTTCCTGGCCGGACGGCCATGGCGGGTCGATCGATCAGATAACCAATCTTGTGAAAGAGATACGCCGCAATCCTCAATCGCGGCGGCTGATCGTTTCGGCCTGGAATCCGGCCGAGGTGGAGGCGATGGCGTTGCCACCATGCCATTGCCTGTTCCAGTTCTACGTCTCGGAAGGCCGGCTTTCCTGCCAGCTTTACCAGCGTTCCGGCGACATCTTCCTCGGCGTGCCGTTCAACATCGCCTCCTACGCCCTGCTGACGCTGATGGTGGCGCAGGTGACCGGCCTGAAGCCCGGTGATTTCGTCCATACGCTCGGCGACGCGCATCTTTATTCGAACCATTTCGAGCAGGCGCGCGAGCAGCTGCGGCGCACGCCAAGAACGCTGCCGACCATGTGGATCAACCCTGAAGTGAAGGATCTCTTCGCCTTCCGCTTCGAGGATTTCCGGCTGGAAAACTATGTCGCCGACGCGACGATCAAGGCGCCGATCGCGGTCTGAACCGCCGGCGCAACGTTGCCGACCTGATGTCTCGAGGCCGTGGCGATGGTGGTGCCTCGCCGGTACGTCGTTTTGATATCTTTTCGACAAGATCGGTCGACCTTACCCTCAGGCCAGGAGATTTCCGGGGGAGGCGTCCATGCGACTGTCAGCAGCGGTATTTGCGCTCGTCTTTGTCTTCGCTTTCAATGCCCACGCATTTGCCGAGTGCGGGTGTGAATGCATCAACAACAGCATGAAGCCGTTCTGCGACGATCCAGCTGCGAAGCTGCCAAACTGTCCCCGCGCGACTTGCAAGCCCGCTGACGCAGAGGGGAATGACCTTCCCGCAAGCGCCATATCAAGCGAGACGCGGTATGTCTGCAAAGTGCGGATGGTGAAGACGCCGGAAGGCTCGTTTCGACACACACTTATCTGCATTTAGACATTGTCTCGCCTCTCCCAACAGATCACGGCGGCGACAGCTATGTCGCCCAAAAGTGACCGCAGTTTTGGGGGAACGACGCGCTTTAGAAGATTTCAGCCTTGGTTCCGTCGAGGGCAACGGGCGCCGATTTTCTTGTGACGTCTTCGTCTGCCTTTCGCTGTATCCGTGCTGGTCTATCGCAGGTCGCGATGACGCCGCGCATTCAATGGCGACGCTGGGCAAAAAATCTTTCCTTGTTATATTCATCCGGATATATCGGATGGCAGGCTTCGAGCAGGCCGGATGCCAACTCAGGGAGAGCTTCATGACGCGCAACGGTTTTGCAGTGGCGGCGGTCGCCATTGGTGGCTTCGCGGCGGCGTGGACGGCAGCAGTGCCGGCGGCGCGCGCGCAAGACGAGGTCGTGGTGTTTGCGGCCGCCAGCCTCAAGGACGCGCTCGACGCGGTCAACAAGGCCTGCGCGGCTGATGTCGGCGAAGCGGCGACCATCTCCTACGCGGCGAGTTCGGCGCTCGCCAAGCAGATCGAAAGCGGCGCGCCGGCGGACGTCTTCATCTCGGCCGATCTCGACTGGATGAAGTATCTTTCCGACAGGAAGCTGACCAAGCCCGATACCGAAGTGAAGCTGCTCGGCAACCAGATCGTGCTGGTGGCGCCGAAGGATTCGGGCGTTGAAGCCAAGATCGAAAAGGGTTTTGATCTGGCCAAGCTGGTCGGCGACGGCAAGCTCGCCATGGGCGACCTCAAGGCTGTGCCGGCTGGCAAATACGGCAAGGCCGCGCTTGAATCGCTCGGCGTCTGGTCCTCGGTCGAGGGCAAGGTGGCGCAGGCCGAGAATGTGCGTGCGGCACTCAAGCTGGTCTCGATGGGCGAAGCGGCTCTCGGCATCGTCTATGCCACGGACGCGCATGCCGAAAAGGGCGTCAAGGTGGTTGGTGTTTTCCCCGAGGATTCACATCCGCCGATCATCTATCCGGTTGCCCAGACGGCTGATTCGAAGGACAAGGACACGCCTGCCTTCCTGAAGTGCCTGCGGACGGCAAAGGCATCGGATCTATTCAAGGAGCAGGGTTTCACGGTCCTTGCGCCCGTCAACTAGGAGAGCCACCTGCGCATGAACTGGCTGCTGGACCTCACTCCCGACGAATGGAATGCGGTCCGGCTGTCCATCAAGGTGGCGACAGTGGCGATGATCGCCAGCCTGCCGCCGGGCATAGCGATAGCGCTGCTCCTGGCGCGCGGCCGATTCTGGGGCAAGACGCTGCTCAACGGGCTGGTGCATCTGCCGCTGATCCTGCCGCCCGTGGTGACCGGCTATCTCCTGCTTCTGACCTTCGGCAAGCGCGGGCCGGCCGGCGCATTCCTGGCCGAGCATTTCGGCATCGTCTTTTCCTTTCGCTGGACGGGTGCGGCTCTTGCCTGCGGCGTCATGGGTTTTCCGCTGATGGTGCGGGCGATCCGATTGTCGATCGAGGCCGTCGACCGCAAGATGGAGGCGGCGGCCGGAACGCTCGGCGCCAGCCCGCCATGGGTGTTCGGCACCATCACCTTGCCGCTGATCCTGCCTGGGCTGATCGCCGGCGCCATCCTCTCCTTCGCCAAGGCGATGGGCGAGTTCGGAGCGACGATCACCTTCGTCTCCAACATCCCCAACGAGACGCAGACGCTGCCGTCGGCGATCTACACGTTCACCCAGGTGCCGGGCGGCGATGCCGGAGCGCTTCGGCTGACGCTGATCTCGATCGTCATCTCGATGGCCGCCCTGGTGGCCTCGGAAGTGTTGGCGCGGCGCGTCGGCCGGCGGATGGACATCGAATGAGCGTCCTTGTCGACATCCGCCATCGGCTCGGCGACTTCCCCCTCGACATCCGCTTCGAGAGCGCCGGGCGGCTGACGGCGCTGTTCGGGCCCTCCGGCTCGGGCAAGACGACGCTGATCAATATGATTGCCGGGCTGATCCGGCCCGACCAGGGACGCATCGAGGTCGATGGCCGTGTGCTGGTCGACACGGCCAAGGGCATTTTCGTGCCGAAGCACAGGCGCCGGATCGGCATGGTGTTCCAGGACGCGCGTCTGTTTCCGCATATGAGCGTGGCGAGCAATTTGCGCTATGGCCGCTGGTTCACGCCGGCGGCGGAGCGTTATGCCGAGATCGACGCCGTCGTCGAATTGCTCGGCATCGAGCCGCTGCTGGCGCGGCGGCCGGCAAAGCTCTCGGGCGGCGAGAGGCAGCGCGTCGCGATCGGCCGGGCGCTGCTCGCCAGCCCCCGGCTGTTGCTGATGGACGAGCCGCTGGCCTCGCTCGACGAGGCGCGCAAGGCCGAAATCCTGCCCTATGTCGAGCGCCTGCGCGACGAGACCAAGATCCCGATCGTCTATGTCAGCCATTCGATCGCCGAGGTGGCGCGGCTGGCGAGCGACGTGGTGATGCTGGCGCGAGGCAAGCTTGCCGCCAGCGGCCCGACCACGGCTGTCATGCAAAGGCCGGACCTTCTGCCGGCGGAGGAGCGCGGCGAGGGCGGCGCGGTGCTGGACACCAGCGTACTGCAGCATGACGAGGTTTTCGGCATGACGGTGCTTGGCTCGAACGCCGGCGAGATACGCGTGCCCAAGCTGGCGGCGATGGTGGGCGCGCCGGTGCGTATCCGCGTCCGCGCGCGCGACGTCATGATCGCCACCGAACGGCCGTCGGGTCTCAGCGCGCTCAACATCCTGGCCGGCACGATCGTCGCGATCAGGCCGGGCGAGGGGCCGACGGTCGAGATCGGTATCGACTGCAACGGCGCGACCGTGCTGGCACGGGTCACCGAACAGTCGCGGCAGGTTCTGAAGCTGCGGCTCGGCGGACAGGTCTTCGCCGTGATCAAGACGGTGAGTTTCGACCAGGCAAACACCGGGGGCGGGCTGCCCGCGGAGGCGGACGGCTGAGACGACGAGCGGGTCTCTGCGCTATATCGATTTGGAATAGCGAGGCCGCCAGGGACGCTCTAACATGGCGGCGTGATCGCGGAGGAAGACAATGCCGTCGCTGAGCTTGCGGATAAACCTCGACCCCGACGGGCGCATCGGGCCGGGCAAGATCGAATTGCTGGAGCAGATCGCCGCCTTCGGTTCGATCTCGGCCGCCGCGCGCGGCATGGAGATGTCCTACAAGCATGCGTGGGACTTGGTCGAGGACATGAACCGGGTGTTCGGCAAGCCGCTGGTGGCCGCGCAGACCGGCGGCCGCAAGGGCGGCGGCGCGCAACTGACGGCGGTGGGCCTGGCCGTAGTCAGCCGTTTCCGCGCCATCGAACGCGCGGCGGCTTCGGCGGCCGCGACGCATATGGAGGCGTTGCAGGCGGAGATTGAGGAGGGGTAGGGCAGTAGGGCAGTAGGGCAGACCAACTCGGGCGCGTCGAATTTTTCGTGTGCTTTCTTGTGTTCCGGCTCCCGATGTCTCGTTCACTTACTGCCTTACTGCCCTACTCCCCTACCTTCCTCAGCACGTACGTATCCATGATCCAGCCCTTTTCCCCGCGGGCCTGCTCGCGGATTTTCTCGATTTCGGCGCCGACGTCGCGGAGGCGGCCGGAGACGATGATTTCGTCCGGCGTGCCGAGATAGGCGCCCCATTGGATGAAAAGATCCTGGTCGGCGAGCGTGTTGAAGGCGCATTTGCCGTCAAGCATGACGACGGCGCTGCCGGCATTTTGCGGCATACCTTCTTCCGTCAACCGGCGGCCGGTGGTGATCAGGATGGAATCGCCGATGCGGTTCAGCGCTGTCGCGTGGCTGGCGGCGAGCGCCTGGATGGCGGTGATGCCGGGAATAACCTCCAGTTCGAAGGCGACGTTGCCCCTGAGGCGTACGCGCTCCAGGATGCGCAGCGCGCTGTCGTAGAGCGAGGGGTCGCCCCAGATCAGGAAGGCGCCGCAACCATCCTCGGCGATCTCTTCGCGGATCAGGTCTTCATAGATGGCGGCGATTGCCTCGTGCCAGTCATCGACAGTCGAGCGATAGGAAGGCGCCGGTTCGGCCCGCACGGGCACGTCGAATTCCACGCGGCGTGAATTCGGGTTGGTGACGAAGCGGTCGCAGATGTGACGGCGCAGTTCGGCAAGATCGTTCTTCTTCGCACCCTTGTCGGGGATGAACAGCACGTCGGCCCGATTGAGGCCGTCTATGGCCTGCACGGTCATATGGTCGGGATTGCCGGCGCCGATGCCGATGACGAGAAGCTTGCGCATGAAGCGAACTCCTGCCCGATCGCAACCCTTTAGTCCAGACTGGCGTGGCGCGGATGCGGAAGGGCTTTGAAACGCCACGTTGAAACCGCTAGGGTCGTCGCGACATTCTCGCCGAGGGGCTTTCATGTTGCGATATGTTCTGACGGCGGTGCTGGCCTTGTCGGCCGCACCCGCGTTCGCCAATGATTCCGTTGCCGAACTCGGCACCGGCGGCCTGGTGCTGTCGCGCAGCGATGCCGTGGCGATGCAGAGCGAGGACCTCTTCATCTCGCCGGAAAAGGTGACCGTGGATTACGTGTTCCACAACAACACCGATAAGGACGTCGACGCGATCGTCGCCTTCCCAATGCCCGACATCTCCGGCGATCCCGAGGAGATGCCGGCGATCCCCGAAAACCAGAGCGACAATTTCCTTGGCTTCGAGGTGACGATCGACGGCGTGGCGGCAAAGCCTGAGCTCGAGCAGAAGGCGTTCGCGCTCGGCATCGACATCGGTGCCGACCTGAAGGCGCAGAACGTGCCTTTCAACCCATTCGGCGAAGCGGCAAAGGCGGCGCTCGCGAAGCTGCCGCAAACGGTGGCGGACGACTGGGTCACCCGCGGCATCATCATCGAGGACACTGTCGATGACAGCCCTGGCGCGAAACCCAACTATGCACCGTTCTGGCAATTGCGCTCGACCTATTGGTGGCGCTCGACCTTTCCGGCCAACAAGGACGTCCACGTTTCCCACCGCTACAAACCGAGCGTCGGCGGCACCTCGTCGGTCAGCTTCTTCTACGACGGCAAGTTCCAGGGACAGTACGCCGCCTACAAGTCCCGCTACTGCATGGACGACACGTTCGAGAACGCAGTGCGCAAGGCTGCCAAGAACGATCCCGACGGCTATCCAAAATATTACGAGAGCCGCATCGCCTACATCCTGACCACCGGCGGCAACTGGGCGGCCGGCAGCAACGGCAAGTTCAAGCTGACCGTCGACAAGGGCAATCCCAAAGCCCTGGTCTCGTTCTGCGGCGACAATGTCAGGAAGGTCGGGCCGACGAGTTTCGAGATGACGGCTGAGGACTTCTATCCAGAGCGCGACATCGACATCCTTATCCTCGATCCATCCGACAATGGGAACGGCAACTGATGCACGTGGCAATCTATGTCGCCATCGCCGAGAACGGCGTCATCGGGCGGGACGGGGGACTGCCCTGGCGGCTTTCCACCGATCTCAAGCGCTTCAAGGCAGACACGATGGGCAAACCTATCATCATGGGACGCAAGACCTATGAAGGCATCGGCCGGCCGCTGCCGGGCAGGCTGAACATCGTTGTCACCCGTGACAAGGCTTGGCGCGCCGACGGGGTGGAGGTGGCGCATACGCTCGAGAACGCGATCCAGCTGGCTGATGTGCGTGGGCGCTGCATGAGCGGGGTGAACGAGGTCTGCGTCATCGGCGGCGGCGAAATCTATGCGCAGGCGCTACCGCTCGCTGACCGGCTGCATGTCACCCATGTGCTGGCCGCTGTCGACGGCGACGCGCATTTCCCGCCGATCGATCCGAAACGCTGGCGCGAAGTCAGTTCGCAGGAGATCCCGGTCGGCGAAAAGGACAGCCACGCGACGCGCTATACGGTTTACGAGCGACGCCGCGAGAGCCATTGAAAGAAAAAAGGCGTTTAAAGACGACAAAGGGTCGCGACCGGCCCAAAACCGATGATGCCGGCAGAGCATCGCGTTGAAAGCATGCCGTGGCGTCCCTATAGAAGAACAAGACTGGATTTGCGCCGAAATTCCGGCGCTTGAGGGAATTCCAAGCGAAAGGACATTCATGCCCTGGAACGACAAAGGTGGCGGTGGCGGCGGCCCATGGGGCGGCGGCGGCAACAATCAGGGACCCTGGGGGCAGGGACCGAAGGGGCCAAGCGGACCGCAAGGCTCGCCTCCCGACCTCGAGGACATCATCCGCCGTGGCCAGGACAGGCTGCGGCGTGCGCTGCCCGGCGGTGGCGGCGCCAGTCCGGCCATATTCGGGCTGATCGGCGCGGCGCTGGTCGTGCTATGGGCGTTCCAGGCAGTCTACACCGTGCAGCCCGATGAGGTCGCGGTCGAGCTGCGCTTCGGCAAGCCGAAGGCCGAGCTGTCGCAGCCCGGCCTGCATTTCCACTGGTGGCCGCTCGAAACCGTCGAAACGGCCAAGATTTCCGAGCAGCTCGTCGACATTGGCGGTGGCGCGTCCAGCGGCAACACGTCGGGGCTGATGCTTTCGGGCGACCAGAACATCGTCAACGTGCAGTTCTCGGTCGCCTATCAGGTCTCCGATCCCCGCGCCTATCTGTTCGACGTCTCCGACCCGGATGGCATGCTGCGGCAGGTCGCCGAGAGCGCGATGCGCGAGGCCGTCGGCCGCAGGCCGGCGCAGGACATCTTCCGTGACGACCGCCAGGGCATAGCGGCTTCGGTGCGTGAGATCATCCAGACCACGCTCGACGGCTACAAGGCCGGGCTTCAGGTCAACGCCATCTCGATCGAGGACGCGGCGCCGCCCCGTGAGGTCGCCGACGCCTTCGACGAGGTGCAGCGCGCCGAGCAGGACGAGGATAAGTTCGTCGAGCAGGCCAACCAGTACTCCAACCAGAAGCTCGGCCAGGCACGCGGCGAGGCCGCACAGGTCCGCGAAGACGCGGCCGCCTACAAGAACCGGGTGGTGCAGGAGGCCGAAGGTGAGGCCCAGCGCTTCATCTCCGTCTATGACGAATATGCGAAGGCGCCCGACGTGACGCGCAAGCGGCTTTACCTGGAAACGATGGAGAAGGTGCTGAAGGACTCCGGCAAGGTGATCGTCGAGCAAGGCAACGGGCAGGGGGTCGTCCCCTATCTGCCGCTGCCGGCATTGCAGCAGAAAGCGCCGGCTCCGGCCCCGCTTGGCGCGACGACGGGAGGTAACCAGTGATGGCCAACCGTCTCCCCGTCATCGTCGTCATCGCGGCGGTCATCCTGTTCCTGCTCTATTCGTCAGTCTTCGTGGTCAATGCGCGCCAGCAGGCGCTGGTGCTGAGGTTCGGCGAGATCGTCGACGTCAAGACCGAGCCCGGCATCTACTTCAAGGCGCCGTTCTCGTTCTTCGACGCCGACACGGTGCAGTTGATCGAGAATCGGGTGCTGCGCTTCGACCTCGACAACATCCGCGTCCAGGTCTCGGGCGGCAAGTTCTATGAGGTCGATGCCTTCATCGCCTACCGCATCTCGGATCCGCGTGTCTTCCGTGCCGCCGTATCCGGCCAGATCGAGCTCGCCGAAGCGCGGCTGAGGACGCGTCTCGACGCTGCCTTGCGCCGCGTCTACGGTCTGCGCGACTTCGAGGCCGCCCTTTCGGAGGAGCGCGCTGTGATGATGCGCGAAGTGCGCGATCAGCTACGGCCCGACGCCACCTCGCTCGGCCTGCAGATCGAGGATGTCCGCATCCGCCGCACCGACCTCACCGCCGAAGTCTCGCAGCAGACCTTCGATCGCATGAAGGCGGAACGTCTGGCTGAGGCCGAAAGGCTGAGGGCGCGCGGCAATGAGGCGGCGCAGCGCATCAAGGCCCGCGCCGACCGTGAGGTGGTCGAGATCATCGCGGAAGCGCAGAAGGAGTCCGAAATCCTGCGCGGCGAGGGCGAGGCGCAGCGCAGCGCCACCTTTGCCGAGGCTTATCAGCGCGATCCGGCGTTCTTCGATTTCTACCGGTCGATGAACGCCTATGGCACGGCGCTGGACAACACCGGCACGACAATGGTGCTGTCGCCGAATTCGGAGTTCTTCCGTTTCTTCCGCGACCCTGACGGCAAGGAGGCGCCGGCAAGGCCGGCGGCTCCGCAGCCGGCACCACCTGCCGCCCCGGCGACGGCACCCGCGGCTTCGCCCAGCACCGGCCAATAGCGGCCGGTGCAGGATTTCTTCGCGGCAATAGGCCTGGTCGTCGTCATTGAGGGCCTGGTCTATGGCGGCTTTCCCGGTTTCGCCAGGAAACTGGCGGGCGAGGTGCTGTCATTGCCGGACAATGCATTGCGGATTGCCGGGCTGGTGCGATTGGCGCCGGCGTCGGTATCGTCTGGCTGATCCGCGGCGGCTAGGGGGGTGTGCAAAAACGCGGGTTTTACACTCTGCCAATAGCCATAGCCGCAAACGTGCCCTATTTCTTGCCATCATGGCGCGACACGGCGTTTCCGTCGAAGCGCTTTTCTCTTTCAGAAGTGCCGGGAGGCTTCTCGATGACATCCAACACCCTTTTGCGCGCGGCTCGACGCACGTTCGTCGCTGGCGCGGCAGCGCTTCTTCTGGGCACCGTGGCCGTTCCGGCCTTCGTGACGCCGACAATGGCCGCCGACGGGCCTGCTTCGGTGGCCGACCTGGCGCAAGGCCTGCTCGGCGCGGTGGTCAACATCTCGACGTCGCAGACGGTGAAGGGCACGGAAGGTCCGGGCGCGGTGCCGATGCCGCAGCTTCCCGAAGGCTCGCCGTTCCAGGATTTCTTCGACGATTTCTTCAAGAACCGCGGCGGCGACAAGGACAATGGCTCGCAGAAAGTGCAGTCGCTCGGCTCCGGTTTCGTCATCGACGCCGAGCAGGGCATCGTCGTCACCAACAACCATGTCATCGCCGATGCCGACGATATCGAGGTCAATTTCTCCGATGGAGTCACGCTGAAGGCGACGCTGGTCGGCACCGACACCAAGACCGATGTCGCGGTGCTCAAGGTCGATCCGAAGGGCCACAAGCTGACGGCGGTGAAGTTCGGCGATTCCACCAAGATGCGCGTCGGCGACTGGGTGATGGCGATCGGCAATCCGTTCGGCCTCGGCGGCACGGTCACGGTCGGCATCGTCTCGGCGCGTAACCGCGACATCAATTCAGGCCCCTATGACGATTTCATCCAGACCGATGCCGCGATCAACCGCGGCAATTCGGGCGGGCCGCTGTTCAACAGCGCCGGCGAGGTCATCGGCATCAACACGGCGATCATTTCGCCGTCCGGCGGCTCGATCGGCATCGGCTTCTCCATCCCCTCGCAGCTCGCATCGGGCGTTGTCGAGCAACTGCGCCAATATGGCGAAACGCGGCGCGGCTGGCTTGGCGTGCGCATCCAGCCGGTGACCGACGACATTGCCGAGAGCCTCGGCATGGCGACCGCCAAGGGTGCGCTGGTCGCCGGCGTCATCAAGGGTGGACCGGTCGACAACGGCACCATCCAGGCCGGCGACGTGATCATCAAGTTCGACGGTAAGGACATCCACGAAATGCGCGACCTGCCGCGTGTGGTCGCGGAGAGCCCGGTCGGCAAGGCGGTCGACGTGCTGATCGTGCGCAAGGGTGTCGAGCAAACGGTGAAGGTAACACTTGGCCGGCTCGAGGACAGCGAGAAGCTCGCCAGCGGCGAAAACGGCAACACCGACCAGGACAAAGGCGACAAGGCGCCGGCGGTTTCGACGGCCTCGGTGCTCGGCATGACCGTCGGCGAATTGAACGACGATACGCGCAAGAAGTTCAGCATCGCCGCCGATGTTTCGGGCGTCGTCATCACCGATGTCGCCAAGGACTCGGCCGCGGCTGAACGCGGCATCCAGCCGGGCGAGGTGATCACCGAAATTGCACAGGAATCGGTTGCCACGCCCAAGGATGTGATGGACCGGATCGGCGCGCTGAAGGAGCAGGGACGCAAGAACGCACTGTTGATGCTGGCGTCCAAGACCGGTGAGCTGAGGTTTGTGACGATCCGGATGGACTGAGGATCGCTAACGATGGTCATATTGTAACATCCCATGGGATGTACTATTTTGACTTGTGAGGCGGATCGTACTGGACACAAACGTTTTGACGGCAGGCTTGCGAAGCAGGAATGGCGCGTCTTTCGCCATCCTGCAGCTGATTGCGGATCGGCAAATTCGCCCATTAGTGACGACAGCGCTGTTTCTTGAATATGAAACCGTGCTGGCCAGACCCGAGCAGGTGGCGGCTCACGGGTTGTCCGCGCCGGATCTGGGCCGTTTGCTGGCCGGCTTTGCATTGCTGGCTGAGCCGGTCGAGCTGCACTTTCTCTGGCGGCCGCAATTGAACGATCCGAAGGATGAGATGGTGCTTGAAGCAGCGATCAACGGCCGGGCCGATGCGTTGGTGACTCACAATCGCCGGGACTTCCTAGCTGCGGCAGGCCGTTTTGATGTACTGCTTGTGAGCCCGGCCGAGTTCTTGGAAGGACTTCGTACATGAGCAAAGCGACTTATCCGCTGAAACTGCCACAGTCGGTTAAGGAAGCAGCCGCGCGCCTCGCGAAGGCCGATGGCGTGTCGCTCAATCAATGGATTGCGTCGGCTGTGGCGCAAAAGGTCGGGGCAATGGAAGCGGCAGCTGACTTCCTGCGTCGTCGTGCCGGCGACGCGTCACCGGGCGATTTCGCGAAAATGCTGGGGCGGGTCGCAGACAGATCGCCACAGTCCGGCGACGAATTTCCACCTGACAGGCATTGATCAGCGACGATTCTTCCGCCAATCCGCGCTCGTCAGCCTGTAGAACACATGCCTCTTCAGCTCCGGGTGGCTGTCGGGAATGCCGGGGTGGTCGAAGTTGGCCGAGGGATCGGCGGTCATGCCGAGGCGCTTCATGACGGCAGTGGAGCGGCGGTTGTTCTCGACCGCGAAGGAGACGATCTCGCCAAGGCCGAGTTTTTCGAAGCCGTAGGCCAGCCATGCCTCGGCAGCTTCCGTGACATAACCCTTGCCCCAGAATTCGGGCGCCAGCCGCCAGCCGACCTCAACGGTGCCGGCGGGAAGGAACGGCAGATGGTCGGTCCCGGTGATACCGACAAAGCCGATGCATTGACCTGATGCGGCGACCTCGGCGGCGGCAAAGCCATAGCCGTCCCGATCGATGATGGCCCGCAGTTCGTCCATCTTGGCGTCTGCTGCGGCGCGGCCGCGACGGAAGGGGAAGAACTCCATCACGCGTTCATCGGAATTGATGCGATGGAACAGCTCCCGGTCGCGATCCTCCCAGTTGCGCAGGATCAGGCGCTCGGTGCGCATTGGTTTCATTGGACGAACTCTTCCTGCCCGTAGCCTTGCAGATAGAGCAATGCGGTCAGGTCGCCATGGTCGATGCGAACCTTTGCCTGTGCAGCCACCATCGGTTTGGCATGCAGCGCAACACCGGTGCCGGCAAGGCGGATCATGTCGAGATCGTTGGCCCCGTCGCCGACAGCAATGGCATCGGCCGGGGTGAGGCCGAGACGCGCCGTGATCTCGATCAGCGCCTCGGCCTTGGCGGCGCGGCCGAGGATCGGCTCGCCGACCAACCCGGCAAAGAGGCCATCCTGTTCGAGCAGGCGGTTGGCGCGGTTTTCATGGAAGCCGAGCATGGCGGCGATGCGTGAGGTGAAGACCTCGAAGCCGCCCGAGACTAGCGCGGTCCAGGCGCCGTTGGCCCGCATCGTCTGCACCAGCGCGCGACCGCCGGAGGCCAATGTCAACCGGTTGGCAACGATCAGATCGACCACGGCCGCATCGAGCCCCTTGAGCAACGCCACGCGCTCGCGCAGGGCGGGCTCGAAGGCGATCTCGCCATTCATCGATCGTGCGGTGATCGCCGCGACGTGCTCCTTGACGCCGATCTCGTCGGCTAGCTCGTCGATGCATTCCTGGTCGATCATGGTCGAATCCATGTCGGCGATGAGGATCTTCTTGCGGCGCGTTGCCGACTGCTGGACGATCACGTCGATCGGCTCGGCGGCCAGCGCCGCGCGTAGATTGGCGGTCGCCTCGTCGGCTTGTGCATTCGCCGGCAGTGCGAGATCGCAGGCAATGTCTTCGGCCATCCAGCGAACAGTGCTTGCGCCCACCGACCGTGAGGCCATATTCGCAAGCGATGGCGACAAGGCACGATCGGCGGGATGGGAAACAAGCGTGGCGACAAGCGGCATCGATAATTCCGGTGCGGATGCGGGCGAAGGCCGCGTGAAGAATGCGATCCTGATAGCCGGGCCGACCGCCAGCGGCAAGTCGGCGCTGGCGCTCGACCTGGCCGAACGTATAGGCGGCGTGATCGTCAACACCGATTCCATGCAAGCCTATTCGGTTCTCGACGTGTTGACTGCCCGGCCGGAGGCGGCGGACCTCGCTCGGGCACCGCATTATCTCTATGGGCATGTCCATCCCGGCACCGCCTACTCGACCGGGGCGTGGCTGCGCGACGTGACGAGGCTGATCGAAGACGGTGCGCTCTCGCGGCGACCGATCTTCGTCGGCGGCACCGGCCTTTACTTTCGCGCCTTGGCCGAGGGCATTTCGGAAATGCCCGACATTCCGCGGCAGGTACGCGACCGTTGGCGCTACGAGTTGAAGGAGCAAGGCGCCGTCAAACTGCATGGCATCCTGCTGCGCGAGGATTCCAGGGCAGCCATGCAGTTGAAGCCCACGGACAGCCAGCGCATCGTGCGGGCGCTCGAAGTGCTCGACGCATCCGGCCGCTCGATCCTGGACTGGCAGGCCGCGCGGGGCCGGCCGCTCATAGACAGACAGACGGCCCGCTTCTTTGTCATCGAGCCGGACCGGGCCGCGCTGGTCGGACGCATCGAAAGGCGTTTCGACCAGATGCTGGCCAAGGGCGCACTGGACGAAGTCAGGCAACTCGCATCGCTTCGTCTCGATCCGCAATTGCCGGCGATGAAGGCGATCGGCGTTCGCGAACTGCAAGCGGCGATGGCCGGACAATCGGGTTTTCCCGAGGCGATCGAACGCGCCAAGATCGCAACCAGGCAATATGCCAAGCGGCAGACGACCTGGTTTCGGCACCAGCTAGGACCGGAATGGCAAAGATTGCATCCTGGTGACGATATCGAAACCACGATCCAAACGCTTGTTGCTAATGCAACCTAGAAAGCCTTTCCTTCACGGAAAGGTTCTCGTTGTGGTTGTCCAAATTAACCCTCCGTAAGGCCCGCCATGCCATAAGGTCGATGGGCATTTTTCCATCGGGGAGCAGATGCGTTTCCACAAGGCGGAATCGGCGTTTTTCGTCTTTATCTTCGTGATCCTGGCCGCCGGCCTGGTGACGCTGCATGCCTATGGACTGCTGCAATCCTTTGCCACCGAACTGCACACGGCCTCCGGCCTGGACAAGGTCATCTACCTCAACAAGCTGCTTTTCGCGACGGGCGTGCTGCTCGCGACCGCGCTGTTCTTCGGCATCTTCTTCATATACCCGCTGATCCGCAGGCAGGCGACGGAGGAAGGCAAGCTGCGCGCCATGACCGTGTCGCTGAGCGCCCGCTCCGAGACGTTCGAACATGCGGCGCTGACAGACAGCCTGACCGGCATGCAGAACCGGCGCTATTTCGACGACGCGCTGAAGGAATACCTCGAAGAGTTCAAGCGCATCGAGAAACCCGTCGGGCTGATGATCCTGGACCTCGATCATTTCAAGCAGGTCAACGATACACACGGCCACGACGTCGGCGACGAGGTGCTCAAGGCCGTCGCCAGCTGTCTCAAGGACATGACGCGCTACCATGACGTGGTGGC
Source organism: Mesorhizobium sp. B2-4-2 (assembly GCF_006442845.1). Taxonomy (NCBI): domain Bacteria; kingdom Pseudomonadati; phylum Pseudomonadota; class Alphaproteobacteria; order Hyphomicrobiales; family Phyllobacteriaceae; genus Mesorhizobium; species Mesorhizobium sp. B2-4-2. The sequence goes on along the minus strand of NZ_VFVM01000006.1, from coordinate 216,241 downwards.
GCGATTGGGCGGCGAGGAATTCGCCGTGGTCACGCCCAACATGGAGGCGGAATTGTTGTCGAAATTCGCCGAGCGTATCCGCAAGGCGATCGCCAACATGTCGGTTCTCTCCGGCAATGTCCGGCTCAAGATCACCACCAGCGTCGGCCTTGCCGTTTGGGACCGCAAGGAGACGGCGGAAGAATTCTATCGCCGCGCCGACCGCCAGCTCTACGAGGCCAAGAGGCAAGGCCGCAACCGCGTCTGCGCCTGAAATCCCGAAGAAGAATTCATGAGGCCGGTTGCCTGACGCGGCTTTTTCGACTTCCGGTGCTCACGGACTGAATGTCCGCTCCGCTCCGGCTTCTCGAAAACCACGCCATTCAATCCGGCCTCATGAATTCCCTTTCGGGATTTGACCAAGCTGGTTCGATGAAGCCTTTGGAAGCTTGTGTGCGGCTTCCCGGCCGGTCGTCAGAGAGCTTGCAGGCTCAATCGTTCTGGGGGCGCATGCCGAAGGTGGCGGGCTTGAGGCCGTAGCGCATATCGAAATCATCATCCGATTGCACGCGTGCGGCCGGCGGCTTGCGGTAGTCGGGATCGCCAGCCTGGCGGCCAGAATCGACCACTTCGGCAAAGGCCATCGCCTGCTGCTGCGGCTTTGGAACGTTGCGAAGCCGTTCCACGATCGCCACCAAATCGACATCGTCGCCGGTTTTCGACGACATGGCTTGTTCGCGCTTCGCCGTGCCGGGGATCAGTTCAGCCGGCAGTCTCTCGAACTTCAGCCGCATCGTCGTGGCCACGCCTTCGCCGAAGGCGATGGCTTCGCGCTGGCCCATGGACGACAGGAAAGCAAGCGTGGAGGCGGACGAGTCGGCGATGGCCGAGCGGATGATCGCCTGGTCTTGCTCATTGGCGAGCCGCATGGCGAAAAAGGTCGAGCATTGCGACAGGATGGTCGGGTCGAGTTCGCCCGGGCGTTGGGTGACGACGCCGAGATAGCAGCCATACTTGCGGCCTTCCTTGGCAATGCGCGACAGCGCGTGCCTTGTCGGCGCGAAGCCGAGGCGCGCATCGGCCGGCATGTAGCGATGCGCTTCTTCGCACAGCAATAGGAGCTGCAGCTTGCCCTCGCTCCACAGTGCAAGGTCGAACGCCAGGCGCGCCAGCACCGAACAGACGGAATTGACCACTTCGGACGGCATGCCGGCCATTTCGAAACAGGTCACCGGGCGGCCGTTATGCGGCACGCGGAAGATGTTGCCTATGGTCTCGTGGATGGTGTCCTCGATCAGGCGCGAGTTGAACATGAAACGGTAGCGCGGATCGGCTGCCGCCGATTCGATGCGAGTCTTCAGCGATTTGAGCGTCGGGCGCTCGTTCTTGCTTTCAAGCATGCCCATACGCTCGTCAATCTGCTTGAGCAGATCGGCAATGCGGTAGGGCACTGGCGTATCGGCGGTCAGCGCATCGCTGCCGCGCCTGAGATAGGCGCCGGAATTGGGGTTGCGATAGAGGTTTTTGGCGAGCGGAATGAGGTCGCGCAGCGCATCGATCTCGTCGGGCACGGTCTCGCGGCCGCGAAACAGAACCTCGGCGAATTCCTCGAGCCGGAACATCCAGAACGGAAGGTCGAGCGTCTTGGAATCGACCTTGACGCAATATTCGGGCAGCGACGCGGCGAATTCGTTGTGCGGATCGAGGATCAGGATGCGCAGATCCGGCCGCGCCGCGATCGATTTGCGCAGCAGCAGCGAGACGGCGGTGGACTTGCCGACACCGGTGGTGCCGACAATGGCAAAGTGGCGCGCCAGCGTGTCGTCGATGGCGATGTTGGCGGCGATCGCCTCGTCCTGCGACAGCGAGCCGATGGTGATCGAATGACGCCCGGCCAGATCGTAGACGGCCTGCAGGTCACGGCTGCGGATGCGGTGCGCGATGGCGCCGATATGGGGATAGGTGGTGATGCCGCGGTCGAAGATCGGCTTGGAGCCGGGCTCGGCGCCGTCGCGCACTTCGCCGATCAGCTCGATGCTGACCTCGATGGCGTTCTGGCCTTCGCTGTTCCAGGCGCGATCCGACTTGCCGATCGCATAGACCAGGCCGACGGTGCGCGTGGTGCCGAGATTGACCGAGATCATCTTGCCGACCGTCCACAGGCCGGTCACCGCGCCGTCGACGTCGTCCGCAAAGGCGCTGATGGTGGCGCGCGCACCGTCGCATTGCACGACATTGCCCAGGATGCGCCTGTCGTTCTGTTCGGCGTTGCGGCGCTCCTGCGATGTCGGTTCTCCGACCGAGGCTTCGCGTTCGACATACATGGACAGGCCAATCCCCATTTTCCCTCACGTCGAAGCCTACAGGAACGGGGTTAAGGTCGAGTGTGGCCGGATGGTGTAGGGAGGATTAAGAAGCCGGCGAAAATTGTCGCGACAAGGCTCTTTTCCAGTTATTAGTTTTCGCTATAATAGACGAATGGATGATATAGCGAACGACATCTCCTCGACAATCGGCAGGCGGATACACGCCGAGAGGACGATACGGGACTGGTCCCTGGCCGAACTCGCCGAGCGCTCCGGCGTCTCCAAAGCCATGCTGAGCACGATCGAGCGTGGCATAACCAGCCCGACGGCAGCGCTCCTGGTGCGGATCGCCGCCGCCTTCGGCATGACGCTGTCGACCCTTATCGCACGCGCGGAATTGCAGGGTGGGGGCTTGCTGCGGGCGAGCGACCAGCCCGTTTGGCGGGATCCCGACACCGGCTATGTCAGGCGGCATCTTTCGCCGGCCGGCGACATGCCGCTCGAACTGATCAGGGTTCATCTGCCGGCGGGCGCCAAGGTCAGCCTGCCCGCGGCATCCTACGCCTTCATCAAACAGCAGATATGGCTGATCTCCGGACGGCTGGAATTCACCGAGGGCGATCTGGTGCACAGGCTCGAGCCCGGCGACTGTCTGGCGCTCGGCGCGCCGTCGGACTGCACCTTCCATGCACTCGAGGCGGGCGCCGACTATCTCGTCGCGCTGGTCAGGGCCTGACATCATGCCGAGACGTCCAAAGCGCTCCCACAATGGGGGACCGCCGCTCGACGACTACAAGGGGCCGCCATGGGGCAAGGGCGATCCTTATATTTTCCTGGCCTGGCAGGCCGCGCATGCCAAGGCGTGGAAAGCACCGAGCCGCGACGTCATGCTGATGCGCGTGGACAAGGCGGAACGGCTGGGACTTACCTATGAGGAATACACGCTCGAACTCCTCGAACGCGGACGCCACCTTCAGGAAGAGGAAACCGAACGCATCGCCGCGATCAAGGCGGCGCGCAAGGGAAAGCGATTCAGCGCTTTCGATTGACGCCAGTTCGACCGTATCGGTCCTTCCATCTCAGCCAGGCAGAACGAGCATGCACTCCATCGAGATCGGAACGTTGACGCAGGACGCGCGAACACAGGCGTTGCTTGGCGATCTTCTGGTCGAAACGGTTGCCGCGGGCGGGTCGGTGAGCTTCATGCATCCGCTGGCGCCGGAAACCGCCCGCAGGTTTTGGGACACGTCGCTGACGGCGGCCGCAAGAGGCGAGCGGGTGGTGCTTGGCGCGTGGGAGGCAGACACGCTGGTCGGCACGGTCACGCTGCTGCTCGACTGTCCGCCCAACCAGCCGCACCGGGCCGAAATCGCCAAGCTGATGACGCGCCTCGATCGTCGAGGCAAAGGCGTGGCGACCCGCCTGATGCAAGCGGCCGAGGCCCTTGCGGTGGAGAGGGGCCGCACACTTCTGGTTCTGGATACGGCGACCGAAGAGGGGGCGTCCGGGCTCTATGAGAGGCTGGGCTTCACGCTGACCGGGGAAATACCGGACTATGCATTGAAGCCCCATGGCGGGCTGACCGGCACGCTCATCTACTGGAAGCGCATCGGCCGGTGAACGTCATGTCGGAGATGGCTCGCCGAGGCGCGACAGCAGCCATTGGCGGAAATCCTGCTCGGCACCGGTCAGTCGCGCGATCGGTGCCTTGGTCAGAAAATGCCCCGATGTGCTCGGGAGCTCGAAATCGGAAAGCCTGGCCAGGGCCTTGCTTTCGAGTGCCTCGTCAATCAGCGGCCGCGAGCCCAGAAGCACGCCCGCGCCGGCTCGCGCAGCCTCCATCGCAGCCACGAAGCTGTCGAAGCGATGCGAGCGCCTGGGGTGACCGGCCAATCCCGCCGCGGCGAACCATTCCGCCCACATCTCGCGCGCACCGGCGACCAGGAGCAGCGGCAGGGATGTCCAGTCGGCATCACTGGCCAAGGCCGGGGCGGCCACCGGCACAAGCCGCTCGGCGGTCAGCCTGTCGGCCAGGCGTCCGGGAAAGGATCCGTTGCCGAAACGGATGTCCAGCGCTGAGCCCGGCAGGTCATAGTCGGTCGGGCGATGGATCGTCACCAGGTCGACATGGATGCGCGGCAGCGCCTTGGCAAGGTCGGGCAGCTTCGGAACGAGCACCAGCAAAGCGAAAGAGATCGGCGCCCGCAAGGTGACGGTCTCGACGGCGCGGGGCTCGAACAGTTCCGCCGTGCTGCTGCCGATGGTGGCGAAGGCTGATTGGATGTGGGGCAAGTAGGCGGCGCCCTCCGGCAACAGTGCGACGCCCCGCGCCAGCCGTGAGAACAGACGCGTCTTCAGCCGATCCTCGAGGAGCCGGACATGCTGACTGACGGCCGCCTGGGTCAGGCCGAGTTCGGCGGCCGCCGCCGTAAAATTCGAAAGCCGCGCCGCTGCCTCGAAGCTGCGCAGCCAGTCGAGTGGGGGCAAGGTGGGGATGGTTCTCGCAGGCATTACGATTTTGCAGCCATTGACCGAAAAATGATAATTTCAATTGTACCTTTCGCTCGATCAACATGCAATCGAGGCCCCGCTGAGCGGACTGCGGGGCGCAATGGACAGGAACATCTCCATGTTGACCGATGCGCTGATAGGCGACGCAGGAAGAATGATCGAACTGGGCTGGAAGGACGGCACACGCTGCCGGTTCCATGCCATGTGGCTTCGCGACAACGCACTCGACGACAAGACACGCAGCGCCGGCAACGGCCAGCGACTGATCACCATCCTCGATATTCCAGCCGAGACGCGGATCGGTGCCGCTTCGATCAAGGGCAATGCCGTGGAGATCAGATTCGTGCCCGAGAAGAAGACGGTCAGCTTTCCCGAGGCGTGGCTTCGAGCCAATGCCTATGATCGCGCCGAGGCCCGTCAGTCCGGATGGACCGCCGACGCGGTGCAGCGCTGGACAAGGGCGACGATGCAGAATTCGGTGCCGCGCGCCGGTTATCCGAAGGCAAGCCGCAGCCGCAGTGTGCTGCGGGAATGGCTCTTGGCGGTGAGGGCCTACGGTTTTGCAGTGATGGACGGACTGCCGGCCGAATCCGGCGCTCTGTGCAAGGTCTCCGACCTGTTCGGCTACATCAGGGAGACCAATTACGGGCGCTGGTTCGAAGTGCGCGCCGAGGTCAATCCGAACAATCTGGCCTACACCAATCTCGGCCTCCAGGCGCACACCGACAATCCTTATCGCGACCCGGTGCCGACGCTGCAGATCCTGTCCTGTATCGAGAACACGGTGGAGGGTGGTGAGTCCAGCGTGGTCGACGGGTTCGCCGTGGCGGCCGCCCTGCAGGCCGAGAACCCCGAAGGCTTCCGACTCCTGAGTTCGCATCCTGCCCGGTTCGAATATGCCGGATCGACCGGCGTGCGGCTGCAGGCGAAGCGGCCTATGATCGAACTCGGGCCGGACGGCGAACTGATCTGCATCCGCTTCAACAACCGCTCGCTGGCGCCGACCGTCGACGTGCCTTTCGCCGAGATGGATGCCTACTACGCCGCCTATCGCCGCTTTGCGGAGTTGATCGAGGATCCGGCCTTCGAAGTAACGTTCAAGCTCGAGCCGGGGCAAGCCTTCATCGTCGACAACACCCGCGTCATGCATGCGCGCAAAGCGTTTTCGGGAACCGGGAAACGCTGGCTGCAGGGCTGCTATGCCGACAAGGACGGCCTGCTGTCGACGTTGGCGGCGATCGAGCACGGTTTCAAGGAGGCGGCGGAATGAACCCACATGATCTGAACGCCGGCAACATCGTCGAATTCATCGCCGATATCTTCGAGCGCCGGGGAGCCGAATCCTATCTCGGCGAGCCGGTGACGATGTCCGAGCATATGCTGCAGGGCGCCTGGCTCGCAGAGCAGGATGGTGCGCCGGAAGAACTGGTGGCAGCAGCCCTGCTGCACGATATCGGCCACTACACCAGCGAGTTCGGTACCTATTCGCCCGATGACGTCGGGGACAAGCACCATGACGAGGCCGGCGGCGAGGTGCTGGCGCCGTTCTTCCCGCCGGTCATCGTCGAATGCGTCAGGCTGCATGTCTCGGCCAAGCGCTATCTCTGCGCCACCGACCCGACCTATTTCGACAAGCTGTCGCCGGCTTCGGTTCATACGCTGTCGTTGCAGGGCGGGCCGATGAGCCCGGACGAGGTGGCCGGGTTCCGCAAGAACCCGTTTCACGAAGAGGCGGTGCGCGTCCGCATCTGGGACGAGGGCGGCAAGGTCGCCGACATGAGGACGCGCACGTTTCGCGACTATGTGCCGTTGCTAGAACGCGTGGTGGCGCGGTTCGCGGCCGACCAGGCGGCGTAGCCGATCGCACCGATCAGGAAAGGGAGGCGCGGTCCAAAACCGCGCCTCCCTCGGTTTTTCGCCACGATCTGGCTTATCCCTTGTGGTGAACCTGCTGCAGCCCATAGACGGGCGTCGCAATGCCTTCCTGCCTGGCCTTCAACTGCAGCGACAGGAACTGCGAATAATGGCGCGACTGGTGCAGGTTACCGCCATGGAACCAGAGCGCCTCCTGCTGCGTCGGCTTCCACATGTTGCGCTGCTCACCTTCCCATGGGCCGGGATCCTTGGTGGTGTTCGAGCCGAGTCCCCAGCATTTGCCGACCTTGTCGGCAACCTCCTTTGAGATCAGCTCCGCCGCCCAGCCATTCATCGAGCCGTATCCGGTGGCGTAGACGATGACGTCCGCCGGCAGTTCGGTGCCATCGCTGAGCAGGACGGAATGTTCTTTGATCTCGGCCACATCGACGCCGCTCTTGAGCTTGATGGCGCCATCGATGATCAGCTGCGAAGCGCCGATATCGATGTAGTAGCCGGAGCCACGCCTGAGATATTTCATGAACAGGCCGGAGCCGTCGTCGCCCCAGTCGAGCATGAACCCCGCCTTTTCCAGGCCCTTGTAGAACGCCGCGTCGCGCTCCTTCATCTTCTCATAAAGCGGAATCTGGAACTCGTGCAGGATCTTGTAGGGCAGGGAGGCGAAGATGAGGTCGGCCTTGGCGGTGGTCATACCGTTCTGCACCGCCTGCTCCGAGTAGAGTGCGCCAAGCCCGATATCCATCAGCGTGTCGGATCTGACGATGTGGGTGGTCGATCGCTGCACCATGGTGACGTCGACGCCGGCTTCCCACAGTGCTGCGCAAATATCGTGCGCGGAATTGTTGGAGCCGATGACGACAACCTTCTTGCCGGCATATTGGTCGGGGCCGGGGTGCTTGGAGGAGTGGTGCTGATCGCCCTTGAAATTCTCCATGCCCTTGAACTTCGGCAGATTGGGACGGCCGGACATGCCGGTGGCCAGCACCAGCTGCTTCGGCTTCAGCGTGATGTCCTTGCCGTCGCGGTGGACGACAACCGTCCATTCCTTGTTCTCCTCGTCGTAGGAAGCGCTCTTGGCCTCGGTTGAGGACCAGTAATTCAGCTCCATCACCTTGGTGTACATTTCCAGCCAGTCGCCGATCTTGTCCTTGGGCGAGAAAACCGGCCAGTTCCGGGGAAAATCGATGTAGGGCAAATGGTCATACCAGACCGGATCGTGCAGGCAGAGCGACTTGTAGCGCTTGCGCCAGCTGTCGCCGGCACGTTCATTCTTCTCGATGATGATCGTCGGCACGCCGAGCTGGCGGAGCCGCGCGCCAAGCGCGATGCCGCCCTGGCCGCCGCCGATGATGACCGTATAGGGCTGCGTCTTGAAGCCAAGCTCGGCCGCTTCCTTTTCGCGCTCTTCCTTCCAGGTCGGGCGGTTCTTGCCGGAGCCGTGCTTGGCGCCCATCGGCCGGGCGAAGCCGGCCGGCTCTTCATGCCCTTTCAGCTCGACCATCGTGGTCAGCAGCGTCCAGATCTTGCCGTCCTTCAACCTGATATGGCCGAAGCCGCGCGCCACATCCGTCTCGAAGCTGATCCAGCCGTCGATCACCCCGTTCGCCTCGGTCGCGTCCTCGCCCCTGGCGATGGCGAAATGTGATGGCTTCGTCTTCGACAGCTGGCTTTCCAGCATGTCACGCACCTGATCGCGGCCTTCCATGGTCTTGATATTCCAGGTGAAGGTGACGAGGTCGCGCCAATAACAATCTTCCTGGAAGCATTCGACCGCCTTGTCGACGTCGCCGGCGGCAAGGGCCGCGCCAAATCGTTCGAGAAGGTCGGAAAGCTTCCTGTTCGGGGCCTTGTCGAGCATCAGTTTCCTCCGCGTTTTTGTTGATCGGCCTCGTTGCGAGCTGCCTTTGCCGAGCTTGGGGTCCGGCCTCGGGCAGTATCGCGGCAAACCATGGGCCGCGTCACGTCGCCAAATAGTTCGCTTTGTTTTCAAGGGTTTGACCAGCGACCCGACGTCGAGCCGGGTCTAAATGACGGCGTGCGCGTGCTTCGTGCCATGCACCGGGCAAGCCGGCATGAAAGCGGAATCGACCCCATTGACGAACGGCTGCTTTCACCCTTATGGTTCGCCACCATGAAAAAGGCACTCATTCTCGTAGGAAGGCGCGTGGGCAAGGCGGTGTAACCGCCGGGCGAAAACCTCCCATGCGCAACACACAGGCTCCCTCGGGGGCCTTTTTTATTGCCTTAAACACGACTAAACGACCAGCAAATCGCCAGATGGCGGACAGTACGGGACCAAACCGATGAGCAACGGACAGAGCGAGCGGCGCGAAATGACTGGCGCCGAAATGGTGGTGCAGGCGCTGAAGGACAATGGCGTCAAGCATGTCTTCGGTTATCCGGGCGGCGCGGTTCTCCCGATCTATGACGAGATATTCCAGCAGGACGACGTCGAGCACATCCTGGTGAGGCACGAGCAGGGCGCCGGCCACGCGGCCGAGGGCTATGCGCGCTCGACCGGCAGGGCAGGCGTCATACTGGTGACATCGGGTCCGGGCGCGACCAACGCGGTGACGCCTTTGCAGGACGCGCTGATGGATTCGATCCCGCTGGTGTGCCTGACCGGGCAGGTGCCGACCTCGCTGATCGGTTCGGACGCTTTCCAGGAGTGCGACACGGTCGGCATCACGCGCCCCTGCACCAAGCACAATTGGCTGGTGAAGGACGTCAACGAACTTGCCGCAACCATCCATGAGGCCTTCCATGTCGCCACCACCGGCCGTCCCGGTCCTGTCGTGGTCGACATCCCGAAGGACGTGCAGTTCGCCAAGGGTTTTTACGTTTCTCCGCAAACCGCGCCACGCACCAGCTATCAGCCGAAGGTGCAGGGTGATCTGGAGAAGATCAAGGCGGCGGTCGAGCTTTTGGCCGGTGCCAGGAAACCGATCATCTACAGCGGCGGCGGCGTCATCAACTCCGGTCCGGAAGCGAGCCATCTGCTGCGCGAACTGGTCGACCTCACCGGTTTCCCGATCACCTCGACGCTGATGGGGCTCGGCGCCTATCCGGCATCTGGCAAGAACTGGCTCGGCATGCTCGGTATGCACGGCACCTACGAAGCCAACATGGCCATGCATGATTGCGACGTGATGGTCTGCATCGGTGCGCGCTTCGACGACCGCATCACCGGCCGGCTCAACGCGTTCTCGCCGAACTCGAAGAAGATCCATATCGACATCGATCCGTCCTCGATCAACAAGAACGTCCACACCGACGTGCCCATTATCGGCGATGTCGGCCGGGTTCTGGAGGATCTCGTGCGGCTGTGGCGGGCAACCGCCAAGGCCGACAAGAAGGCGCTCTATCCCTGGTGGGAGCAGATCGCCAAATGGCGCGCGCGCGATTCGCTCGCGTACAAGATGAACAACGACGTGATCATGCCGCAATATGCCATCCAGCGGCTCTATGCCCTGACCAAGGACATGGACACCTACATCACGACGGAGGTCGGCCAGCACCAGATGTGGGCGGCCCAGCACTACCATTTCGAGAAGCCGAACCGCTGGATGACGTCCGGGGGGCTCGGCACGATGGGTTACGGCTTGCCGGCGGCACTGGGCGTGCAGATCGCGCATCCGAACGCGCTGGTCGTCGATATCGCCGGCGACGCTTCGGTGCAGATGACGATGCAAGAGATGAGTGCCGCGGTGCAGTTCGACGCGCCGATCAAAATCTTCATTCTCAACAACCAGTATATGGGCATGGTGCGGCAATGGCAGCAGCTGCTGCACGGCAACCGGCTGTCGCATTCCTACACCGAAGCCATGCCTGATTTCGTCAAGCTGGCCGAAGCCTATGGCGGCCACGGTATTCGCTGCGACAAGCCGGACGAGCTGGACGATGCCATCAAAGAGATGATCTCGGTCAGAAAGCCGGTGCTGTTCGACTGCCGCGTGGCGACGCTCGCCAACTGCTTCCCGATGATCCCGTCGGGCAAGGCGCACAATGAGATGCTCTTGCCGGACGAGGCGACGGACGAAGCGGTGGCCAACGCCATCGACGCCAAGGGCAGGGAACTGGTTTAGCAGCGGACAGAGGCAGGGCTGTCGCGAGAAGCCGTGCGTAAACAGAGATTAGATCCAAGAGTTTGAAGTCGAGATTCACATCATGAACGCACAGCTACAACCGACCGGCTCCGCCTATTTCATCGCCAAGGAAACGGAAAAGCCCGAGAACCACACGCTTTCCGTGCTGGTCGACAACGAGCCGGGCGTGCTTGCCCGGGTCATCGGCCTGTTTTCCGGGCGCGGCTACAACATCGAGAGCCTGACAGTCTCGGAAACCGAGCATGAGAAACATCTGTCGCGCATCACCATCGTGACGCGCGGCACGCCGCATGTGCTGGAGCAGATCAAGCACCAGCTCGAGCGCATCGTGCCGGTCCACCGCGTCGTCGACCTCACCGTGCGCTCGCAGGAGTTCGGCCAGGAGCGGCCGCTGGAGCGGGAACTGGCGCTGGTCAAGGTCGCCGGCACCGGCGAGGCCCGCGTCGAGGCGCTGCGCCTGGCGGATGCCTTCCGCGCCAGCGTCATCGACGCCAACACCGAGCATTTCATCTTCGAGATCACCGGCAAGGGCTCCAAGCTCGACCAGTTCATCGCCATCATGAAGCCGCTCGGCCTGGTAGAGATCTGCCGCACCGGCGTGGCGGCGATGAACCGTGGCCCGCAGGGGATGTAGCACCGGTAAGTTTCTCCACAGCGTGACGACGGGATCGGCCACCGGCCGAGGGTGGCCTTTGTGCGGTCGTTGGAAGAGACAATAATACTGGCTTATCTGGGAGGATATCATGTCGCTCGACGCATTCCTCGCCTTGCTTGTCTACGCCTTCGTGACCTCGATCACGCCCGGGCCTAACAATCTGATGCTGCTCGCCTCAGGTGTGAATTTCGGCCTGGTGAGGAGCGTGCCGCATATGTTCGGCATCAGCATCGGGTTTCTTGTCTTGCTGCTGGCGGTAGGCCTTGGTCTTGGCGCCGTGCTGACGGCGTTCCCGGCGCTGCACACCGCGCTCAAGATCGCCGGCGCCGCCTATCTGCTCTACCTTGCCTGGAAAATCGCCATGTCACGCTCGCTCAGCGGCAAAGGCGAGACGAAGGCGCGGCCGATGCGTTTCATCGAGGCGGCGGCGTTCCAGTGGGTCAATGCCAAGGCCTGGGTGATGGCGATCACCGCCATGGCCGTCTACTCCAATCCGGAGCATCCGTTCCTGTCGGTGGCGCTGATCTCGGTGGCCTTCACCATCGTCAACCTGCCGAGCGTTTCAGTGTGGGCGGGATTCGGCACGGCGCTGCGCGGTTTCCTGTCCGATCCAGTGCAGCTGAAGTGGTTCAACATCGCCATGGGCGTGTTGCTGGCCGCGACGCTTTGGCCGATGCTGCGGTGAGTTGTCCAGGTTCGCGATCCGCCTTTTGCACGCGATCATGGTGGCCAGCCCATCCATTGTGCAGTGCACATTAAATCTTCGTAATGCCGTGTTTTGGCCCTTTTCCGCCAAAGCCCTGTCCTATCTATTCAGCGAAATCGCGGCAGGGCGTCGTGATTTGAGCTAGAATACGACCACCTGGCTATGGCGTGTCGGACGGAGAGGGTCTTTTGTCGATGCGTGGAAAAGTCATTCTTTCATTGCTTGCGGTCGCCTGCGCAGGCGCGGCCTGGCTCTATCTGTCTCCCGACACGCTGAGCAGGGCCCGGCAGATCATCGGTGCAAAGCAGGTCGCGTCGGACAAGCCGACGCCGGATAGGCAGGATCCGCAGGCAGGGGCCAAGCAGGCGGCTGGCGGCACTGGCGCCCGTTCGGCCTCGATCATCTCGGCCACGGCAACGACGGCCGATTTCCCGGTCCGGCGCTACGCCATCGGCTTCGTCTCCTCTCCCGCCGTGGTCAGCATCAACGCGCGCGTGTCCAGCCAGATCGTGTCGATCGACGTCAAGGACGGGCAGATGGTGAAAACCGGCGATCTCCTGTTTTCGCTGGATGACCGTGCCTTGAAGGCGCAGCTCGCCAAGGATCAGGCGACGCTCGCCAAGGATCAGGCGCTGCTTGCCAGTTCGAATTCCGATCTTCAGCGCGCCAAGGATCTTGTCGCCAAGCAGGCCGGTACGCAGCAGACCTACGACCAGGCCGTTGCCGCGCAGAAGGCGGCGGCAGCGACTGTCGATGCCGACAAGGCGACAATCGATGCAGACAATGTCCAGCTTGGCTTTGCCAGGATCACCGCGCCGATTTCCGGCAGGCTTGGCGCGGTCAACGTTGCCGTGGGCGATCTCGTGACCACGAGCAATGGCAGCAGCAGCACCTCGACCCCGCTCGTCACCATCACCCAGATGGATCCGCTGCAGGTGAACTTCAACCTGCCCGAAAGCAACCTTGCGCTGCTGCACAAGGCACTGGCAAAGCCACAGCAAGGGGCAGTGACCCTGACCCAGGACGGCGACCCGACACCCATTGGCAAGGGCACGCTCGATTTCGTCGATTCCAGCGTCGATACCGCTTCCGGCACCATCGCAACGCGAGCCAGCATACCCAACGCCGATCTGTCGCTGTGGCCGGGCCAATATGTGAATGTCGTGCTCGACGCCGGCATCATGCCGCAGATGACGTCCGTCCCCACGGTCGCGGTGCAGCCCAGCCAGAAGGGGCCGTTCGTCTATGTGGTCAAGCCTGACAACACAGTCGAAATGCGGCCGGTGCAAGTGGCGCTGACCGTGGGTCAGAGCGCCGCCATCAGCGATGGCCTGAAAAGCGGCGAGAAGGTTGTTATCGAAGGCCAGACGCGACTGAAGAACGGGGCTGCCGTGCACGAAGGCAACGCATCCGCCGGATCCGGCGACCAGGCAGCACCCAAGATCGCGCAAGCGGACAAGGCCGGCGAGGCGGCCCAATGATCTCCGAGTTCTGCATTCGCAGGCCTGTCGCCACCCTCCTGATGTCGTTCGCCCTCGTTCTGGGCGGGCTGTTCGCCTACAAGTTCCTCCCGGTGGCCGCGCTGCCCAGTGCCGAATTCCCTGTCGTCAACGTCTCGGCTCAGCTACCCGGAGCCTCGCCGGAAACGATGGCAACGTCGGTGGCGACGCCGCTGATCAAGCAATTCGCCACCATTGCCGGAATCGATTCGATCTCGACCACCAACTCGCTCGGCCAGACCTCGATCGCCATCCAGTTCGTGCTCAACCGCGACATCGATGCCGCGGCCGCGGACGTGCAGGCAGCGATCGCGCGCACGCAAAGATCGCTGCCGCCGCAGATGACCTCGCCGCCGAGCTATCGCAAGGTCAATCCGGCCGACGCGCCGATCCTTTTGATGTCGCTGGTCAGCGATACGGTTCCGCTGACCGATCTCGATGCTTTCGCCGAAAACGTCATCTCGCCGTCGCTGTCGACCATCGACGGCGTGGCGCAGGTCTCCATCTTCGGCCAGCAGAAATATGCAGTCCGCATCCAGATCGACCCGACCGCGCTTGCCGCGCGCGGCATTTCGATCGACCAGCTGCAGGCGGCGATCGCATCCGCCAACTCCAACACCCCGCTGGGCGTTCTGAAGAACAACAAACAGCAGTTGACGATCACGGCCAATACGCAGCTGACCGACGCCGCCGGATTCTCCAACCTCATCATCGCCACCAAGAACGGTCATCCGGTGCGGCTGGGCGAGGTGACACGCGTCGTCGATTCGGTGCAGACCACGACGACTGCAAGCTGGTATGACGGCACGCGCGCGATCATCATGGCGGTGCAGCGCCAGCCCGACGCCAACACTGTCGACGTCGTCGACAAGGTCAAGGCGATGCTGCCGTCCTTCCAGGACCAGATGCCGGCCGCCGCCCAGATCAAGCTGCTCAACGACCGTTCGACCTCGATCCGCCAGGCCGTGGACGACGTGCAGTTCACGCTGCTGTTGACCATCGCGCTGGTGGTCATGGTGATCTTCGTGTTCCTGCGCCGCGTTACGGCGACCATCATCCCGGCCGTGGCGGTGCCGATCTCGTTGATCGCCACGCTCGGCGCGATGTTCCTGTTCGGCTTTTCCATCGACAACATTTCGCTGATGGGCCTGACGCTCGCGGTCGGCCTCGTCGTCGACGACGCTATCGTGATGCTGGAAAACATCTTCCGTCACATGGAGGAGGACGGATTGTCGGCTTTCGATGCGTCGCTGAAGGGCGCGCGCGAAATCGGCTTCACCATCATCTCGATTTCGATCTCGCTGGTGGCCGTGTTCATCCCGGTGCTTCTGATGGGCGGCGTCATCGGGCGCATCTTCAACGAGTTCGCCGTCGTGGTGACGGTCGCCATCCTGGCGTCGATGTTCGTGTCGCTGACGCTGACGCCGATGCTGTGCTCGCGGCTGCTGTCGGTGACCAAGGCCGACCGCGAGGCGCATGGCGATGGCCACAGGCGCGATTTCATCACCCGCGGCTACGACCGGATCCTGAGCTTCTGTCTGCGGCACACTTTCCTGGTGTTCCTGGTCTTCATAGGCACCGCGGCGGCGTCGGTGTGGCTGATCGAGGTCTCGCCGAAGGGCTTTTTCCCGCAGGAGGATATCGGCCAGATATCGGTGACGACCATTGCGCGCCAGGACATCTCGTTCGACGCCATGGCAAAGCTGCAGGGGCAGGTGGCCAGCGTGTTCTCGCATTCGCCCTATGTCGACCATGTTGCGTGGTCGGCGGGCAGCGGCAACAATGCGCTCAACCAGGGGCAGCTTTTCGTCCAGCTCAAGGGCAAGGACCAGCGGCCCAATATCGAGAAGGTGCTTGCGGATCTGCGCAAGCAATTGGCCGGCGTCGCGGGCATCGAGACCTACATGCAGCCTGTGCAGAATCTGAGGCTGGGTTCGCGCTCGTCTGCCAGCGCCTACCAGCTCGTGGTTCAAGGCCTCGACACCGGCCAGACAGACATCTGGGCGCAGAAACTGAATGATGCGATGGCGGCCGATCATGCGACTTTCACCGACGTTACCAGCGATTTGCAGAACAATGCGCTGCAGGCGACGCTGGTGGTGGATCGCGACAAGGCGGCCCAGCTCGGCATCGACACCGACACACTGCGCTCGGCGCTTTATGGCGGGTTCGGCACCGACCAGGTTTCGACGATCTTCGGCTCCGCCGACAGCTACGAAGTCATCACCGAGCTCGATCCCACGATCGAGTGGTCGCCGGAGCGGATGCTGGCCATCCAGATGAGGACGGCGAGCGGCTCCCTGGTTCCGCTTGGCGCCTTCGCCCGGGTCGATCGCACGGCGGGCGCCTTGACGGTCAACCAGCTCGGCCAGCTTCCGGCCGTGACGATCTCCTATAATCTGCCGCAAGGCGTGGCGCTCGGCGACAGCGTGAGCCGCATCGACGCGCTCAAGGAGCAGATCGGCATGCCGGAGACGATCTCGACCAGCTTTGCCGGCACGGCCAAGACCTTCCAGGATTCGCTCGCCAACCAGGGCCTGCTGATCGGCGGCGCGATCCTGACCATCTATATCGTGCTTGGCATTCTCTATGAGAGCTTCATCCATCCGCTCACGATCCTCACAGGCTTGCCATCGGCTGTGCTGGGAGCGGTTGTCGCCTTGCGCTTCGCCGGCATGGACCTGTCCGTCATCGCGGTGATCGGCATCCTGATGCTGATCGGCATCGTCAAGAAGAACGGCATCATGATGGTCGACGTCGCGCTCGAATTGCGACGAGAAGGAATGTCGGCCACCGAGTCCATCCACAAGGCCTGCCTGATGCGGTTCCGGCCGATCATGATGACGACGCTGGCCGCCTTGATGGGCACGTTCCCGATCGCGCTCGGCACGGGCGCCAGCGCGGAGCTGCGCCAGCCGCTGGGCGTCGCCGTTGTCGGCGGTCTGCTCGCCTCGCAGGCGCTGACGCTGTTCGTCACACCGGTAATCTATGTCTACATGGAAAATTTCTCGGGCTGGCTGGTCGGGCTGATGCCGAAGCGCAAGCCCGAATTGCATCTGGTCGAAGCGGGGGATCAGCCTTCGCTGTTCGACGATGATGACGAAATCCGAGGCGAGCCGCAAAAGACGGCCGCGGAGTAGTGTATCCGCGTCGCGCCCACTGGCCCAAGTCGTCATGCTTGCGGCCGGCGGATCGCAGCCGTAGTTTGTGGCCATGTCCCACGATCATGACCACGACAACGAACTCGATCCGTTTGCCGCTCGCGTGCGCGCGCTGGAAACCATTCTCACCCGCAAGGGATTGATCGATCCGGCCGCGATCGATGTCATCGTCGATACCTACGAGACTAAGATCGGTCCCCGCAACGGCGCGAGGGTGGTGGCCAAGGCCTGGAGCGATCCCGCTTTTGCCGACTGGCTGAAGCGCGATGCTACGGCGGCGATCGGATCGCTGGGCTATACCGGCCGTCAATGCGAGCACATGCAGGCGGTGTTCAACACCGAAGAGACTCACAATCTCGTCGTCTGCACGCTGTGCTCCTGCTATCCGTGGTCGGTGCTCGGCCTGCCGCCGGTCTGGTACAAGGCGCCGCCCTATCGCTCGCGCGCGGTCATCGATCCGCGCGGCGTGCTTGAGGAATTCGGGCTGACGCTGCCGGCCTCAACAAAGATACGCGTCTGGGATTCGACGGCGGAGTTGCGCTATCTCGTCGTCCCGATGCGGCCTCAAGGAACCGAAGGCTGGAGCGAGGAGCGCTTGTCAGAATTGGTAAGCCGCGATGCGATGATCGGCACTGTGCTAGCCCAAAAACCGGAACAAACAGGGGGCCCGGCATGAACGGCCCGCAGGATCTCGGCGGACAGATGGGATTCGGACCGGTGGCGCCGGAACGGGACGAGCCGTATTTCCATGCCGACTGGGAGCGGCGGGCGCTCGGCGTGACGCTCACCGCCGGCGCAATGGGTGCCTGGAATATCGATGAGAGCCGGCATGCGCGGGAATCGTTGCATCCGGCCGACTACTATGCCTCCAGCTACTACCAGATCTGGATCAAGGCGCTGGAAACCCTGCTCAAGCGCCATGGTTTCGTCAGCGAGCGTGATCTCAAGGCAGGCGAGGCGATCGATGCGGCCGCGACGCCGAAACGGGTGCTGAAGGCCGATGACGTTCCGGCAGTGCTGGCCAAGGGCGCTCCGTGCAACCGGCCGGTCGAAACGGCGCCGCGGTTCAGGGCCGGCGACCGCGTGCGGACCAGGAATTTCAATCCGACCGGCCACACCAGGCTGCCGCGCTACGCGCGCGGCAAGCATGGGAGGATCGAAGCGGTGCGCGACGGCTTTGTATTCCCCGACACCAACGCGCATGGGCAGGGCGAGAACCCGCAATGGGTCTATACGGTGGTTTTCGACGGAGCCGAGATCTGGGGCGACGGGGCCGATCCGACGCTGACCGTGTCCATCGATGCCTGGGAGAACTATCTTGAACCGGCCTGAGGCGAACGGGCCTGCCGGTCTGCCCGCCGGCCTCGATGCGCCCGTCTTCGCCGAGCCCTGGCAGGCCGAAGCCTTCGCGATGACGGTGGCGCTGCACGACAAGGGCCTGTTTTCGTGGAGCGAGTGGGCGCAGGCACTGTCGGCCGAAGTGAAGAAACCCGGCGCCGGGGCTGACGGCCATGACTATTACGAACATTGGTTGGCAGCGCTGGAAACGCTGCTGGCGTCGAAAGGATTGGCCGCCAAGCCCGATGTCGATGCGATGGCACGGGCCTGGGAGCGCGCCGCGCATGCCACGCCGCACGGCAAGCCGATCCTGCTGGAGAACGATCCGCACGCCGTCAGGTGATCGTGCGGACACGCCGCCCGTTCCCTTTACGTTCCCGTCCTCGCCTGATAACCTTGTTTGCCGCCGGCTGCCTCGATGGCGGTGGCCGCCATCTTGTCTTTCCCTTGCGAATCCGGTCACACGATCAGATGGAATTTTCACCCCAACAGGACGAGGCGCTGCAAGCGGTCGCGCGCTGGCTCAAGGCCGGCAAGCCGCAATTGTTCCGGCTGTTCGGCTATGCCGGCACCGGCAAGACGACGCTGGCGCGCTATTTCGCCGAACATGTCGACGGCCAGGTGCAGTTCGCCGCCTTCACCGGCAAGGCGGCGCAGGTGCTGCGCTCCAAGGGCGCGGTTAATGCCCGCACCATCCATTCGCTGATCTACAGGCCCAAGGGGGAGGAATCGGTCGAAGACGAGGTGACCGGCAAGACGTCGATGTCGCCGACTTTTTCGCTCAACCGGCAGAGCCCGATCTCGCGTGCGAAACTGGTCATCATCGACGAATGCTCGATGGTCGACGAGCAGCTTGGCCGTGACCTCTTGAGCTTTGGCACGCCGATCCTGGTGCTGGGCGATCCCGGCCAGTTGCCGCCGATCTCGGGCGGTGGCTTCTTCACCGACCACGAGCCGGATTTCCTGCTCACCGAAATCCACCGGCAGGCGCGCGACAATCCGATCCTGCGGCTGGCGCTCGACGTGCGCGAGGGGCGCGAATTCATGCGCGGCGACTACGGCACTGCGCAGGTGATCGGCAAGGAAGACGTCAACCAGGACCTAGTGCTGAGGGCGGACCAGGTGCTGGTCGGCACCAACCGCACGCGCCGCCGCTACAACCAGCGCCTGCGCGAGCTCAAGGGGTTCAATGCCGACTATCCGCAGGCCGGCGACAAGCTGGTGTGCCTGCGCAACGACCCGGCCAAGGGCCTGCTCAACGGCTCGCTGTGGAAGGTGATGACCTCGTCGCGCGAGACGGTGAAACCTGGCATCAACCTTCTGGTGTCGCCCGAAGAGGATGATCCGGACCGCGGTGTCGCCAAGATCAAGCTGCTCAAGGCGGCGTTCGAGGATCCCGACGCCGATATCCCGTGGCAGCAGAAGAAGCGGTTCGATGATTTCGACTATGGCTATGCCCTGACCGTGCACAAGGCGCAGGGGTCGCAGTGGAACGAGATCGTGCTGTTCGACGAAAGCTGGGCGTTCAAGGAAACGCGCCAGCGCTGGCTTTACACCGCGATCACCCGGGCGGCCGAACGGTTGACGATCGTCAGGTAGCGGAGCCCAGTTGCCTGGCGCCGAGCCATTGCCAGGCATCGGCCTCGTCTTTGAAATGCCTGAGTTCGACCGGCGGCGGGGTAGGGAGGAAGTCTCGCGCCTGCGCCGTCCAGTCCGGCTCGCCGATCGCGGCACAACGGCCGATATGCTCTGCGGCCTGGACCGCGCCCTGTCGCAGCGTCTCGTCCGATATGTCGCTCCAGTCGACGCCGTCATGATCGATCACGCGCACCAGCACATCGATTCGCGGGTGAAGCGCGTAAGCCGCTTCGAGCAGGCCGAACAGGTTTTCCGCGTCGGCCGCCGAGACATGGCCGACGATATCGATGGCGAAGAGATCCTCACGGTCCGTATCGATGCGCCGGATTGCCGGCACGGCTTCGAGGAAATTCAAGGGATCGTATCCTTTCACAAACGTCATGCGATCTTCTGGAACACCGGAAACCCCCTATCTGTTCCCGTCAAAGGCGGTATAGATGCGCCGAAATCGAGCAGGATCCGAAGCCATGCCCGCAAAGCTTTCCGTCAATCTCAACGCCATCGCCATGCTGCGCAACCGGCGCGACCTGCCGTGGCCTGATGTGATCAGGCTTGGCCGCATCGCGCTTGCGGCGGGAGCGCATGGGCTGACGGTGCATCCTCGCCCGGACGAGCGCCATACCCGCCTTTCAGACCTGCCTGAGATCAGGGCCTTGATCGACGATGAGTTCCCGCGGGCCGAATTCAACATCGAGGGCCATCCGACCGAGCATTTCCTGGCGCTCGTGGAAAAGCACCAGCCGGAACAGGTGACCCTGGTGCCCGACGATCCCTCCCAGGCAACGTCGGACCATGGCTGGAACTTCATCGCCGATGCAGCGTTCCTGACACCGATCGTGAGACGCCTGAAGAAGGGCGGTTTCCGGGTCTCGTTGTTCTCCGATGCGGATCCTGCCGGCATAAACGCCGCGCGCGATACCGGCGCCGACCGCATCGAGCTTTACACGGGACCTTATGGCAGTTGCCATGCCGATTCCGCCAAGGCGGCCAAGGAGCTGGAAAGACTGGGAAAAACGGCCGATGCGGCCTTTGTTGCGGGCCTTGAGGTCAATGCCGGGCACGATCTGACGGTGAGCAACCTGCCGGCCTTGGCGCGACGCGTTCCGGCATTGGCCGAAGTGTCGATCGGACATGGGTTGACAGCCGACGCGTTGGAGTATGGCATGGCCGGCACGGTGGGCCGCTTTCTCAGGGCTTGCGGGTGGTAATGGTGGCAGCCTCGCGTGCAAAGCATGGCAGCCATAACGCGACGGTACTTGATATTGCATCGCAGCAAGCGTAGAGCACCGCCCGCTTATCGGAGTGTCGTTCATGGCCCTTGCCAACACTGGTAGTGAGGCAGAAACCGTCGAACAATCGAGCCATCCTGAAATCGAGCAGCACAGCACCAAGGTGTTGATGCTCGGCGCGCTCGGCGTTGTTTACGGCGATATCGGCACCAGCCCGATCTACGCGTTCCGCGAGGCGCTGGTGGCGTCGTCGGGCGGCGAAGTGGCCGACCGTGGCGACATTCTTGGCGTTCTCTCGCTGATCATCTGGTCACTGACGATCATCGTCACCATCAAATACATCATGTTCGTGCTGCGCGCCAACAACCGCGGCGAAGGCGGCGTGCTATCGTTGATGGCATTGGCGCGCGGCAGTTTCCCGAAGCGCTCGGCGATCATCCTGGGCATCGGTATCGTCGGCGCCTCGCTGTTTTTCGGCGACGCCGTCATAACCCCGGCAATTTCGGTGCTCTCGGCGGTCGAGGGCATGAATGTCGTCACGCCGACCTTCCAGCCTTATGTCGTGCCGCTGACACTGGTCATCCTGGCGGTTCTGTTTTCGGTGCAGCGCTTCGGCACCGGCGGCGTGGCGCTGATCTTCGGCCCGATCACCGCGGTCTGGTTCCTGGCTATCGGCCTGTCCGGCCTCAACCATATCATCGCCGATCCGGAAATCCTGTGGGCGATCAGCCCGCACTATATTGTCGCCTTCCTGATCAATTCGCCCGATGTCGCCTTCGTCACCATCGGCGCCATCTTCCTTGCGGTCACCGGCGCCGAAGCGCTCTATGCCGATCTGGGCCATTTCGGCCGCAAGCCGATCGTGCTCGCCTGGCTGGCGATCGTGTTCCCTTGCCTGCTGCTCAACTATGCCGGCCAGGGCGCCTTCGTGCTGGCCAAGAACGGCGTGGTCGGACATCCCTTCTTCGAAATGAACGAAGGCTGGACGCTGATCCCGATGGTGGTGCTGGCGACCGCCGCGACGGTCATCGCCAGCCAGGCGGTGATTTCAGGCGCATTCTCGCTGACCAGGCAAGCGGTGCAGCTCAACATGCTGCCACGGCTGGAAATCCTGCACACGTCGGAAAAACAGTCCGGCCAGATCTACATGCCGCGCGTCAACCTGTTGCTGGCGCTGGTGGTGATGATGCTGGTGGTGGGCTTCGGCGAATCCAGCAGGCTGGCTTCGGCATACGGCATCTCGGTGACCGGCAACATGCTGGTGACCACGGTGCTGCTGTTTGTCGTCATGACCCGCATCTGGAAATGGCGGCTGTGGGTGGCTGTCGCGATGACGGCGTTGTTCGGTTTCATCGATGTCGGCTTCTTTGCTTCCAACATCGTCAAGGTGTTCGAAGGCGGCTGGGCCTCGCTGGCGGTGGCCTTCACCATCGTGCTGGCCATGTGGACCTGGGTGCGCGGCAGCCGTTATCTCTTCGACAAGACCCGCCGCAACGAGATCCCGCTCGATTTCCTGGCCGGCAATCTGTTGAAGAAGAAGCCGCAGCTGGTATCCGGCACCGCGGTGTTCCTGACCAGCGATCCGCTCAGCGCGCCGACCGCGCTGATGCACAGTCTGAAGCACTACAAGGTCCTGCACGAGCAGAATGTAATCCTCTCGGTGGTGACCGCGCCGCAGCCGGTGGTGCCCGACAGCGATCGGGTCAAGATGGAGACGGTCAACGAGCTGTTCATGCGGGTGACGCTGACCTTCGGCTATATGGAGCAGCCCAACATCCCGCGCGCGCTGGCGATCTGCCGCAAGCAAGGCTGGAAGTTCGACATCATGACGACGTCCTTCTTCCTGTCCCGGCGCTCGCTGAAAGCCTCGCCCAATTCCGGCATGCCGGTGTGGCAAGACCGGCTGTTCATCGGGCTGGCGCGCACGGCGGCCGACGCCACTGAATATTTCCAGATACCGACCGGCCGTGTGGTAGAGATCGGCACGCAGGTGGCGATCTGACTGTCTCGATCGCCTTGGGCTGACGCTTCGGGGGACGGGCATGAGCGGCGAATTGGTGCTTGTCACCGGCGGATCTGGCTTTCTCGGCGCCCACTGTATCCTTGAACTGCTGAAGGCGGGCTACCGCGTGCGCACCACCGTGCGCTCGGCCAGGCGGCAAGCCGATGTCCTGGCCATGCTCAAGGCAGGTGGCGTCGAGCCGGATGACAGGCTCTCCTTTGCAATCGCCGATCTCATGAGCGATGCCGGCTGGCCGCTAGCCGCTGCAGGCTGCGACTATGTCCTGCATGTCGCCTCGCCGTTCCCGCCCGGCGTGCCCAAGCATGATGACGAGCTGATCATTCCGGCCCGTGAAGGCGCGTTGCGGGTGCTGCGGGCGGCACGAGATGCCGGTGTCAGACGCGTCGTGCTGACGTCCTCCTTCGCGGCTGTCGGCTACGGCAAGATGCCGCCCGACGGCCGTCCGTTCACCGAGGAGAGCTGGACCGATCCGATGGGAAGGGTCAGCGCCTATGTGAAGTCGAAGACGCTCGCCGAGCGCGCGGCCTGGGATTTTATCGCCGCCGAGGGGGGCGGGTTGGAGCTTGCTGCCGTCAACCCCGTCGGCATCTTCGGGCCTGTGCTTGGCCCGGACCATTCGACCTCCACCGAATTTGTCCAACGCATGATGAATGGCGCCATGCCGGGCCTGCCGCGTCTGTCCTTCGGCGTCGTCGATGCACGCGACGTGGCGGACCTGCATGTCCGCGCCATGACCGATCCAGCTGCCAATGGCGAGCGCTTCCTGGCGGTGGCCGGCGATTTCATGACCGTGCGGGAAATCGCGCAAACCTTGAGAAAGCGGCTCGGCAACGCGGCGAAGCGCGTTTCGACCAGAGAGCTTCCCGATTGGCTGGTGCGCATGGTGGGACTGTTCAATCCGGAAGTCGCGCAGCTCGTGCCTGAGCTGGGCAAGGTCAAGAATGCCACCAATGCCAAGGCGGTTCGCATGCTCGGCTGGAAGCCGCGTTCGCGCGAAGACGCGCTGGCTGCGACCGGAGAGAGCCTTATTCGGCACGGCCTGATCAAAACATCGAAGTAGGGGCGGAAAGTCGAGAACAGACTTCCCGCCGCGTGGATTTCAACCTGCCAGGGCAGCCTTGTTCGCCTCGAGGAATTGTCTCAACGTCCTTGGCGTCCTGCCGGAAAGCATCTCGATCGCGTCCGTCACCATGGCGATGCGGCCGGCACGCGTGTTGACGTCGAAGGAAACGATGACGCCGGCAAAATCCTCGGGAACGCCTGATGCCTTTACCCCTTCGGTCAGGACATCATCCGAAACCTGCACGACATCGAGCGGCTTGCCGGTGACTTCGCTGACGAGGGCGGCGATCTCTGCCGTCGTGTACGCTTGCGGGCCAGTCAGCGTGTAGGTTTTGCTGTCGGTCGAGCCGGAAGCGAGACCGGCGGCGATCGCCGCTGCCATGTCATCGCGCGCGCCATGGGCGATGCGGCCTTCGCCGGCGGACGTGTACCAGTGCCCCGAGGCGATCGCGTGCGGCAGCGCCATGAACAGGTTCTCCTGGTACCAGCCGTTGCGGAAGATCGTGTAGGGGATGCCGCTCGCCTTGATTGCCTGCTCGGTGCTGTAGTGGTCACCGGCAAACAGGACCGGTGACACCGGTTCCGGGTTGGGCATCGAGGTGTAGAGCAGGTGCAAAACGCCGGCGTTTTTGGCCGCCGCGACTGCATTCTCGTGCTGCTTCAGGCGCTTGCCGCTTTTGAGATCGAGATCGCCGGTCGAAATGATCAGCGCCTTGTCGGCGCCCTTGAATGCGGTTTCCAGCGAAATGGCGTCGTTGAAGTCTGCGGCCCTGACAACGACGCCGCGCACCGCCAAATCTGCCAGGCTTTCGGGATTGCGCGTGGTGGCGATGATCTTTGCAGGCGGAGTTTTATGCGCGTCTAGGAGATAGCGGATGACGCCGCGGCCAAGCTGGCCGGAGGCGCCGGTGACGAGAAGGGTTTCGGTCATCGGAGATCCTGATTTGTGCCGAAGCGGCGGGTGCTCTAGTGGTCTCAGAAAGAGACCAGCACTAAAATAGGAATTGACCTGCCACCGTAAAGGAGGCAGTTCTTCGGGAGGTAGGCACATCCAGGGAACCAGCGATGGACGGCAAGGTCACCAATCTGAAATCGAAGCTGGATACCTACAAAGCGATGAGCGGGGGCGGTAATTTTGCCGGCTGTCCGGTTCGCAATGTCATCCAGGGCGTCAGCGGCAAATGGAGATCGCTGCTGGTGATGGCGCTGGCTGAAAGGCCGTATCGCTTCGGTGAGTTGCGGCGGCTGGTGCCCGACATTTCGCAGCGCATGCTGACCCAGACACTGCATGATTTGCAGCGCGACGGCTATGTGCATCGTGAAGTGTTCCCGACCAAACCACCGAGCGTTGAATACAGCCTGACCGATCTCGGGCGCTCGATGTTCGGCGCCTTTCATCAACTGATCCTATGGGCCGAACTCAACCATGATGCGGTGCGCGAAGCGCGTGCGGATTTTGATGCCGCCCAGGCATAAGCCGCGGGGTGGCGCCGCGACGCCGCGCATTCGCCGCAGTTCCTCGCCTCAATGGTGGCCGGCACGGTGGTCCATCCGTTCAGGCGAACTGGGCTGGCGGAAGCGCGCTGGCCGGATCGTTCTTGCGAATGACCGTCGAAAGATACGATCCCTTCGCCCGCAGGAAGGCATGCAGGCGCAGTGGATAGTCCTGCGCCACGGCATGCTTGACGGACGGGCGTCCACTCAATGCCTGGCGCCAGGCCTGGACGAGCGGTTTGCCGTCCAGAATGCCGAAATCGCCGATCCGGTCGAAGGTATCGATGTAGCGGAAGACAGGGCCGTAGACTGCGTCGACGAGCGAAAAGCGCCCGCCTTCGAACCATGGTCCAGTCCGGCCGGCTTCGCCCGCCAATTCGGTCTCCACACGATCGAACATTTCCGACAGCGTCCGAGACTCGGCAAGGAATCCTGCCTCGGTCGACGCCGAATAGAATCGGCCGACGGCGTTGAGGATGGCTGAGCCATACTCGATCCAGGCACGATGCCGGGCACGGGCATAGGGGTCGGCCGGGTGGAGGGGATTGGCCTCAGTTTCTTCGAGGAATTCGAGGATGACGGCGGATTCGAAGATCACCGTCTCATCGTTCCCCCGCTGCACGCGCAGCAGCGGCACCTTGCCGAGCGGCGAGACCGCCTTGAACCAGTCAGGCTTGTTGGCGAGGTCGATGTCGACGCGCTCGAACGGCACGCCTTTCTCGGTCAGCGAGATCGCCGCACGCTGGACATAGGGGCAAAGGGGATGGCTGACGAGAATGAGGGTGTTGGCATGTTTCATTGGGGTTTGCCTCTCGATCGATGCATTCGCATCTATCTAGATGCAAATGCATTTATCGTCAAGCTTGATGCAATTGCATCTATCTCGTATGCTGCCGTCATGACCGACACAGCCATGCCATCGCCGGAGGCCATCAAGACCTGGGCACGCCTGATGCGGGTATCGCGCCAACTGGTGGAACGTGCCGAAGACGCGCTGAAGGAAGGCGGCCTGCCGCCGCTTGCCTGGTATGACGTGCTGCACGAACTCGCTGAGGCGGGCGAGGGCGGCTTGCGGCCGTTCCAGCTGATCGAACGAACCCTGTTCGCGCAGTATAATATTTCGCGGCTGCTGGCCCGACTTGAAGCCGATGGGTTTGTCGAGAAGCTGCCGGTGGCTGATGACGGCCGCGGCCAAACCGTCCGCATCACGGCCAAGGGACGAGAGACGCGCCGCCGTATGTGGGCCGTCTATGGCAGGTCGATCGCGGAGCTGGTTGGCGACAAGCTCTCGCCGCAAGAACTGAACACGGTATCGGCCTTGCTCGGGCGGTTGCGCGATCCGCCAGCCGGCGACTGAACATACGCGTTGCGCGGCTGCGGGGACACGGGAAAGACATTTCGTCATTTTGGCCTTGCGCCGATCTTCGGATTGCGCAATATGCCGAACCGTAACGTACGGTACTGAGCGGGCGATCTACGGCTCTACCATCAAACGGGAACAGAGCGTGTTGCAGGCAAATGCCGATATCGACAACGGCGAAGCGCTGACGGAGCGTCAGAAGGCGGTCCTGGATGCAGCGCTCCGCCTGCTGGTCGAAGAGGGCGACAATCTGACCATGACCGCAGTGGCGCGGCGGGCGAGCTGCTCCAAGGAAACGCTCTACAAATGGTTCGGCGACCGCGACGGACTGCTGACGGCGACGGTGCAATGGCAGGCCTCGAAGGTGCGGGTGACGGCGGTCGACGGCAGGGGGCTCGACCTTGCGTCGTTGGCCGCGAGCCTGGAGCGATTTGCTTCCGACTGGCTGAAGGTCATTTCCAGCGACACTTCTGTCGCGCTCAACCGGGTGGCGGTCGGCCATGCCGGTTCGGGCAAGGATGATCTTGGCGCGGTGGTGCTGGAGAACGGGCGCTTTGCCCTCGCCAAGCGCCTGAAGCCGGTGCTGGAGGCCGGCCGCCAGGCCGGGCTGCTCGATTTCTCGGACGCCGAGACGGCGTTCCGTACCTTTTTCGGGCTGGTCGCCCGCGACGTGCAGATCCGTCTCTTGCTTGGCGACCGGCTGGAATTGACTGAGGCGGCGATCGGCGGTGATGCCGTCCGCGCGACGCAGCAGTTTCTCGCTCTTTTCGGAGCAAAAACCGGGCCGCAAGGCCTCTGATCTTCAAACGGGAAGGAAGACAAAAAATGCGCGTCTATTACGATCGTGATGCCGATCTCAACCTGATCAAGGGCAAGAAGGTCGCCATCATCGGCTATGGCAGCCAGGGCCGGGCGCATGCGCTCAACCTCAAGGATTCCGGCGCCAAGGAGATCGCCATCGGCCTCAAGGCCGGATCGGCGACCGCCAAGAAGGTCGAGGCCGACGGGCTCAAGGTGATGAGCGTGGCCGACGCCGCCAAATGGGCCGACCTGATGATGATGGCGACGCCCGACGAATTGCAGGCCGACATCTACAAAAACGAGATCGCGCCGAACATCCGCGACGGCGCGGCAATCGCCTTCGCGCATGGCCTCAACGTGCATTTCGGCCTGATCGAGCCGAAGTCGACGGTCGACGTCGTCATGATCGCGCCGAAGGGGCCCGGTCATACGGTGCGCGGCGAATACCAGAAGGGCGGCGGCGTGCCGTGCCTGGTCGCCGTCAACCAGGATGCTTCGGGCAACGCACTCGACCTCGCGCTCTCCTACGCCTGCGGCGTCGGCGGCGGCCGTTCGGGTATCATCGAGACCAATTTCCGCGAGGAATGCGAGACCGATCTGTTCGGCGAGCAGGTCGTGCTGTGCGGCGGCCTGGTGGAGTTGATCCGCGCCGGGTTCGAGACGCTGGTGGAAGCCGGCTATGCGCCCGAAATGGCCTATTTCGAGTGCCTGCACGAGGTCAAGCTGATCGTCGACCTGATCTATGAAGGCGGCATCGCCAACATGAATTACTCGATCTCGAACACCGCCGAATGGGGCGAATATGTCTCGGGGCCGCGCATCATCACCGCAGAGACAAAGGCCGAGATGAAGCGGGTGCTGAAGGATATCCAGACCGGCAAGTTCACCTCGGAGTGGATGCAGGAATACCGTGCCGGCCTGTCGCGTTTCAAGGGCATCCGCCGCAACAACGACAGCCATCAGATCGAGGAAGTCGGCGCCAAGCTGCGCGCGATGATGCCGTGGATCTCCAAGAACAAGCTGGTCGACAAGGCGAAGAACTGAGCGATCCACGCTCCAAAAGAAACGGCGCCGCGCGGCGCCGTTTTTTATTGCAGGATTGTGCGGCCTGGCTCAGCGATAGGGCGAGTAGCACTGCTGGCGTGGGCCGTTATAGGGCTGGAAGGTGTTGTCGTAAGCGCGATACGAGCGGTATCTATTGTAGCACCACCGGACATGGGCGCTCGACAGCCGGCCGGCGCGATAGTAGCGGCGCGGCGGTGCATCGTAGTAATTGTAGTTGTTGTACATGCTGCCGAGGCCGAGCCCCAAGCCAAGCCCCAGGATCGCGGCGCCGGCGCTGTCATCATAGTAGCGGCCGCGATAATGGTGGCGGCGCCAACGCCAATCATCGCCGCCGTTCCAGTGACGACCGCTCCAGTGACGGCCGCCCCAATCGCCGCGGTTCCAATTGCCGTGGTTCCACCCGCCCGACCGGCGCCATCTCCAGTCGTTGTTGAAGCTCCGGTTGTTGCCGCCGGCCCAGCTGTCGCGCACAGGCGTGACCGTCGGCGCCGCGGTGCTGGCTGGGATCGACAGCTCCGGCTGAAGGATTGGTCCGGCAGCGGATGGTGCCGTGATGCCGGAGAAGATACCGAGCGCTATCAGCCCGGATTTGACTGTGGAAGAAAAGAGCGCGTTCATTGCACTTCTCCAAGAGAACAGGCCCCACGCCGACCCTGGGATGGGCCCACTGTGGGTCTTTGCGTCTGAACGGCGGATGAACGGAAAGGTTCCCTCAACCATGGCGCGAGGCGCGCCAGGATCAATCGATTCCAGCTGGTGGTTGCCCGGCCTTGTTTTCTGCCGCGCTTGCGGGCAAAGGTCATGATATGTCGCTGCGTCTTGCAACCTTCAATGTCGAGAACCTGATGAACAGGTTCGATTTCTCCGGATACCGCAACCAGCTCAACGAGGACCGGACGCTGGCTCTCTTCGATATCCAGAGCGAGGCCGAGTACAAGATGCTGGAGCAGGCCCGCGCCATCGCGCAGTCGGACGACATGCGGCAGCTGACGGCGCTGGCCATAGCGGCCACGCGCGCGGATATCATCTGCATGCAGGAGGTCGACAATATCGAAGCCCTCAAGGCGTTCGAATATGGCTATCTTTTCAAGATGGTGGGGCAGGGCTACCGCCAGAAGTACACCGCTACCGGCAATGATTCGCGCGGCATCGACGTCGCCGTGATGATGCGCAGCGAGACCGCGCAGGGCCAGCCCATCGAATTCGTGCGCATGACCAGCCACGCCTATGTGACCTATGAACAGTTCGGGCTGCACACGCCGGAGCTGGCGGCGCTCGGCAACCAGCCCAATGAACGCATCTTCCGGCGCGACTGCCTGGAAGTGGACATTACCGTGGGCGGCTCGCCGCTGACGCTCTATCTCGTGCACTTCAAGTCGATGGGCTCGCC
The DNA here is from genome assembly GCF_006442845.1 of Mesorhizobium sp. B2-4-2. Classification (NCBI taxonomy): domain Bacteria; kingdom Pseudomonadati; phylum Pseudomonadota; class Alphaproteobacteria; order Hyphomicrobiales; family Phyllobacteriaceae; genus Mesorhizobium; species Mesorhizobium sp. B2-4-2. The sequence continues at coordinate 186,043 of NZ_VFVM01000006.1, read as the reverse complement.
CCGCAACGGGCTCGACGGGCGTGAAGCGACGATGCCGATCCGCATCGCGGAGGCGCAGGCGGTGCGCCGGATCATCGAGGAGCGCTTCGGGGCGGATCATGCAGCCGACAAGCGCTGGGCGATCTGCGGCGACATGAACGATTACCGCCAGCGCGTAAAGATCGCCGGCGACGAATTCGACGGCTATCGTTTCGAGGTGGTAGACGAGAACCTGTCCTGCATCAACGTGCTGACGGCCGGCGGTTTTTGCGAAAACGTGGTCGAGAGGCGGCCGGAAATGAACCGCTGGACCTTTTACCACACGCGTGGGCCGCAAGAGCGGCATTTGTGCCAGCTCGATTATATCCTGCTGTCCAAGGGATTGGCGGCTAAGAACGCCACCGCCGTCCCGGACATCATCCGCAACGGCCAGCCCTGGCGCACGATCTTTCCTGCCGGCCAGGAAGTGGAGCGCTTTCCGCGCGCCGGCTGGGACCGGCCGAAGGCATCGGACCATTGTCCGGTGGCGATCACGCTGGACATGGCCTGAACCGTGAGCTTCGACCTGCCGCGCAATGTCATTTTGCCGGTCGACGCCGTCGATGTCAGGCTCGACCCCGGCCCGCATCCTTTCGCGCTGGACAATGCCGAGGCGATCGCCGCGAACTGGCATCATGAGATCGCGGCCAACCCCGCGCTCTTCGACGGCCCCGTGGTGCTGCTTTCGCAACTTGCCTGGCGCGACAATCGCCTCGTCGGCCGGTGCCACGCGGTCAACTACTCCACCTTCATGCTCTGGCGGAAGCGGCGCGAGAATTCGGGCGCCGAGCACGCCTATGCCCATGCCATGCTCGTGGCCGGCGACAATGCGCTGGTGGCGATTCGCATGGCCGCCCACACCGTTACTGCCGGCCGCGTCTATTTCGCCGCCGGTTCCTTCGAACCGGCCGATTTTCGCGATGGCCTCGTCGATGTCGATTTCAATATGATCCGCGAGGTGCGGGAAGAAACCGGCCTCGACATTTCAGGCGCCGCACGCGGCCTGCATTACCATGCCCTGTCGACGGAAAGCGGCACGGTGATCTTCCGCCGCTACCGGGTTCCCGAGGCCGCCGAGGAGATCGCGCGGCGCATCTCGGCCTTCGTCGCAACCGAGGCCGAACCGGAGATCGTTGGTCCGGTCATCATCCGCCACGCCGCCGACCTGCCGCATGGGCTGATGCCGCACATGAAGCCGCTGATCGAGTGGCATTTTGCGAACGCGGACTAAAACCTTACCTTCCGTGCTGATCGCCAATGCCGGCATACGAAGGTCTGAGTGGCTGCCTGCAACCCCAAACATCGGGTGCGTGCGCGGACAATCGTCTCGATCAGGATGTGTTGCCACTGTTTGCAGGCCGCATTCTGCCTTTCGACCTCGACGCGTCGCGCGCCTATGCCGACCTCATGGTAAAGGCGAGAGCCTCAGGCAAGGCGATCGGCAATGCGGATGCCTACATCGCGGCCACGGCCGCAGCAAACGGTCTTACGGTCGCCACCCGCGACACCGGCCCATTCGCGGCCGCCGGATTGAATACGATCAATCCCTGGGAAACAGCGTCGTAGCCGCGCCTTTGCTTTCCAATCGCCTTATTCATGCCGCAGCGCGTCGATCGGGTCGAGCCTGGCGCCGCGCAGCGCCGGGAAGAAGCCGAAGACCATGCCGATCAGCGCGGAAAAGCCGACGGCGAGCAGGATAACTGCCGGGCTCGGCGCAAAGGGAATGGCCAGCGTCGCCGAGGCGAGACCGGCCAGCGAGAGCCCGATCAGGATGCCGATGATGCCGCCGAGCAGCGACAGCACCGTCGCCTCGACCAGGAACTGGATGAGGATGTGCTTTTCATGCGCGCCGATGGCGAGCCTGATGCCGATCTCGCGGGTGCGCTCGGTGACCGACACCAGCATGATGTTCATGATGCCGATGCCGCCGACCAGCAGGCTGACGCCGGCGACCGCGCCCAGCATGCCGGTCATGGTGGTGGTGGCGCTGGCCATGGCATCGGCGATCTGGGTCATGTCGCGGATCGCGAAATCGCTTTCGTGGTCGGGCGTGAGGCGTCTGGCGTCGCGCAGAATATCCTCGACGCGCGGCTGCAGCTCGCTGGTCGGGGTGCGGTCGTCGGCGGCGACGTAGATGTTGTCGATGTTGCGGTTGCCCGCAATGCGCCGCTGATAGGCATGCAGCGGCATCAACACGACATTGTCCTGGTCCTGGCCGAAGCCGGTATAGCCCTTCGGCTCGAGCAGGCCGATGATCTTGCAGGAGGTGCGGTTGACGCGGATGATTTCGCCCTCGGGGTCGCCGGCACCGAAGAACTGCTGGCGCACCGTCTCGCCGATCAGGCATACGCCGGTACCCGAGCGGGTCTCGGACTCGCTGAACGAACGGCCTGAGACCAGTTTCCAGTCGCGGGCATCGAGATAGGCGCTGTCGGTGCCGGTAACGCCGGAGGTCAGGCTCTCGGTACCGAAGATGACGCGGACCTGCTTCTGCGAGGCCGGCGAAATGGCGCGTGCGCCTGTCAGATGGGCAATGAGCGCGGCAAGATCCTTTTCGGTGAGCGGACGGACGACCTGGTCGAGCCCGCCCGGGCCGCCGGGACCGGCCGGGCGGCCGGAGCGCACAACCAGAAGATTGCTGCCGAGCTTGGCGATGTCGCCCTTGACCTTGGCGGTGGTGCCGGCGCCGATGGTGAGCATGGCGATGACCGCGGCGACGCCGATGACGATGCCGAGCAAGGTCAGGAACGAGCGCAGCATGTTGCGGCGGATCGAGCGCAAGGAGAGGCGGACGGTTTCCCAGAGCATTGTCAGGCCACCTCGACGGTCATGGTGTCGGAGGCGACATGGCCGTCGAGGAAGCGCACCGTGCGCTCGGCATATTCGGCGACGTCGGCCTCGTGGGTGACCATGGTGATGGTCAAGCCAAGCTCCTTGTTCAGTTGCGTCAGCAACTCCATGATCTCGTGCGTGCGGGCAGTGTCGAGATTGCCGGTCGGTTCGTCGGCGACGAGCAGCGTCGGCCTCGTGACGATGGCGCGCGCGATCGCCACGCGCTGTTGCTGGCCGCCGGAAAGCTCGGCCGGCGTGTGATGCTCGCGACCGACAAGGCCGACTTGCGCCAGCGCCTGCATGGCAAGATCGCGGCGCTCGCGGCCGGCCACGCCGCGATAGATCAGCGGCAGTTCGACATTTTCCGCCGCCGTGGTGCGCGCCAGCAGATTATAGCCCTGGAAGACGAAGCCGACATAGAGGTTGCGCAGCATGGCGCGGCGGTTGCGGTCGAGCCGGCCAGCATCGACGCCCATGAAGGAATAGGTGCCGGCGGTCGGCGTGTCGAGGCAGCCGATGATGTTCATCGCCGTCGATTTGCCGGAGCCGGACGGGCCCATGATGGCGACGAATTCGCCGCGCCGGATCGCCAGGTCGACGCCGGCCAGCGCGTGCACCTTGGCTTCGCCATGGCCGTAGCTCTTCCAGACCTTGTCGAAGGTGATGAGGGGGGCGCCCGTCGCCACGGCGTCAGCTCCGCTGCTGCGAGGCCGTGATGACCTGCGCCCCCTCTGACAGGCCCGAGGTGATCTCGGTCAGCTCGCCGTCGGTCGAGCCGATCCTGACGTTGACCGGATGCGGACGGCCTTTCTCCAGCACGTAGAGCATGCGTGAGCCGTCGGTCGGCGGCGCTGCCGCCTGGCGCTGGCGATTGCCGCCGGGACGTCCCATGCGGCCGGTGAACAGGTCGCTCAGGCTCCAGCCGCGGGCGGCCTGCTGCGCAGGACGATAGCGGAAGGCGGAGGAGGGGACGGTCAGCACGTCCTTGGCCTGCCGGGTGACGACCGAAACAGTGGCGGTCATGCCGGGGCGCAGCAACAGCTCGTTGTTGTCGACCTCGAGCCGCGCATTGTAGGTGACGACGCCGTCGGTGGTGACCGAGGCGTAGGAGATGTCGCGGATCTCGGCGTCGAACGGCCGCTCCGGGAAGGCATCCACGGTGAAGCGGGCATGCTGGCCCGGCTTCACCGCGCCGATATCGGCTTCGTCGACCGCCGCCACCAGTTCCATGTTCCTGAGATCGGCGGCGATGATGAACAGCACCGGCGCCTGCAAGGAGGAGGCGACCGTCTGGCCGGGGTCGACAGAGCGCGTCAGCACGATGCCGTCGATCGGCGCATAGATGGTGCTGTTGGCAAGGTCGGTCTGCTGCGATTTCAGGTCGGCGTTGGCGATGGCGAGATTGGCCTCGGCGCTATCGAGCGCTGCCTTCGAACGGTCGCGGGTCGCGGTCGCCGCTTCGAGCGACTGGTCGGTGGCCATGCCGCGCTTGGTGAGGGCGGCGGCGCGCACGAGCGCGCTTTCATTCTCGGCCAGCGTCACGGTGGCGTCCGCGACATTGGCGGCGGCCGCCTTGGCGGATGCCTCGGCGCGTTCGATCTGCACCTGCAGCTTGGCGGTGTCGAGCGCGGCCAGCACATCGCCCTTCTTGACCTGCTGGTTCTCGTTGACCGAGACTGAACGAATGATGCCCGAGAGCTGGCTGGAAATGTCGACCTGGGTGAGGGGCTGCAAGGTGCCGGTCGCCGAAACCTCGACAGTGAGGTCGGCCTTGGCGGCGGGCGCCGTCGTATAGTCGATCTTGACCGGCGAGCCGGCATACCACTGGTAGCCGGCAAAAGCCGCGACAAGGACGATCAGTGCCAGCAGCGCATAGAGCCAGCCGCGGCGGCGATTCTTGCGCCGCCCCGTCTGGTCGAGCCCGAGCGCGGTCTCGATGGCGGAATCCGATTCCGTCTTTGGCAGATTGACAATCTGGTCCACGCCGGACCCCCTGAAGCGCAATATGTCCCTATGAGTGCACAGATCAGTGCTAATGGTTCGAATATCAAATTAAATTTCGCTCATGTTGGGATTGAGGCAGAAATTCGGATCAAAGCGGAAGGTTTCCTCCATGAGACGCGATTACTTGCTTTACGATGTGTTTACGACCGATCGGCTGGCCGGCAACCCGCTGGCGGTGGTGTTGGACAGCGGCGGACTGGACACGGCTGCGATGCAGGCTATCGCGCGCGAGTTCAACCTGTCGGAATCGGTGTTCGTGCTGCCACCGGATAATCCCAAGCACCGCGCCCGTATCCGCATCTTCACGCCCGATTATGAAATGCCTTTCGCCGGCCACCCGACCGTGGGCTCGGCGATCGCGCTGGCCGAACTGGCCGATATCGCGCTCGCTGAAATGGCCGACAATGACGGCGCTGCGAGCATTTTCGTGCTGGAGGAAAACATCGGCCCGGTGCGCTGTGCCGTCAGCAAGCACGATGGCGCCACCTTCGCCGAATTCGACCTGGCGAAGCTGCCGGAGCCGCTGAAGCTCGAAGCCGACCCGGTGGCGATCGGCGCCGCCCTTGGCCTGGCGCCGCACGAGATCGGTTTCGAGAATCACCGCGTCGCGTTCTGGTCGGCGGGCGTGCCCTATGTGACCATACCGGTGGCCAATCTGGAGGCGGCGGGCCGGATCCGGCTCGACAATCAGGCGTGGTCGGAACTGGCCCCGCGCAAGAGCGAATGGGCGTTTGCCAGTCCCTATGTCTATTGCCGAGAGACGGTGAACCACGAGAGCGCCTTCCATGTGCGCATGATCGTGCCCGGCACGCCTTCCTACGAGGACCCGGCGACGGGCTCGGCAGCGGCGGCCTTCGCCGGCGCCGTCATGCATTTCGACGCTCCGACGGATGGCGTTTCGCAGCTGTGGATCGAACAGGGGCTGGAGATGGGGCGGCCCTCGCGCATCCGCCTGGAACTGGCCGTACAGGGCGGAAAACTGGTCTCGGCGCGCATCGGTGGCAACGCGGTCAAGGTGGCGGAAGGCAAGCTGTTCGTCTGACCATCTGCGTCACTTCAGCGATTTGTCGGGAAATGATTCCGGCAGGGCTGGACAGGACCGGCATCGGCGGCTATATGCCCGCCAACGCCGGTTTTTGCCGGCCGAGTGGGTGCGTAGCTCAGTTGGTAGAGCAGCTGACTCTTAATCAGCGGGTCCACAGTTCAATCCTGTGCGCACCCACCAAATTCTTCAAAGACTTGGTGGAAAGACCCTGAATAGGCCGGTTCAATTGCCGCGCTCGTTCATCAGTGTTTGGCTGCCTTCGCAACCCGGCCGCCGTTGGCCAGGTGAGACGCGGGACTTTGCAGCTTGGTCAAAGACTACGATTGGCCGCGCCGAAAAACGCGGCTCAGAAACCTGCCGAACCGAAAAGCCATGCCGTTGTCCGCGCTCCGACCGTCGTCGGCATCAATGGCGGCCTTTCCGCCTGAGAAATCGCTGATGAGCCACCAGAAGAAAACCAGAAAAACAACGAGAATTGCGGTGTCGATCGGGCCGTAAGTTGAATATCCACTGTGCCGAAGCACACCAGCAAGCAGCACGGCGATAGTCATAGCAGCGGCAGCCGGGTGAAGCTTTTTCATCCACCAGATCTATTCGAGAATCGCTACAACCGGAAGATGTTACTTCTCCGACACGCCGGCCTCGGCAAAGCTCGCCATCCTCGCATGGCACTCCAGCGCCGAGCGGACGATGTTGACGGCGAGGCAAGCGCCGGAGCCTTCGCCGAGCCGCATGCCGAGGTCGAGCAGCGGCGGCAGGTCGAGCGCTTCGAGCAGGCCGCGGTGACCCGATTCAGCCGAGACGTGGGCGGCGATCGTATGAGCAAGGCCTGTGGAGTGCAGCTTTGCCAAAGGTGCTGCGGCTGCGGTGCAGACGAAGCCGTCAAGTAGCACCGGTATGCCCATGTGACGGGCGGCAAGCGTGGCGCCGAAGATGGCGGCGAGTTCGCGGCCGCCGAGCGCCATGGCAATCCCCAGTGGATCGGCAAGAATGGCGGCGTGGCGTTTCAGGCCGGATTCGATGGCAACCACCTTGCGCTTGAGGCCGGCATCGTCGACGCCGGTGCCGCGTCCGGTCCATTTTTCCGCACCGCCGCCGAACAGCGCCGCCGAGATCGCGGCGGCCGGCGTGGTGTTGCCGATGCCCATCTCGCCGAAGCAGACGAGATCGAGATCATCAGTCACCGCATCGTAGCCGGCCGAGACCGCGGCAAGAAACGTCTTGTCGTCCATCGCCGGCGTTTGCGTGAAATCGCCGGTCGGATGGTCAAGATCGAGCGGAATGACATCGAGTTCGGCGCCTGCGATGCGGGCGAGCTGGTTGATGGCCGCACCGCCGCCGGCGAAATTCGCCACCATCTGCACCGTGACTTCCGAAGGATAGGCCGACACGCCTTGCGCGGTAACGCCGTGGTTGCCGGCGAAGACGAAAACTTTCACCCGCTCGAGCCTAGGCATGTCGCGGCCCTGCCAGCGCGCCAGCCACGCGGCGATCGTCTCCAGCCGGCCGAGGCTTCCTTGCGGCTTGGTCAACGTGTCCTGGCGCCGGGCGACCGCGCTCGCGGCGGCGTCATCGCCATCAGGCAGGTCGAGGCAAGCAGCGCGCAATTCATCTAGGGATTTGAAAGGCATGGAAGGAAATTCTCCGAAACAGAGTCAGGAAAGGGCTACGGAAGCGACGAGCAGCACCGCGATTTCGCTCACCTGTTGCATAGCGCCGATCGTGTCGCCGGTCTGGCCACCGATCTGGTTGAGGCAAAGCGCGTGGAAGGCGGCAAACAGCAGTCCGAGCAGGATAAGCGCCGCGATGGCGCCGCCAAGCCCGAGCAGGAGGAGCGGGATGGCGCCGAGCACGGCGCCGGCGAGGGCAATTTCCCGCGAGACGGTGCCGGCGCCGGCCGAGAGGCCATCGTCGCGCGCCGGGGGCAAGAGATGCATGAAGGCGCCGAATACGCCGCGCGAGGCCGCATGGGCGGCCAGGAGCGCGAAGAGAGCTTGTGTGGGATCGACGAATTCCGACAGCGCGCTCCAGCGGATGAGCAGCGACAGCGCCAGCGCCATGGCGCCGTAGGCGCCGATTCGGCTGTCGCGCATGATCTCCAGCTTTCGACCGCGCGTGTTGCCGCCGCCAAAACCGTCGGCGACATCGGACAGCCCGTCCTCGTGCAGGCAGCCGGTGGTGACCGCGGTTGCAACCAGGGCAAGGGCTGCCGCCGACCCGATGGCAAGGCCAAACCGTTCCGCCGTGGCAAAGACGATGGCGCCGATCAGGCCGACGACGAGGCCGGCGACCGGGGCGGCCCAGATCGCGGCGGCAAGGCTGCGGCCGCGAAAGTCGATGACGGGCAAGGGCAGCCTGGTGAAGAAGACCAGGCAGAGGGCAACATCGCTGGGGATTTGCCGGGGCGAAAGGGTGACCTTCGGGAACTTCATGCCTCAGCCCCTTGCGATGGCATGGAAGAAGGTGCCGCTGACTTGGCCGCGCCGGTAGCCCGAGGCGCCGATCGGATTGCCTTGCCCGTCTGCGAGGTCGGCCAGGGGCTCGTCATCGCCGGTCGCCGTCATCTGCGCATAGTGGAATTCGTGCCCACGGATCAACGCGCCCCGCGGGCCGAGCGGACAGTCGGCGCGCAGCCGTGCTTCGCGATAACCGAGGTTCATCTTGCGCTTGGCGAAGCTGGTTGAATGGCCGAGCAGGCCGAGCATTTTGTGTGTTTCGCAAGATGCATCTTCCAGAGCTTCGCCAAGCACCATGAAGCCACCGCACTCACCATGGATGGGCTTCGTCCCGGCAAACCTTGCCATTCCTCTCCGAAAATTCGCAGCAGCGGCGAGACGGCCGGCGTGAAGCTCGGGATAACCGCCGGGCAGCCAGCAGACGTCGCAGCTGTCGTCGGGCGCCTCGTCCGCGAGCGGCGAGAACGGAACCATCTCCGCGCCGGCCTTGCGCCAGTAGGCCGCGACGTGCGGATAGAGGAAGGTGAAGGCGGTATCCTCGGCAAGTGCGACGCGCTGGCCGGGCGGCTGCAGCGCATCGTCGAAGCTGCCGGGCTCCGGGGCGAGAGGTGTTGCCAGCGCCATGACGGCGTCGAGGTCGAGCGACTTTTCCGCCATGTCGGCCAACCGGTCGAGATGCGCCATCAGGTCATCATATTCACCGGCCTGGACGAGGCCGAGATGGCGTTCGGGCAGGTTCAAGGTGGGATCGCGCAGGATGGCGCCGACGACCGGCAGGCCGATCGCCTCGATGGCGTCGCCGGACAGCCGGCGGTGGCGCTCGCTGCCCAGCCGGTTGAGCACGACGCCCGCCATGCGAACCTCCGGATCATAGGTGGCGAACCCCTTGGCGACGGCCGCCGCCGTGGTCGACTGGCCGGAAACGTCCAGCACCAGCAGCACCGGCAGGCCGTAGAGCCGCGCGAGATCGGCCGCCGAACCGCTGCGGCCCGGCGCGGCCGGAATGCCGTCGAACAGGCCCATGGCGCTTTCGAGGATGACAAAATCGGCGTCGTCGGCGGCATTTACGGCCAGTGCGTTGAGCAGCGACGGCGACATCGCCCAGCTGTCAAGATTGACGCCGGACAGGCCGGTGGCGGCGGTGTGGAAGCCGGGATCGATGTAATCGGGGCCGGACTTGGCGCCGCGTACTTTCAGGCCGCGCCGGGTGAGTGCGCGTAAAATACCGATGGTGACGCTGGTCTTGCCCGAGCCGGAGCGCGGCGCGCCGATGATGATCGCGCGGGCGCTCACGACGCACCCGCCAGCGCCGCGCGCATGGCGACGATGCCGCCGACGACGATCAGCGCCGGTGCGGACAGGCCGGCGGCGGCGGCTTCCTCGGCGATGGTGGCCAGCGTGGCGACGACGATGCGCTCCTGCGGCGTCGTCGCGGCGACGATCACCGCCGCCGGCGTCGATGGCGCCAGCCCGCCGTCGAGCAATGCGGCCGATATCACAGGCAGATTGGCCATGCCCATGTAGACCACAACAGGCTGGCCGGTGCGCGCGATCGCGGCCCAGTCGAGATCGTCATCGGTGCCGGCGGCATGGCCGGTCGCCAGGATTACCGCCTTGTTGATGCCGCGCATGGTCGCGGGGATGCCGGTGGCGGCCAGCGCGCTGAGGCCCGAGGTGAGGCCGGGCAGGACGCGGAACGGGATGTTTTCCCGCGCCAGCGCCAGCGCCTCTTCGCCGCCACGGCCGAAAATATAGGGGTCGCCGCCCTTCAGCCTGACGACGCGGCGGCCCTGGCGCGCCAGCCGGACCAGCAGGGCGGTTATGTCGTCCTGTTTCATCGAGGGTTTTCCGCCGCGCTTGCCGGCAAAGAAAAGCTCGGCGTTTTCGGCAACCGCGACGACGTCCGGGGAGACCAGCGCATCGTAGACCAGCGCATCCGCCTCACTCAGCGCCGCCAGCACTTCCAGCGTCAGGCAGCCGGGATCGCCGGGGCCGGCGCCGGCGAGCCAGACATGGCCGGGCTCAAGCGTCCGCGGCTTGAAGTTCAGCCGGGCAAGCGCCTGTTGGAGCGCGGCGTTCTCGCCCTTATTTTTGGTGCTGTCGCTCACAATCCGTCCCGTCCGCGAAAACGCCGTTGGTAATGCGCGTCGTACAATGAACTCTCGCCAAAGCCTTCCGCTGCCAGAGAGCGGCCGACGAAAATGATGGCCGTACGCTCCATCGGGTCGGCGGCCAGTTGCGCCTCGATGGTTTCCAGCGTGCCGGTCAGTACGCGCTCGTCCGGCCAGGAGGCACGGAAGACGACCGCCACCGGGCAATCGCGGCCATAGAGCGGCGTCAGCTCGGCGACGATGCGATCGATGGCGTGGATGGCAAGATGAATGGCAAGCGTGGCGCCGGTGCGGCCGAAGCCGGCCAGCGTTTCGCCAGGCGGCATTTTTGAAGCGCGGCCGGAGACGCGGGTCAGCACCAGGCTCTGGGCGACTTCGGGAATGGTCAGCTCGCGCCGCAGAACAGCCGCCGCGGCAGCGAAAGAGGGAACGCCCGGCGTCAGCGTGTAGGGAATGCCGTGCCTTTCCAGCCGGCGGATCTGTTCGGCAACCGCGCTCCATACCGACAGGTCACCGGAATGCAGCCGCGCGACATCATGGCCGGCCTTGTGGGCAGCCAGATATTCGGCCTCGATCTCGTCGAGCGACATCGGCGCGGTGTCGATCAGCTTCGTTCCCGGGGTGCAATGCTGCAGCAATTCGGGCGCCACGATCGAGCCGGCATGGAGGCAGACCGGGCAGCTTGCCAGCAGCCGCGCGCCGCGCAGGGTAATGAGGTCGGCGGCGCCCGGACCGGCGCCGATGAAATGGACGGTCATGCCGCGTCTCCGCTGATGGCGATGGCGCAGGTGACCGGGCCGAGCACGATGCGTGGTCCCAGCAGCCTGGCGCCTTCGCCGGCGACGGCCAGCGCCGATGCTTCGGACACCGATGCTGTGCCGGCCAGATCCTGCGAGAGGCTGGAGTTGCTGAGCGCCTTCGTCGACGCTGCTTTAAGCGCTGCCTCATCGACGACAATGACGGGAAGGTTGAGTGTGCGACCTGCGGCAGCGATCGCCTGTTCATCTTTCTTGAGCGTGGCGGTGGCGAGCGACGAGAGCGCCGTCATCGCCAGCCCGTGCGCTTCGAGCGCGGTTTCTATCGCGGCAAGCACGTCCTCGACGCTCACGCCCTTTCGGCTGCCGATGCCCGCGACCATCATGGCTTGATCCAACTCCATTGGGTAACCGGCATCGCCGGCCGCCAGGCCTGCATCGAACCGACAGGCGCGGCGCGGGATATGGCGATGCGGGTGAGATCGCCCCCGAGCTCGGTATGACGGGCAAGAAGCAGCGTCTCCATTTCCAGCGTCACCGCATTGGCGACAAGGCGGCCGCCGGTGCGCAGCGCCTTGATGGCGGCGGTCAGCACGCCGGCATCGCTGCCGCCGCCGCCGATGAAAATCGCATCTGGCGTCTCGAGCCTTGCAAGCGCCTTGGGAGCGCTGCCTTCGACCACGATGAGGCCGGGAACGCCACACGCGGCAGCATTGTGGGCGATGCGGGCGGCGCGGATCGGGTCGGCTTCGATGGCAACAGCGCGCATCGAGGAATGGGCGAGCATCCATTCGATGCCGATGGAACCGGAGCCGGCGCCAACATCCCACAGCAGTTCGCCGCGCCTCGGCGCCAGCGCCGACAGCGTGATGGCGCGGATCTCATGCTTGGTGATCTGGCCGTCATGGTCGAACAGATGATCGGCGAGGCCTGATGTCAAAGGCAGGATACGCGCATCCGGACCAGATTCAATTTCGAGCGCCAGCACATTGAGCGGATTGATGTTTTCGAGGTTGAACGCATCGGCGCGGGCCGAGCGCAGGTTCTCCTTTGGCCCGCCAAGCGCCTCCAGAACCGTCAGCCGCGAGGCGCCGAAATCAAGCTCGGTGAGCAGGCGGGCGATTGCCGCCGGTGCATCGCCGTCGGATGTCAGGGCCAGGATACGCGCGTTGGGCTGCAGCAATGGCCGGATCAGGTCGATGGGGCGGCCATGCAACGAGATGGTTTCGATGTCCTGCAGCGCCCAGCCGAGGCGAGCGGCCGCCAGCGAAATGGCCGAGGGCGCGGGAATGACATGCATCTCCCGCGGCTTAACCTTGCGGGCGAGGGTGACGCCGACGCCGTGGAAAAAGGGATCGCCGGAGGCAAGAACGCAAACGCGCTTGCCGGCGAGCGACAGCACGTCGTGCATCTCGGCATCGAAGGGAACCGGCCATGGGCGCGGATCGCCCTTGGCGAATGATGAGACGAGCGCCAGATGCCGCTTGCCGCCAAAGATGATTTCAGCGTCGGCGATCCGCTGCTTGGCCTCGTCGCCGAGACCGGCTACACCGTCCTCGCCTATGCCGACGATGGTGAGCCATTTTTGGTTGGCGCCGCGTAGACTCTTAGCAGGCATGATGACCCACCGCATTCTGATCCTCGGCGGAACCACCGAAGCCCGGCAACTGGCTGGAAAACTGGCAGCCGGTTACTCGGTGATGCTGTCGCTGGCGGGCCGCACCGAAAGCCCGGTGACGCAGGGCGTGCCGGTACGCAGTGGAGGGTTTGGCGGCGCCGATGGTCTGGCCGCCTATCTCAAGGAGACAAGCATCGAGCTGCTGATCGACGCCACCCATCCCTACGCGGCGCGAATTTCCGCCAATGCGGCGCAGGCCGCGCGCATGGCTGGGGTGCCGATCGTCGCTCTGCGCCGTCCCGGCTGGGAGCCTGTCGAGGGCGATCGCTGGATGCAGGTCTATACGACAGGCGATGCCGTGCAGGCGCTTGGACCGGCGCCGCGCCGTGTATTCCTGGCTCTCGGCCGGCAGGAGGTCGCGGCTTTCGAAGCCGCGCCCCAGCACCACTATCTCATCCGCAGCGTCGATCCGGTCGAGCCGAAGCTGGCAGTGCCCGATGCCACCTATCTCCTGGCGCGCGGGCCGTTTCGCGAGGCGGAGGAACACACGCTGCTCCAGCGGCACGGCATCGACATCGTCGTATCCAAGAACAGCGGCGGCGCGGCGACTTATGGCAAGATCGCCGCGGCGCGGGCGCTTGGCCTCGACGTCGTCATGGTGCGCAGGCCTGCGCTGCCGGAGATCCCTTCGGCTGCGACCGTTGATCAGCTTGCCGACATGGTCGATCATCTTGTCGAGCCTGCCGCGGAGCGCGGCGTGTAAACCAGCGCCGGCCTGTTACCGCGCCTGATGATCCGGGTTTCCGGCGAACCGATGATGATGCAGGTTGCCATGTCCGCCTTGTCGGCATCGGCATCCGCCAGCAGGAACACCTCGATGCGCTCATCGGGCCGGCCTGCGGCACGGCCGAATATAACGGGCGTGGTGCCCGGCAGAATGGCCTTCAGACATTCGAAGGCGCGGCCAAGCTGCCAGGGGCGCGCCTTGCTGATGGGATTGTAAAGCGCGATGACGAAGCCGGCGCCGGCGGCCGCCAGCAGGCGCAGTTCGACCAAGTCCCATGGCTTCAGATTGTCGGACAGCGAGATGGCGCAGAAATCATGGCCGAGCGGTGCCCCGATGCGGGCAGCGACAGCGAGCATGGCGGTGACGCCAGGCACGATTGCGAGATCGATCGCGCGCCATTCGGAGGGGCCGGCTTCGATCGCCTCGCAGACGGCCGCCGCCATGGCGAAGACGCCTGGATCGCCCCCGGAGACGACGGCGACATTGTGACCTTCGGCCGCCTTCGCCAGCGCCTCGTTGGAGCGGGCAAGCTCTTCGCGATTGTCGGAGGCGATGCGGGTCTGGTCCGGGCGCAATTCCAGCCGGTCGAGATAGGGCTTGTAGCCGTAGAAGAAGCTTGCCTCGGCGACGGCGTGGCTCGCCTGCGGCGTCACCTGATCGGCGTTGCCAGGTCCGAGCCCGATGACAGTGAGGCGGCCGCTCATGCGCCACCCGCCGACGCGACAGGGCGTCCGGACCAGCCGGCAACGAGCACAATGGCGAAATAGGGCGCCTTGTCGTCCGGCTTGTCGGTGAGCCGCATCGAGACGCTGCCCGGCATGGTGCCGCGCTCGACATAGACGGCGCGTGTCAGCTTGCCGGTGGCCTCCAGCGCCCGCCGGATTTTGGGCAGGTTGCGGCCGACCTTCATGATAACGGCGGCATCGGTGTCGGCGAGGCGCCGGGTCAGTTCGAACTCGCTCATCGTGCCCGGCAGCACGGTCAGCACGTCGTCGCCCTGGACGATCGGCAGGCCGGTCGCCGACCAGCAGCCCGACATGGCGGTAACGCCGGGAATGACCTCGGTCGGAAAACGATGGGCGAGGCGCACATGCAGATGCATGTAGGAGCCATAGAAGAGCGGATCGCCTTCCGACAGCACGGCGACCATCCTACCGACATCCAGATGACCGGCAACGGTCTCGGCGGACTCCTCGTAGAAGGCCGATATCTGCGCGCGGTAATCGTCGTGATCCTTGTCGATCTCCGTGGTCACGGGATAGAGCAACGGCAGTTCCAGCATGTCGGGCCGGAAGCGCGTTTCGACGATGGCGCGCGCATTGCTGTTGTTGCCGCGCTTGGCGAAATACGCCACCACATCGGCCTCGGCCAGCGCACGCGCGGCCTTCAGCGTCAACAGTTCCGGGTCGCCGGGACCGGTACCGACGCCGACCAGGCGGCCCCTCGAGCCGGTTTTGGGGAGCGCGTTCACAGGCCGGGCCTCGCGAGAGAATTGAGGGCTGCCGCGGTCATGGCGCTGCCGCCAAGCCTGCCGCGCACGATTGCATAGGGTACGCCGTAGGAATTCTGCGCCAGCGCGTCCTTCGATTCGGCGGCACCAACGAAGCCCACCGGCATGCCGATGATGGCGGCCGGTTTCGGCGCACCGTCGCGCAGCTTCTCCAGAAGATAGAAGAGTGCGGTCGGCGCATTGCCGATGGCCACCACCGAACCGGCGATGCGCTCGCCCCACAGGTCGATCGCGGCGGCAGAACGTGTGTTGCCGATCGTCCTGGCGATTTCATGCGTGCGCGGGTCGCGCAAGGTGCAGATCACCTCGTTGCCGGCAGGCAGACGGGCGCGGGTGACGCCGTGCGAGACCATTTCGGCGTCGCAGAAGATCGGCGCGCCGGCGGCAAGCGCGGCCCGTGCGGCGGAAACGAAATCGCTGGAGAAGACAAAATTCTTGGCGGCTTCCACTTGGCCGCAGGCATGGATCATGCGGACCGCGACATCGGCCTCTGCTTCGGAAAAGCGCGCGAGATCAGCCTCGGCGCGGATGATGGCAAAGGAGCGTTCGTAGATCGCCGTGCCGTCGTGGATGTAGTCGTAGGCGACCATTGTCATTCCTGTCGATAAGCCTCTGCGATGCCGGCCGGCCCCAGCCTTGTCAGGCAGGCGGCGGCGGTCTCGCCCTGATAGCGTGCGCTGCGAATTGCCGCCGCGACGCGGCCGATGCCGCGCGCGGCGTCATAGCCCGGCCTGTAACCGGCAGGAAGGGCCTTTGCCGTCGCGTTCACGACAAGTCCGGCTCCATTTTCGCCGCCGACCACGGTCAGCGCCGCTGGGCCGGGATGCGCGCAGCCCTTGGCGCAGCCCGAAACATGCAAGGTGAAGTCGAGACTATCGGCGTTTTCGGTGGCGATCGCCTCGGCGATGTCGCGCGTGGCGATGCGACCCGAGGCGCAAGCCGGCGCGCCGGGACAAGCAGCGATGCGCGTGCGCGGGTCGGTGGGGGAGGTGACGAAGCCGAGGGTGGCGGCTGTTTGCTGGAGGGAAGGATTGGCGGCTGGTGGCTGGCCGAGGAAGAGCAGGGCGCGGCCCGGGGCGAGGCGGATTTCTGACGTCCCGAGGGTGAGAGCGCTTTGAGCGAGGGCGATGAGCCTTTCGGCGGGCATGCTGCCGTAGGGGAGACCGATGCCGAGGGCGTGGCCAGTGTTCAAGTCGAAAACGCCAATCGGCGAGCGAGGGTGCTCTACGGCGCCCCCCTCTGTCCTGCCGGACATCTCCCCCACAAGGGGGGAGATTGGCGGTTCGGGCGCCGGCTCTCCTTCTGCATCCCAGGAAATTGGCAAAGGCGAGCGTGAATGAGCAATCTCCCCCCTTGTGGGGGAGATGTCCGGCAGGACAGAGGGGGGCGCCGTAGAATGCCAACTTGCGAGAGACGCTATTTGCCTCTCCGATAAATCCCGTGTGTGCGCTTCGCGGCCTTTTTCAGCCACCATCCTAAGCGCTGCGACGGCTATGTCTCTAGCGGCATGCGCGTTGACCTTTGCCAACACTTTCGCATTCCGCCCGTCACCGGCAACCGACACCCGCCAGCGGATTCCCGCCTCGGTGCTCGCCGCCTTCAGCCGCACGTCGGCCGTCACAGCATCCATCGTGAGTTGCCCGCCACCGTCGACAACGACCGAAACCTTCGGCCCGAGCCGCTGCGTCAGTCCGGCGTCCTCGACCGCTTCCCTGATCCGATCAGCCAGCGGCCTGGGGTCGGCGATCTCCTGCGGATCGATGCCGGCCAGTGGTCCGGTCTCCACTGGTACGCCAGTGCGGACCACAATGCCCAGCGCATCGACTTCCTTCGCCAGCAGGGTTGCACTTTGCGTGGTCAATCCGCGTATTTGCAAGCTGCCGCGCGCTGTCACTTCCATGATGCCGTTGCCGTGCCGCAGGGCGGATTCTGCCAGCCCGATCAGAAGCTTCGGCGACAATCCGCCAGAAGATGGGCCTCCGGCGACCGGGTTGAGCCGCACCAGCAGGCCGTCGCCGGTCTGCATCGGCGCCGAAAGGGCCGGGCAGGCGCCGCGGCGGGAGTAGGCGTTCATGCCGCCAACTCCCGTGCCTCGGCAATCAGTACCGCGAGGTCGTCGTCGATCGAATTGCGCAAGGGATGCCAGAGGCCCCGCCGTCGCGCCGACAGGAGGCGTTCGGCAATGGCTTTCGCGGCGGCCGGGTTTTCGCGCAGGATGAAGGCGCGGACGTCCGCGTCGCCGAGATAGGCATCGTGCACGGCCTCTATCAGCGCGTCCGGTATCGCCTGCGTGGTTTCGGCGAAGCCAACCAGCCGGTCGACCGTTTCGGCGAATTCCGAGGCGCCGCGCGGGCCGTGGCGCATCTGGCCCGCTATGAAGCGGGCGTTGACGGCGCGGGCGCGCACGACGCGCGTCACGGCCTCACTAAGTGAACGCGGCTTCGGCCTCTGCGGATCGGTCGTGTCGAGCACGATGACGTCGGCATTCCTGCCAAGCGCTGCAAGGGCGGCCGAGAAGCCGCCGATGAAAGCGACATCGGCCGAGCCTTCGAGGATGTCGCGGCCGGGATCGTCGCCGGTGTGGACGAGAAGATCGGCTTCGGCGATGCGGTTCTCGAATGCGCCGGGCGCGGCGATCCCCTCACCGCCGGCGCCGCCATAGGAATGCGACGTGGCATCGAGATAGGCGCGGCCGATTTCCTCGCGCGCCGCCCAGTCGCCGCTCGACAGGATTTCCTCGACGCCAGCGCCGTAAGTGCCAGGCGAGGTGCCAAAGATGCGCGGGCTGATCTTGCCCTCGGCGCGGGTCCTTGCGGCGAGCGGATTTTCCGAATCGTCCTCGTCGCGCGCGGCAACGGCGTTGGCAGCGGCATCGATCAGCGCGATCTGGGTCGGGAACATGTCGCGGAACAGGCCCGATATGCGCCAGGTGACGTCGACGCGCGGGCGGCCAAGCGCTGCCGGTGCCAACACCTCGATGCCGGTGACGCGACCTGTGGCGGCATCCCATTGCGGGCGGCAGCCCATCAGCGAAAGCCCCTGCGCGATCTCCTCGCCGCCGGTGCGCAAAGACGCCGAACCCCAAAGGTCGATGATCAGCGAGCGCGGCCAGTCGCCATGCGATTGCATATAGGTGCGCACCACTTCCTCGGCGGCAGCCTTGCCGATGTCGTAAGCCGTCGGCGTCGGCATGGCGCGCGGGTCCGACGTGAACAGGTTGCGGCCGGTGGGCAGAACGTCGGAACGCCCGCGCGCGGGCGCGCCGGCCGGGCCCGCGGTGACATGACGACCGTCGAGCGCGGCAAGAAGGGCGGCCTTTTCGGCCTTGGCGCTTTGCCGGCGCATAAGGTCGGGCTCTTCGTCGGGCGCGCGGCCGTAGACATGCAGCCCATCCTTGATAGCGAAATCCTTCAGGTCGCAGAGCCAGGCATCGATGCGGCGCAGGGCCTCGTCCGGCGCGTCGGTGCGGGCAACGCCGGCCTCCGCGGCGAGGCCCGTCGTCTGCGCGGTTTCGACGATCAGACTGGCCAGACGGTCGCGGCGGCGGCGGTCGAGACCGTCAGCCTGGGCGTATTCGTCGACCAGCCGTTCGAGCCTGTGCTGGTTCTTGTCCAATCCGGCGCCGGTGAGCGGCGGCGGCAGATGGCCGAGCGTGACGGCGGCGATCCGCCGCTTCGCCTGCGCCGCCTCGCCGGGATTGGAGACGATAAAGGGATAGATGACGGGCAGGGGACCGGTGACGATCTCGGGGAAGCAGCTTTGCGAAAGCGCAACCGTCTTGCCCGGCAGCCATTCCAGCGTGCCATGCGCGCCAACATGGATGAGCGCATGGACGCCGAGCAATTTGCGCAGCCACAGGCCGAAGGCGAGCAACGCATGGCGCGGCGGCAGCGTCGGGTCGTGATAGTCGGCGCGGCGGTCGGCCGAGCGGCCGCGGTCTGGAGCCAGCGCCACGGTGATGTTGCCGAAGGTCGCGGCGCGGAAGGGGAAGTGTTTTTCGCTTGATGGCGAAGGTTTGCGCGAGGCGCCCCCCTCTGTCCTGCCGGACATCTCCCCCTCAAGGGGGGAGATTGGCGGCTTTGGCGCTTCGTCCACTCCCGCAGCGTTGGAGATTGGCGAAAGCGCAGATGACAGCGCAATCTCCCCGCTAGAGGGGGAGATGTCCGGCAGGACAGAGGGGGGTGCCTCGCGCAAACCTGTCTCGCCTTCGGCTTTGCCCCAAGCTGCTTCTACGGCAGCAATTGCTGCGCCCGGCAATTCCGTTGAGAAGGCAAGGTACTCATCCAACTCCAACCCAGCCTTGCTGCGCTCCAGCGCATCCAGCAACGCACGCGACGTTTGGGGAATTCCCTCAACTACATAGCCCTGTTCCTGGAGGTCGTGCAGCATCGCCAGCACGCTGGATGGCACATCCAACCCGACCGCATAGCCGGTGCGGCCGGGAGCGCTCGGGTAATCGGGGATCAGAATGGCGAGCTTGCGCTCGGCGCGCGGCGTTTCCCGAAGCCTGATGAAGGCCGCGACCCGGTCCGCCACCTGTTCGACGCGATCGGGCTCCGGCCGGTTGGCAAAGGCGCGGTGGCCGAGCGCCGGGTCGGTCTCGCTTTCGCCCTTGAACGAAACGGCGCCGGCGAGGATGCGGCCGTCCAGTTCGGGCAGAACGACATGCATGGCGAGGTCGGCGGGGGCCAGCCCGCGCTGGTTCTTCTCCCATACGTCGCGGCGGGTGGTGGCGACGATGACCTGGAAGACGGGAACGCCGGCGCGGTCGAACAGGGTTTCGACGCCGGGTTCGGCGCCGGACGCGAAAGCGGTCGCGGTGATGATGGCGGCGGGCTTGGGCTGGGCAATCGCGGTTTCAACAAAAGCCAGAGATTCCGGGTCTTTCAGGCTGGAGACAAAGATCGGCACCGGCAGCATGCCGCGCTGCCGTAGCGCCTCGAAAAGCGCGTCGATGGGCGCGACATCGGCGGCGAGCAGCATCGAGCGGTAGAAGAGGATGGGAATCACGGGTGGGTTGACGTTGCCGGCGTCGAGTTCCGTCACACCCCCCTCTGTCCTACCGGACATCTCCCCCGCAAGGGGGGAGATTGCTCTTTCATCGACGATTTCGCCTATCGCGGATGGTCGAGATAAATCCCTGTCCAAGGGGACAGAAGAGGAGCCGGCCTTGATGACAGCCGATCTCCCCCCTTGCGGAGGAGATGTCCTGCCGGACAGAGGGGGGTGTGAAGGATCGTCAACATTCGATAAGTCCGGCTTCTCCACGACTCCGCGCCCCGGCTCATAAAACCCGGCTTTCGGCACGCTTACCGGCTCGGCAATCTCGCCATCAGACCCCGCCAACCGCGCCAGCCTGCGCACCAGCGCGCTCATATTGGCCGGGCCGCCCTGGCGGAAATAATTGAGCAGCCCGTCCAGTTCCTCGCGCGGCAGCGTCGAGGCTTCGATCAGCCTGATATCCTCGTCGTGGCTTTCACCGGGAAGTAGTGCCAGCTTTATGCCGCGCTCACGGGCAACCACGGCCAACTGGTCGCAGCCGTAGCGCCACCACTCGTAACCGCCGAGAATACGCACCAGAATGACTTTGGCGTGACGGGCGACGCTGTCGATCCAGAGGTCGACGGACATGGGGTGGCGCAGGTCGCGCAGCGCGGCCAGCCGCATCGTGGGCAGCCGATCGGCGTCGCCTTTCCAGGCCGCTGCCAGTCCGGCCAGGTCGCTGTCCGTGAAGGACAGCGCCACCATTTCCGCCGGCGTCTGCCGCAGATCGACCGGCTCGGCGAGATCGTCGAGCGAGGCGGATGTGGTGGTGAGGATGTGCATCGCGGTCGGTGTTGCCTCAGCCGGCGAGGATATGCTCGATCGCCGGGCGGTTCAGCCCCTTGAGGCCGATGACGACCAGGCGCGAGCGGCGGTCGTCGTCAGCCGTCCAGGCGCGGTCATAATAATGATTGACGCGCGGACCGACCGCCTGCAGCAACAGCCGCATCGGCTTGCCGCCGACCTCGACGAAGCCTTTCACCCGCAGCACGTTCTCCTGTTCGGCGGCGGTCGCGACGCGCTTTGCCAGGTCGTCCGGGTTGGCGATCGAGGGGATGTCGACGATGAACGTATCGAAGTCGTCGTGCTCGTGGTCGAAGGCGCCGTCATGATGGGACTTGCGGTTCTCGATGTCGTCCTCGACGGCGAGGCCTAGCCCGAGCAGCACGGACGGATCGACCTTGCCATGAGCCGTCGGCACGACCTTCACGGCGCGGGCGGAGTGTTCGCCAATGATGGCGTTGGCGCGAGCCGAACCTGCGGCATCCATCAGGTCGCTCTTCGACAGGATGATGAGGTCGGCGCAGGCGATCTGGTCCTCGAACACCTCCTCGACGGGGTCGTCGTGGTCCAGTGTCTGGTCCTGCGCGCGTTGCGCCTGCAGGGCGTCCATGTCGTTGGCGACGCGCCCCTCGGCCAATGCCGGACCGTCGACCACGGCGATTACGCCGTCGACTGTCACCCGGCTCTTCACTGTCGGCCACTGGAAGGCCTGGACCAGCGGCTTGGGCAGAGCCAAGCCTGAGGTCTCGATCAGGATGTGGTCGACCTTCGGCGTCAGCGACAGGATCTGGTCGAGCGCCGGGACGAAATCGTCGGCGACGGTGCAGCAGATGCAGCCATTGGCCAGTTCGACGATGTTTTCCTCCGGGCAGGTGTCGATGCCGCAGCCCTTGAGGATCTCGCCGTCGATTCCGATGTCGCCGAATTCGTTGACGATGATGGCGATCCGCTTGCCGCCCGCGTTCTCCAGGAGATGGCGGACCAGCGTGGTCTTGCCGGCACCCAGGAAGCCGGTGACCACGGTACAGGGGACGCGGGAGAGAGTGGCGGCGGAAACTGCGGCGGTCATGATCAGTCCTTCAGCATGTCGAGGGGAGGAATGCGGGCGACGAGGCCGCGCTTGAGGGAATCCGGGCGACCACGCCACGGAATGAGGCCGTTGGTCGAAGCGGCGAAGAGTTTCGCGCCGGTGACGAGATCGGCGCCGCTGGCGATGTTCAGGTCGCCGAAGACATAACTCCAGCAGCCGTCGCGAAGAATCGCCGCACTGAGACGGCGCTTGCAGTTGCCGAGGCATTCGACGGTGCGGACACGGACATTGTCGGCCGTTGCGGCTTGGCGCGTATCTTGAGCCAAAACTTCGCCGGCGCGGGGATGGGCATCGGAACCGGTCTCGTCGCGGCAGGAAGCGCAGATGATAACAGTGACGCCGGCCAAGGCGTCGCTATCGCCAGACAAGTCGCTATCGCCAGACAAAATGTCCGCTGTTTCAGCCGGGAAACTGCTGTCGCGTTCCAAATCGGGCTCCTTGCCCGGAAAACCCGCCGGGCGATCGGATTCTTATGTCTCAGACGGCAGGTCTCCTGGCTCGCGGGTCATCGCCTTCGTGCCGCCTTCCCGGGACCGTCCCAGTGGTTTTCGGCCTTGGCTCGTCGCTTACAGTTGCGGGGACAGCCGCGGATTTGAAATCGAGATTTCGCACCGCATTCCCTCTTGGCTCCTCCCTTTGCCGAGAGGAGACCGTCTGGAATGGATTTAGGCTCTTGCAGGCGGCGGTGTCAACGCGCGTCTACGACACGGCAATGTCGGCGAGCGGCTGCCCAAGGTCGCCGGCGGGCGTAACCTCGATCCGTTCGAGGCCGAGCCAGCCCTGCATCTGCGTCAATTCCTGGAAGAGTTGCGCGGCGGTTTCAGGCGGCGCGCCGGGCTCGGCATAGGCCGCGTGGACGCGTAGCACGCTGGCCGGCCGGTCGGCCTTGAGGTCGACGCGCGCCACGATCCTGTCGCCGAGCAGGAACGGCAGGACGTAATAGCCGTATTGCCGTTTTTCGGCAGGGGTGTAGATTTCTATGCGGTAGTGGAAATCGAACAGCCGCTCCGTGCGCGAGCGCTCGAAAACGACCGGATCGAACGGCGCCAGCAAGGCGCGGGCCTCGATTTTTCGTGGAATACGGGCCTCCTTATGGAGGTAAGCCGGTTTGTTCCAGCCCTCGACACGCACCGGCACCAGCTCGCCTGTTTCAACCAGCTCCTCCAGCCGGCCCTTCATGTCGGCCGGCGACAGGCGGAAATAGTCGCGCAGGTCGCTTGCTGTCGCGACGCCATGAGCGCGGGCGGATATCCGCAGCAATTCCCGATGCGCGTCCTCGGCAGACGGCACCGGCAGATCGAGGATCGCCCGCGGCAGCACGCGCTCGGGCAAATCATAGAAGCGTTCGAAGCCACGGCGGTGCGCGGTGGTGATGCGTCCTGCCCAGAACAGCCATTCGAAGGCATGCTTGGCGTGGCTCCAGCCCCACCAGCCGCCGGATCCTTTCTGGCCTTCGAGCGCGGAAGCGGCGATCGGGCCGCGCTCCGCGACCTCGCGGTAGATCTCTTCTATATAGGCGGCGTGCTCGCGGCCCCATTTGGCGAGACCCAGATACATTTCATCGCCACGCTCGGCGCGCTGCATGCGCCAACGCATCAGGGGATAGGTCTCGACCGGCAGGAAGGAAGCCTCGTGCGCCCAGTATTCGAAAACCGTGCGCTTGCGCGTGACGGCGGCGTTGTCGAGCAAGGCGAACGGGTAGGGACCAAGGCGCGAATAGAGCGGCATGTAGTGAGCGCGCACCACCGCGCTGACGGAATCGATCTGCAGCAGGCCGGTACGCGAGAGCACACGGGCGAAGTGGCGTCGGTCGGGCGTGCCGGCGGGGCGGGGATCAGTGAACCCTTGGGCGGCGAGCGCGATACGCCGGGCCGTGGCGAGCGAGATATTTTCCTTCATTCGGATGCGACTCTGATGGCTTGTTGAGCGTGGTTCGGACAGTTGATTCCGGCCATGCTAGCAGGGTTTTGGCGGCAACTCTGTCAGGAGAGAAAAGTGGAGTAAAAAGCGAAGGAAATCAAACAGGAGCGGATCGGACCAGTTTCTTCCCTTATGCCGTCCAGGCCAGTGTTTTGAACAAGGTTTGACTTGCTTCGCCGGAAGCGCTGCGCTAACCCTCGCCGCGTTGCAGCAAAGGCCCCTTAAAACGGTTCAGCGGTTAAACTGTCACGCTTCCGCAATGGGGTCTGGTGCTGTAATCAAAATGGATTGGCGCCAACGGAAAGCCGCAGCATGAACGCACTTCTCAGTTCGTACCTGCCCATCGTCCTGTTTATCGCAGTGGCGGCGGCTGTCGGCGTCGCGCTCATCGTGGCGCCGTTCCTGGTGGCCTACCGCAATCCCGACCCGGAAAAGCTTTCCGCCTACGAATGCGGGTTCAACTCGTTCGATGACGCCCGTATGAAGTTCGACATCCGCTTCTACCTGGTGTCGATCCTGTTCATCATCTTCGACCTGGAAGTGGCCTTCCTGTTTCCGTGGGCGGTGTCGTTCTCGAAGATCGGCATGCTCGGTTTCTGGTCGATGATGGTGTTTTTGGCGGTGCTGACCATCGGCTTTGCCTATGAATGGAAAAAAGGAGCGCTCGAATGGGATTGAGCGACAGTTCCGGCACGCTCGTCGCGCCGAAGCCCAAGGGTCTGATCGATCCCAATACCGGCAGGCCGGTTGGGTCCGATGATCCGTTCTTCCTCGAAATCAACAACGAACTCGCCGACAAGGGCTTTCTCGTCACCTCGACCGAGGCGCTGATCACCTGGGCGCGCAGCGGCTCGCTGATGTTCATGACCTTCGGCCTCGCCTGCTGCGCCGTCGAGATGATCCACACCTCGATGCCGCGCTACGATTCGGAGCGGTTCGGTGTTGCTCCTCGCGCGTCTCCGCGCCAGTCCGACATCATGATCGTTGCCGGCACGCTGACCAACAAGATGGCCCCGGCGCTGCGCAAGGTCTACGACCAGATGCCGGAGCCGCGCTACGTCATCTCGATGGGCTCCTGCGCCAATGGCGGCGGCTATTACCACTATTCCTATTCGGTGGTGCGCGGCTGCGACCGCATCGTGCCGGTCGACATCTATGTGCCCGGCTGTCCGCCGAGCGCCGAAGCGCTGCTCTATGGCATTCTTCTGCTGCAGAAGAAGATCCGCCGCACCGGCACGATCGAACGGTAAATCCATGGCCGCATCCCTGAGCGAACTGTCGACCTATCTCGGCGAAAAATTGATTGGCCGCGTCAATGAAGCAGTGTTCGCCTATGGCGAACTCACCATCCATGTCGAACCGCGCGATCTGATCGAAGTGGTGACTTTCCTGCGCGACGATCCGCGCTGCCAATTCATCTCGGTCATCGATGTCTGCGGCGCCGATTATCCGTCACGGGCCAAGCGCTTCGACGTCGTCTATCACCTGTTGTCGCCGAAGCAGAACGTGCGTATCCGCATCAAGGTGCAGGCAGACGAGGAGACGATGGTGCCGTCGATCACCGGCGTCTATCCCGGCGCCGACTGGTTCGAGCGCGAGACCTACGATCTCTATGGCGTGCTGTTTTCGGGTCACCCCGATCTGCGGCGCATCCTCACCGATTACGGTTTCGACGGTCACCCGCTGCGCAAGGATTTCCCGCTGACCGGCTTCGTCGAGGTGCGTTACGACGACGAAGCCAAGCGCGTCATCTACGAGCCGGTGGAACTGAAGCAGGAATTCCGCAATTTCGATTTTCTGTCCCCATGGGAAGGCACCGATTACGTGCTGCCAGGGGATGAGAAGGCGAAACAGTGAATAGGGAAGTAGTCAGTAGTCAGTAGGGGAAGAATTGGAGCAACGGATCGAATCCTATCGGGACTTGAAAGTGTGGCAATCAGCGATGACGCTTGCTGAAGACTGCTACCGTTACACCAAGGAATTTCCGAAGGAAGAGATCTACGGCATGACCTCTCAGATGCGCCGATCGGCGGTTTCGATCGCAGCGAACGTCGCAGAGGGATACGGTCGGGAAAACAGAGGGTCGTTCGTTCAATTTTTGCGCATGGCGCAAGGCTCGTTGAAGGAACTGGAAACACACATACTGTTGGCGTGCCGGGTGGGCTTGCTGCGAAAAGACAATGAGATTGAACTGCTGCTGCGATGCGAAGAGATTGGAAAAATGACGAGATCTCTTATCCGAACAGTGCAGGCCAAGCAGGCGGAATGAAGCAGGCATTGAGATTGATGATCACTACTCACTACTCACTACTGACTCTTCGCCAGAGGCGCCAGAATGGCTGAAACCTCCGTCCGCAATTTTAACATCAACTTCGGACCGCAACACCCTGCCGCGCATGGTGTTTTGAGATTGGTTCTGGAGTTGGACGGCGAAGTGGTCGATCGTGTCGATCCGCATATCGGGCTCTTGCATCGCGGCACCGAAAAGCTGATCGAGCACAAAACCTACCTGCAGGCAGTGCCTTATCTCGACCGGCTCGACTATTGCGCGCCGATGAACCAGGAGCATGCCTTCGCACTGGCCGCCGAGCGCCTGCTCGGCATCGAGGTGCCGAAGCGCGGTCAGCTGATCCGCGTGCTTTACTGCGAGATCGGCCGCATCATGTCGCACATCCTCAATGTGACGACGCAGGCGCTGGACGTCGGCGCGCTGACGCCGCCTCTGTGGGGCTTCGTCGAGCGCGAAAAGCTGATGGTGTTCTATGAGCGCGCCTCGGGTTCGCGCATGCATGCCGCCTATTTCCGTCCGGGCGGCGTTCACCAGGACCTGCCGCAGAAGCTGCTCGAGGACATCGGCAAGTGGATCGATCCGTTCCTGAAGTCGATCGACGACCTCGATCAGTTGCTGACCGGCAATCGCATCTTCAAGCAGCGCAATGTCGATATCGGCACGGTTTCGCTGGCCGACGCCTGGGCCTGGGGTTTTTCCGGCGTCATGGTGCGTGGCTCGGGCGCTGCCTGGGACCTGCGCAGATCGCAGCCCTATGAATGCTATTCGGAGCTCGATTTCGATATTCCGATCGGCAAGAACGGCGACTGTTTCGACCGCTACCTCGTGCGCATGGAAGAGATGCGCCAGTCGGCGAAGATCATGCGCCAGTGCATCGATCTCCTGCTCGGCAAGGAAAGCGCCGGGCCGGTGTCGAACCTCGACGGCAAGGTCGTGCCGCCAAAGCGCCAGGCGATGAAGCGCTCGATGGAAGCGCTGATCCACCACTTCAAGCTCTACACCGAGGGCTACCGCGTGCCGGCCGGCGAGGTCTATGCGGCGGTCGAGGCGCCCAAGGGCGAGTTCGGCGTCTATTTGGTCTCCGACGGCACCAACAAGCCTTATCGCTGCAAGCTGCGCGCCCCCGGTTTCGCGCATCTCCAGGCCATGGATTTCCTGTGCCGCGGTCACATGCTGGCCGACGTCACCGCCGTCCTCGGCTCCCTCGACATCGTGTTTGGTGAGGTCGATCGCTAAATGTCAGTCCGTCGTCTCGCAGAAGCCAGCGTCCAGCCAGCATCCTTCGCCTTCAACCGGGCGAACGCGGCCGCGGCCAAGCAATGGATCAAGAAGTACCCGAAGGGCCGGGAACAGTCTGCGATCATTCCACTGCTGATGCTGGCGCAGGAGCAGGAAGGCTGGGTCACCAAGGCGGCGATCGAGACGATTTCGGACATGCTCGGCATGCCGCGCATCCGCGGGCTCGAGGTCGCGACCTTCTACACGCAGTACCAGCTGAATCCTGTCGGCACGCGGGCGCACATCCAGGTTTGCGGCACCACGCCCTGCATGCTGCGCGGCTCGGAAGCGCTGATGGACGTGTGCCGCTCCAAGATCCACCATGACCAGTTCCACACCAACGACAAGGGAACGCTGTCGTGGGAAGAGGTCGAATGCCTCGGCGCCTGCGTCAACGCGCCGATGGTCATGATCTTCAAGGACACGTTCGAAGACCTGACGCCGGAACGGCTGGCCGAAATCATTGATCTCTACGATGCGGGCAAGGGGGCCTCGGTGACGCCGGGGCCGCAGAACGGCCGCACCGGCTCGGAGCCGGCCGCCGGCCTCACGACGCTGAAAAGCGAGAAGGCGATCCTCAAGTCGACCCGTGACAGGGAGGCCAGGGAAGCCGCCAAGGCCGCCAAGGCGGCACCCGACGCGATCATCGCGGCGCCGGTGCCAACGCCGGCCGCCACCCCTGTCGCGCCGTCCAATGCCAGCAAGCCGAAAACCGATGCGGCTGAAACCAGCCCGGCGCTGAAAACGCCGTCGCCGGCCAAGGTCGCGTCGGCAACGGAAAAAGCGGCGAGCGTCGCGGCTCCCCGCCACTCGGCGACAAACGCCAACAAGGCGGCGCCCGAGGTCGAGAAAGTTTTGAAGCCGCGCAGCGGCCCCCTGAACAAGGCTGAGCCGGCTTCCGCGTTCAAGTCGCCGGAAACCAAGCTTCCCGCCAAAGCGGCCAAGCCTTCGTTGGAAGACAAGAACCGGCCGGCCGGCATCGCCAGGCCGGCGCTGGTCGACGATCTCAAGCTGATCTCCGGCGTCGGCCCGAGGACCGAGAGCATCCTGCATTCGCTCGGCATCTTCACCTTCGCCCAGGTTGCGTCTTGGAAGAAGGCCGAACGGGAGTGGGTGGACAGCTATCTCTCCTTCCGCGGCCGCATCGAGCGAGACGACTGGGTCAAGCAGGCCAAGGCGCTCGCCAAGGGCGGCGTCGCCGAATATATCCGCGTCTTCGGCAAGAAGCCGGTCTGAGGGACGAACAATGCTTCAGGACAAAGACCGCATCTTCACCAACATCTACGGCCTCTTCGACAAGTCGCTGGCCGGCGCAATGGCGCGCGGCGCCTGGGACAACACGCCCGGCATCGTCGCCAAGGGGCGCGAGTGGATCGTCAACGAGATGAAGGCGTCGGGCCTGCGCGGCCGCGGCGGCGCCGGTTTCCCGACCGGCTTGAAATGGTCGTTCATGCCCAAGCAGAGTGACGGCCGGCCGAGCTATCTCGTCATCAATGCCGACGAATCCGAGCCCGGTACCTGCAAGGACCGCGACATTCTGCGCAACGATCCGCACACGCTGGTCGAAGGCGCCTTGCTCGCCGGCTTCGCCATGGGCGCGGTCGCGGCCTATATCTATGTGCGCGGCGAGTTCATCCGCGAGCGCGAGGCGCTGCAGCGTGCCATCGACGAGGCCTATGAGGCCAAGCTGATCGGCAAGGGCAACACTTCAGGCTACGATTTCGACGTCTATATGCACCATGGCGCCGGGGCTTATATCTGCGGCGAGGAGACGGCGCTGCTCGAAAGCCTCGAGGGAAAGAAGGGCCAGCCCAGGCTGAAGCCACCATTTCCGGCCAATGTCGGCCTTTATGGCTGCCCGACCACCGTCAACAACGTCGAATCGATCGCGGTGGCGCCGACGATCCTGCGCCGGGGCGCGGCCTGGTTCTCATCCTTCGGCCGGCCCAACAACGTCGGCACCAAGCTGTTCTGCGTCTCCGGCCACGTCAACAATCCGTGCACCGTCGAAGAGGCGATGTCGATCCCATTCCGCGAGCTGATCGAGACGCATTGCGGCGGCATCCGTGGCGGCTGGGACAATCTTCTGGCGGTCATTCCTGGCGGCGCCTCGGTGCCGCTGGTGCCGGCCGAGCAGATCATCGATACGCCGATGGATTTCGACGCGCTGCGCGACCTCAAATCCGGCCTCGGCACGGCGGCCGTCATCGTCATGGACAAGTCGACCGATGTCATCAAAGCCATCGCGCGGCTGTCCTACTTCTACAAGCATGAGAGCTGCGGCCAATGCACGCCGTGCCGTGAAGGCACCGGCTGGATGTGGCGGGTGATGGAGCGGCTGGTGCGCGGCGAGGCGCAGAAGCGCGAGATCGACATGCTGCTCGACGTGACCAAGCAGGTCGAAGGCCACACGATCTGCGCGCTGGGCGACGCGGCCGCTTGGCCGATCCAGGGCCTGATGCGGCACTTCCGCGGCGAGGTGGAGCGGCGCATCGACGAATTTTCGCGCAACGCGCACCGGGCCGAGCCGGTGTTGGTGGCGGCGGAATAGAGAAGCATTGAATGGGCGATAGCCCGGAGCGAGAAGAACGGGGCGGGGCGAACGAAGAAACGACCAGGAGAATTCTATGGCGCCGTATTCGACACCCCACCCGTTGATGCCCAATTTGGACCAGATCGAGAAGATGAACCAGGACCTGACCAGGATGATGCCGAAGGAGATGGCCGGCGCCGTCAACCTTCTGGCGCACCCTGTCGCGGGCGCGGCGGCGATGTCGGCTCTGGGACTTGGGCTCGCCAACCACGCTTTCGGCGTCTGGTTGGGCGCGCTGTCGGGCGCAGCCGAGGCGTCGCAACGCCTCATGCAGCCGCTCATCGAGGATTTCGAGGCGCGCGTCGAACAATTCGAGGATGCGAGCCTTTCATCCACCAGAGCGCGGGCGACGGCCAAGACCCTGATTGCGGAGGCGCAGTCCTTCGCGCAGGAAGTCACCGACATTGCCGCCAGGGAGGCCGCCACCACGGTGCCGGCGGCACAGGCGGGGCGGTCAGCGGACGAGCTTTCGGATGTGCTGCTGCCCGAGGATTTCCGGCAGCCCAAGGCTATCGAGAGGCCGGCGAAGCCTTCGGATCTCAAGAAGATATCGGGCATCGGCCCGAAGCTGGAGACGGTGCTCAACGGGCTCGGCATATGGACGTTCCGCCAGATCGCCGACTGGTCGCCCGAAGAGATCGCCTGGGTCGACGACTACCTGTCGTTCAACGGCCGTATCGTGCGCGACGACTGGATTGCCCAGGCGGCTGTGCTGGCCGCGAAGAAGTGAGTGAAATGCCGGGCGCCGCGTCTGTCGCGCCCGGGAAATGAGATTGCGGGAAATCCGCAGAGGTTTGAGGCGAATGGCAAAGCTCAAGGTCGACGGGAAAGAAATCACTGTACCCGACCATTACACGCTGCTGCAGGCGGCAGAGGACGCGGGCGCGGAAGTGCCGCGCTTCTGCTTCCACGAGCGGTTGTCGATCGCCGGCAATTGCCGCATGTGCCTGATCGAGGTGAAGGGCGGGCCGCCCAAGCCGCAAGCGTCCTGCGCCATGGGCGTGCGCGACCTGCGTCCCGGTCCGAACGGAGAAGCGCCGGAAATCTTCACCAACACGCCGATGGTCAAGAAGGCCAGGGAAGGCGTGATGGAATTCCTGCTGATCAACCATCCGCTGGATTGCCCGATCTGCGACCAGGGCGGCGAATGCGACCTGCAGGACCAGGCGATGGCCTTCGGCGTTGATTCCTCGCGCTATCACGAGAACAAGCGCGCGGTCGAAGACAAGTATATCGGCCCGCTGGTCAAGACGGTGATGAACCGCTGCATCCACTGCACGCGCTGCGTTCGCTTCACCACCGAGGTTGCCGGCATTTCCGAACTCGGCCTGATCGGCCGCGGCGAGGATGCCGAGATCACCACCTATCTCGAGCAGGCGATGACCTCGGAGCTGCAGGGCAATGTCATCGACCTGTGCCCCGTCGGCGCGCTGACCTCCAAGCCTTTCGCCTTCCAGGCACGGCCGTGGGAACTGACCAAGACCGAATCCATCGACGTCATGGATGCCGTCGGCTCGGCGATCCGCGTCGACAGCCGCGGCCGCGAGGTGATGCGCATCCTGCCGCGCGTCAACGAGGCGGTGAACGAGGAGTGGATCTCCGACAAGACCCGCTTCATCTGGGACGGCCTGCGCACGCAGCGTCTCGACCGGCCCTATGTACGCAAGGACGGTAAGCTGGTCCCGGCGAGCTGGGCCGAGGCCTTCACGGCGATCAAGGACGCCGTGTCGAAGACTACGCCCGAGGAGATCGGCGCCATAGCGGGCGATCTTGCCGCGGTCGAGGAAATCTACGCGCTGAAGCTCCTGATGGCCGCACTCGGTTCGAAGAACATGGATTGCCGCCAGGACGGCGCCGCGCTCGACCCGTCGCTTGGCCGGGCAAGCTACATTTTCAACCCCACCATCGAAGGCATCGAACAGGCGGACGCGGTGCTGATCATCGGCGCCAATCCGCGCTTCGAAGCCTCGGTGCTCAACGCCCGCATCCGCAAGCGCTGGCGGGTCGGCAATCTGCCGGTCGGCGTCATCGGCGATGTCGGGGATACACGCTATGACTACGAACTGCTGGGCGCAGGGCCGGAATCGCTCAAGGATCTGGCCGACGGCGATGGCAAGTTCTTCCAGGTGCTGAAGAAGGCCACGCATCCGCTCATCATCGTCGGCCAGGGCGCGCTGGCACGCCCCGATGGCGCGGCGGTGCTCGGCCAGGCAGCGAAGCTCGCCATGGCCGTGAACGCCGCGCGCGCGGACTGGAACGGCTTTGCCGTGCTGCACAATGCGGCTGGACGCGTCGGCGGCCTCGACCTTGGCTTCGTGCCGAGCGAGGGCGGCAGGAACGTCGCCGGCATGCTGGGCGAGACGGACGTGCTGTTCTTGCTGGGCGCCGACGAGATCGACATGGCAAAGACCGGCGGCGCTTTCGTGGTCTATGTGGGCACCCATGGCGATGCCGGCGCGCACCGCGCCAACGTCATCCTGCCGGGCGCTGCCTACACCGAGAAGTCGGGCACCTATGTCAACACGGAAGGGCGCGTGCAGCAGACCAACCGCGCCGGCTTCGCGCCGGGCGACGCGCGCGAGGATTGGGCCATCATCAGGGCATTGTCGGATGTACTGGGCAAGAAGTTGCCGTTTGATTCGCTGCCGCAGCTGCGCGCTAAACTCTACGGCGAATACCCGCATCTTGCCCGCATCGACCAGGTTGCTGCGGGCAATGCCGAGGATATCGCCAATGTGGCGAAGCTTGGTGGACGGCTGAACAAGGGCACGTTCACGTCGCCGGTCCAGGATTTCTACCTGACCAACCCGATCGCGCGGGCCTCTGCCGTGATGGCGGAGTGCTCTGCGCTGGCCAAGAGCGGCTTCAAGCAGGCGGCGGAATAAGCATGGACACCTTCTTCTCCTTCTACGTGCTGCCGGCGCTGATCATCGTGTTGAAGTCGGTCGTGCTGATCGTCGTGCTTCTCATCGCCGTCGCCTACCTGCTCTATGCCGACCGCAAGATCTGGGCGGCGGTGCAACTTCGCCGCGGCCCGAACGTCGTCGGCCCCTGGGGCACGCTGCAGGCCTTTGCCGACCTGTTGAAGTTCGTCTTCAAGGAGCCGGTGATCCCGTCCGGCGCCAACAAGGGCGTGTTCCTTTTGGCGCCGTTGGTATCGGCGGTTCTGGCGATCTCGGCCTGGGCGGTCATTCCGGTCAGCCAGGGCTGGGCCGTCGCCAACGTCAATGTGGGTATCCTCTATGTCTTCGCCATCTCCTCGCTCGAGGTCTATGGCGTGATCATGGGCGGCTGGGCGTCCAATTCGAAATATCCGTTCCTCGGGGCGCTGCGTTCGGCCGCACAAATGGTGTCCTACGAGGTCTCGATCGGCTTCGTCATCGTCACCGTGCTGCTTTGCGTCGGCTCGCTCAACCTGTCCGACATCGTGCTGTCGCAGCAGGATGGGCTCGGCACCAGGCTCGGCCTGCCCAACACCTTCCTCGACTGGCACTGGCTGTCGCTGTTGCCGATGTTCGTCATCTTCTTCATCTCGGCGCTAGCCGAGACGAATCGCCCGCCTTTCGACCTCGTCGAAGCCGAATCGGAACTGGTCGCCGGCCACATGGTCGAATATTCGTCGACGCCGTTCCTGCTGTTCTTCCTCGGCGAATATGTCGCCGTCGTGCTGATGTGCGCGCTGGCCACCATCCTGTTCCTCGGCGGCTGGCTGCCGCCGTTCGACTTCGCGCCCTTCACCTGGGTGCCGGGGGTGATCTGGTTCGTGCTCAAGATCTGCCTGATGTTCTTCATGTTCTCCATGGTGAAAGCGTTCGTGCCGCGTTACCGCTACGACCAGCTGATGCGGCTTGGCTGGAAGGTGTTCCTGCCGATCTCGCTGTTCATGGTGGTGCTGACCGCCGCCTTCCTCAAGATCACGGGGTTTGCGTGATGTCCGCTCTGTCCCAGGCCGCCAAATCGCTGCTGCTGAAGGATTTCGTCAGCGCCTTCTTCTTGTCGATGCGCCAGTTCTTCGCGCCGAAGGAGACGATCAATTATCCGCACGAGAAAGGGCCGGTGAGCCCACGCTTCCGGGGCGAGCATGCCTTGCGCCGTTATCCCAATGGCGAGGAACGCTGCATCGCCTGCAAATTGTGCGAGGCGATCTGTCCGGCGCAGGCCATCACCATCGAGGCCGGCCCGCGCCGCAACGACGGCACGCGCCGTACCGTGCGCTACGACATCGATATGGTGAAGTGCATCTATTGCGGCTTCTGCCAGGAAGCCTGCCCGGTCGACGCCATCGTCGAGGGGCCGAATTTCGAATTCGCGACCGAGACGCGCGAGGAACTCTACTACGACAAGGACAGGCTGCTGGCGAATGGCGACCGGTGGGAGCGCGAACTGGCGCGCAACATCTCGCTGGACGCACCGTACCGCTGATATCGCATGGACAGGGGCGAGGGCCCTTGTCCGGGGATGACCCGAAGCATTTCAGGCAAGGTCATCCCTCAGGACTTCAGAGTTGCCCATGTTTCTTTGCGCCGGGTCTTTCAACCCGGTTGGAACATGGGCTAGGACAACGCGGCTTCGCACCGGAGGCGGAACGAAGCCACAGACACAAACAGGACGAACGTCCTGTTTGGACAGGAACCCGGGGGAACCCCAATGCTGAGTGGACTAGAGGCGGCCTTTTTCTACCTCTTCGCCTTTGTCGCCGTGGCGTCGGCGTTCATGGTCATTTCGTCGCGCAACCCCGTGCATTCGGTGCTGTTCCTGATCCTGACCTTCTTCAACGCCGCCGGCCTGTTCATGCTGACGGGCGCCGAGTTCCTGGCGATGATCCTGCTCGTCGTCTATGTCGGCGCTGTCATGGTGCTGTTCCTGTTCGTCGTCATGATGCTCGACGTCGACTTCGCCGAGATGAAGGAGGGCGCTCTGCAATATGCGCCGATCGGCGCGCTGGTCGGACTGATCCTGGCGGCGGAACTGATCGTGGTGCTCGGCGGCTATACCTTCGCGCCGCAGCTCGCCTCGACGGTATCGAAGCCGATTCCCGATCTCGCGGCGCGCTCGAATACGGCAGCGCTCGGCGACATCCTCTATACGGACTACCTCTACTACTTCCAGATCTCGGGCCTCGTGCTGCTGGTGGCCATGATCGGTGCCATCGTTTTGACGCTGCGCCACAAGGAAGGGGTCAAGCGGCAGTCGATCGCAGCCCAGGTCGCCCGCACGGCGGCGACGGGCATGGAAATCCGCAAGGTCAAGTCGGGCGAAGGAGTCTGAGATGGTCGTCGGCATCGCACATTATCTGACCGTATCGGCGATCCTTTTCACGCTCGGCGTGTTCGGCATCTTCCTGAACCGTAAGAACGTGATCGTCATCCTGATGTCGGTCGAGTTGATCCTGCTTGCGGTCAATATCAATTTCGTCGCCTTTTCGGCGGCTCTCGGCGACCTCGTCGGCCAGGTGTTCGCGCTGTTCGTGCTGACGGTCGCGGCGGCGGAGGCCGCCATCGGACTTGCCATTCTCGTCGTCTTCTTCCGCAACCGCGGCTCGATCGCGGTCGAAGACGTGAACATGATGAAGGGTTGACGGAACCACCATGTACCAGGCCATCGTCTTCCTTCCGCTGCTCGGCTTCCTGATCGTCGGCCTGTTCGGCACGTCGCTCGGCGCCAAGGCGTCCGAATACATCACCTCCGGCTTCCTGGTGATCGCGGCGGTGCTGTCGTGGGTTGCTTTCTTCACCGTCGGCTTCGGCCATGGCGAGGTGTTCACCGTGCCGGTGCTGCGCTGGATCCAGTCCGGCGGACTGGAGGCGTCCTGGGCGCTCAGGATCGACACTCTGACGGTGGTCATGCTGGTGGTGGTCAACACCGTGTCGGCGCTGGTCCATATCTACTCGATCGGCTACATGCACCACGATCCGAACCGGCCGCGTTTCTTTGCCTATCTGTCGCTGTTCACCTTCGCCATGCTGATGCTGGTGACGGCCGACAACCTCGTGCAGATGTTCTTCGGTTGGGAAGGGGTGGGCCTGGCGTCCTACCTGCTGATCGGCTTCTGGTACAAGAAGCCCTCGGCCAACGCCGCGGCCATCAAGGCCTTCGTCGTCAACCGCGTCGGCGATTTCGGCTTCGCGCTCGGCATCTTCGGCGTGTTCGTGCTGTTCGGCTCGGTCAATCTCGGCACCATCTTCGCCAATGCGGCGACGTTCATCCCGGCTGAAGGCGCCCCGCAAGGTGCTGCGGTGCTGACCTTCCTCGGTTATGCGCTGGATAAGCAGGCAGCGATGACGATCGTCTGCCTGCTGCTGTTCATGGGTGCCATGGGCAAGTCGGCGCAGGTGCCGCTGCACACCTGGCTGCCGGACGCCATGGAAGGCCCGACGCCGGTCTCGGCGCTCATCCATGCCGCCACCATGGTGACGGCCGGCGTGTTCATGCTGGCGCGGCTGTCGCCGCTGTTCGAGCTGTCGCATTCGGCGCTGACGGTGGTGACCTTCATCGGCGCCTTCACCGCCTTCTTCGCGGCGACCGTCGGCCTCGTCCAGAACGACATCAAGCGCGTCATCGCCTATTCGACCTGCTCGCAACTTGGCTACATGTTCGTGGCGCTCGGCGTCGGCGCCTATGGTGCGGCGATCTTCCACCTGTTCACGCATGCCTTCTTCAAGGCGCTGCTGTTCCTCGGCTCGGGCTCGGTCATCCATGCGGTTTCCGACGAGCAGGACATGCGCAAGATGGGCGGCCTGAGGACGCTGATCCCGACGACCTACTGGATGATGGTAATCGGCACCCTGGCGCTGACCGGCGTCGGCATTCCGGTCACCGTTATCGGCACCGCCGGGTTCTTCTCCAAGGATGCCATCATCGAGACGGCCTTTGCCGGGCATAATTCCGTGGCGGGCCTCGCCTTCGTGCTGCTGGTGATCGCCGCCGGCTTCACCTCCTTCTATTCCTGGCGGCTGATCTTCATGACCTTCCACGGCAGGCCGCGGGCGAGCCATGAGGTGATGCACCATGTCCATGAATCGCCGCCGGTGATGCTGGTGCCGCTGTTCGTGCTGGCGGCGGGCGCGCTGTTTGCCGGCATCATCTTCCACGGTGCCTTCATTGGCGAAGGCTATGCCGAATTCTGGAAGGCGTCCCTGTTCACACTGCCGGACAATCACATCCTGCACGACATTCACGAACTGCCGCTATGGGTCGAGCTGTCGCCGTTCATCGCCATGCTGATCGGCCTGGCGCTGGCGTGGAAGTTCTACATCCGCTCGCCGGAAATGCCGGTCAATCTGGCCGCCCAGCATCGCGGGCTCTATGCCTTCCTGCTCAACAAATGGTATTTCGACGAGCTCTATGACTTCCTCTTTGTGCGGCCGGCCAAACGCCTCGGTTCCTTCCTGTGGAAGACCGGCGACGGCACCGTCATCGATGGTCTCGGGCCTGACGGCATTTCGGCACGCGTCGTCGATGTCACCAACCGCGTCGTCAAGTTGCAGACCGGCTATCTCTATCACTATGCCTTCGCCATGCTGATCGGCGTTGCCGCATTCGTCACCTGGATGATGCTCTGATGACCGCTTGGCCAATTCTCTCGCTGGTCACCTTCCTGCCGTTGGTTGGTGTGCTGCTCATCCTGTTCATCAACGACGACAGCGAAAACGCACGCCGCAACATCCGCGCCATCGCGCTGCTGACGACGACGTTCACCTTCATCGTCTCGCTGTTCATCTGGACCGGCTTCGACAATTCGCAAGCCGGCTTCCAGTTCGTCGAGAAGGTCGCCTGGCTCGATTCCGGCATCTCCTACCATATGGGCGTCGACGGCATTTCGATGCTGTTCGTCATTCTGACCACATTCCTGATGCCGCTCTGTATCCTGGCGTCGTGGGAAGCGATCGAGAAGCGCGTCAAGGCCTACATGATCGCCTTCCTGCTGCTCGAAACGCTGATGATCGGCGTGTTCTGCGCGCTCGACATCGTGCTGTTCTACGTCTTCTTCGAAGCCGGCCTGATCCCGATGTTCATCATCATCGGCGTCTGGGGCGGCAAGCGCCGCGTCTATGCCTCCTTCAAGTTCTTCCTCTACACGCTCGCCGGCTCGGTGCTGATGCTGCTCGCCATCATGGCGATGTTCTACCAGTCCGGCACGACCGATATCCCGACGCTGTTGACGCACAATTTCCCCGCCAACATGCAGACATGGCTGTGGCTCGCCTTCTTCGCCTCCTTCGCGGTGAAGATGCCGATGTGGCCGGTGCATACCTGGCTGCCGGATGCGCATGTCGAGGCGCCGACAGCCGGTTCGGTGATCCTGGCCGCCATTCTGTTGAAGATGGGCGGATACGGCTTCCTGCGGTTCTCCTTGCCGATGTTCCCGCTGGCCTCCGAGATGTTCGCGCCGCTGGTCTTCGCACTTTCGGTCGTCGCCATCATCTACACCTCGCTGGTGGCGCTGATGCAGGAGGACATGAAGAAGCTGATCGCCTATTCGTCGGTCGCCCATATGGGCTTCGTGACCATGGGCATCTTCGCCATGAACCAGGAAGGCGTGCAGGGCGCGATCTTCCAGATGCTCAGCCACGGCCTGGTCTCGGGCGCGCTGTTCCTGTGCGTCGGCGTCATCTATGACCGCATGCACACGCGTGAGATCGCCGCCTATGGCGGCCTGGTCAACAACATGCCGAAATACGCCACCGTGTTCCTGATCTTCACCATGGCCAATGTCGGCCTGCCGGGCACGTCAGGCTTCGTCGGCGAGTTCCTGACCATGCTCGGCGTGTTCCGGGTCAATACCTGGGTGGCGTTCTTCGCTGCCACCGGCGTCATCCTGTCGGCCGCCTACGCGCTTTGGCTCTACCGCCGGGTGATCTTCGGCGCGCTGACCAAGGACAGCCTCAAGGGCCTGCTCGACCTGTCGACACGCGAGAAGGCGATCATCTATCCGCTGGTTGTGCTGGTCATCTTCTTCGGCGTCTATCCCGCTCCCGTCTTCGACGCGACGGCCCAGTCGGTCAAGTCGCTCGTCACCAATGTCACCGCATCCATCGGCGCCGCGCAGACCGCGGCGGCGAACTGACCCAGGGGTTTTGCGAACCATGACGCCGGACCTTCTCTCCAGCCTGTCGCTCTCGACGCCCGAGCTGATCCTTGCCATCGGCGCGCTCGCGCTGCTGATGGTCGGGGCCTATTCGCGCGCCAACACCGCCAACACCGTGACCGGCCTTGCCGTTGCCGTGCTGGTGATATCGGGCGCCTGGCTGATCTTCTCCACCGGGCAGGGCAGCGCCTACGGCAATGCCTTCATCCAGGATTCCTTTGCCCGCTTCATGAAGCTGCTGGCGCTGGTGGGCTCGGCGGTGACGCTGATCATGTCGATGCGCTTCGCCAAGGCGGAGCGGTTCGACAAGTTCGAATATCCGGTGCTGATCCTTCTGTGCACGCTCGGCATGATGCTGATGATCTCGGCCAACGGCATGATCGGACTCTATCTCGGCCTCGAGCTTCAGTCGCTGGCGATCTATGTCTTGTGCGCGATCAACCGCGAGAACCTGCGCTCGACCGAGGCGGGCCTGAAGTACTTCGTCCTCGGCGCGCTATCATCGGGCATGCTGCTCTATGGCATCAGCCTGGTCTATGGCTATACCGGCAACACCGGCTTCCAGGAGATCGCGACGGCGCTGGGCGGCGGAGAGCGCCAGCTTGGCCTCGTCTTCGGCCTGGTCTTCGTGCTGGCCGGCCTCGCCTTCAAGATCTCGGCGGTGCCGTTCCACATGTGGACGCCCGACGTCTATGAGGGCGCGCCGACACCGGTGACGGCTTTCCTGGCGGCGGCACCCAAGATGGCGGCTATGGCGCTGATCGTGCGCGTCACCATGGGCGCGTTCAAGCCGATCGCTTCCGACTGGCAGCAGATCATCGTCTTCATCTCCATCGCCTCGATGGCGCTCGGCTCTTTCGCGGCGATCGGCCAGACCAACATCAAGCGCCTGATGGCCTACTCCTCGATCGGCCACATGGGCTACGCGCTGGTTGGCCTTGCCGCCAACAGCCAGGCCGGCGTGCGCGGCGTCGCCATCTACATGCTGATCTATCTGGTGATGACGCTCGGCACCTTCGCCTTCATTCTCGCCATGCGGCGCAAGGAAGGCAATGTCGAGCAGATCAGCGACCTGGCAGGCCTGTCCTCGACCAACCCGATCATGGCGACGATCCTGACCATCCTGATGTTCTCGCTGGCCGGCATCCCGCCGCTCGCCGGCTTCTGGGGGAAGTGGTACGTCTTTCTCGCCGCCATCAATGCCAACCTCTACGCGCTGGCGATCATCGGCGTGCTGGCCTCGGTAGTGGGCGCCTATTATTACCTGCGCATCATCAAGATCATGTGGTTCGACGAACCGGTCGGCGGCTTCGTGCCGATGGCCAGTGAATTGCGCCTCGTACTCGGTGTCTCCGGCGCTTTCGTGCTGTTCTATGTGCTGATCGGCGGTCCGATCGGCACCTATGCCGAAGCCGCCGCCAAGACATTCTTCTGACGGGATGGCATTTCGGCTGGCTCCAATCTCGGCGTCGGAAGGATTCCGGCTGGAGGCGCATGACAGCGTCGGCTCCACCAATGCGCTGGCGCTGGATCACGCCCGGGCCGGCGACCCCGGCAGATTGTGGGTCGTTTCCAAGAAACAGGAAAGCGGGCGCGGGCGGCGCGGCCGCGTCTGGGCGACACCCGAGGGCAATCTGGCGGCGACGCTGCTCGTCCTCACCGGGGGCGAGCTTCGCCTCGCCGCGACGCTCGGTTTCGTCGCCGGCCTGGCGCTGGCCGATGCGCTCGACGCCGTGGTGCCGGCGGGCCGGATCGCCATCGGCCTCGACGGCAGCAATGAAGGCAAGAACCGTTTCGAGCTGAAATGGCCGAACGACGTGCTCGCCTCCGGCGCCAAGCTCGCCGGCATCCTGCTGGAATCGGCCATGCTGGACGGCGGCCGTTTCGCGGTGGCGGTCGGCATCGGCGTCAATGTTGTGGCGTACCCTGAGGATTTGCCGTATCCCGCGACGTCGCTTCACGCACTGGGTGCGGCATGCGATGCCGAAACGCTGTTCCTGGCGCTGTCGGATGCCTGGAGCGAGAATGCCCGCCTGTGGGACGACGGGCGGGGACTTGCCGCCGTCAGGCGGCGCTGGCTGGCACGCGCGGCAGGGCTTGGCGGCGAGGTTGCTGTCAGAATTGACGGTAATGTGGTGCGCGGGGTGTTCGAGACCATTGACGAGGACTGCCGTTTCGTGATCCGCGACGATGAGGGCTCGGTTTTGACGATCGCCGCCGGCGATGTGCATTTCGGCGCGGTCGCATCCGCCCGGGTATAATTTTGTTTTTGCGCAATTCCAGACGGAAAACCGTTACAGACTTTTCCCGGAATTGCTTCAATGGCTTGGCCTGAGGGCCAGGAAGGAAAAAATCATGGCGAAAGCGGAAAACGCCGAACTCGTCTTCGTGCCGCTGGGCGGCGTCGGCGAGATCGGTATGAACTTCGCTCTCTACGGCTATGGTCCGCCGAGCGCGCGCGAATGGATCGTCATCGACGTCGGCGTCACCTTTCCCGACGCGGCGCATCCGGGCGTCGACCTGATCCTGCCCGACACGCGCTTCATCGAAGAGAACATCGCCAATTTGCGCGGTATCGTGATCACCCACGCGCATGAGGACCACTATGGCGCGCTGCTGGATATCTGGCCGAGGCTCAAGGCGCCGGTGTGGATGACGCCGTTCAGCGCCGGGCTGCTGGAAGCCAAGCGCCAGGGCGAGCAGGGCGCGCCGAAGATCCCGCTGACCATCTACCGCGCGGGCGAAAAATTCACTGTCGGTCCGTTCGAAATCGAGGCGATCCCGGTCGCGCATTCGATTCCCGAACCGATGTCGCTGGCCATCACCTCGCCGGCAGGCACCGTCATCCACACCGGCGACTGGAAGATCGACCCGGCGCCGACGATCGGACCCAAGACCGACGAAGCACGGTTCCGCGCCTATGGCGACAAGGGCGTGCTGGCGCTGGTCTGCGATTCGACCAATGCTATGCGCGAAGGCGAATCGCCATCGGAAGTCGCGGTCGGCGAGGGGCTGAAAGGGGTTATCCAGGCCGCCAAGGGCCGCGTCGCCGTCACCACCTTCTCGTCCAATGTCGGCCGTATCGTTTCCATCGCCAAGGCGGCGCGCGATGCCGGCCGTCAGTGCCTGGTGCTCGGCCGGTCGCTGAAGCGCGTCATCGATGTCGCCGGCGAACTCGGCTACATGGACGGTCTGCCTGAGTTCATCGCCGAGGAGGATTTCGGCTTCATTCCGCGCGAAAACCTGGTCGTCATCTGCACCGGCAGCCAGGGCGAGCCGCTGGCGGCGCTTGCCAAGCTCTCGCGCGACGAGATGAAGTCGGTGTCGCTGACGGCCGGCGACACGGTGGTGTTTTCCTCGCGCACCATTCCCGGCAACGAGAAGGCGATCCTCGAAATTAAGAACCGCCTCGTCGATCTCGGCATCAAGATCATCGAGGACGGCGATGCGCTGGTTCATGTCTCCGGCCATCCGCGGCGCAGCGAATTGCGCAAGATGTATGAATGGGTACGGCCGCAGATCGGCGTTCCAGTGCATGGCGAAGCCGCGCATCTGGTGGCGCAGGGCTCGCTGATGTCGACGTCGGGCATCGGCCAGGTGGCGCAGGTGCGCGACGGCGACATGCTGCGGCTCGCTCCCGGCCCTGCCACGATCATCGACCAGGTGCCGTTCGGCCGCATCTACAAGGACGGCAGGTTGATCGGCACCGACCAGGCGATGGGCATTCGCGACCGTCGCAAACTGTCCTTTGCCGGCCATGTCGCGGTCAATGTGGTGCTGGACGAGAAGTATGAGCTCGCCGGCGATCCCGATCTCGTCGCAATCGGCGTCGCCGAGGCCGACGCCAGGGGCGAGACGCTGGAGGACCTGATGATCGATGCGGCAATCGGCGCGGTGGACTCCATCCCCCGTCAGCGCCGAAAAGATCTCGATCTGGTGCAGGAGGCGGTACGCCGTGCCGTACGTGGCGCCGCCAACGAAGCCTGGGGCAAGAAACCGCTGGTGACTGTATTCGTCACGCGGTGACGAATAGGGGAATAAGGCAGTAGGGGAGTAGGGGAGAATGAGCCGTTGCTTTTCTTCTGTCTTGTTTCCCTACTCCCTTACTCCCCTAAAGCGGAGCGCTCTATGCTTGGACGCCTGAACCATGTCGCGCTTGCGGTGCCGGATCTGGCTGCGGCTGTCGCTTGCTATCGCGACACGCTAGGCGCCGAAGTGAGCGAACCACAGGCGCTGCCCGGGCATGGCGTCACCGTGGTGTTCGTCAATGTCGGCAACACCAAGATCGAGTTGCTGGAGCCGCTCGGCGAGGGCTCGCCGATCGCGGCTTTCCTCGAGAAGAACCCGTCGGGCGGCATGCACCATCTCTGCTATGAGGTCGACGATATCCTTACCGCGCGGGACCGGCTCCAGGCAGCCGGCGCCCGGGTTCTGGGCGACGGCAAGCCGAAGACCGGCGCGCATGGCAAACCTGTGCTGTTCCTGCATCCGAAGGATTTCTTCGGCACGCTGATCGAACTGGAGCAATCATGAGCTGGGTTTCGTTCACCGCACTGTTTTTCGCGACCTGGTGGGTGGTGCTGTTTGCCGTTCTGCCGTTCAGCGTCAGGACGCAGGATGACGACCGTGACGTGACGCTGGGCACGGTGCCTAGCGCGCCGCGCGGACCACATATGCTGCGTGCGGTGATCCGCACCACCGTCGCCACGGCGGTGCTCATGGGCATTTTCTACGGCCTGACGCACGGGCTGGGATATAGCCTCAACGACATCCCGCACATCGTGCCGGAATTCGGCCAGGCCACGGCAAAATAGCAGCATTCAAACCGGCTCTTGCGCTTCGGGCGAGGTCACGCCGCCATTCGGCGCCGGCTCATCTGTTCAGGCTTCAAAAATCATGACGTGGGGTAAGGTGGTTTGGCAACGCATTGCGCTAAGCAGGTGATTGCACAAAAAAAATGC
Source organism: Mesorhizobium sp. B2-4-2 (assembly GCF_006442845.1). NCBI lineage: Bacteria > Pseudomonadati > Pseudomonadota > Alphaproteobacteria > Hyphomicrobiales > Phyllobacteriaceae > Mesorhizobium > Mesorhizobium sp. B2-4-2. The sequence continues at coordinate 141,861 of NZ_VFVM01000006.1, read as the reverse complement.
AAGGCACAAGGCCTTGCAATTTAAACGCGTCCGATCTGTTTCCGGTTTCCGGCGGCAGCGAGTAACCGCGCCTAGATCGCATCCTCCCAAGACTTTGACCGCGTAGGAGAACAGATTTTTCTCTGCTCTCTCGGTTATCGGGGCACATTAGCCCAACGGAAATGAAAATGTCACGAAGAATTTTGCCTTGAAACGGGCATTCTCGTGCTGCACTGCACAATAGTACGGCAGGCTTTGCTTGGGAAACCACCAGCCGGGCGTTTTATGCAACCGTGGCTCCTTCGATCGTCCAGCATTCGCGGCGCGCGCGAGGGGTGCTCAAAACGTTTTCATTCCGCGCGCCACGCCGTTCGAACGCTGAATTTCCGATTTCCGGGTCGATGCGTCCGGGTTCCCATTGCGCCATGAAATGGCTATGAAGCCGGGGCAAGCAAGCCTGCGTCGCACCGATTCTGGCGCGGCCTCCTCATTCACGGACCAGCCCATGCGTTTGTCGCGCTATTTCCTGCCCATCCTCAAAGAGAATCCGCGCGAGGCGGAGATCGTCTCGCATCGGCTGATGTTGCGCGCCGGCATGATCCGCCAGCAGGGGCAGGGCAGTTTTTCCTGGCTGCCGCTGGGCAAACGGGTCCTGGACAAGGTCTGCCAGATCATCCGCGAGGAACAGAACCGCGCCGGCGCGCTCGAAATCCTGATGCCGACCATCCAGTCGGCCGACCTTTGGCGCGAAAGCGGCCGCTATAACGACTACGGCAAGGAGATGTTGCGCATCAAGGACCGCCAAGACCGCGACATGCTTTACGGCCCGACCAACGAGGAAATGGTCACCGAGATCTTCCGCGCCTATGTAAAGTCCTACAAGGACTTGCCGCTCAACCTCTACCACATCCAGTGGAAGTTCCGCGACGAGGTGCGGCCGCGCTTCGGCGTCATGCGCAGCCGGGAATTCCTGATGAAGGATGCCTACTCCTTCGATCTCGACTTCGAAGGCGCGAGAGCCGCCTACAACAGGATGTTCGTGTCCTATCTCCGGACCTTCACCCGCATGGGCCTACAGGCGATCCCGATGCGGGCCGACACCGGTCCGATCGGCGGCGATCTCAGCCATGAATTCATCATCCTGGCCGACACCGGCGAGAGCCAGGTGTTCTGCCATCGCGATTATCTGTCGCTCGGCGTGCCCGGAGCCAACACCGATTTCTCCAACGACGCCGAGATATCAGGCATCGTCAAGACCTGGACGACGCCTTACGCCGCGACCGACGAAATGCATGACGAAGCGGCCTGGGCTGAGGTTCCCGACAGCGACAAGGTTTCGGCGCGCGGCATCGAAGTCGGCCATATCTTCCATTTCGGCGAGAAATACTCCAAGCCGATGGGCGCCAAGGTGACCGGGCCTGACGGCAAGGATCATTTCGCTTCCGGCGGTTCCTATGGCATCGGCCCGTCGCGGCTGGTTGCGGCGATCATCGAAGCCAGCCATGACGAGAACGGCATCATCTGGCCGGAAGCGGTGGCGCCGTTCGACATCGGCCTGATCAACATGAAAGCCGGCGATGCCGATTGCGACCGCGTCTGCGATGAACTCAACGCAGCTTTCACCGCCGCCGGCAAGGATGTGCTCTATGACGACACCGACCAGCGGCCGGGCGGCAAGTTCGCCACCGCCGACCTGATCGGCTTGCCCTGGCAGGTGATCGTCGGACCGCGCGGCGTGGCCGCCGGCGAGGTCGAGATCAAGAACCGCAAGACCGGCGAGCGCGTGACGCTGCCGATCGCCGATGCGAAAAAACGCTTCGGTGCCGCCGCATGAGCGAGGCGGCGGCAGCGAGACCGGCAGGCGCCGGACCGTTTTCCATCTTCGAACGCACGGTGGCGTGGCGCTATCTGCGCTCGCGACGCAAGGAGACGGTGATCTCGGTCATCGCCTCGATCTCCTTCCTCGGCATCATGCTGGGGGTGGCGACGCTGATCGTGGTGATGGCCGTCATGAACGGGTTCAGGGCCGAGCTGCTCACCCGCATCCTCGGCGTAAACGGCCATCTGATCGTGCAGCCGCTGGATTCGCCGCTTGAGGACTATGCGCAGGTCGCCGGCCGCATCAACGGCGTGGCCGGCGTGAAATACGCCATTCCGCTGATCGACGGCCAGGTGCTGGCGCAAGGCAATGTCGGCGGCGGCTCCGGCGCGCTGGTGCGCGGCATCAGGGGCGAGGACCTGGGCAAGATTGCCATCGTCGCCAGCAACATCAAGCAGGGCTCGATCGCCGATTTCGACACGGGCGAGGGCGTCGCCATCGGCAAGCGCATGGCGGAGAATCTCGGCCTGGCGCTCGGCGACACGATCACGCTGATCTCGCCGGACGGCGACGTGACGCCGCTCGGCACGACGCCGCGCATGAAAGGCTACAAGATCGCGGCGATCTTCGAAGTCGGCATGTCGGAATATGACGCCTCCATCGTCTACATGCCCTTTTCCGAGGCGCAGCTCTATTTCAACATGGATGGGCGAGCCCAGACGATCGAGATCTATGTCGACAATCCCGATGATGTCGACGCGCTGAAACCGAAGGTGGAAGAGGCGGCGCAGCGACCCATCGACCTCGTCGACTGGCGGCAGCGCAACGAGACCTTCTTTTCCGCCCTGCAGGTGGAGCGCAACGTCATGTTCATGATCCTGACCCTGATCGTTCTGGTGGCGGCGCTCAACATCATCTCCGGGCTGGTCATGCTGGTGAAGGACAAGGGGCACGACATCGCCATCCTGCGCACCATGGGCGCCTCGCGCGGCGCCATCCTGCGCATCTTCCTGATGACGGGCGCGGCGATCGGCGTCACCGGCACCATCGCCGGCGTGCTGCTCGGCGTGGTCATCTGCCTCAACATCGAATCGATCCGCGAGTTCTTTTCCTGGATGACGGGCAAGGTGCTGTTCAATCCGGAGCTCTATTTCCTCAGCCAGTTGCCGGCGAAGATGGATCCGCGCGAGACGACCTATGTCGTCATCATGGCGCTCGGCCTGTCCTTCCTGGCGACGTTGTTTCCGGCATGGCGGGCGGCCCGCCTCGATCCGGTCGAAGCGCTGAGGTACGAATGATGGCGCAGGCCATTATCGAGTTGAAGAGCGTCGAGCGGCACTATGTCCAGGGGCCGCGCAAGCTCACCATTCTGAACGGTGCGGACTTCTCGCTGAAGCGCGGCGAGATGGTGGCGCTGGTGGCGCCGTCCGGCACCGGCAAATCGACGCTGCTGCATACGGCAGGGCTCTTGGAACGGCCCGACGCCGGCGACGTGATTCTCTCCGGCCGGGCCTGCGGCCGGCTATCCGATGACGAGCGCACCTCGATCCGCCGCAACGATGTCGGCTTCGTCTACCAGTTCCACCATCTGCTGCCGGAGTTTTCGGCGCTGGAAAACATCATGATGCCGCAGCTCATCAAAGGGCTGCCGCGCAAGGAGGCAGCCGAGCGCGCGGCGCAGCTGCTCGACTACATGCAGATCGGCAAGCGCGCATCGCACCGGCCGTCCGAACTGTCGGGCGGCGAGCAACAGCGCGTGGCAATCGCACGCGCGGTCGCCAATGCGCCGCTGGTGCTGCTGGCGGACGAGCCCACCGGGAATCTCGACCCGGTCACTGCCTCCTATGTGTTCGAGGCGCTGGAGGCATTGGTGCGGCAATCCGGCCTCGCGGCGCTGATCGCCACCCACAATCACCAGCTGGCAGCGCGCATGGACCGGCGCGTCACCCTGGCCGAGGGCAAGGTGGTGCCGCTCTAAGGGGTACCTCGATGTCCGCTGCGAGATTGGGTTCAACCTTAACAACGTCCAGCGAGATTTCCGCGGGTTTAGTTTGCCTTCGGGGATACTGATCCCTCCGGGAGTCCTCTGGATCAGAACCGCCAGTGAGCCTTCAGTGCGATCAGGGCGGAAGAGATCGCGGTCATCACCAGGATGAGCAGCCAGGGTCACAAAGTTGCGCGAGAGGCGCCACCGGCGGCCTTGCCTCATGCGCTTTCGCCAGCGATCAGCTTGATTGGCGCCTTGGTGTTGCCTCACGTCCATCACTCGGCAGTCGTAGCTTACCCACTATTGTCTCTACTGAGATTGAGGGCAGCAGGCGCTCATCCCATACGCTAACTGACGATAGCGTCGCCGACATCTTCCTGACCTGTTGATAGGTCCCGCGCCGTCAACCTTTTCTTAACCCTGCCGGTTTGATCGCTCGAAAATTCCGGCTGCGGACGGATTCCGCTCGTTGACTTTGAAACAAAATTAGAACAAATTGCGAACATATCAACAACAGGAGAGAGTTATGACCGATCTGGTTCAGGATGTCATCTCGCTGGTTTGCATGAGCACCTTCCTCATTTCCATGGCGATCTGGATCGGAGCCATGTGAGGTGACTGTCTCTGCCGTCGCTGTTCCGGCGGACGAAAGTCCGCTTTGCCGTTAAGCCTTTCTTGCCGCCCATGGCGCTAGGGTGTCGCTCCTGAAAGCAGGAGCGCCGCGTGTCGCCCATCGTCGCCGCCTTCCTCGTGGCCAGCAATCTCGGGCTGATCTTTCTCCTGATGAGCGTGCCGCTTGGTTTGCGCACCATCAGGCTCAGCCGCACGGTCGCGGCCGACCGGCAGCGCCTGTGGCAGGCGCTGTGGCCGCTCGGGAGCAATGCCGGCTGGTCCGGCGAAATCCTCTCGGCGGAGATGCTGGGCGAGGGAGTGGTCCGTACCAGAATGTCCTGGGAGGGCCGGGACGGCCGGCCGATCGAACGCAAGGCCCTGTTCGAGAATGTCGTGCACGGCAGGTGCTTTTCGATGCGCGTCATCGAAGACACGGCGCTCGATCCGTCTTTCTGGGCGCATTATCGGGAAACCGCGCAGTTGGTCTCGATTGGCGAGGCCACCCGGGTGACGCTCACCCAGACCGACCGTTACCGCGGCGCGGCCTTCCTGGCGTTCCGCTATTTCGCCATGCGCCGCGAACTCGCCAAGCTGGATGGCTGGGCCAGGACAGGGCGGTGTCGCAAGGGCGGCTGGTTCGAACATCCGCTGAGCCAGCTTGGCTTCGCCGCTCTCTCGGCGTTCATCCTGTGGCCGTTCTTCGGGCTTCACCGCGGCGGGCTTGCTCTGGCCGCGATCCTGACTTCCGTTGTCGCCCTGCACGAGCTCGGCCACATGGCGGCATTCCGCCTGATGGGCCATCGCAGGGCGCGCATGATCTTCATCCCGCTGCTCGGCGGCGTCGCCATTGGCGGCCGGCCCTATGACAGCCGTTTCGAAGTTGCGTTCGTGGCGCTGATGGGCGCCGGGTTCTCTGCTTTCCTGGTGCCGTTGGCAATGGTGGGCAGTACGTTTGCAAGCGCGGAAGGGCACTGGCTCACCGCGACATTGCTGGCGACACTGGCGGGCTGTGCTGCGCTCTTCAACATCGCCAATCTGGTGCCGGTGTGGAAATTCGACGGCGGCCAGGTGCTGCGCCAGATCTGCCCAGGGCCGGTCGCGCTGGCGCTGGCCTCCTTCTTCCTGCTCTCGGCCTTCCTGGCGCTTGGCTGGCGGGCCGGCTTTTCCATCGGCTTTCTGCTCGCGGCCGGCGCGGTCTTTGCAATCCTCAGCCTTCTGACAGCGGGCAGCGGGGTGAAGCCGCGCCACGAACTGAAGCCGATCCGCACGGCCGACCGTTTCGTCATCGCCGGCGCGCTGCTGGCGGTGTTCCTCATCCACGGTTATGGAGTGCTCTGGGCGTCGGCACGGCTGATCTGAGCTGTCCGGGAAGCGTTCAGCCGGCCTCGCGGGCTGTTTCCACGGGCAAGGCCGTGGCTGGGCCGAAGACATCCTCGAACGCTGATTTCAGCGCCAGGTCGAGATCGGCCATCGTCACCGGCAGCCCGAGATCGACGAGGCTGGTGACGCCGTGGTCCTGCACGCCGCACGGCACGATACCACTGAAATGGCCGAGGTCCGGCTCGACATTGATGGCGATGCCGTGAAAACTCACCCAGCGCCTGAGCCGAATACCTATTGCCGCGATCTTGTCCTCCGCGGCAGAGCCGTCCGGCAGGGCAGGGCGATCGGGCCGCACCACCCAGACGCCGACGCGATCCTCACGGCGCTCGCCATTGACGTTGAAGGCGGCGAGCGTGCCGATGATCCACTGTTCGAGGGCGGCGACGAAGGCGCGCACATCCTCCCGGCGGCGTTTCAGGTCAAGCATGACGTAGGCGACGCGTTGGCCCGGCCCATGATAGGTGTATTCGCCGCCGCGGCCGGCCGAAAACACCGGGAACCGGTTGGCGTCGATCAGGTCCTCGCTGCGCGCACTCGTGCCGGCGGTATAGAGCGGCGGATGCTCGACCAGCCAGACCATCTCGCCGGCGGCCCCGCTGCGGATCGCTTCGGCGCGCGCCTCCATGAAGACAAGCGCCTCGGGGTAGGCGGTGAGGCCGGGCTCGATCGCCCATTCGACGGGCGCCGAACCGGGCAAAGGCAGGAACGACGTGGCGATCTGGCTGCGTTCTGGCATGGGATGTCTCTTGTTGTACTCCATATGGCGATATCGGGCCGAAACGTCCAGTTCGCGGTGCATTTTGGCGCTTTGATCCGTTATGGCAATTCCCAGCGATTAAATGCTCGGGGCGCACTTGTTTCGCCGGAAACGATTTGCTACACGCCGCGAGCCGGTCGGTTCCGGCTCCTACCACGTGCGGTCGTGGCGGAATTGGTAGACGCGCAGCGTTGAGGTCGCTGTGGGGCAACCCGTGGAAGTTCGAGTCTTCTCGACCGCACCATTCTCTCTCCCCAGAATCTGATTTGTAGCGGCACCTCCAGCCCTACGGACACCGCGCATTTCGTTTGATATTCCCGCGCGTTACGCCAGTTTCTTTTTGAGCGTCGGATTTTCCCGAAACCGGTTTCCACTTTCGGGTCCGATGTTCTAGACCTGAGATGCACCTTTTCCAGGATTGCAATGGCGGGAGGCGCTGGTGGAAGGCCAGGACGAACGGACGACCGGCGCTGGGGTCGCTGACGAACACCGCGCCGACATCTACGGTGAGGACGGCGCTGTCCTTTCGTCCTTTCTCGCCCAGATCGGCGCGGCGATCGCCGACCGCGATACGCTCACGCTCAAGCGTGAGGTCGACGACCTGCACCAGTCGGAAATGGGCGACCTGATCGAGGCGCTGCATCCCGACCAGCGGCGCGCCCTTGTCGAGCTTTTGGGGGCCGACTTCGATTTTTCCGCGCTGACCGAGGTTGACGAGGCGATCCGCATGGACATCGTCGACAATCTGCCCAACGCGCAGATTGCCCAGGCGGTGCAGGAACTCGATTCCGACGACGCGGTCTACATCCTCGAGGATCTCGAACCGGAGGACCAGGACGAGATCCTGTCGCAGCTGCCGTTTACCGAGCGCATCAGGCTACGTCGCTCGCTCGACTACCCCGAGGAGACCGCCGGGCGGCGCATGCAGACGGAGTTCGTCGCGGTGCCGCCGTTCTGGACGGTCGGCCAGACCATCGACTACATGCGCGAGGACAAGAACCTTCCCGACCGCTTCAGCCAGATCTTCGTCATCGACCCGAGCTTCAAGCTGCTTGGCGCCATAGACCTCGACCAGATCCTGCGCACCAAGCGCTCGGTCAAGGTCGAGGAGGTCATGCATGAGACGCGGCACGCCATTCCGGCCACGATGGACCAGGAAGAGGCCGCGCGGGAGTTCGAGCAATATGACCTTTTGTCGGCCGCCGTCGTCGACGAGAACGAGCGGCTGGTCGGCGTGCTGACCATCGACGACGTCGTCGACGTCATCCAGCAGGAAGCCGAGGAAGATCTCCTGCGCATGGGCGGCGTCGGCGACGAAGAGCTTTCCGACAGCATCTTTTCGACCTCGCGTTCGCGTGTGCCATGGCTGCTTGTCAATCTCCTGACCGCCTTCCTTGCGGCATCGGTGATCGGCCTGTTCGACCACACGATCGAGCGCATTGTGGCGCTCGCTGTGCTGATGCCGATCGTGGCCGGGATGGGCGGCAATGCCGGTTCGCAGACCATGACCGTCACCGTGCGGGCGCTGGCGACAAGGGATCTCGACATCTACAATGCCGGCCGCATCATTCGCCGCGAGATAGGCGTGGGCTTCATCAACGGCATCGTTTTCGCCATATTGATCGGCATCGTAGCCGCCGTCTGGTTCCGCGATGCCAATCTGGGCGGCATCATCGCCGCGGCCATGATCATCAACATGTTCGTTGCGGCCCTTGCCGGTATCCTGATCCCGCTGCTGCTCGACCGCTTCAAGATCGATCCCGCGGTCGCTTCGGCGGTGTTTGTCACCACGGTCACCGACGTCGTTGGTTTCTTCGCTTTTCTGGGCCTTGCCACGTGGTGGTTCGGCGTCCATTGATCCGGCTCAATTGACTTTTACGTAAATGCCGTGCGAGGCTCGGCGACAGGCAGACTGCGGCCGATTCCGGCAGGTCTGCCGCGGACGGAGAGCAGCAGTCGCCAATCTCCGGCTATGGGGCGAGAATGCGGGAATATTATTCGATCACCGAGCTGACGCGCGAATTCGACGTGTCGACGCGGACGCTGCGGTTCTACGAGGACGAGGGACTGGTGCAGCCGGTGCGGCGGGGCCGCACGCGGCTGTTTCGTCCATCCGACCGACACCTGATCCGGCAGATCATGCGCGGAAAACGGCTCGGCTTCTCGATCAACGAGATCCGCGAAATCATCCAGATGTACAAGGAACCGCCCGGCGAGGTCGGCCAGCTCAAGCTGATGATCAAGCGCATCGAGGAAAAGCGCGAGGATCTGAGGCAAAAGCGCCGCGACCTCGAGGAGACATTGGCCGAACTCGACCAGGCCGAGGAATCCTGCGTTGAGCGGCTGGTCGAGCTCGGGGTTAATACGTAGCGGCCTTCCAGGCAGGACAATCGCTTTAGAGTCGGCGCCGCCCCTCATCGCCCTGCCGGGCACTTCTCCCCGTATAGTGACGGGGAGAAGGGGGCTGACCGTGATCTCGGTCTCTTTCCTGCAACGCTGGTGGCTGGCGAAACCGCTGATGACAGCGCCCCTCTCCCCGTCACTATACGGGGAGAGGATGCCGGCAGGCAGGTGAGGGGCGGCGCCGACATCGACAAATTGTTGGTCTCCGCCACAAATCGGAAACCGTTATCTTCCCGATATGGCTCTGGCAGCCGGCGTTCAGATGCTCAAATCCAGCGCCGCACTCTTTTGGCATAGTCGCGGTATTTTTTGCCGAACTTTGCCGACAGCATCTTTTCTTCCTTTTCCACCGCGACCTTCTGCGTGACGAAGGCGGCGACGAAGGCGAGCGGCAGGAACCAGACGATCCCGGAGATGAAGGCAACGCCGATCAACAGCAGCGTGTTGGCGAGGTACATCGGATTGCGGGTGATGCCGAAAGGACCCGTGGTGACCAAATGGTCCGGCACGGCGTTGGGGTTGAGCGTGGTCTTGGCCCGCGTCATGGTGCGGATGGCGGTGAACCAGAGTGCGGCGACGCCGAACAGCGCCACCCAGCCGGCCGCGTAGAGGAGGTCGCCCAGGAGGTCGCCGATCCAGGGCAGGGGAAAAAGCAAGCCGAGCGCGATGCTGATGGCGATGGCGGCGATGTAGATCAGCGGCGGCCACGGTATCAGCCCAGGTTTGGGCGGGGTCTCGGTCATTCGACACCTTCCTCCGTCATCTTGCTGTCGGTCTGGGCCGTGCAGGTGCCGGCGAGATCCGCCAGATGCGCTCTCCATTCGGCGGTCTGGTCGTTCTTGTAGAGCCGATCAAGCGTTGCCTCGCCCTCCAGCGTGTCCAGCATGCACCCACAATAGCTCGAACAGAACTTGCTGTCGCGCTGCTGCTCGCACGAGATCTGGCAGGTCTTGAGAAAGTTCACCTGCGGGGTTTCGACCTTGGCCGGCATTGCTTGCGAGAACAACCAGACACTGCCGATCAGCAGCGGCTGGTGAATGAGGTAGAAGGCCAGGCTGTGCCGGCCGATGAAGCCCAGCGGGTTGGACCAGCGCCCGGGCGCCACATCTGCCAGGCGCGCCAAGGCGCCGAAGCCGGAGGCAAGCTTGGTCGCTCCGAGCCCCACAATCACCGCACCGAACCACGGGAACAGCGGGACATAGTCGTTGGAGTGTGGGTTGACCGCGGAAAGCCCGACCCACCACAGCCAGGGGTGATCGAACGATTCCAGCCGAAAATAGAAGGGAATGGCGATGACCGCCGCGGCGATCGGCAGTGTGAGCAGCGCCGGCAGGCGCAGGAATGCCAGCCCGAGCAGGCTCGCCAGCGCGATCTGGTGCAGGATGCCGAAGAAGATCCACCCGTCCGGCGTGGCGATACGGGTGGCGACCGAAATGGCGATCGCCGCTCCGGCGACCATGGCGAAGCGTCTCCAGAAGCCGTTCCAGCGGATCTCTTTGCCATGGGCGAGATACAGGCTGACGCCGACCAGGAACAGGAAGGTCGAGGCGATGCAGCGAGCATAGAACTTCCACCAGCCGAAGGCGGTCAGGCCGGGATCGGTGTAGCCGAAGAATTCCAGGTCCCAGGTGAAATGGTAGCTCGCCATGGCGATCAGCGCGATGCCGCGCAGCATGTCGATGGCGACGATGCGCTTGGTCCTCGGCAACTCCGCTGTGGGCATGGTCGGCGTCTGGATGCTCATGGTCTCGCGATCTGATTCAGCCCCGCACGAGGACTATCACGGTTACGCCGGACAAAAGAAGGCCGTGAGCTTCGATACAGACAGTCAGCCGGCGCTGCATGAGGCACCCCTTTAGGCCAGCACCGGAAAGCCTTTGACCGGCTTCGTTTTTATCCGGGGCACGTCGGTTTCCTGTTACCGGTCGCGAACTGATGGCCGCAGATTGGCTGCTGATTCTGCTTTGGGGAAGCAATGTCCACGCATGTGCGCCATCCGATCTGGCTACCGGCCCTCAAGGCCGCGGATGCCCGCACCTTCGCCTCGCTCTACGCGGTCGAATCCTTCGCTCGCGCCACGGTGTCGAGCGTCATCCCGATCCAGGCCTACGAAATCCTCCACAACGAGCAGATCGTCTCGATCCTCTACACCATCGTGGCGATGCTCGGCCTGTCGGTGACCCTGTTCATGCCGATGCTGATCCAGCGCTTCGCACGGCGCTGGGTCTACACGGCGGGCGCCTGCCTGCTGGCGATCGGCTCGTTGTTCTTCGTCACGCATACGCTCGCCGGGCAATTGGCCGGTATGCTGTGCCGTGTCATGGGCGCCAGCGCGCTGTCGATCACGCTCAACCTCTACATCATGGACCACATCCGCAAGACCGATTTCATGCAGGCCGAATCGCTGCGCATGGCGTGGTCGATGTTTGCCTGGACGGGTGGGCCGACGCTCGGCATCTTTCTCTACACGCGCTTCGGCATCTATGCCGCGCATGGCGCGGTCGCCGTATTCGCCTTGGCCCTGCTGGCGTTGTTCTGGACCTACCGGCTCGGCGACAATCCCTCGATCCGGCCGGGCAAGACGCGCCCAGTCAACCCGCTGGCCAATATCGGCCGCTTCGTCGCGCAGCCGAGGCTGAGGCTGGCCTGGCTGATCGCCTTCGGCCGCTCCTGCTTCTGGACGACATTTTTCGTCTATGGCCCGCTGTTCATGGTCATCACCGGTGAGGGCGAACTTGCCGGCGGCATTCTGGTTTCGGCAGGCAACGCGCTTTTGTTCATGGCGATTTTCTGGGGCAAGGCCGGCAAGCGCTTCGGCGGCCGCAGGACCATGACTTTTGCCTATTTCGCCATGTCGGTGGTGCTGCTGGCGGCGGGTGCCGTCGGCGAAAGCGCGCCGCTCGTCACCGGCGCCTTCCTGCTGTGCGGCGCCTTCTTCACCATCGCGCTCGACGCGCTGGGCTCGACCGCCTTCATGCGCTCGGTCCGCTCTTATGAGCGGGCGCAGATGGCTGCGGTCTACCGCACTTATCTCGACTTTTCCGAACTGACGCCGCCGCTGGTCTACTCGGTGGTGCTGGCCTTTTTCGGACTAGGCTCGGTTTTCGTCACGCTCGGCCTGCTTGCGGCGGTCTGCGGTTATGTCACCTGGCGGTATCTGCCGAAGTCGCTGTGAAGCTTACGGCACAAGCGCAGCATGTCGTTCGCGTACCCAATCGTGGAAGCGGTGGAGGTCGTACTCCTCCGGCATCAGCACGCCGGCCTTATGGCGCATGGAGCGCAGCCCTTTCTGGTTGACCTCGCAGATCGCGGCATCCTCCTCCAGCACCTGGGTGCCGAATCCGACGATGTTGTCGATGTCGGTGGCGGCGAGCGCGTCGGGCGCGAACAGCCATTCGGCGGTCAATTCGGTCTGCTCGGGGCCAAGCGGCACCAGCCGTACGGACCTGACATAGTCGACGTGGCCGACGATGAACATCGAGGGCAGGCTGGTGGCGTAGGTCTGGCCGGCGGCGCGCTCGGCCGGCGTCAGGCCCGAAAAGACCGGCCCATGCGCCTGGCCGTCACGTGACCATGTTTCGGCACCCGCCCGCAGCCCGCCGGAAAATTCCGGCGCGTCATTGTCGGCATGGCGGGTCCATTCGGGGTCGTCATGCCGGCCCATCAGGCCGCGGCCGTAGATCGGCACCAGCCGCGACAGGTCCTTGTGGACGCCGGGGCAATGCAGGCATTCGTTGAAGTTTTCCCAGAAGATCTTCCAGTTGCAGTTCATCACCTTGCGCAGCACATGGCCCGATACCAGCGATTCCAGCGGCCAGTTGCCGAGATCGCCGGAGGCCGGGTCGAAGGATGAGTGCGCCGAGCCGGCGGCATCTTCCGCGAGATTGACGAAGACGAAGCCGCGCCAGACCGACAGCGCGACGCGATAGAGCGGATGGTCCGCCTTGTCGAAACCTTCGGGCAGCGTTTTCGATGGCACGCGCACGAGCTCGCCGCGCAGCGAATAGGACCATGCGTGGTAGGGGCAGGTGATCAGCCGCGCCCTCAGCCGCCCCTCGCGTTCCTGGCAAAGCTGCGAGCCGCGATGCCGGCAGGTGTTGTGGAAGGCGCGCAGTTCGCCGGTATCGTCACGCAGCACGACGATCTCCTGGCTGCCGACACGGAAGGTGCGGAAAGCCAGCGGTTGGGCGAGATCAGCTTCACGGCAGACGAGCAGCCAGTTCCTGTACCAGATGGCGTCGAGGTCGCGCTGGTAGGCCGCCGCATCCCAATAGGCCGAGGACGGCAATGTCGGCTCGGCCCGGGTGAGGCCGTTATAGGGGGCGTGCTGGCTCTGGACGGGCTGCATGGCTGGCCTCCTGTGAGGATGGCAGCCGACACCCGGCCACGGAAATTGTCAATTGCAGCGGAGCAAGCGGCCGGACGGCGCTAAAGCGCTTGTCGCCGTCGGAATTTGGTTTGCCGGATGCGGCGATTTTCCCTATAGTCACCTTCGTCGTCGGTTCCGATTGGAGCCAAGAGGGAATGCGGTGCGGGCAGATTTGTTGCCCAATGCCGTGGCTGCCCCCGCAACTGTGTGCGGTAGTCCTCTCCATATGCCACTGAAGATTTTCTTCGGGAAGGTGGGGAAGGGCGCTGATCCGCGAGCCAGGAGACCTGCCGGCGACAGGAAACTGACTTCGATGCCCTCGGGTGGAGGGTGAAAGGACAAGACATGAATACCGCTTCCGTCTCCCTCGGCGCCTCCATCTCCTCGCAGTCGCGCCTCCTGCAGCTCGCGCTCGCGGCGCTGCTCGGCGTTTTCGTCGTAGGCTTTGTCGGTTTCTCGCATATCGACGCGGTCCACAATGCCGCGCACGACTATCGCCACTCGATGGCGTTTCCCTGCCACTGATAGGGATTTGACATCATGAACCTGTTTCGCAACGTCGTGTTCATCGCGGCGATCGCAGGGCTCGTGGCCGGTGTCGTTCTCGCCTGCATGCAGGCCTATGCCACCGTGCCGTTGATCCTGAAGGCGGAAGTCTACGAACAGGCCGGCGGCGGCCACCACCACGACCATACCGCACCGGCCCCGACCGACAACAACGCCATGAACTCTGCCGCCCCGGCGGGCAATGCCATGAGCTCCGCCGCGCCGGCAGCCGCTGAAGCTGTTCCGGCTGAAGAGGAAGGCTGGGCGCCGGCCGACGGCTTCGAGCGCTTCGCCTTCAGCGTGCTTGCCAACATCGTCACCGGCATCGGCTTCGCGCTGGTCCTGGTCGCGGTTTCGGAATTCGCCGGCGGCATCGGCAACTGGCGCCAGGGCGTGTTCTGGGGACTGGCCGGCTTTGCCGTGTTCACGCTGGCGCCGGGCCTCGGCCTGCCGCCGGAACTGCCGGCCATGCCTGCCGCCGAGCTTCTGCCACGCCAGATCTGGTGGACGGCGACGGTGGCGGCGACGGCGATCGGCCTTGCCCTGATCGCCTTCCGCAAATCACTGCCGCTGGCGATTCTGGGCGTGGTGTTGATCGTCGCGCCGCATATTGTCGGCGCGCCGCAGCCGGACAGTTTCGAGACGCCGATTCCGGAAGGCCTGCACCATCAGTTCGTGGTGGCGGTAACCGTAACCAACCTGGTGTTCTGGCTCGTGCTCGGCGCTGTCGTCGGCGTGGTGCGCGGACGCTTCACCGGCAGCGCGACGAGCCTGCGCGACAGCTTTGCCTGATCGCGGAAGACTGACCTTCATCATCGGCGGTGCGCGCTCCGGCAAGAGCGCGCACGCCGAAACGCTGATGACGGCCTTGCCTTCGCCATGGACCTACATCGCCACGGCGCAAGCCTATGACGACGAGATGCGGCAGCGCATCGCGTTGCACCGGTCGCGGCGCGGCGAGGGCTGGACGACCATCGATGCACCGCTTGGCCTTGTCGGTGCACTCGAGGCCCTACCGGAGGACCAGCCGGTCCTTGTCGACTGCCTGACGCTCTGGCTGACCAATCACATGCTGGCCGATCATGATGTAGAGGCCGAATGTCGGCGGCTGGCTGACATGCTGTCGCGGCCGCGCGGACCCTGGTTCGTGGTATCCAACGAGGTCGGGCAAGGCATCGTGCCCGACAATGCGCTGGGGCGCCGGTTCCGCGACGCCGCCGGCCGGCTCAACCAGCAGGTCGCGGCGATTGCCGAGACCGTGCTTTTGATGGTGGCGGGGCTGCCGCTCAAGGTGAAGTGACATGACCGACATCGACGAAAAGGACGAAGAGCGCCACCGCGCCAAGATGGCCAAGCGCAAGGCGGTCCAAGACGCCGAGGTGGCGAGCAAGACGGTCGAAAAGGGGCTGCTGATCGTCAACACCGGCCCGGGCAAAGGCAAGACCACGGCTGCCTTTGGCCTGGCGCTGCGGATGCTCGGCTACGGCAAGCGCGTCGGCGTCGTCCAGTTCATCAAGGGCAAATGGCATACGGGTGAGAAGGAGGCCTTCGCCGCCTTCGGCGACCGCGTCGTCTGGCACGCGATGGGCGAGGGGTTCACCTGGGAGACACAGGATCTGAAGCGCGACATCGCGGCGGCCGAGGCCGCCTGGGCCAAGGCGCTGGAGCTGATGGCCGATCCGTCGATCAGTCTCGTCGTGCTCGACGAACTCAACATCGCGCTGCGCTACGAGTATCTCGATCTGGACAAGGTGGTTGCCGCGCTGAAAGCGCGCCGCGAGGGCCTGCATGTCGTCGTCACCGGTCGCAACGCCAAGCCGGCGCTGGTCGAGGCGGCCGACCTGGTGACCGAGATGGGGCTGACCAAACACCATTTCGCGGCGGGCGTGAAGGCGCAGCAGGGGGTGGAGTTTTGAGAGCTGTTGTCCCCTTTTGTGGATGAGCATTCAAGTCTGGTCGCCAAACGCTTCCAGCAGGGCTCACTTCCTTTCCCTCCGGAGGGAGGAAAGGTGGCGCTGCGAAGCAGCGACGGATTGGGGGAAGGCGGTGATCGAACGCGCGGTCCGCAGACAGGCAGGCGCAACCCGGCGGGTGCGAGAACCGCGACTGCCGAGCTCGTCGACCCCCACTCCGTCTCGGCTTCGCCGAGCCACCTCTCCCCCGATCGACGGGGGAGAGGAAAGGCGCGAACCTGTTGCAGGCCGGCTCCCTTCCTCCCCTTCGGGAGAGAACTCACGGGGGGGGTGAGATCATGCCAGAATGACGATCGCCGAAACCACGCCGAACAGCGCGATCAACAGGCAGTCGGCGACACGATAAAGTTTCAGCGCCCGCCTTATGTCGATGCTGTCGGCTTCGCGCCGGCCGCCTTCGCCCATGAACGCGTCGTCGACCGTTACGCCGCCATAGCTGCGCGGCCCGGCGAGGGCCAGGCCGAGCCCGCCCGCCATCGCCGCCTCCGGCCAGCCGGCATTGGGCGAGCGGTGCTTTTTCGCGTCGCGCCGCACCGCCTGCCATGCGGCTTTCGCGTCGGCGCCTTTCACCAGGAAAGCCGCCAACGTGATGAGCAACGCCGTCAGCCTCGACGCCGGCAGGTTGATCCAATCGTCGAAGCGTGCGGCTGCCCTGCCGAACGTTTCGTGGCGCGGCGTGCGATGGCCGATCATCGAATCGGCGGTGTTGGCGGCCTTGTAGGCGGCGCCGCCGGCGAGGCCGCCGACGCCCGTCCAGAAGGCGGGGGCAACGATGCCGTCGGAAAAATTCTCGGCCAGGCTCTCGATCGCCGCGCGGCAGACGCCGGCCCTGTCGAGGGTTTCGGGATCGCGGCCGACGATGCGCGAGACGGCGGCGCGGCCCATGTCGAGGCCGCCCGAGTCGAGCGCATCGGCGACGGCCTCGACATGCTCATAAAGGCTCCGCTGCGACAGGAACGATGTTGCCAGAAGGGCGGTGATGAACAGTCCCAGGGGAATGAACCAGAGCAGGATCTGCACGCACAGGCCAATTAGCGCCGGCACCAGCACGATGACCAGAAGCGCCTGGACACCACGTTGGCGACGCAGTGCGTCGGGATCAGTGGCGCGGTTGAGCCTGCGATCGAGAAAGGATATCAGCCTGCCAAACCACGTCACGGGATGGCCGATGGCGCGAAACAGCCAGTCGGGGTAGCCCAGCGCGGATTCGATGGCCAATGACAGGAAAGCGATCAGGACTGACATGAAGCTTCTTGAAGGAGCGGTGGACCATGGTGGAAGTCTCGGCCGGGCAAGGGCGCTTTTCCCCAACGCCCCCCAGCCTTTCGTCGACCTCTCGACCGGAATCAATCCGCACTCCTACCCGCTTTTCGAGCTGCCCGCCACCTCGCTGTCGCGATTGCCGGAAGCGGGGCGGGCGCGTGAGCTGACGGCGATCGCGGCCATTAGCTATGGTGCGCCCTCGCCAGCCAATGTCGTCGCTGCGCCCGGTACGCAGATCCTGCTGCCACGCGTGGCTTCGCTCATCGCACCGGGCAGGGCGCTCGCGCTGGGGCCGACTTATGCCGAACATGCCCGCGCGGCGGCAATCACGGGGCACGAGGTGACCGAAGTCAGCGATTTCGCTGATCTGGCGGATGCCGACCTGGCCATCGTGGTCAATCCGAACAACCCGGATGGGCGCATCGTCGAGCGCGACCGGCTGCTGGCGCTGGCCGCCGGTTTGCGCGCCAAGGGCGGGCTGCTGGTCGTCGACGAGGCGTTCATGGATGTCGGCCCGCGCGAACACAGCCTTGCCGGCTATGTCGGCCAGGGCGGCATCGTCGTGCTGCGCTCTTTCGGCAAGTTTTTCGGGCTGGCCGGCCTGCGGCTTGGATTTGCGCTTGCCGATGCGCCGACGGCCCAGCGGCTGGAAACGCAATTCGGACCTTGGGCTGTCGCCGGCCCGGCGCTGGAATATGGCATTCGCGCACTTGCCGATATCGGCTGGCAGGACGCGATGCGCGCGTCGCTGGCGGAGGCATCGGCTCGGCTCGACGGACTGTTCGGTCGTTTCGGCGTGCCTGTCGCGGGCGGCACCACATTGTTCCGCTATTTCAGCCTGCCGGATGCCGCCGGCTTGTTTTCTGTGCTTGGGGAACGCGGCATCCTGCTTCGCCATTTCACCGACCGCCCGCATGTCCTGCGGGCCGGCCTGCCGGGGAACGGGGAGGAGTGGCTGCGGCTTGAATCCGCCCTTGCCGAATGGGCGGCCCGGCGCGAGGATGGAGCGGAAGGTATCAAACCATGATCCATGTCTGCTCGCTGGCAAAGGTCGAGGAAACGGTGGCGAGGACCGGCGCCGAGCGGCTGCTGTCGCTGTTGGCCGCCGGCACCGATGTGCTCCGCCCGGCCTCGATCATGAGGGAAAATCATCTGCACCTGGTCATGCACGACATCGCGGTGGCGCAGGATGGCATGACCATGCCGGGCGAGGAGCATGTGCGCAACCTGCTCGATTTCGCGCGCCGCTGGGACCGGGCGAGGCCGATGGTCGTGCATTGCTATGCCGGCATCAGCCGCTCGACGGCCTCCGCCTATATCATCGCTGCCGCGCTGGCGCCGAAACGCGACGAGGCCGAGCTGGCCCGGACGTTGCGGACGCTGTCGCCTTCGGCGACGCCAAATCCGCGGCTGATCGCGGTGGCCGACGCGCTGCTTGGTCGAGGCGGCCGCATGATCGCGGCAATCGAAGCGATCGGGCGCGGCGCCGATGCCTTTGAAGGCACACCGTTCGAACTGAAGATCGATATGTAGGGCTACTTCAGCCAATCGGCGAGCTTCGCCTTGCGTACATCCCTAAGCAGGCTGACAAAACCATCAGCCTGATGTTCCGCTGTCAGCCGACCTTTTTCAGCCGTGGCAATGCTGGCGTCGCCGACCACGCCGTTCGGATTGAGATCGCTGGCGATCCAGGCGAAGGCGTGGGTGCCGGTGTGGCGCAGGAGCGAAAATTCCTGCTCCGCGTTGGCGACGTTGGAGACGAAATTGTCGGCCTTGGTCATGTCGACGAGATCCGGCCGGAAATGCAGCATCAGCGAGGTCTCGACGTCGCCGCCATGGATGCCGTGGCGGTCCTCGAGTTCGGTGTACATGCCGGCCGGGCGGCCGAAGCGTTGCCAACTGGTCTTCACCGCCAGCATCTTTTCGCGCACCCGCAATTCGCGCGTGACGATGCCCATGATCTCCTCGTTGCCGCCATGCGAGTTGACGACGACCAGCTTGCGCACGCCTGCCCGCGCAATCGACACGCCAAGCTCGGTCCAGGCGTCCGCCAGCGTCGTTGCCGGCAAAGTAAGCGTGCCCGGCGCGTGAAGATGCTCGTTCGATTTGCCCACCGCCTGGACCGGAAGGATGCGGATGTCGAGATCGTCGGGCAGGCGGGCGATCACCGTGTCGAGCATGCCGTTCATGATCGAGGTGTCGGTCGAGACAGGCAGATGCGGTCCATGCTGCTCGATCGCCGCCACCGGCAGCACAGCGATCGTCGCTTCGGGATCGATCGAGGCATATTCCGTGGTCCGATAGTCACCCCACCACACACGTCTTTTTGCTACGGTCATGTCATGCCTCTTCGATGAACGGTGAGACCTAGCGCGAGATACACGGCGTGTCGATCACCCGGCCGCGATGGCCTCGACCTCCACCTTGAATTCAGGCCGGGCAAACCCGCTGACGATCATCAGGGTCGAGGCCGGCGCGGGGTTCGAAAAAAGCCGGTCGCGGACATCCATATAGGGTCTCAGATGCGCGCGGTCGGTGACATAGGCGTTGATGCGAACGATATTGCCGAGCCCCAGCCCCGCCTCGCCGAGGATCGCGGCGATGTTCTTGAAGCAAAGCTCGGCCTGGGCGCCGGCGTCTTCGGGGATCTGGTCGTCCGCCGTGATCGCGACCTGGCCTGAACACAACACCAGCCGCTTGCCCGGGGGCACTTCGACGCCGTGACTGTAGCGGGCAAAAGGCGGCTTGATCGACTTCGGGGTGAGGAACTTGAACATGGCAATCTCCTGGATACCGCCAGCCTAAGACTGGATTCATCACAGCTTCAAGATGGCGGTGCATGTCGCCGGTGCGATTGTGGACAGGCGTTTAAAAAATAGGCACGATGCCTCCGGTGCAGCACGACCTTTCCGGCGTTCGCAGATGGCTGTGGTGCAGGCGGGCGGGTCCCGGCGCGAGACGCCGGTGGCATGTGTCTTGCTTCTTGAATCTCTGGTGTCGAGCCTGGCGCGTGGCGCGCCGGAGCAAACAAAGGGTGGTGGTGTCGATGTACGGAAAACTGAAGATGTCGGTAGCGGCGGTGGCCGTGCTTGCAGCGAGCACGCTTGGTGCCGCGGCAAATGAAAAAGTCACCTTCGGCACCAACTGGCTGGCCGAGCCGGAACATGGCGGCTACTACCAGGCCGTGGCCGACGGCACCTATGCCGCCTGCGGCCTCGACGTCACCATCATGCAGGGTGGCCCGCAGGTCAGCGGCCGGCCGATGCTCCTGGCCGGCAAGATCGATTTCTACATGGGCGGCAACCTGCTGTCGGCCTTCGACGCCGTCCAGCAAGGCATTCCGATGCGCGTGGTGGCGGCGGACTTCCAGAAGGATCCGCAGGTCATCATGTCCCATCCCGGCGAGGGGCTGGACAAATGGGAGGACCTGAAGAACGCCGAGCAGTACATTCTGGGTGACGAGGGCGCGCAGACCTTCTTCCAGTGGATGATCATCGAGCTCGGCTTCGACGCGGCCAAGCGCGTGCCCTACACCTACAACACTGCTCCCTTCCTCGCCAACAAGAAGTCGATCCAGCAAGGCTATGTCACGTCCGAGCCGTTCGCGGTCAAAAAGGAAGGCGGCTTCGTGCCCAACCAGTTCCTGCTCGCCGACTATGGCTGGGACACCTATTCGACGACGATCGAGGTGATGCAGGACACGATCGACAAGAAGCCGGAGGTGGTCCAGTGCTTCGTCGATGGCTCGGCCAAGGGCTGGTACAAATATCTCTACGGCGACAACAAGGCCGCCAACGACATGATCAAGAAAGACAATCCTGACATGACGGATGAGCAGATCGCTTTCTCAATCGAGCAGATGAAGAAGTTCGGCCTAGCCGATTCCGGCGACACCGAGAAGCTCGGCATCGGCGCCATGAACGAGGCGCGGATCAAGAGTTTTTACGACAAGATGGTCAAGGCCAAGGTCACGCCCGCCGGCATCGACATCACGAAAGCCTACACGCTGGCCTTCGTCAACAAGGGCGTCGGGCTCGAGCTGAAGAAATAGGCCGTCCCAGCATGATGCGGGAACAGGTAGCGCAGGCGCCGGCGAACGGGTCCGACACGGCTCCGGCATTGTTGGCGCTGCGGGGCGTCGGCAAGGTCTTTTCCAATGGCGTGACGGCGCTCGCCGACGTCGACCTGACGATCCGGGAAGGGGATTTCCTCAGCCTGCTCGGGCCGTCCGGCTGCGGCAAGTCGACGGCGCTGCGGCTGATCGCCGGCCTGTCAACGCCGACCTCCGGCATGCTCGACTGGCGTGCGGGCGGTTCGCTCGACCGCTCGAACATCGGCTTCGTGTTCCAGGAGCCGACATTGCTGCCCTGGGCCAGCGTTTTCGACAATGTCTGGCTGCCGCTCAGGCTGAAGGGCGTCAGCCGCGCCAAGGCGGCACCGGTGGTGACCGAGATGCTGGCAAGGGTTCATCTCACCGGTTTCGAGAACGCGGTGCCGCGCGAATTGTCGGGCGGCATGAAGATGCGCGTCTCGATCGCACGGGCCCTGGTGACCAAACCGCGCGTGCTTTTGATGGATGAGCCGTTCGCGGCCCTCGACGAAATCACCCGCTTCAAGCTCAACAACGATCTGCTGGAGTTGTGGCAGGACGAGCGCTTCACCGTCGTCTTCGTCACGCATAGCGTCTTCGAAAGCGTGTTTTTGTCCAACAGGGTTGTCGTGATGGCGGCGCGGCCAGGCAGGATCTTCGACGAGCTTGCCATCGATGCGGCCTATCCGCGCGACGAGGCCTTTCGCACCTCACCCGATTATGCGGCGCTGTGCCGGCAGACGTCCGACGTGCTGGTCAAGGCCATCAACTCAATTGCAGGCTCGCATCATGACGGCCATTGACGGTGTATTGAAACTCGACCCCGAGGAAGCACGCCGCGCGCGCCAGGAGCGGCTCGAGCGGATCGGCCGCTGGGTTCTGCCGCTGGCGATCATGATCCTGGCGATCTGGCTGTGGGACCGTATCTGCGTGTGGAATGAAATTCCGCAATACATCCTGCCGCGTCCCGGTGTGGTGCTGGCAACACTCTACAACGACGCCGGCCTGCTGTTCTCCGCACTGCTGGTCACCTTGCGCATCACCTTCCTCAGTCTGCTCCTTGCCGTCATCGGCGGCGTCGGGCTGGCGGTGCTGTTCGCGCAGTCGAAATGGGTGGAGATGTCGTTCTTTCCCTTCGCCATCGTGCTGCAAGTGACGCCGATCGTGGCCATCTTCCCGCTGATCAACATCTATGTCGACAACCAGACGACCAAGCTTCTGCTCTGCGCCTGGATCGTCGCCTTCTTTCCGATCCTCTCCAACACCACCCTCGGCCTGAACTCGGTCGACCGCAATCTGCGCGACCTGTTCAAGCTCAACGGCGCAACGCGCTGGCAGCAATTGCGCTATCTCAGGCTGCCGGCGGCGATGCCGTATTTTCTCGGCGGGCTGAAGATCGCCGGCGGCCTGTCGCTGATCGGCGCGGTGGTGGCCGAGTTCGTCGCCGGCGCCACCGGCCAGTCTTCGGGCCTCGCCTCGCGCATCATCGAGGCCGGCTACCGGCTGAACGCGCCCAGGCTGTTCGCGGCGCTGTTCCTGATCTCGCTGACCGGCATCCTGATCTTCCTCGTGCTGTCGCTGATTTCGCATCTCATCTTACGGCGCTGGCACGAGAGCGCGCTGAAGCAGGAGCGGTAGCGCCTTGATTCCGAACACAGGTTCATACCGGCTCGCCAACGCACGCGTTCATCGGTCCGTCACGCCTGGCCTTGCCGCGCCCTTCGACGGCGACGGTTTCGCACTTGCCGACATCGCGGTGGGCGACGGCAAGATTTCCAGCATTGCTGTTCCTGGCAGATCGAACGCACCTGCCGATGCGATCGACCTCGGCGGGCGGATTCTGCTGCCGTGCTTCATCGATTGTCACACCCATATCGACAAGGGCCATATCTGGCCGCGAAAACCCAATCCTGACGGCACTTTCATCGGGGCGCTGAATGCCACAGGTGCCGACCGCACTGACCGCTGGAGTGCCGAGGACGTGGCGCGGCGCATTGATTTCTCGCTGCGCTGCGCCTACGCGCATGGCACCAAAGCACTGCGCACGCATCTGGACAGTGTCCCGCCGCAGGAGGAAATCTCCTGGCCGGTGTTCGAGACGATGCGCGAGAGGTGGCGCGGCCGCATCGAGTTGCAGGGCGCCTGCCTGATTGGCGTCGAGGGCGTGCGCGACAAGAATTGGTTCGACAGGCTGGCCAAAAGGGTGGCCGCCGCCAAGGGCGTGCTTGGCGTCGTCACCTACATGGTGCCGGATCTGGAAGAACTGCTCGACCATGTCTTCTCCCAAGCCGTCAAGCATGGCCTCGATCTCGATTTCCATGCCGACGAGACCGACGACGTCGCGGCGATCTCGCTGAAGAAGATCGCCGAGGCGTCGCTGTGGAGCGGCTTCGAGGGCAAGATCCTCGTCGGCCACTGCTGTTCGCTGGCGCGCCAGCCGGACCTCGAGGTGCTGGACACGCTGGACAAGGTGGCGAAAGCCGGGCTGGCGATCGTCTCGCTGCCGATGTGCAATCTCTATCTGCAGGACCGGCGGCGCGATCAAACCACGCCGCGCTGGCGCGGGGTAACGCTGCTGCACGAGATGAAGGCGAGGGGCATTCCGATCGCGGTCGCCTCCGACAATACCCGCGATCCGTTCTATGCCTATGGCGATCTCGACATGCTGGAGGTCTACCGCATGGCGACGCGCATCCTGCATTTCGATCATCCGGTCGCCGATTGGCCGCAGGCCGTCACGGCAACGCCGGCTCACGTGATGCGGCTCGATGGTTTCGGCACGCTTGCCGCCGGCGCCGATGCCGATTTCATCGTCTTCAAGGGCCGCAGCTGGACGGAATTGCTGTCGCGGCCCGAATCGGATCGCATCGTGGTGCGCGCCGGGCGGGCGATCGACCGGCAACTGCCCGACTATGCCGAACTCGACGAGCTGATGGTGGACTGATGGATATCGCCGCGCTGAAACGCGATCTCGACGGGATAAAACTCGACGACAATCCGGCCATCGTCCAGCAGAAAAGCCGCGATTTCTACTGGTACAGCCCGGTGCTGAAGCAGCAGCTCGATCACGTCACCGGCGATCTTGTCGTGACGCCCAAGAACGAGGCCGAGCTGATCCGCGTGCTCGCCGCCTGCCACCGGCATGGCGTGCCAGTGACGCCGCGCGGCAGCGGCACAGGCAATTACGGCCAGGCGATGCCGCTCTCGGGCGGCGTCGTGCTCAATCTCGCCGAGATGAACGAGATCAAGTCGATCGCGCCGGGGCGTGTGGTGACCGGGCCGGGCGCTGTGCTGGCCGACATCGACAAGGCAACGCGGGCGCATTCCGGCCAGGAACTGCGGCTCTCACCCTCCACCTACAACACCGCCTCGATCGGCGGCTTCATCGCCGGCGGTTCGGGCGGCGTCGGTTCGATCAATTTCGGCGGCTTGCGTGATTTCGGCAATGTGCTGCGCCTGCGCGTGGTAACCATGGAGGCCGAGCCGAGGGAGCTCGAACTCACCGGCGAGGATCTGCACAAGGTGACCCACGCCTACGGCACCAACGGTATCATCATGGAAGTCGAGATGCCGCTGACCGCGGCCTATGAGTGGATCGACATCATTGTCGGCTTCGACGCCTTCATGAATGCGGCGCGCTACGGCAACGCGCTGGCCTGCCAGGACGGCATCCTGACCAAGCTGATCACGCCGATCGCGGCACCGGTGCCGCAGCTCTATTTCAAACGGCACCAGAAATTCCTGAAGGATGGGCAGAGCATCTGCGTCGTAATGGTGGCGCGGCATGGGCTGGACGCCTTTCTCGCTTTCACGCGGCGGGCTGGAGGCGAGGTGGTCTTCAATGCCGCGACGGCGACGCCGGAGGAGAAAAAGGGTCTGCCGCCGGCCTATGAACTGGCCTGGAACCACACGACGCTCAGGGCGCTGCGGGTCGACCCCGACATCACCTATTTGCAGTCGCTCTATCCCTTTCCCAACCAGCTGGCGCTGGTCGAGAAAATGGACGCGATGTTTCCGGGCGAAGTGTTCTCGCATCTGGAGTTCGTGCGGCTGGATGGCAACATCACCTGCTTCGGCCTGCCGCTGATCAAATTCACCACCGAGGCGCGGCTCGACGAGATCATCCGCCTGCATGAAGAGAATGGCTGCCCGATCTTCAACCCGCATCGTTACACGCTGGAAGAGGGCGGCATGAAGCAGACCGATGCGGTGCAACTCGCCTTCAAGCGCGAGACCGACCCGCAAGGACTGCTCAATCCCGGCAAGATGATCGCCTGGGAAAACCCGGATTATGACTACCGTTCGGGACGAACTTTTCTGTTCAAGGGGCTGCAGAGGACGGGATGAGGAGAGGCTCGCGCTTGAACACCCCCCTCTGGCCTGCCGGCCCGGGCCCTTCGCTGTCGCTTCGGGCGTTCGTCGCTCGGAAAGCCAAGAAATTGGCTTCCCGTCCGCTGCGCGGACCACTCCTCACCCCCCGCATGGGGGGAGATCGGCAGCTTAAGCGCTGCCGCCAACCTGCCGCGCTGACAATTGGCGAAAGCAGGGAGATAATCCGATCTCCCCCCTTGCGGGGGAGATGCCCGGCAGGGCAGAGGGGGGTGCCTCGCGCTGACCCAGGCAATGCTCCGCCATGAACATCCTCGTCGTCCACGCCCATCCGGTCGAAACCAGCTTCAATGCCGGCCTGCACCGGACGATCGTCGAGCGACTGACGGCTGCCGGCCATGCGATTGACGACTGCGACCTCTATGCAGAGGATTTCGATCCGCGGCTCTCTCGCCAGGAGCGGCTGGACTACCACAATCCGCGCGGCTCCGCCGACCCTGCGGCGCCGTATGTCGAACGCCTGCTGCGCGCCGATGCGCTGGTGCTTTCCTATCCGGTCTGGAACTACGGCTTTCCGGCAATCCTGAAAGGGTTCTTCGACCGCGTCTTCCTGCCCGGCGTGTCGTTCAAGCTGGTCGACGGCAAGGCGCAGCCGTCGCTGCACAACATCAGGAAGATCGCGGCGGTCACCACCTATGGCGGCACCCGGTTCCGCGCCATGCTGATGGGGGACCCGCCGCGCAAACTGGTCAAGCGCGTACTGCGCGCCACGGTAAAGCCGGGCGCTTCGGTTTCCTATCTGGCGCATTATTCGATGAACATTTCGAGCGACGAGACGCGCAAGGCGTTCTTGGCCAAGGTCACGGCCAGCATGGACAGATTCTGATGCGCGCGCTGGTGGTTTATTGCCATCCGGTGCCGGAGAGTTTTTGCGCCGCTATCCGCGACACCGCCGTGGAGGTGCTGACGCGAAAGGGCTGGGAGGTGCGGCTGCTCGACCTCTATGCCGAGAAGTTCGATCCGGTGATGAGCTGCGAGGAACGGCGTTTCTACAACAACCAGGCGCCGCAGGACCTTGCGCTGAAGCCGCATTTCGAGCTGCTCAACTGGGCCGAGGCAATCCTCTTCGTCTATCCGACCTGGTGGTACGGGCTGCCGGCGATGCTGAAGGGTTGGCTCGACCGGGTGTGGGCGACGGACGTCGCCTTCAAGCTGCCGGCCGGCAAGGGGCGGATCAAGTCGCTGATGCGGCATGTGACCAAGGTCGGCGTCATCACCACCTGCGGCGCGCCGACATGGTGGAGCGTCGTCGTCGGCCAGCCCGGGCGCAAAACCTTGCTGCGCGGCATGCGCGCGCTGTGCGCCACGCGCTGCCGGACCTTCTTCATGGCGCACTATCTGATGGACGCCTCGACGCCGAAGACGAGGGCCGCGTTTCTGGCGAAGGTGCGGGCGAAGCTGGAGCGGTTTTGAGGGGGCGAACTGCCCTTCTCCCCTTGTGGACTTGTTGCGTAATTCGCTGATTGTGATTCTCTGAGACGGAGGCTCTGAGGGAATCGCGATGGCAGTGAAGCAGACTGGTCAGCTGAGCTTGGCGGAGGCTTTTCTGGGCACCAAGCTTGCGGGTGGTTCTTCGCCGCTTGATCGTTTGTCGGATCTGGTGAAGTGGTATCGCTTCGAGAAGCTACTCAACCCGCTGCGCGATGGCGGACCGGGACGGGCGGCCTGGCCGCCGCTGGTGTTGTTCAAGGCGCTTTTGCTGCAATCGCTCTACGGGCTTTCGGACCGTGAGTTGGAAGAGGCGCTTGGCGACCGGCTGTCGTTCCGGCGCTTTATCGGGCTCGGGCTGGAGGAGAGCATTCCCGATCACACGGTGCTTTCGCGCTTTCGCAATCTGCTTGTCGGCGAAGGGCTGCTCGACAAGTTGTTTAGCGAACTGGACCGGCAGCTGGAGAAGGCTGGCGTTATCCTGAAACGTGGCACGATGTTGGATGCCACGCTGATCAATGCGGTCTCGGCGCCGCCGACGTCCGAGCGGCCGTCGAAGGATGCGGACGCCCGCATCACCGCACGGCAGGGCAAGGGCGGCTTCACCTTCGGCTACAAGGCCCATGTCGGGGTGGATGAGGGCTCCGGCCTGATCCGCACGGTGATCACCACACCGGCCAACGTCAACGACACGGTGGTGGCCGGTGATTTGATCTGCGGCGACGAGACGACGGTGTGGGCGGATGCCGCTTACGACACCCATGCCCGCCGCGCCCGCCTCAAGGCCGAGGGCAAGAAGGCTCGCATTGCACGGCGCCCCAACAAGCATCATCCGCAGTTGCCGCCGCGGCTCAACCATTACAATCGCCTGATCGCAAGACGCCGAGCGGCGGTCGAGACCACTTTTGCCACGCTCAAGAACCGCATGAAGCTGACCAGGATCCGTTATGTCGGACTGGCCAAGGCGACCGCCCAGGTGACGATGGCGGCGATCGCCTTCAACATGCGCCGATGGGCGGCCATCACGGGATAGGTGCGCCCGCAATCCGGCCTCACCAGCCGAACCGCCGCCTTCAACCCTGAACCAGCCGCCAAATCCCGAGAAACCGGCGGAAGGTCGCGAGACGTCAATCGCCGCCAACTCCCACTCACAAACTGCGCAACAGGCCCAAAAGGGGAGAAGGGAAACCGCGCTACGTCTTCACCCGTTCCGATTTCGGATCATACATCGGCTTCAGCGATGCCTCTGCCGCAAACCGCTCGCCGGCGATCTCGATCTCATAGGACGAGGCCAGCACATCCGCCTCGGTCTCGCCCTGGCAGGGCACATAGCCCAGCCCGATCGCGCCGCCGAGATGGTGGCCGTAATTGCCTGAGGTGATCGGACCGACGATCTTGCCGTCGCGCAGGATCGCCTCGTTGTGGAAGAGCAGCGGTTGCGGGTCCTTCAGCCGGAACTGGACCAGCCGGCGGCTCAATCCGGCTTCCTTCTTCTTCAACACCGCGTCGCGGCCGATGAAATCGCCCTTGGCCGTCTTCACCGCGAAGCCGAGGCCGGCTTCCAGCACATTGTCTTCGTCGGTGATGTCGTGACCGAAATGGCGGAAAGCCTTTTCGATACGGCAGGAGTCGAGCGCATGCAGCCCGCACAGCTTGAGGCCGACATCGGCGCCGGCCGCTTCGATGGCTTCAAAGACGTGGGCCGCCTGGTCGGTCGAGACATAGAGCTCCCAGCCGAGTTCGCCGACATAGGTGACACGGTGGGCGCGGGCGAGGCCCATGCCGATCTCGATCTCCTGGAACGTGCCGAATGGGTTGTTCTCGTTGGAGAAGTCGTTGGGGCTGACCTTCTGGATCAGTTTTCGCGCATCCGGGCCCATCAGGCAGAGTACGCTTTCGGCAGCGGTTACATCGGTGATGACGACGAACTCATCTGTCAGGTGCTTGCGCAGCCAGGCGAGGTCGCGCTGCAGCGCGGCGCCGGGCACGACGAGGAAATAGGCGGTGTCCGACAGGCGCGACACTGTGAGATCGCTCTCGATGCCGCCGCGCCGGTTGAGCATCTGCGTGTAGACGATCTTGCCCGGCGCTACGTCCATGTCATTGGCGCAGAGTTTTTGCAGGAAGGCGCAGGCGTCGCGGCCTTCGACGCGGATCTTGCCGAACGAGGTCATGTCGAACAGGCCGACCTTGTTGCGGACGGCGAGGTGCTCCTCGCGCTGGTTGTCGAACCAGTTCTGCCGCTTCCAGGAATAGCGGTACTCGCGCTCCTGTCCCTCGCGCGCGAACCAGTTGGCGCGCTCCCAGCCGGCGACCTCGCCGAACACGGCGCCGCGCGCCTTCAGATGCTCATGCAGGGGTGAACGGCGCACGCCGCGCGACGTCGCCATCTGGCGATAGGGGAAATGGTCGGCATAGAGCAGGCCGAGCGTTTCGGAGACGCGCTCCTTGAGGTAACGGCGGTTCTTCTGGAAAGGCTGGGCGCGGCGGATGTCGACTTCCCACAGGTCGAACGGTGCCTCGCCGTCGTTGATCCACTGTGCCAGCGCCATGCCGGCGCCGCCTGACGAGACGATGCCGATCGAATTGTAGCCGGTCGCCATCCAGTAGCCACGCAGTTCCGGCGCCTCGCCGAGATAGTAGCGGTCGTCGGGCGTAAAACTCTCGGGGCCGTTGAAGAAGGTGTGGATGCCGGCGGTCGCCAGCATCGGCATGCGGTTTACGCCCATTTCCAGGATCGGCTCGAAATGGTCCATGTCCTCGGGCAGTTGATCGAAGCAGAAGTCCTCGCGGATGCCGTCCATGCCCCAGGGCTTGGCCACCGGCTCGAAGGCGCCGAGCATCATCTTGCCGGCGTCTTCCTTGTAATAGGCGCACTCGTCGGGCACGCGCAGCACCGGCAGGCGGCTCAGCCCCGGGATCGGCTCGGTGACGAGGTAAAAATGCTCGCAGGCGTGCAGCGGGATGGTGACGCCGTTCTGGGCGCCCAGTTCGCGCGCCCACATGCCGGCGCAGTTGACGACGATGTCGGCCTCGATCGTGCCTTGCTCTTCGCCCTGCGCCCAGGACACGCCGGTGACGCGGCCCGCCTTGGTGTGGACCTTGGTGACCTTCACATTCTCCACGATGGTGGCGCCGCGTTGGCGCGCGCCCTTCGCCAGCGCCATGGCGATGTTGGCGGGGTCGCACTGGCCATCAAGCGGCAGATGCACGGCGCCGACGACGTCGGACACGTTGAGATGCGGGTACATCTCCTTGACTTCCCTGGGCGAAATCTCGCGCACGTCGACATCGAAGGCGCGGGCGAGTGACGCCTGACGGTAGATCTCGTGCTTGCGCTCCTCGGTCAGCGCGACGGTGATCGAGCCGACTTGGCGCATGCCGGTGCCGACCTCGGTCTCGGCTTCCAGCTTGACGTAGAGGTCGGCCGAATATTTCGCCAGCCGCGTCATGTTCTGCGAGCCGCGCAACTGGCCGATCAGGCCGGCGGCATGCCATGTGGTGCCCGAGGTCAGCTGCTTGCGCTCCAGAAGGACGATGTCGGTCCAGCCGAGCTTGGCCAGGTGATAGGCGACCGAGCAGCCGGAAACGCCGCCGCCGATGATGACGGCTCTTGCCTTGGCGGGAATGGTTCTGGGGGAGGGGATATTCATGCGGCCTCGCGGCGGTAGCTGGAGACAAAGCGGCGCAGCCGGAGCGCTGCTTCCCGCAAGACGGGTTCCGGCTGGCACAGGCTGACGCGGATATGGCCGGCCGCGGCCTCGCCGAAACTGGAGCCGGGCATGACGCCGACCTTCTCCTTGTCGAGGAAGGCGAAGGCGAATTTCTCGTCGTCGGATTCGACGGCCGATATGTCGAGCATGACATACATGCCGCCTTCGGAGCCGCGCACGCCGACATCGTTCATGCCGCGCACGGCGTCGAGCAGGACGGCGCGTCGCGCCGCATAGCGTTCGGCGATTTCCTTCACGCCATAACCCTTCTCCAGCGCCTCGGTGCAAGCGATCGAGATGAAGGCCGGGAGGCCGTAGGTCGTCACCAGATTGAGGTTGGTCAGCAGCGAGATCATCTCGCTGGGGCCGGTCAGCCAGCCCATGCGCCAACCGGTCATGCCATGGCTCTTGGACATGGAATTGATGACCAGCGTGCGCTCAGCCATGCCGGGCAGGGAACGCGGCGAGATGTGCTCGCCACCGCCGAGCGTCCAGTAGACTTCGTCGGACAGCAGCCACAAATCGTGCTCGCGGCAGACCTCGGCCAGCTGTTCCAACCGTTCGCGCGAATAGACGGCTCCGGTCGGGTTGTTCGGCGTGTTGATCAGGATGGCGCGCGTATTCGGCCGAAGTGCCGCCCGGATCATGTCGGCGCGGGGCTGGAAACCGTCCTCGGCCGGCGTCTCGACAACCGTGAAGGTCGCGCCCGCGGCGCTGAAGGTGTTGGGGTAGGTCGCGTAGTATGGCGCGACCACGATGGCGTGGTCGCCCGGATCGAGCACGGCCTGCACGGCGGCGTAGAGCGCCGCCTGGCCGCCCGGCGTGGCGATGACCTGGTCCGGCGTCGTCCCGACGCCCGTGCAGGCGACCGAGGCCGCCGCCATCGCCTTGCGCAGGCGCGGCAGGCCGGGCAAAGGGGTATAGTGGTGATTGCTGCCGCGAACCGCGGTCACGCAAGCCTCGATCGTTTCGGAAGGTGTGTCGAAATCGTGATCGCCGACCGACAGCATGATGATGTCCTCGCCGGCTTCCTTGCGGGCCCATGCGGCGAAGTGGACTTCCCAGCCATCCTTGCCCGACGGCACGATGCCTGAAATGCGCGATGATGGTTTTGGCATCAGGCTCTCAACCTTTCGTTCTTCGGATCCCACAAGGGCTCATCGTTCTGCACGACCGCCTTGAAACGGTCGCCGAAGATCTCGATCTCCACGGCGGTGCCGGGCTCCGCCAGATCGGCACGCAGCATGCCGAGCGCGATCGACTTGCCGACGCGATGGCCCCAGCCGCCCGACGTCGTCTCGCCGACGATCTGGCCGTCATGCCACAGCGTCGACATGTAGGGGGCGTCGCAATCGCCGGGGTTTTCGACCACCAGCGTGACGAAGCGCTTCTTGACGCCCTGCTGCTTCTCGTTCTGGAGCGCCGCCTTGCCGCGGAACTCGGGCTTGTCCCATTTGACGAACCGCTCGAGCCCGCCTTGCAGGATCGAGTAGTCGGTCGAGAGGTCGCCTTTCCAGGTGCGATAGCCCTTTTCAAGCCGCAACGAATCCAGCGCGTACATGCCGAATGGTTTCAGGCCGTGCGGCTGTCCCGCCGCGCAGATGGTGTCGAAAACGGCGGCGGTGTCGTCGACCCTGGTGTGGATTTCCCAGCCGAGTTCGCCGGCGAAGGAGACGCGGACCAGCTTCGCCCAGCGCCCGGCGATCTTGGTTTCCTGATGCGTGAGCCAGGGCAAGGTCAGGTCGGCCTCACAGACGGCGGCGAGGATTTCCCGCGACTTGGGTCCGGCCAGGATCTGGGTGGAGAATTCCTCGGTCCGGTCGATCAGCTTGAAAGTCGCATCGACGGGCATGTGCGATTTCAGCCATTCGAAATCATGCCATTGCGCCACCGCCGCGGTGATCAGCGTCATGGATTCCTCGCCGTGGCGCACCACCGACATTTCGGTGACGATGCGGCCCTTGTCGTCGGAGAAATAGACGAGACCGATGCGGCCGGGCTTCGGCACAAGGCCGGTCACTTGCCGGCTAAGCCATTCGGCGGCGCCCGGACCTTCGAGGTTGAAGCGCGAAAAACCCGGCAGGTCGAGGATGCCGGCGGCGTCGCGGACGGCCAGGCATTCCTCGCGCACGCGGTGCTGCCACGGCCCGTCGCGACGGAAGGTGAGCGTTGCTTCCTCCGAGACGTCGTCGCCATCCTGCGCATACCAGGTGGCGCGCTCCCAGCCATTATAGGCGTCGAAGCGCGCGCCGAACGCCTTCATGCGATCATGGATCGGCGACAATTTCCTGTCGCGTCCCGCCGGCCAGGCATGGCGCGGAAACTGGATGGCGTATTCGTTGCCGTAGATCTCCATGCCTTTGGCAACGCAGTAATCCGGAGCCGAAGCGAAGGACGTGAAGCGGCGCGGGTCGCAAGACCACATGTCCCATTCGGTCTGGCCTTGCGTGACCCATTCGGCCAACACCTTGCCTGCACCGCCGCCTTGCGCGATGCCGAAGGTGAAGACGCAGGCCTCGAACGCATTGGGGACGCCCGGCATCGGCCCGATCAGCGGATTGCCGTCCGGCGCATAGGGGATCGGGCCGTTGATGACCTTGGACAGGCCGGCGGTACCCAGGATCGGCACGCGGGCGACGGCGTCTGCCAGATAGTGTTCCAGCCGGTCGAGATCGTCGGGGAAAAGCTGGAAGGAAAAATCCTCCGGCATCGGGTCGTTGTGACCAGCCCAATGCGCGCGGCAATTGCGCTCATAGGGACCGAGATTCATGCCGTTCTTTTCCTGGCGCAGATAATAGGAGGTATCGACGTCGCGCAGCAGCGGCAACTTTCTGCCCTGTTCCTTCGACCATGCCGCGAGTTCGGGGATCTCCTCGAACAGGATATACTGATGGCTCATCACCATCATCGGCACCTCGCGGCCGAACATTTTTCCGACTTCGGCGGCACGGTAGCCGGCGGCGTTGACGACGATCTCGCAGCGGATCTCGCCTTGCGGCGTCACGACCACCCATTCGTCCCTTTCGCGGCGCACGCCTGTCACCGGGCAGAAGCGTATGATCCGGGCACCCATGTCGCGCGCGCCCTTGGCCAGCGCCTGGGTCAGCTGCGCCGGATCTATGTCGCCGTCGCTCGGGTCGTAGAGGGCGCCTTCCAGCTCATGCGTCTCGATGAAGGGATAGCGGCGCTTGATCTCGTCCGTGCCGACGATATCGATGTCCATGCCCTGGTAGCGGCCCATGCCCTTGGCGCGCTGGAACTCCTGCATGCGCTCTTGCGTGTGGGCAAGCCGCAGGGAGCCGGTGACATGGTAGTTCATGGGATAGTCGACGGCCTCGGCCAGCCCGCGATAGAGCTCGGTCGAATAGCGCTGCATGTTCATCAGCGACCAGGACGAGGAGAAGGTCGGCACGTTACCGGCGGCATGCCAGGTCGAGCCGGAGGTGAGTTCATTCTTTTCCAGGAGAACGCAGTCGGTCCAGCCCGCCTTGGCGAGATGGTAGAGCGAGGAGGCGCCGACGACACCGCCTCCGATGATCACCACGCGTGCCGTGCTCGGCAAACCGGCCATGTTCTTCTCCAACCCTTGGTCCAATTTCATTCAATAAACTGGCGGCGAAACCACCCAGATGACGACCGCCGGCTCCATTCCCGGATTGCGCCAGCGGAATGGCTTGCCCTCGAAGCGAAAGGAATCGCCTTCGCCGAGCCGATGCCATGTCCCCGATATTTCGATGTCGAACGTCCCCGACACGACATATCCAGCCTCTTCGGTCGGCCGGCGCGCCTCGCTCTTGAGCTCGGCGCCCGGCGCGAAGACGGAACGCAGCATCTCGAAGCTACCGCCGAGATCGGGCGACAGAAGCTCCTCCATGAGGCCGGATTCGCTTGTGCCAAGGGTGCGGCGGCTGCCGGCCCGCACGACCGCGCCGCGCTCGCTTTCGACAGGCACGTCGTGGCCGAAGAACAGGCTGACCGGCACGCCGAACAGTTCGCCGAAAGCCCGGAGATCACTGAGCGACGGTGTCGACAGGCCGCGTTCGACCTGGCTGACCCAGCCGACCGACCGGCCGAGTTTCAGGGCGATCTCGGCGAGCGTCAACCCTCGCGCCTTGCGCAGCGCCCTGATGTCGCTGGCCAGCAATCGCTCGTAATTTCCCTGCAATGCTTTCGCTGTAGTTGGAGGCAAATCGCGCTCTCGTGAAAAAATCCCATCAAATTTCATGAGATGCCGGAGCGGTGAAAAAATCAAGCGGATTTTCACGGGTGCACAAGATTTGCTTGCGCGATTTTGGCGGTTCATGCAAAGGCTCGGCCGCGAGCGGCGAGTGGGGACGTCCGATCGGGACACAGGGTAAGGACGGCCCATG
The DNA here is from genome assembly GCF_006442845.1 of Mesorhizobium sp. B2-4-2. Taxonomy (NCBI): domain Bacteria; kingdom Pseudomonadati; phylum Pseudomonadota; class Alphaproteobacteria; order Hyphomicrobiales; family Phyllobacteriaceae; genus Mesorhizobium; species Mesorhizobium sp. B2-4-2. Next base: position 106,780 of record NZ_VFVM01000006.1, on the reverse strand, counting down.
CTTGGAAAGAAGGCTCGAATCACGGTTGATGCCGAGATCGTCGACGACGCGATCGTATCGCGCCGGTCGGTGCGCGCTTTTCTGCCCGACATGGTCGACGACAACACGATCCGCGACATACTGGCGGTCGCGGCACGCGCCCCTTCCGGCACCAATATGCAGCCATGGCGGGTCTATGTCACCAAGGGTGACACCAAGCAGCGGATATCGGATGCCATCCTGAATTCCGGCATCCGTGCTGAAAAGGCCGATTGGGACGAATATCGCTATTATCCCACGCAGTTCTTCGAACCCTACCTGACCCGCCGCCGCGCCAACGGTTTCGGGCTCTACGGCGCGCTCGGCATCGGTCGCCGCGAGGTCGACAAGATGCGTGCCCAGCACGACCGCAACTTCGTCTTCTTCGACGCGCCGGTCGGCATGATCTTCACCATCGACCGCCGGCTTAACCAGGGTTCCTGGATCGACTACGGCATGTTCCTGCAGAACATCATGGTTGCCGCGCGGGGCAGGGGCTTGCACACCTGTCCGCAGGCGGCGTTCGCGCCCTATCACCGGCAGATCAGGCCGGTGCTCGGCATTCCCGACGAGGAGATCGTCGTCTGCGGCATGGCGCTCGGTTATGAAGATACGTCGAAGCCCGAAAACGCCTTCCGAACCGACCGCGTGCCGCTGGAGGAATGGGTGACGTTCAGCGAGTAGGCCGCTGCTGCGCTGCGACATCCGCTATTCCGTGTTCATCTGGGCGCCATGGCCGCTGACATGGGCGCCATCCTGCGGCGTCAGCTTGAGATAGGCTGATAGCGCGCACAGCGTGATGACACCCTCGATCACGAACAGTATCCGGAAGTCATTGGCGACGGCCGGGCCGCCGCCGGCCAGAAACGATAGTGCCGCGGCGGCCAGGCCGACGCTGATCGCCACCGCCAGTTGCCACAATATGTAATAGAGCGCGCTGAAGCGGGCGAGCTGATCGGGCGCGATGTCGGAATAGGCAAGGTTGCCGGTCGACGCCCATTGCGCGGAACGGAAGACGCCGAAGATGAAGATGTAGGCAAGCACGATCCACACCGGTGTGGTCGCCTGCATCAGGGCAAAGCCCGCAACCATGGCCGCGACGACGGGCGTGTTGAAAACCAGCACGCGGCGGAAACCGAAGCGGTTGAGCAGGCGAGGCATGAAGACACGCATGACCACCGACCCGACCGCGGCGACGAAGGTCAGCGATCCCGCCTGTACCGCGCTCATGCCGAAGCCGAGCTGGAACATCAGCGGCAGCAGGAAGACGACGGAGCTGAGGCCGATCGTGTCCAGACCGCCGCCGGTGAGGAAGGAGATGCGGAAGGTGCGGATGCGCAGGAGCTTGAGGTCGAGCAAGGGATTGCGCACGCGCAGGCAATAGAACGAGGCGACCGTCAGGATGACCAGCGCCAGGGCAAGCTCGGCCGCGATCACGCCGGCGGCCGCATCTTTCGCCGCCAGCGAATCCATGCCGAAGACAAGCAGGACCATGCCGCTGCCGACCAGCAGGAAGCCCGGGAAATCGAACGGTGTGCGCACGGGTTTGGTCACCGTCGGAAACAGCGAGGCGGCAAGGACAGCCGCGGCCAGCGCGAAGGGCACGTTGATGAAGAAGATCCAGCGCCAGGAAATGTAAGTGGTCAGCGCGCCGCCGACGAGCGGACCGACGAGCGGGCCGGACTGGCCGGCCAGCGAGATATACATGTTGATCTTCAGCGTCCGGCTTCGAGGGAAGGTCGACAGGATGACGACCTGACCGAGCGTGCCCATCAGCGCGCCGCCGAAGCCCTGCAGCGCGCGGGCGCCGACCAGCGTCCAGATGTTGTCGGACAGGCCGCACAGCGCCGACGAGGCGGCGAATACCAGCAGCGCAAAGCAGTAGACGTTGCGCAGGCCGAAGCGGTCGGCAGCCCAACCGCCGAGCGGCATCGAGATGATCAGGCTGGCGACGTAGACCGTGATCAGCAGGCCAAGCTGGCTCGGTGGACGGCCAAGGCTTTCGCTGATGCCGGGCAGCGCCGTCACCACGACATTCTGGTCGAGACTGGTCATGAACACGCCGCAGGCGACCGTCAGCGGCAGCAGGAGCAGGGCTCTGGCTGGCACATCGGCGCGATCGGTGACGCCGGCGGATATTTCTGCGGTCATGGAGATATTCGAACCAAACGGATGCGCGGATTCTGGAGACGGGTTTTGTTACCCTTCGGACCGGCTTGACGGCCATATCACGCCATTATGGCGGCCGCCGGCGCATTGCTGTAGCGTCAGAGCCGGCCGGCCTTGATGCCAGAATCCCTCGAGGCGCGCCTACTGGACCTCGTAGCCGACTTCCTCGCTGGCGTGACACAGCGCCTTCCAGAAGGAGCGCGCGAAAGAGCGGAAGACGTAGATGTCGAACTGGTCGCCGCCGGTGCGTTGGATCTGGGCGAAGACATCGTGATGGGTGGTCGAGCGGCCGGCGCCGAGCGGGAAGGCAGGCAGCGCGAAATCGATGGCGAAGAACTTCGCCAGCACCCATTCGGCCTTCGGTCCGGCGATGCGGATCGCGCTGCGGCCATGCGAAAGATCGGTCACCGTGCCGATGGCGGGGGTCACCACGCCCGCGAAAGCCGCGGCCAGCCCCTCGGCTTCGTCGGCTACGGTGAACTTTCCCGGTGCGAAACCGAATGCCGATTTGGCGCCATTGGTGGCGCCACCGCCGGCACCGTCGGGCAGCGCAAGCCCGGTGACGGCGCGGATGCATGATATCAGTTTCTTCTCTTCGCCCGGCCAGGCGGCGAGCTGCACGATCGAGCCCGGTCTCGTCTCGGTCAGGATGACCTCGACACCATGTTCGAAATTGCCGTGCGAGCCGACATGGAATTCCGGTTCCAGCGGTGAAAGGCGCTCAACCATGCATGCGGCTCCCGTCCGGATCGTAGAAGTGGTTGGAAACGATCTCGACCGGTCCGAACCGGTTGCGCAGCGGATCGGAGACATGGGCGCGCGAGCCGTGCCTGGCCTTGCCGCCTTTGACCAGCGCCAGCGCGATGTGCTTGCCGAGCGCCGGCGAATAGCAGCATGCCGTGATGTGGCCGATGGAGCCGTGCGGGTTGGACTCGTCAAGCTCCTCGACGATATGCGCGCCGCCGTTGAGCGGCCTGTTGTCGAGCGCGACCAGGCCGACAAGTTCCAGCCGGTCGGGCGAGATGAGGCCCTCGCGGTCCATCATCGCCGAGCCGATAAACGGTTTCTTTTTCGACAGCATCCAGTCGAGATGCAGGTCGCGCGCCGTGGTGCGGCCGTCGATCTCGGCGCCCGTCACATGGCCTTTCTCGATGCGCATCGTGCCCAGCGCTTCCAGTCCGTAGGTTGCCAGGCCGAACGGCTTGCCGGCCTCGACAAGCGTTTCCCAGACATGGGTGCCATGGTCGGCGCCGCAATAGACCTCGAACGCCATTTCGCCGGAGAAGGACAGCCGGCAGATCATCACCGGCACGCCAGCGATCTGGCCATGCACGATGCCCATGAACGGCAGCGCCGCATTGTCGACAGCGGTGCCGGCGACGCAGCCGGCCAGGATCTGCCTGGCTTTCGGCCCGCCGATCGCAGCGCCCGCCCACTGGTCGGTCACGGAGGTGACATGAACCTTGAGCTCCGGCCAGACCACATCGAGAAAATATTCCAGATGCTGCATCACCTTGCCGGCATTGGCCGTGGTGGTGGTCATCAGGAAATCCCGTTCGCCGAGCCGCCATGTGGTGCCGTCGTCGAAGGCCAGCCCGTCCTCGCGCAGCATCAGTCCGTAGCGCGCCTTGCCCACGGCCAACGTGGAAAACATGTTGGTGTAGACACGGTCGAGGAATTCGGCCGCGTCCGGACCCTGCACCGCGATCTTGCCGAGCGTCGAGACATCGACGATGCCGGCGCTTTCGCGCGTTGCCCTGGCCTCGCGTACATAGGCCTGCTCGATCGTCTCGCCGGCAAGGCCGTAGATCATCGGCCGGTACCACAGGCCGGCGGAATACATGGTCGCGCCATTGGCCAGGTGCCAGTCATGCATCGGCGTCAGCCGTTCGGGCTTGAGGTCGCCGAAGCGCTCCGCTGCCAGTGATCCGATCGAAACCGGTGCAAAGGGCGCCCGGAAGCGTGTCGTGCCGACTTCCGGGATCGGCTTGCCGAGCGCCTCGGCCATGATGGCCAGGCCGGGGACGTTGGAATTCTTGCCCTGGTCAGTGGCCATGCCGAGCGTGGTGTAGCGTTTCAGATGCTCGACCGAGACGAAGCCTTCGCGGTGCGCCAGCCGCACGTCCTCCGACGTCACGTCGTGCTGGAAGTCGACGAAGCTCTTGCCGCTGGCCCTGATCTCGAACACCGGCGCCGGATCGGGATCGCAAGCTACGGCTTCGACCGAGGGCAGTGCGGCCGGCGTGGCTTGCGCGCCTGCCGCGGCAAGGCCCGCGGCGCGGCCCTCGGTCATCGCTTCGGCGGTGGAAAAGCTGCCGGTGAAGGCGCCGGCGCCAATCCAGTTCTGCGTCGGCTTCGGCGGCAGGAAGGCTTGTCGGGCGGCATTCCACTCCGCCTTGGCGCCGGCTTGGCTGGCCAGATGGATGGTTGGCGACCAGCCGCCCGACATCAAGAGGCAGTCGGCATGGATGCTGCGGGCGTCGCCGGTGAGCGTGCCGTTGGCCATGTCGAAGCGCTGCAGCTTGACGCCGGAGAGCGCCTTGCCGCCTTCAGTGGCGATGACGGCATGGCCGGGAAAGGTCTTGGCTTCGGTTTCCTCGGCCAGCTCGCGCATTTCGCCGGAAAGCTCGGGGCGGACATCGACAATCGCGGCAATCCTTGCGCCGGCCTTCTTCAGCGCCAGGGCGCAGCGATAGGCGCTGTCATTGTTGGTGAACAGCGCGACCGTCTGCCCCGCCAGCACACCGAATTCGTTGGCGTAGCGTTCCGCGGCATGGGCCAGCATGACGCCCGGGCGGTCATTGCCCGGGAATACAAGCGGCCGTTCGAAGGCGCCGGTGGCCAGCACAACCGACCGTGCGCGGATCGCCCAATAGCGATGGCGCGGTTCGCCCTTGCCGGGTGTCTCCTTGTGATCGGTGACCCGTTCAAGGGCGGCAAGCGTATTGCTGTCGTAGTAGCCCCAGACCGTGGTGCGCGGCAGAAGCCGGACATTGTCATAACCTTCGAGCTGGGCCACGGTTCGCCTAGCCCAGTCGGCCGCCGGCAAGTCATCAATCGTCCCGTTCGACCAGTTGGCCGAGCCGCCGAAACGCGGATCGAGTTCGGCAAGAATGACGCGCGCGCCCTGGTCAGCAGCAGCCTTGGCGGCCGTCAGCCCGGCAGGGCCGGAGCCGACCACCAGCACGTCGCAAAAGGCGTTCATGCGCTCATAGCGCGCCGGGTCGGCCGCAGAACCGGCACGGCCGAGGCCGGCGGCGCGGCGGATGAAATGCTCGCAGAACATCCAGAAGCGCGTGCCCTTCAGCGGCCCGATCACCGGACCCATGAAGGTCTTGTAGTAGAAGCCGGCCGACAGGAGCTTGCCGCCGAGCTGGTTGACGGCGCTGACGTCCCAGGCCAGCGACGGAAAACGGTTCTGGCTGACGGCGACCAACCCGTCATGAAGCTCGACCATTGTCGCCGCGATGTTGGGCTCGCGGACCTCGCCCTTCAGCACCGTCACCAGCGCGTTCGGCTCTTCCACGCCTGCTGTCAGGAGGCCGCGCGGGCGGTGGTATTTGAACGAGCGCCCGTAAAGCGTGACGCCGTTGGCCAGCAGTGCCGAAGCCAGCGTATCGCCGGCATGGCCGGTGTAGGACGCGCCATCAAAGGTGAAGCGGATGGTCTTCAGCCGGTCGATGTGGCCCCCGGTTTCGGTGCGGCGCGGGCTCACGATCTGCCCTCCGCCTTGCGCCGCGCGACCGAGCCGTGGTCACCGCGTGCGAAGGCGACGCTGGAAATCTCATGCGTCAGCGTGTTGCGCACGACCCTGAGATGCGCGCGGCAGCCGCCGGAATGCTGCCAGATCTCGTTGTGGTCTCCGGCCGGGTTCAGCCGGTCATAGACATAGGCGTTCCAGGCTTCGAAGTTCTGCGAGGCGGGGTCGGGACGCTCGCGGTTGCCGTCACCCTGGTAGGTGAACTCGATGACGTCGCGCGGGCCGCAATAGGGACAAGTGATCAACATCGGATATTCCTGGTGCAGCCTTGCTCGGTGAAGCCTTGCTTGGAGAGATATTGTTCAGTGCAGTCTGGGATTGGCGCCCTGGCCTTTGTCGTCGATCACCAGGCCGCGATGGAAGCGGTCGAGCGTGAAGGGGGCGTTGAGGTCATGCGGCTCGTCCTTGGCGATGGTCCAGGCAAAGCACCAGCCGGAGGCGGGCGTCGCCTTGAAGCCGCCATAGCACCAGCCGCAGTTGAGATACATGCCGGGCAGGGGCCCGGTGGTGATGATGGGCGAGCCGTCCATCGACATGTCGCAGACGCCGCCCCAGGAGCGCAGCATGCGCACGCGGGCAAGCCCCGGGAACAGCGCCAGCATCTCGCTCATCACCTCGTCGACGATGGGCAGGTTGCCGCGCTGGGCGTAGCTGTTGTAGCCGTCGATGTCGCCGCCGTAGACGAGGCCGCCCTTGTCCGATTGCGACATGTAGAAATGGCCCATGCCGAACGTGACGACCGTATCGATGAAGGGCTTCAGCGATTCGGTGACGAAGGCCTGCAGCACATGGCTCTCGATCGGCATCGTCTCGATGCCGGCAAGCTGCATCACCCGGCCGGTGCTGCCGGCCACCGCGACCGCCACCTTCTTGGCGCGGATGTCGCCGCGTGATGTGGTGACGCCGGTGATGCGGTCGCCGTCGCGCAGGAAGCCGGTGACCTCGCAATTCTCGATGATGTCGACGCCGCGCCGGTCGGCGCCGCGCGCATAGCCCCAGGCCACGGCGTCGTGGCGGGCGGTGCCGGCGCGCCGCTGCATCAGGCCGCCGACCACGGGGAAGCGTGCATCACTGGAAATATCGAGCGCGGGGATCAGGCGCTTGATTTGCGCCGGCGTCATCAGTTCGGCGTCGACACCGAGATGGCGCATGGCGTTGCCGCGCCGTGCATAGTCGTCGAACTGGGCCGGCGTGTGCGCCAGGTTCAGGCAGCCGCGCTGCGAGAACATGACGTTGTAGTTGAGATCGTGCGACAGGTTCTCCCACAGCTTCATCGAATGCTCGTAGAAGCGGGTGTTGGCGGGCAGCAGATAGTTGGAGCGCACGGCGGTGGTGTTGCGGCCGACATTGCCGGAGCCGAGCCAGCCTTTTTCCAGCACCGCGACATTGGTGATGCCGTGTTCCTTGGCGAGATAATAGGCGGTCGACAACCCGTGCCCGCCGCCACCGATGATGATGACGTCGTAGGATGCCTTCGGGTCCGGCTTGCGCCAGGCCGGCTTCCAGTCCTTGTTTCCCTTGAGCGCGTTCGCGAGCAGCGAAAGGGCCGAGTACTCTGCCATGGATATGATGTCCGTTTCGGGCGATGCGGCAGACTATAGAGCAGGCCGCACGCGCAAAGCCAATATTGCGCCATCGCCTTTCGACTGGCCGACGCTCCGGCCACCGTCAGATCAGCGCAGGTGCGGTCGGATCAGGCGACGAGTCCGGGTGACGGGGTCCTTCGCCGGCGCGCTGTTGATGGAGCATTGAACGAAAAAACCCGCCTGTGCGGCGGGTCGTTGGCGCAACTCAGCACCATGACTGAATATCTACCATAGCTGCCTTCACCCAGTCAAGAAAAAATTCCTATCATAAAGCTGCCGGCACAACGGGACTGGCGGTCGTCAGGTCTTTGTTGCCCCGAGTTCGGAGCCCTGGCGGTCGGATGCGACGGCTTGCCCCATGATATGGCCGTCTTTATCAAGGACAGGCAAATTCAATTGCCATTGCCGCCTTGAGTCGCCAACAAATCATGTTTTTCAAATTGCTTCGTCTCGTCTTGATGTTCGCGCTTGTCGTTTCGGCGCCGCTTTCGTTCGATGCGTCGGCGCAAGGGCTTGGCCAGGCGCCTGCCGGACTGGTCGCCGACCAGCAGAAAATCCTTCAGGACCTGACGACCAAGACCGATAATTTCGACAAGAAGATCCAGCAGGACGGCGACGACGACGCCACTCTCGTCGATATCCGCCTGCAACTCGAGGAACTGTCGCGGCAATCGCTGAACAGCGCGCTGGCCTTCCGCACCCGCCTTAGCGAGATCAACAGCCGGCTCGAGCAGCTTGGCCCGGCACCCGCCGCAGGCCAGCCGCCGGAACCCGACATCGTCAGCACCGAGCGCCAGGCGCTGGTCTCCGAAAAGGCCGAGATCAACGCGGTCATCGCGCAGGCGCAGACGCTGTCGATCCGCATCAGCGGGATGATCGACAAGATCGGCAACATGCGCAGCGCGCTTTTCCGCAATCTCCTGACCAAGCGCTATGTGCTGTCGGATGCGCTGAGCCCACAGGTCTTTTCCGACGCCCGCGACGAGTTCGGCAATTTCTACAAGGCGGTCTCGTCCTGGCTGAGCTTCGCCTTCAGGTTCAAGTTCCAGGCCATTCTGGCGGCAACCTTCGTGGCGCTCGGGCTGGCCTTGGTGCTTCTGGTCGGCGGCAGGCGGTTGTTTGGACGGGTGTTCGAAGCCGATCCGTCCAATGAGGACCCGTCCTATCTCAGCCGCCTGTCGGTGGCCTTCTGGTCGACATTGCTGCCGACGCTGGCAGTCGGCGCCTTTCTTGGGTCGACGATTTTCTTTTTCAACTATTACAACGTTTTGCGCGGCGACATTGGCCTTTTCCTCAACGCGCTGGCGACGGTCATCGGGGTGGTGTTCTGCGTCAATCGGCTGGCCAATGCGGCGCTCGAGCCGAGGCTGCCGAACTGGCGCCTGATCCCGGTCGAATCCGGCCCGGCGCGCTGGCTGGTGCGCCTGACTACCGCCATGGCCGTGGTCATCAGCGTCAACACCTTCCTGTCCGTCATCAACGACAAGATGGGATCGCCGCTGTCGCTGACGATCGCGCGCAGTTTCGTGGCCACCATCGTCGTCGGCATCATCCTGATCCTGATGGCGATGCTGCGGCCGTTCAAGGCCCGTGACGGCAGCTGGCGGCCTTGGCCGGCATGGCTGCGCTACCTGGCGCTGGCTCTGGGGCTCTTCACCATCATAGCCGCCTTGCTTGGCTATATCGGCCTTGCGCTGTTCGTGTCGCTGCAGGTGGTGGTCACCGGCACGGCGCTCGTCACCGCTTATATCGGCTTCCTGTCGGCACAGGCGATCGGCGACGAGGGCGCCTTCGCCAATACGTCGGTCGGGCGCTGGCTGTCGGTCAATTCCAGCTACGAGGACACCGCGCTCGACCAGCTCGGCCTTGTCGTCAGCGTGGCCATCAACGTGATGATCGTGCTGGTCTTCCTGCCGCTGATCCTGTTGATGTGGGGCTTCCAACCGGGCGACATCCAGGCCTGGGCGTACAAACTGGCGACCGGGATTAATATCGGTTCGGTGACGATTTCGGTCACCGGCATCCTGTCGGGCATCGTCGTCTTCATCATCGGCTATTTCCTGACGCGCTGGTTCCAGGGCTGGCTCGACGGTTCGGTGATGGCGCGCGGCAAGGTCGACACGGGGGTGCGCAACTCGATCCGGCTGGCCGTCGGCTATGCCGGCGTGGCACTTGCGGCACTGATCGGCATCTCGGCGGCGGGCATCGACCTGTCCAGCCTGGCGCTGGTCGCCGGCGCGCTTTCCCTCGGCATCGGCTTTGGCCTTCAGAACGTGGTGTCGAACTTCGTCTCGGGCCTGATCCTGCTGGCCGAGCGGCCGTTCAAGGTCGGCGACTGGATCGTCGCCGGCGACATCAGCGGCACCGTCAAGAAGATCAGCGTGCGCGCCACCGAGATCGAGACCTTCCAGCGGCAGTCGGTGATCCTGCCCAATTCGAACCTGATCAACAACGCCGTCGGCAATTGGACGCACCGCAACAAACTCGGCCGCATCGACATCAAGGTCGGCGTCGCCTATGGCAGCGACGTCAAGCAGGTGCACGCAGTGCTGCTCGAGATCGCCCGCGGTCATCCGCTGGTGCTGAAGAACCCCGAACCGTTCGTGCTGTTTTCCAATTTCGGGCCTGCCGCGCTGGAATTCGAGATCCGCCTGTTCCTGGCGGATGTGATGAACGGCAATATCGTGCAGAACGACATCCGCTTCACCGTGCTGGAAACATTCAGCGATCAGCATATCGAGATACCCTCGACGCCACGCGCGGTCGTCGAGCCCAAGCATGTCAAGGCCTGGCCGACCGACGACGACAAGATCGAGGCCGACTTCGCCGAACAGGAACGAGCAAAGGCGGAAGCCGCGGCCGAGGCCAAACGTCTCTCCAGATCAGGACGCAAGGCGAAGAAGCCTGATCCGGATTAGATCGGCGGTCGTAAGGTTCAGGCCATCAAACCAATTGCGGCATGAATGCGGCATTCAGTTGCGGTTCAGCTTCCATCTCATATAAGCTCCCATGCAAAGGCGAGAATGCCTTGCGAAATGCAACAGAGGCGGTGGGAACACCGATATTGCACATGTGGAAGTCTCTCGTCGCTGCCGTCGCCTTGCTCGCCGTGAGCGGGTCGGCCCATTCCGCCAGCGCGGTCAACAAGGACGCCGAGACCCGCACGCTGATCGTGACGGAAGGCGGCAGCAAGACCGACCTGGCGCTGGCCGCCGGCGAAACCGTGGAATTCTGCCCGAATGGCTGCTTCGTCACCTTGCCCAATGGCGATCTCGAAGCCCTGACCGGCTCGGAAACGGTCGAGATCTCGGGCGGCATCGCCCGCATCAAGTAATTTTTGTCCACATCTCTTGAGAGGCCGGACATTTGCCCGGCCTTTTATTGTTTCCGGTAGCGGTTGTTTAACAATGACACGGGAAATACCGCGGTGACAGCCGCCCACAACCCGGCGTTTTAACGTTCGTTACGCCGTCTCCCCGCTATACGTCTTGTGAAGACGCCGACAAACGGCGCGACGGGTTCGAGGCAGGGCAGGACGACATGGACGCGCGGTCCGACGGAAACGCAATACCGCTTGCGGTCGATCTCGACGGCACGCTGATCGCGACCGACCTGCTATGGGAAGGACTGTTCATCCTTCTCAAGAAGAACCCGCTCTACATTTTCCTCGTGCCTTTCTGGGCCGCCGCCGGGCCGGCCCGGCTGAAGCAGGCCATCGCCCAGCGCGTCGATATCGATCCCGCGTCGCTGCCTTACCGCGCGCCATTGCTCGACCGCATACGGGCCGAGCATGCCGAAGGCCGCAAGATCGTGCTGGCGACAGGCACGCCGCGCAAATTCGCCGACGCCATCGCTCGCCACCTCGGTGTCTTCGACCGGGTGCTGGCGACGGACGGGGTCGACAATCTGACTTCCGGCAAGAAGCGTGCCTCGCTTGTTGCGGCCTATGGCGATGGCGGCTTCGATTATGCCGGCAACAGCCGCCATGATCTCAAGGTTTTCGATGCGGCACGCAGCGCGATCGTGGTGGCGCCGGATCGCCACGCCGCGCGCTGGCAGGCTGCGCATGGCGCCGAAACCATGTCGGCGCCGAAACCGACATTGCGGACCATCGTCAAAATGCTGCGCGTGCATCAGTGGCTGAAGAATTCGCTGATCGCGGTGCCGATGGTGCTGTCGCACGAATATTTCAACGCCGGCATGATCTGGGAGTGCGTGCTGGCGTTCATCTCGTTCAGCGCGGTGGCGTCGGCCATCTATATCCTCAACGACTTCTTCGACCTGGCGCTTGACCGCAAGCATGCCACCAAGCGTAACAGGCCATTCGCCAGCGGCGCGCTCTCTATCCCGTTCGGGATCGGCGCGATCGCGGTGCTGCTGGCGATCGGCATCGGCACAGGGCTGTTTCTGTCGCCCGAATTCCTCGCCGTGCTCGGCGGCTACATGGCTGTCACCACGGCTTATTCGCTGTCATTCAAGCGCATGCTGCTGGTCGACGTGCTGACGCTGGCCGGCCTCTACACGATCCGCGTTCTGGCGGGCGCGGCCGCGACCGGCGTCGAGGTCTCGTTCTGGCTGCTCGCCTTCTCGATCTTCTTCTTCCTGTCGCTGGCGCTGGTGAAGCGCTTCGTCGAATTGCGCACCACGGCCATTCCACCCGGCGAGCGCATTGCCGGGCGCGGATATCGCACCGAGGACCAGGAGATCGTCGCTCAGGCCGGCATGGCTTCGGCCTTCTCCTCGGCACTGGTGCTGGCGCTCTACATGGATAGTGTTGCAGTGCGTGAGCTCTACCCGCATCCCTGGCTGATCTGGCCGCTGCCGCCGATCGTGCTTTATCTCACCATGCGGGTCTGGATCCTGGCGCGTCGCGATGAGATGCATGACGATCCGGTCGTGTTCATCATCCGCGACTGGCGCAGCCAGATCGTGGTGCTGATCGGCGCCGTGCTGCTGGTGATCGGGGGCTGGTAGACATGGCCGGCGAGCGCTTCGACAGCTTCGGGCGCGCGACGCCGCCCGCACCGCGCGCCATCGGCATCGATGACGCTATCGTGCTGCTGAAGGGCGGTCAGGCCAGGCACGCCTCGCTGCTTGCCTATGGCAATGGCAGATCCTACGGCGATTCCTGCCAGAACGAGGCCGGTGCCGTCGTCGACATGCGGCCGCTGAACCGCATCCGCGCCTTCAATGCCGAGACCGGCCTTCTCGAAGCGGATACGGGCGTGCTTCTGTCCGACATCATTGCCCACGCCGCGCCCTACGGCTTCTTCCCGGCAGTCGTTCCGGGCACGCAGTTCGTCACGCTCGGCGGCGCCATTGCCAACGACGTCCACGGCAAGAATCATCACCGGCGCGGCACGTTCGGCTGCCATGTCGAAAGTTTCACGCTGCTGCGGTCCGATGGAAGGACCTACCGCTGCTCCGCGACAGACAATCCGCGGTTGTTCCGGGCGACGATCGGCGGCATGGGGCTGACAGGCCTGATCCTGTCGGCCTCGATCCGGTTGATGCGGGTGCATTCCCTCGACATCATCGAGAAGGTGACGCCGTTTCGCGACCTGGGCGAATTTTTCGAGCTGGCCGAGGCGGCGGACCAGGCCAATGAATATGCGGTCGCCTGGATCGATCAGCTCGCCGGCGGCAGGCGCAGCGGGCGCGGCCTGCTGTTCACGGGCAATCACGCCGAGCATGGCTCGCATACCGCCGCGCGCGCCGGCGGCAATTTCGCGGTGCCGTTCCAGCCGCCGTTCAATGTGCTCAGCCGACCGTTCCTGAGCGCCTTCAATGCGGCCTACCGATGGAGGAAGGGCCGCTCTGCCGCGCCGCGCCAGGTCGGTTACCAGGGCTTCTTCTTCCCGCTGGACGGCGTGCGCGATTGGAACCGGCTTTACGGTCCGAACGGGCTGTTCCAGCACCAGAGCGTTGTGCCGGAAGAAGCCGCGCGTGAAGCGGTGCCGATGCTGCTCGCGGCTGCCAGGCGGGCCGGGCAGAGCTCGTTCCTCACTGTTCTGAAACGCTTCGGCGGCGTCCGATCCCCGGCGCTGCTCTCCTTCCCGCGACCTGGCTACACGCTGACGCTGGATTTCCCCAACAGGGGAGCCGCGACCCTGGCGTTGCTGGACGAACTCGACCGCATCGCCATCGGAGCCGGCGGGGCAGTCAACCCCTACAAGGATGCGCGTATGAGCGCCGCGACCTTCGCCGCGTCCTTTCCGGAGTGGTCACGGCTGGAGGCGCAGCGCGACCCGGCCTTCATGTCCGGCTTCTGGGCGCGCACAGCCAAAAACATCGACCTGCGAAGACGGGGTGCCGAGGCCGCGGAATAGATAAAATTGAAATGGATCGTGGTTAGCGATCGGTTAACGAGAAGATTTACTCAAAACGTCCTTGTGAGTTCACGAAATCTTTTCGGGTTTGTAATAGAAGGCGTCACGGGTGGGTGAGCTGACATGAAATATATCGTCTTCATTCTCTTTACGGTCATGACGAATGCGGCCGCGCAGCTGATGCTGAAGCAAGGCATGATGTCGCTTGGGCCGATCTCGTTCGAAGGCGCCAACCCGCTTATCAGGCTGTTGCAGATCGTCTTCAGCCCCTGGGTGTTCCTCGGCCTGTGCACCTTCGTCATTTCCATGGCCTCGCATCTCTACGTGCTGTCCAAGGTCGAGCTTTCCTTTGCCTATCCGTTCCTTAGCCTCGCCTATGTCGCCGTCGCGGTCTTCGCCTATTTCGTCTTTCGCGAGGACCTCAATGGCTGGCGCATCGCAGGTATCGGCTGCATCTGCGTGGGCACAGTGCTAATCGCCCAAAGCGGCCGAGACCTGGGTGACCACGGGCATGACGAGCAGACCGTTTCCATCACCTCCGACAAGATCGGCACCAGCGAGATCGTTCGATGAGACATGTGATTTTCGGCGGCGACGGCTTTGTCGGTCGCCACCTTGCCCCGAAGCTCGTGGCGGATGGCGAGGAGGTTGTCGTCGCCGACATCGTCAAGAGCGACCTGGCGCATTATCGCAACGTCGGCTTCATCCATTGCGACGTGACCGATCCCGCATCGGTGGCGGCGGTTGGGCTGAAGGCCGACGACATGATCTACAATCTGTCGGCAAAGATGCTGTCGCCGATCCAGGTGCGCGCCAAGCGGCACGATTTCTTCTTTCCGGTCAATTTCCATGGCACCGAGCATATCATGCAGGCGATGGACAAGGCCGGCGCGCCCCGGCTCGTGCATTACACGACCGACATGATCTACGGCCATACGGTCACCTTCCCGATGACCGAGGAACATCCGGTCGCGCCGCTCGGCGAATATGGCTGGTCGAAGCAGATGACCGAGGAACTGGCCGCCGAATGGCGCAAGCGCGGCATGTCGATCTCGCTGTTTCGTCCGCGCCTGATCATCGGTCCCGGCCGGCTCGGCATCCTTGAAAAACTGTTCAAGCTGATCGACTGGAACCTTCCGGTGCCGATGATCGGCTCGGGCCGGAATCCATACCAGTTCATTTCTGTTTTCGATTGTGCGGAAGCTGCCCGCGCGGCCTGGAAAGCCGGCGTACCGAACGAGGTCTATAATCTGGGTTCGCTCAACCCGCCGCCGGTCAGGAAATTGCTCGGCGACCTGATCAGGCATGCCGGTTCGAAATCGATCCTGATTCCGACGCCGGGCTGGGCGGTGAAGCGCACGCTCGATCTGCTCGACCTCATGAACCTGCCGATCATGGATCCGGAGCAATATCTGATCGCCGACGAGGAGTGCGTGCTCGACGTCTCTAAAGCGGGACGCCAGCTCGGCTGGGTGCCGCAACATCGCGACGAGGACATGCTGATCGCCGCCTACAGCGAATACCGCGCCAGGAAGGCCGGCCACGCCGTCGCCGCCAAACATGTGCCCGCCGAATAGCAGCCCGCCAACAGTTTCATCTGCGCACGATCCCCGATCCTGCGCGCGGACAGGAGATTGAAAATGACCGTCATGGCCAAGCCCGATCAGGCGAGCGCGCGCACCATGGTCAGCGCGCCGGCGCTGTCGCCAGCCACCATCGCCAAGCCTGACCTGATCAGCGTCGAGCAGGCCAAGGCGATGGACGTCGCTGCGATGACCGACCTGTTCAAGGCGCATCTCAACCCGGGCCAGCTGCATTTCATGAAGCTGCTCGGCTTCCACAAGATCAAGATCGAGCGCGCCGAGGGCATGTTCTACATCGACCAGAACGGCCGCAAGATCCTGGATTTCTTCGGCGGCTTCGGTTCGCTGGCCTTCGGCCACAACCATCCGCGCATCCTCGAAGCGCGCAAGAAATTCCAGGAGGAGAAGCGCCAGGAGATCGCCATCGCCTTCATGTCGCAATATGCGGCCGCGTTGGCCCACAACATCGCCAAATGTTCGCCCGGCGATCTCGACATGGTGTTTCTGGGCTCGTCCGGCTCGGAAGCGATGGAAGCGGCGGTAAAACTCGCCGAGCGTGCCGCCGGCCCGAAGCGGCCGAAAATCGTCTATGCCGAGAATTCCTTCCACGGCAAGACCAAGGGTGTGCTGGCGATCACCGACGGCCAGCTCTACCGCGCCGATTTCAAGGTGGCGGACAATGCGGTCCGGATTCCGTTCGCCGACATCGAAGCGGTCGAGCGCGCATTCCGCGCCGATCCCGAGATCGGCGTCATCGTGCTGGAAACCATCCAGGGCGGCGGCGGCATCATCCAGGCGCCCGCGGAATATTGGCAGAAGCTGCGCGCATTGTGCGATCAATACGGTGTGCTGTGGGTGGCCGACGAAGTGCAGTGCGGCTATGGCCGCTCCGGCCGCTTCTATGCTTTCGAACATTATGGCGTCGTTCCCGACGTGACGGCGCTCGCCAAGTCGCTCGGCGGCGGCAAGGCGGCGGTCGGCGCGATGGTCGCCAGGCGCGAGATCTATATGAAGGCCTACGGCACGCCGAAGACGGCGATGATCCATGCCATGGCGACTTTTGGCGGCATGGGCGAGGCCTGCGTCACCTCGATCGAAGCGCTCAACGTTCTCTATGACGAGGGCCTGATCGACAATGCCGCCGCTACCGGCGAGTACCTTTTGCAGCGCCTCCAGGCACTGAAGGACAAATACCCCAAGATCATCAAGGACGTCCGCGGTAAGGGGCTCATGATCGGGCTCGAGTTCCATGATTTCTCGCAGACATTGCCGACCGTGTTGCGGCCGGTGGTCAGCGTGCTTGACGACAAGCTGAAGGGTTCGCTGTCGGGCTTTATCGGCGCGCTGCTGCTGCGTGACTATGACGTGTTGGTCGCCTTCACCGAGTACAACCGCAACGTCATCCGGCTCGAGCCGCCGCTGATCTGCCAGCGCGAGCATGTCGACCGGTTTGTCGACGCTTTCGACAGCCTTTTGTCGCGCGGCATTGTGGGAATCGTGAAGGATTTCGTCAAAAGCCAGGTTCGTTGAGCACCACGACGATGCTGACCAAGTCGCCCACTCCGCAAAACCCGCTCGACCGGCTCACAGCGGCCGGCCTGGCGTGGGGCGAGGGGACCTATGCGCGGCTGGCGGCACCCATCGGCGCGGCGGCTTTCGCGTTCTACATCCTTTTGACGGCGCTGACGGCCTGGGTGATGCCCGATGCCAATTGGGACATGCTGCCCTATCTCGCCATATCAGAGGAAGGCACATACCCCGATGCGCAGGCGCTGCATGACTATGCCTACAACACCGTCAAGGCCGGGGTCTCGGCAGGTGACTACAAGACGCTGACCGACGATGGCGGCGGCTTCCGCAGCCACATGGCGGAGAATGCCGCCGACTTCCATTCGCTGCTCGGCATGTACCGGATCAAGTTCCTCTACGCCGAGATCCTGTCGACGCTGAGCGCGGCGATGTCGCCGGTCGAGGCGATGCGGCTGGTGCAGGTAGCCTCGGTGCTGCTGTTCGGCGCGATCACGCTGCTCTGGCTGCGCTCGGAAAAAGCATTGGCTTTGGCGCCGGTGATCGGCGCGGTGCTGATCATGGCCGATTTCGGCGATGCGGCGCGCGCCTCGACGCCGGATCTGCTGACTTCGGCGCTGCTGCTCGGCGGGCTTTACGCCTATGTCAGGGGCCGCGAGGCGGCGACGGCGATCCTGCTCTTCCTCGCGTTCATGGTGCGGCCGGACAATATTGTCTTTCTTGCCGTTTTCGCCGTTCTGCTCATCGCCTTCCGGCAGCAGGCATGGGGTGCGCTGGTCGGTTTTGCGGCGTCCTTCGTCGCCTATTTCGCCATCTCGCACTGGGCGCATCATCCTGGCTGGTGGCCGCATCTGTGGTTCTCCAGCGTCGAGCAGCACTACAATATGGACGGGTTCGAGCCGCCGTTCTCCGTCGTTGCCTATCTCAAGGCATTTGCCGCATCGCTGCTGCGCGCCGTCAACCTGAACAGCTGGGTCGGCGTCTCGGTGCTGGCGCTGGCCGGCTGGTACGCGGTCGGCCGTGCCGGCTTCCGGCTCGACCGACGCGCCGGCATTCTGTTCGCCGCGCTCGTGCTCGGCGCGCTGGCTAAATTCACCGTCTTCCCGATCCACGACACGCGCATCTATTTCCCGCATCTGGTTCCGCCATTCCTGTTGCTGGCCACCCCTTTCATGGCGCTGTGGGCGACAGTCGCCCGTGACCAGCACCGCGCGGTCTTGCATGTCATTCCCGGAGACACGCCATGAGTTCGCTGTCCAGCCTGACGCGCATCGCGCTGTCGCTTGGCCTTCCGGCCGGTTTGCTCGACCGGGGGCCGTCGCTGCGCGGCACGAAATTCCTGGCCGGGGCGGCATTGAAAGCGCGCCTCGGCGGGACAAGGCGGCCCTTCCAGATGGTCAATGTCGGCGCCTGCGACGGCGCGCTGTTCGACGACGTCACGCCCTGGCTGCATCGCATTCCAGGCGCCCGTGCCCTGCTGGTCGAGCCGATCCCCTATAACCAGAAGCGCCTGCGCGCCAACTATCCCGATACCAACCGGTTCATCATCGAGCCGGTTGCCGCCACGAAAACAAGGGGGACGATCACCGTCCACACCTTCGATGCCGCCGCGCTCGAGGCCGGCACGCTGCCGATCGAGTTCATCGGCTGCTCCTCGGTTACCGACACCAACCTGATGTCGGGCAAGAATGCCTGGGGCGAGGATGACGTGAATTTCAACAAATTCGCGCCCTATCTCAGGGACATCGAAGTGCCGTCCGAGACCTTGCAGACATTGCTCGACCGCAACGGCATCAGCCATATCGACGCCTTCCTCGTCGATTGCGAGGGCGCAGACTGGATGGTCTTCGAGCAACTCGATCTCCAACGCTACCGTCCGGGCATGATCAAGGTCGAGGTCGGCGCACTGCCCGCTCCGGAGATCGGCCAGGTCGTGGTCAAGCTCAAGACCGCCGGCTACCAGGTCGGTTTCCAGGCCGAGGACATCTGGGCCTTCGCCTGACGGCAGCGATTTTCCTGATCCAAATCGGGTCGCGACGCATTCGCGGCGTGTCGCAAACAGGCGGTAGCGCGCTCATCGTCGTCTGCATATTGTGCGCCGATCAGACGGGCGCCGACGCCGCCCGCAACAGCACCTGGAGTCGCGGGCAATGGCAGAGTTTCCGAACAAGGCGAAGGTCGTCATCATCGGCCTGGGTGGCATTGTCGGCGCGTCGATCGCCCATCACCTGATCGAACGCGGCTGGGACGACATTGTCGGTGTCGACAAATCAGGCATCCCGACCGACATCGGCTCGACGGCGCACGCTTCCGACTTCTGCTACACCACCAGCCACGATTTCCTGTCCTGCTGGACGACGCTCTACTCCATCGATTTCTACGAGAAGATGGGCCATTACGCGCGCATCGGCGGCCTCGAAGTCGCGCGCGTCGGCGATGACGGCCGCATGGACGAAATCAAGCGCAAGATCGCTTCGGCCAAGGCTTTTGGAACGCGCGCCCGGCTGATCGAACCGGCCGAGATCAAGGAGAAATTCCCGCTCATCGAAGAGGCAATGGTGCAGGGCGGCCTGTGGGATCCCGACGCCGGCCTGGTCATCCCGCGCTCGCAGACGGTCGCCGGCAAGCTCGTCGACCAGGCGGAAGCCTCGGGCAAGCTCAAATCCTTCGCCAACACGCCGGCCCGGTCGCTCGTCGTCAAGGACGGCCGCATCAGCGCCGTGGTGACTGACCGCGGCACCATCGAGGCCGACTACGTCATCGTCTGCGCCGGCATCTGGGGCCGGCTGATCGCCGAGATGGTGGGTGAGGACCTGCCCGTCATGCCGATCGACCATCCGCTCACCTTCTTCGGCCCCTACAACGAGTTCGCCGGCACGGGCAAGGAGATCGGCTGGCCGCTGCTGCGCGACCAGGGCAATTCCGCCTATATGCGCGACACCGGTGATCCCAAGACCGCCGAGGGCGGGCAGATCGAGTGGGGTTACTACGAAGAGACCAATCCACGCCTTTGCCATCCGCGCGACCTGCTCGAGAAGGACCAGGCCCGGCTTTCGCCTTCGCAGCGCGACCTCGACATGGAGCAGATCCTGGCGCCGCTGGAGCGCGCCATGGAACTGACGCCGATCCTGGGCGAACTCGGCTACAACGAAAGCCATTCCTTCAACGGCCTGCTGCAGGTGACGGCGGATGGCGGTCCGTCGATGGGCGAGAGCCAGAAGGTGAGGGGGCTGTGGTATGCCGTCGCCATCTGGGTCAAGGACGGCCCCGGCATGGGCAAGCTCATCGCCGACTGGATGACGGACGGCCGCACCTCGATCGACCATCACGCGATCGACTATGCGCGCTTCTATCCGCACCAGACCAAGGAGCAGTTCATCTGGGATCGCTGCACCGAGACGGCGATGAAGGTCTACAATCCCGCCGTGCATCCGCGCGAGCCCTTCTCCAAGGGCCGCAATATCAGGCGCTCGCCGTTCTGGGAGCGCGAGAAGGAACTCGGCGGCTATTTCATGGAGCTGGGCGGCTGGGAGCGCGCGCACGGCTATGCCGCCAACGAGCATCTTCTGGAGAAATACGCCAACCGGGTGCCGGTGCGCGAGAACGAATGGGACAACCGCCATTTCTGGCGCGTGTCCAATGCCGAGCATCTGGCGATGAGCGAAGACTGCGGCATCGTCAACCTGTCGCACTTTTCGATGTATGACATCGAGGGACCCGACCACGTCGCGCTGCTGGAGTGGCTGTGCGCGGCCAAGATCGGCGGCGACAACAATATCGGCAAGGGCATCTACACCCACTTCCTCGACGAGGAAGGCATGGTGCGCGCCGACTTCACGGTCATCCGCATGGCCGACCGCTGCCGTTTGATCGATGGCGCGGACGCCGGCCCGCGCGACTTCCAGTACATGCGCCGCACCGCGCAGGATAAAGGTTTCGATGTCACCATCACCGATGTGACGGAAAAATACGTCACCATCGGCATCTGGGGCCCGAACGCGCGAGCAACCCTGCAAAAGGTGGTCGAGGATCCCGAGGGCCTTGCGCTGGAGAATTTCCCGTTCGCCGCGATCAAGCCGATCCGGATCGCCGGCAAGGACGTCACCGCCTTCCGCATCTCCTATGTCGGCGAACAGGGATGGGAACTGCACATGCGCTACGAGGACGGCCTGGCCGTCTGGGACGCGCTGCGCTCGACCGGCGTCATGCCGTTCGGCGTCGAGACCTATGCCAATACGCGGCGCATGGAAAAGAGCCTGCGTTTGCAGAATGCCGATCTGCTCACCGAGTACAACCTGCTCGAGGCCGATCTTGCCCGCCCGAAAGTCAAGGAGAACGACTTCTGCGGCAAGGCCAAGCACCTGGAATACCGCGCCCGCGAGCACCAGCCGGCGATGCTGTGCACGCTGGTGATGACCGAAAACACCGATTCCAAGGGTGTGGCGCGTTATCCGGTGGGCACGATGCCGGTGCTGGACCCCGAGACCGGAGAGACGCTGGTCGACGAACTCGGCCGCCGTTCCTTCACCACGTCGGTCGCTTACGGCCCGACCATCGGCAAGAACATCGCGCTCGCCTATCTGCCATGGGCCTATGCCCAAGAGGGCCGCAAGCTGAAGGTGGAGTATTTCGGCGAGACCTATCCGGTCGAAGTCGCTGGTGTCGGCTACAAGCCGCTCTACGATCCGGAGAATCTGAAGCCGAGAAGCTAGGCAACCTCCCAGCAGGGCTCGTGAGCAAATTTTTGGATAAGCCCGGCGGCCAAGGTCGGGCTTTTCTCTTTTTCGGCTGGCGATTCTGGCTTACCCTGCGGCATGTCTGCTTTTGCTCGCGCAAGACATCTGCTTTCAGGCGCCGCCGCCCTGGCGCTGATGCTGTGGCTGGCCCCGGTGTCGCTCGCGGACGAACCCGTCGACGTCGAACTGGTGCTGGCGGTCGACGTCTCGCTGTCCATGTCGGCGGACGAGCTCGAGATCCAGCGTCGCGGCTACGCGGCTGCATTGACGCACGATCATGTGCTGCAAGCCATCGCCGCCGGCGCTTATGGCAGGATCGCCGTTACTTATGTCGAATGGGCTGGCACCAACTGGCAGCACGTCGTCGTGCCGTGGACGGTGATCGCCAGCCGCGCCGACGCCGAGCAGGTGGTGGCGCGGCTGTCCGCCCAGCCTCCCAACAGCGCGCGGCGCACGTCTATCTCCGGCGCGCTGGAATTCGGCGCGGACCTTTTCGCCGAAAGTGGCTTTCAAGGGACGAAGCGGGTTATCGATATTTCCGGCGACGGCCCCAACAACCAGGGCGCGCCGGTCGATATCATCCGCGACGAGGTGGTCAAGCAAGGCATCGTCATAAACGGCTTGCCGCTGATGACCCGCGGCGGCTTCACCAGCGCCTACGATGTCAACGATCTCGACCGCTATTACAGCGACTGCGTCATTGGCGGTCCCGGAGCCTTCATGGTTCCGGTCAACGACTGGACGCAGTTTCCCGAAGCTATCCGCCGCAAGCTTGTGCTTGAACTCGCCGGCCCGGCCTCGCCGCGGCCGGTTGACCAGGCCGATCGTCCGCCGGTGGTGCTGGCGCAGGCCGAACAGGCCAGCGATTGCCTGGTCGGCGAAAAGATGTGGCGCAACCGCAATTGGATGCTCGATAGCCGCTGAGAAATTCCAGAAAAAGCGCATAGCGCTTTGCCGGTACGCGCGTAACGCTTTCCCTTTGGAATTGATTGAAAAAAATAGTTAAAGCGGTTCGGCGTTTCCGTGAAATGCCGAACTGTTCCAGGCTTGCCAGTCCGGCAGAAGCAGTGGCAAACTGACCTTGCCGCGCCATCCGGCGGGCGGGGTGACGCGGTCAAACCGAGGAAACACCAGATGAGACGTCTAGCCATCCTGACTGCGGTCGCGTCCATGCTTTACGCCGACGGCGCCAGCGCCCAATACGACGATCAGGCCGCCTGCATCATGTTCGAAAACGGCAATTTTCGCGGACGGTCGATCGCGCTCGGGGCCGACGATTCGGTCAATTTTCGCGGCCGCGAGTTCTGGAACGACCGCGTGTCGTCGGTGATCGTTCGCCGAGGCTGCACTCTCGTTGCCTATGAGGATTCGCGCAGGGGAGGCCGATCGATCGAGATCAGGCGCAGGGTCCGCGATTTCGGCGGCAGCGACTGGAACGACCGCATCTCGTCCGCGGAGTGCTACTGCGACCAGTATTGACGACAAGGTCCTCGGCCTAGCCGCTTCATGGCGGCAAAGGCGAACATTCGTCGCCGACGATGGGGGCGAACACGGCCCTGTTCATTGACAGCCGGGCGGCGTCCGTGAACATTCCCCCAGAGAAAACAAAGGGGAACTGACATGAACAGGACCATTATCCTTACGCTGGCGCTTGCCGCCGGCCTGTCCGCGCCGGCGATGGCCGCCACATCGGTCACCATCGGCATCAGCGGCTGGACCGGCTTCGCGCCGCTGACGCTCGCCAAACAGGCCGGTCTCTTCGAGAAGCACGGCCTCGACGTGACCTTGAAGAAGGTGCCGCAGGCCAGCCGGCCGCTCGCCATCGCCAGCGGCGACCTGCAATGCGCCGCCACCACGGTCGAGACATGGCAGGTGTGGAACGCCAGCGGCGTGACCACCAAGCAGATCTTCCAGCTCGACAAATCCTATGGCGCCGACGGCATCGTGGTGCGCAACGACATCAAGACCGTCGCCGACCTCAAGGGCAAGACTGTCGCGTCCTCGGCGCCGGGCACCTCGCCCTATTTCCTGCTGGCCTGGGTGCTGAACAAGAACGGCATGTCGACAAAGGATGTCACGGTCGTCAATCTCGAGCCGGACGCGGCGGCGCAGGCCTTCCTTGCCGGCCAGAACGACGCGGCCGTCACCTATGAGCCGTTCATCTCGGCGGTGCGCGACAAGGCCGACCAGGGCCACATATTGGCGACCACGCTCGACTACCCGATGGTGCTCGACACGGTCGGCTGCACGCCCGAATTCCTCAAAGCCAATCCGGACGCCGCCAAGGCGCTTGCCGACAGCTATTTCGACGCGCTCGACCTGATCAAGAAGGACCCGCAGAAATCCTACGGCATCATGGGCGCGGACGTGAAACAGTCGGCCAAGGAGTTCGAGGATTCGGCGAAGTACCTGAAATGGGCCGACCGGGCGGAGAACAAGCAGTTCTTCACCAAGGAGTTCCAGGATTTCTCCAAGACCGCCGGCGAGCTTCTGCTGCAGATGGGGCTGATCAAGGAAGCGCCTGACGTCTCCACGCTGGCCGATACCAGCGCCGTGGCGAACTGAGCGGCCGCTGTCTTGCGGCGGCGCCCCGCGCCGCCGTTTCGCTTCCACAAGGACCGTTGTAAATGCCGCGCCCCCTGCATCCGATCTCGCCGGGCACGCGAACCGTGCTCGGCATTTCCTTCTTCGTGCTGTTCGTCGTTTTCTGGGCGTGGATCACGCTTGGCGGCCACGTCAACCGCATCTTTCTCGCCGATCCGCTGTCGATGCTGCGGGATGGCTGGCGGCTGCTGGTCGAGGACCGGTTCTGGCTCGACATACTGATCACCATCTGGCGCGTCTTCGGCGGCTTCGTGCTGGCATCGGCCGTCGCCGTGCCGCTGGGCATAGCGATGGGCGCGTGGAAACCTGTCGAGGCGTTCCTGGAGCCGTTCGTCTCCTTCGCCCGCTACCTGCCGGCCTCGGCCTTCATTCCGCTGCTTATCCTTTGGGCCGGCATAGGCGAACTGGAGAAGCTGCTGGTCATCTTCGTCGGCTCCGTGTTCCAGATCATCCTGATCATCGCGGTAAAGGTCGGCTCCACGCGCCGCGATCTCGTCGAGGCGGCCTACACGCTCGGCTCCACCGACAACGGCATCGTCAAGCGTGTAATCATGCCCGCCAATGCGCCCGAGATCGCCGAGACGCTGCGGCTGGTGCTCGGCTGGGCTTGGACCTATGTCATCGTCGCTGAACTGATCGGCTCGTCGTCGGGCATCGGCTACATGATCATCAACAGCCAGTCGCGACTGGCAACCGGCCAGATCATCTTCGGCATCATCGTCATCGGGCTGATCGGGCTGTTGTCCGATCTTGCCTTCAAGGCGCTTAATCGCTGGCTCTTCCCATGGAGCCTGGCATGAGCAAGCTTCTCATCGAGGGCGTCTCGCGCACGTTCGCCGGCGTGCGCGGCGGCTCACCGGTCCAGGCGCTGATGCCTGTCGACCTGGTGGTCGCGGCCAATGATTTCATCACCATCCTGGGGCCTTCGGGATGCGGGAAGTCGACGCTCTTGCGCATCGTCGCCGGGCTGGAGGCGCCGAGCGAAGGGCGCGTGCTGCTCGACGGCAAAGCGGTGACCCGGCCGGGACCGGATCGCGGCATGGTCTTCCAGTCCTATACGCTGTTCCCATGGCTGACGGTCGCCGAAAACATCGCCTTCGGCCTGCGCGAACGCGGCATGGCAGAGCGGGAGAGGGGCGAAATCGTCGCCTCCTATATCGACCTCGTCGGGCTGAAGGGCTTCGAGAACCACTGGCCGAAGCAACTTTCCGGCGGCATGCAGCAGCGCACGGCGATCGCCAGGGCGCTCGCCAATGACCCCGCGATCCTTTTGCTGGACGAGCCGTTCGGCGCGCTCGACAACCAGACGCGCGGGCTGATGCAGGAACTGCTGCTCGGCATTTGGGAACGGCGCAAGAAGACGGTGCTGTTCGTCACCCACGACATCGAGGAGGCGATCTTCATGGCGTCGCGCGTGGTGGTGATGACGGCCAGGCCCGGCCGGATCAAGTCGGACGTCGCCATCGACCTGCCGCACCCGCGCCACTACACGCTGAAGACCAGTCCGGAATTCTCCGTGTTGAAGGCGCGGCTGACCGAGGACATACGTGTCGAGGCGATGCGATCGGCAGAGGTGCTCTGAGGCGCGGCTCTATGCCGCCAGCAGCTGCTTGCGGTCGACGCGTTCCTGCTGCGGCGAGCGGGCGTAGAGCTCGCGGTAGCATTTCGAGAAATGCGAGGCCGAAACGAAGCCGCAGGCGACCGCCACCTCGACCACCGGCATCGAGGACTGAATCAAGAGATGCCTTGCACGGTCGAGGCGGATTTCGAGATAGTAGCGGGCCGGCGAGCGTCCCATCTCGGTGCGGAACAGCCGCTCGATCTGGCGACGCGACAGGTCGACATGGTCGGCGATCTCGATCAGCGACAGCGGCTCCGACAGATTGCCTTCCATCAGTTCGATGATGGTCAGCACTTTCGAGTTCTGTACGCCGAGCCGGGCGCGCAGCGGCAGGCGCTGGCGGTCGGTGGGGCTGCGCACACGATCGGTCAGCACCTGTTCGCAGACGCGGTTGACGAGATTCTCGTCGAAATCGTCGCCGATCAGCTTCAGCATCATGTCGAGCGCGGCGGTGCCGCCGGCGCAGGTGTAGATGTTCTGGTCGATCTCGAACAGGTCGGCAAAGACATTGGCTTTCGGGAATGCCTCGGAGAAGCCCGGCAGGTTCTCCCAATGGATGGCGCAGCGCTTGTTGGACAACAGGCCGGCAGCGGCCAGAACATGCGCGCCGGTGCACAGGCCGCCAACGGAGACGCCGCGATTGTATTCCTCGCGCAGCCAGGCAAAGGCGGACTTGTTCTGGTAGCGCTCGACATTGGTGCCGCTGCAGACGATGGCCATGTTGGGGCGATCCGGCCCTCCCATCTTCCTGCGCTCCTCCTCCAGCGAGGTGTTGACCGCGCATTCGACACCGTTCGAAGCGCGCACCGGCTTGCCGTCGATGCTGGCGAGGCGCCATCGATAGGCCTCGTAGCCGAGCATGCGATTGGCCGAGCGCAGCGGGTCGAGCGCCGTCGCAAACGCGATCATGGTGAAGTCGGGAATGAGAAAAAATACAAACGATCGCTTGATCGGATGCTTAACGGCGTTCACGGGAACCTCACGCAGCCATGGCGCGAACAGAATGTCGCGAATAGCATAGCGACAACAGGAAAAACCATCCTTGTCAATCGGCTAAGGAGCTTTAGCAAGATTTAATTTGCGACATGGGTCGCAAATAGGCAATCGTGTTGCGATGCCGCGCAGCCGCGGCGCCGTTCGCGATGGAAGCGCCGTCAGGGTGTGCAAACAAACGCCGCCTCGGCGGAACCGGGCGGCGTCATCTATTCAGGCAGCGCGAGGGAGCGCTGCCTGCGGGATCGGTTCAGGCGACGAAACCGAGGCGTGCGGCAGCCATGGCGCCGGTCTGGCCGGGCATGGTGTTGGCGAGGCGCTGGCGCTCGAGGGCCGTGGTCAGGTTCATTTCGCGGCGAGGGAAAAGGCGGGCAAAAAGCTTCATGTTCATCTCCAATCGGTTGCTCAGACGGGTCGCCTTCGCTTGATGGAGTGGGGCAGCTCGTTTGCTGGCGTGGATATAGGCTTGTGTAAGTAAAAACTAAATCGCAAAAGCGAAGCACTTGATATGAAAAGCGACACGCAAGGCGGGAGCCTTTGTAGGCACTCCCAGATTTTTCGTTACCTTACAAAGCGTTAGCTCAAAACCCAGCCGCTATGCGGCTTGTTCATATGCGCCATGCAGCGGCAGCATGGCTCCGAAATTCATGTGAACGCAAATAAAACGGCAAAACAGGTCGGTAAAACAAGAAGACCTGCCGGGCGGTTTGCGCGGCAGGCCTTCAATGCATGGTACACACGGTTTACTTTGCTCCAGCCCAGGATCCGACGCCGGCGCGTATGCCGGCCTTCGTGTCGGCCGCTTCAGGCCAGCCAATATCCTTCTGCAGCTCGATCGGCAGGGAGCGGATGGCGCGTTCGGTCTGGTAGCGGGCGCGGGCCGCGCTGAATTCGGTCGCAAGCCGACCGATGGATGACAGGATAGACATTTCGATCTCCTCATGTCGGGGCGGAAGTGCCCGGCAATGCCTTACGTCAGGTCTGTATCAGCTTCATTGCATGTCGAAGGCAGGTCTGTGTCGTGATCGTTTCGTGGCTGCCTTGGCAGCATCCTGCTTCGATGGAGTTGACTATGCGCTCGAACTGATGTTCAATCAAACGAAATGGAATGATAGTTTGCATCAGAAAAATTGAAGGTCGATCGTCATGAACGCCCCACTCAATCATCCGCTGCCGCTGCTGGACCTCGACGTGCTGCGCACTTTCGTGGCGATCGCCGAAACCGGCAGCTTCACCACCGCGGCCAATGCGGTCTTCCGTACGCCCTCGGCGGTCTCCATGCAGATCAAGAAGCTGGAAGATATTCTGGGCCGCTCGGTGTTCGCGCGCGATGCGCGCTCGGTGACGCTGACCACCGACGGGGAAATGCTGCTGGGCTATGCCCGTCGTCTGCTGTCGATCAATCGCGAGGCGGTGTCCAAGTTCATCATTCCCGATATTGTCGGCGTGGTGCGGCTGGGTTCGCCGGACGATTATGGCGAGCGCGTGCTGCCGCATGTGCTGAAGCGTTTTGCGCAGTCGCATCCATCGATCGCCGTCGACGTCACCATCGACCAGAGCAGCAATCTGCGCCGGCGCATGGATGACCGGGCGCTCGACATCACGCTGCTCACCAATTCCTACAAGACCAGCGCGCTCGGCGCCGAGGTGCTGTTGACGGAGCCGATCGTCTGGGCCGGCGCCAAGGGCGGCTGCGCGCATCTGCGCGAACCCTTGCCGGTGTCGCTGTGGGAAGAGGGCTGCGCCTGGCGGGCAGGGGCGCTCGAAGCGCTGAGCCGCGAGGGCCGCAACTACCGCATCGCGTATATGAGCGCGCATACGGCCGGCCAGCGCGCCGCCATCATGTCAGATCTCGCCGTGGCGCCGCTGCCGAAGTCTTTCCTCGGCAACGACATGGTCGAGCTCTGCCCCAAGGACGGCATGCCCGATATCGGCACCTATAACCTCGCCATGGTGGTAGCGCCGGACGCCAGCGCGCCGGTCAAGGCGGTGGCCGACCACATCCGGGCGACGTTCGAAGTCTTCCGGGAAACCGGCAAGTTCTGATCAACCGGGGTGCTCTGACTGGAGGCTCTGCCCCGAAGCCTCGGTGGACGGCGCTTCGAAGCTTGCGCCGGCGCCTTCAACAAGGGGCGAGGGGTTCTCGGTCAGAAACGCCACGATCCGTTCGCGCGCGCGGCGCGATTCCGGCATGTCGATCAGCGGCCAGACGTGGAACATGCCTTCCTCGTGCACGAGCTCTACCTCGACGCCAGCGGCCCGTGCTTTTTGTGCGAAGATCAGATTGTCGGGCGTGAGAAGATCGCGAGAGCCCGCCAGGAGCAATGTCCTGGGCAGCACCGAGAGGTCGCCATAGACGGGGCTGATATGCCAGTCCGTCGGGTCTATTCCGGCACTGTAGAGCCGGATAGCCTCCCGTCCGCCCGCGATGCCCAGCCAGGGATCGTTCCGCTCCGCCTCGAACACCTCGGGGTTTGCAAGCGAGACGTCGAGACCGGGTGAGATCAGCACATGGCGCGACGGCAAGGGCAGGCCTTCTTCGGCAGCCATCATGGTCAGCACCACGGCCATGTTGCCGCCCGCGGAATCGCCCATGAAGATGATGTCTTCCGCCTCCGTCTCGCCGAGCATCCGGCGATAGACGTCGCCGACCATGCCGAACATGGCGTGGAAGTCATGCTCGGGCGCGATGGGATAGATGGGCACCGTAAAGGCATAGCCCAGCCGGTCGGCCATGTCGGCGATCAGGTGCCAATGATAGGGCGTGATTTCAAAGACATAGGCGCCGCCGTGCAGATAGAGAACCCGCTTGCGCTCGCCGGCCCTGGGGGCGATCTCGTAGACGGGAAAGCCGTCGACGGTGCGCGTCTCGATGTTGAAGCGCTGCTGCACTGACACCGGAGGGTGATGGTCCTCTGTCCGGCGCGCCGCAGCGATCCAGCGCTGCAGGTTTTCCGGGCTGGAAAACGCCTTCTTGCGACTGTGCCTGAGCACGAAGGACACGACGTGGCTTTTCAAACTTGGCATGCGGATACACGAACTTCGGCGGCTGCCGACTAAGAGAAGTCCCCTTCATATTTGAAGATCGTGCCCTGGTCGAAGATGTCAAGATTTACGCTGTGTGCACACGTCGCTGTGATGGGCCCCGCATTTCTCGCGGGAGGGATCAGCGCTGCGGCAGAAGGGCTGCGCGCAGGCGGTTGCTGGTGACGGCCGGAGCCCCGCGCGGGCTCCGGCGCGTGCCGAGCAGTTTGCACTTTTCGGCGAAGGTCATCAGCGCGTAAAGCCCAAAAGCAGGGCGGAAAGCGCCGCCTGCGGGTCGCTGGGCGGCGAGGCCGGCCAGCCGATGTCCTTCTGGACATGCGCCGGCAGGCTGTTCAGGGCGCGGACGGCCTTGTTCCTGGCACGGGCCTGCCTGATGGTCGCACCGTAGCGGCCGAGATTTTCGAACATCGACATTTTCATCTCCCTTGAAGAACGGCGGCGGCCGAGGATTATCTTCGGCCGCCGTTCGATGCCGGGTAAATGCGCCTGCCATGTATCGGTCGGATTTCGCGAAAACGGTGATTTGGTTTCCGGACAGGCCGATCCGGAAACATTTGCATACAAATGAAATTACAGGGCGATTGACACCCCCGAGCGATCGCTTCTTGGCCGCGTCCAAGAGGGCGTGCCGCGATCCTACCTAGCTTGCCCGTTGACAGCAGGTGGCGGGTGTCTGCTATTGTGCACTGCAGCATCGGGGGCGCGGGTAAGGAGTATGGCGTGAATGACATTCACAGTATCCAATACCTTCGAGGACTCGCCGCTTCCGCGGTAGTTTGCTTTCACATCAACGAGCAGTTCGGCGGTCCGTTCGCGGTCGGTGCTGCTGGCGTCGACCTGTTTTTTGTCATCAGCGGTTTCATCATGTGGGTGACCACGGCCGATCGCCCTGCCAATCCACGGCGTTTCATATGGCGTCGGATTGTTCGCATCGTGCCGCTCTATTGGATCGTCACGGTGCTGACCGCGCTGGCAATTTTCCTCAAGCCGCAATTTCTCTACGGACATGTGCTGAGCCCGGAAAATTTTTTCGGCTCGCTGGTGTTTCTTCCGATCGTGCAGGATGGGGTACTTCATCCCGTGGTGATCCAGGGCTGGACGCTGTGTTATGAAATGATGTTTTACGTCATTTTCGCCTTGGCGCTCTTTTTAGGCGAGAAGCAGCGTTTTGCCGCGCTGATCGGCGTGCTGACGGTGATGGTCGCATCGAACTTGCTGCTCAAAGGCTACCGCTTTACCTCTCCCCTCATGCTCGAGTTCGCGGCCGGCATTGTTATCGGGCGGCTGTGGATGGAGGATATTCGGCTCCGGCTTGTGCCGGCGCTGGCGCTGGTTGTTGGCGGATTTCTCCTGTTGATGACGATCCAGATGCTTGACCCCGAGCTGCCTCGTGCTCTGCGTTGGGGTATTCCGGCGACCCTGATCGTTGCTGGAGCGGTTTTTGCCGAGCGTGCCAGACCGTTCAACCCCGTGGCCTTGTTTACATTTTTTGGTAGTGCCTCGTATTCGATCTACTTGTGGCATGTGCTGGTGGTTGTCGTGGTAACTGGCCTCATGCTGCGGCTTGGGGTTCCGCCAAATTGGCAGCCGGCGCCGATTGCCTTGATCAGCATCGCGCTTTCCGCGATGCTTTACCTGTCGATTGAAAAGCCGCTGACGGGCTTTCTCAACCGGTCGCGCGTCAGAAGCATGCCGTTGCTCGCTCAGCGGCCCAGCTTGCGCTTGCCATCGAATGAGACAAACGACTGACAAGCGGCCAAGGCGCCTCGGCGTTGCATTGCATCGTGCCCTAATTTTATTCCCGGCCGCGCCGCGCGGCGTGGCCTTCGCGCGAACGCCGGCGCGGGGTAGCGTCGCCGGCGATGCCGTCTTCGCTCACCGTCTTGCGCGGCGGCAGCTTCACCGCCGCCGACAGTTTCGGGAACGGATCGACCTTGTTCGGCAACGCCATCGCATAGACGAAGTGCTCCTGGAATTTGGGCTCCAGTGCGGTCTCGATCTTCTCGATCTGGCTCACCGTCTCCTCGATCTCGCGGCGATAGCCGCGATTGAGCAGCGCCATGCGTGCACCCGCGCCGGCGGCGTTGCCGACGGCCGAGACCTTGTCGAGGTCGCAATCGGGGATCAGACCCAGCACCATGGCGTATTTCGGATCGATGAAGGAGCCGAAGGCGCCGGCGAAGTGGATGCGGTCGACATGCTCGGTGTTCTGCTTTTCCATCAACAGCTTGGTGCCGGCATAAAGTGCTGCCTTGGCGAGCTGAATGGCGCGCACGTCGGTCTGGGTGATGGTGATCTTCGGCTCGCCTTCCTTCAGCACGTAGGAGAAGGTGCGGCCGTTGGCGACGATACGCGGCGAGCGCATGCTGAGCGACCCGTCGACGACGCCGTCTTCCGAAATGATGCCGGCCAGATACATCTCCGCGACGATCTCGATGATGCCGGAGCCGCAAATGCCGGTGACGCCGGTCGCCTGCACGCTGTCGAGGAAACCCGGCTCGTCGGACCACAGTTCAGAGCCGATGACGCGGTATTTCGGCTCCAGCGTGTCGGGATCGATGCGCACGCGCTCGATGGCGCCGGGCGCGGCGCGCTGGCCGCCGGAAATTTCGGCGCCTTCGAAGGCGGGACCGGTGGGCGAGGAAGCAGCCACAACTCGCGCACGATTGCCGAGCACGATCTCGGCATTGGTGCCGACGTCGACGATCAGCATCATCTCGTCCTGGCGATGCGGGCCCTCCGACAGCGTCACCGCCGCGGCGTCGGCGCCGACATGGCCGGCGATGCAGGGCAGCATGTAGAGCCGTGCGCCCGGGTTGAGCTTGAGGCCGATATCCGAGGCCTTGATGCGCACGGCGCCGGAGACGGCGAGCGCGAAGGGCGCGCCGCCGAGTTCGGTCGGATCGATGCCGAGGAACAGATGGTGCATGATCGGATTGCCGACGAAGACGGAATCCAGGATGTCGTTGCGCTGGACACTGCCTTCCGCGCAGACCTTGTCGACAAGGCCGGAGATCGCCTCGCGCACGGCGACCGTCATGCCTTCGCGGCCATCCGGGTTCATCATCACATAGGAGACGCGGCTCATCAGATCCTCGCCGAAGCGGATCTGCGGGTTCGACGTGCCTGACGAAGCGGCGACGCGGCCCGACAGCAGCGACACCAGATGCATGGCGATGGTGGTCGAGCCGATATCGCAGGCCAGCCCATAGGCCTCGTTCTTGAGGCCGGGCCACAAAGCGATGACGCGCGCGATATCGCTGTCGGCATCCTTGTGGATGGCGGCGGTCGCGGTCCAGTTGCCCTTGCGCAAGATGCCCTGCACCTGCGGCAGCAGATAGAAATCGAATTCGAGGTTCTTGAAGTTCCAGTCCTTCATCAGCGCGATCTTGAGCCGGTCGAGGTCGCCTGAAGGATTGTGCATGTCGGGTTCTTCGATTTCGACATAGCACATGCGGATCGCCGTATCGCGCGCGATCACCCTGGTGTCGGCATCCTTGCGGATGGTCTGTGCGTTGATGACCGTGTCCTGCGGCACGTCGATGACAAGGTCGCCGAGGATCTGCGCCGAGCAGGAGAGGCGGCGCCGTTCCGGCAGGCCGCGCACGCGCTCATAGCGCTCTTCCTTGGGCCCCTTGGACGAGATGTGGTCGTTGGAGGAGACGATCTTGTGCTTGGCGAAATTGCCTTCCTGCACCTCGATCTGGCAGCGCCCGCAAGTGGCGCGCCCGCCGCACACGCTTTCGACATAGACGCCGAGCTGGCGCGCGGCGTCGAGCACCGGCGTGCCGACCGGAAACCGCCCGCGTTTGCCCGACGGCATGAACAGCACGAGCGGATCGGTGATGTTGGTATGCGAATTCACGATTGCGCGCTTATCCCCTTGCCATGCGGGCTTCACGACCGCCACGACGGCGACCGCCATTGCCGCCGCCTTCGCCTGGTGCATTGACCGCCGTCGGAGCGGCGACCGCTTGGCCGCCTTCGGCCGGCTTGTAATCCTTATAGGTGCGAATCCAGTTGGTGCAATTCTCGTCGGTGCCGTTCAGAACGTTGGCGCCGCGCACGGCTTCCATTTCCTGCGGACGCACCGGGTTCATGATGGCCGATGTCATGCCGGCGCCGATCACCATCGGGATGAAGGCGGCGTTGATGCCGTGGCGGTGCGGCAGGCCGAAGGAGATGTTGGACAGGCCGCAGGTGGTGTTGACCTTCAGTTCCTCGCGCAGGCGCCGCAGCAGGGCGAACACCTGGCGGCCGGCGTCGCCGAGCGCGCCGATCGGCATGACCAGCGGGTCGACGACGACGTCATGCGCCGGAATGCCGAAATCCGCGCAGCGCTGCACGATCTTCTTGGCGACGGCGAAGCGCACATCCGGATCCATCGAGATGCCGGTCTCGTCATTGGAGATGGCGACGACCGGCACGTTGTATTTCTTGATCAGCGGCAGGATGGCTTCGAGTTTTTCCTCCTCGCCGGTGACGGAGTTGACCAGCGGACGGCCCTTGGCGACCTTGAGCGCCGCCTCGATCGCGGCGGTGACCGAGGAGTCGATCGACAGCGGCAGGTCGACCAAGTCCTGGACGATCTCCAGCGTCTGTACCAGCAATGCCGGCTCGGTCGCGTTGGGGTCGACGGCGGTGACGCCGGCATTGACGTCGAGCATGGTGGCGCCGCAAGCGGCCTGTTCCAGCGCGTCCTTGATGACGGTTTCGAAATTGCCGGCGATCATCTCGGCGGCGAGCTTCTTGCGGCCGGTCGGGTTGATGCGCTCGCCAATCACGCAGAAGGGCTGGTCGAAGCCGATGATGATTTCTCGTGTCGCCGAGGCAACGATGGTCCGGGTCATGAAATCTCTCCGTCGTGATATAAAGAGTTCTTTATATCGTTATCTCTTGTCGATCAAGCGAATGGTGGCTGTCCCGCAAGTCAATGCGCGGTCTTCACCATGTCCACCTGGGTTTCGGTAACATCGTCGTGCAGGATATGGTCGAGCCGGTCGGCGACCATCTGGTCGTCGCGGCGGATTTCGCGCTTCCACGGCTGGCGGCCCTTCAGCACGCCCGATTCATCGACGATCTCGGCGACATACTCCTCCTGGCGGTAGGCCATCACATGGACGCCTGAAACGCCTGGGATTTCCTTCACCTCGTTGATGATGTCGATGCAGAGCTGCTTGCCTTCCTTCTTCTGGTCCTGGGCGCCTTCCAGCCGCTTGATGACGGTATCGGGAATATGTATTCCCGGCACGTTGGAGCGGATCCATTTGGCGGTCTTGGCCGAGGCGAGCGGTCCGACACCGCACAGGACGAACACTTTCTCCGTGTGGCCGAGATCGCGTGCCTTTTGCATGAAGGCCTTGAACATCGGTACGTCGAAACAATACTGCGTTTGGACGAACTGAGCGCCCGCGGCGATCTTCTTGCCGAGATGGATCGGGCGGAAGTCGAAGGGTGGTGCGAACGGATTGACGGCCGCGCCGAGGAACAACTGCGGCGGCGTGGTGAGCTTGCGGCCGGACAGGAACTTGCCGTTGTCGCGCATGATGCGGATGGTTTCGAGCAGCGACATGGAATCGAGGTCGAACACCGGCTTGGCGCCGGGCTGGTCGCCGGCCTGCACGCCGTCGCCTGTCAGGCACAGCATGTTGGCGACGCCCATAGCAGCCCCGCCCAGCACGTCGCCCTGGATGGCAATGCGGTTCTTGTCCCGGCAGGCGATCTGCATGATCGGTGCGTAGCCCATGCGGGTCAGGAGCGCGCAGATGCCGACCGACGACATATGGCAATTGGCGCCCGACGCATCGACGGCGTTGATGGCATCGACCCAGCCGTCGAAGATCTTCGCCCTGTTGTAGACGTCTTCGGGATCGGCGCTGTCGGGCGGGTTGAGCTCGGTGGTGACCGCGAATTCACCGCGTCGCAGGACGCGTTCGAGCCGGCCGCGCGAGGTGTGGCCGGGCAAGGGGTCGAGCGGCAGATGGATGCCGGCCGGGTTCTCGTCACGCTGGCGGGCGATCATGCGGCCGCTCCGGTCTTCGCATCGGCCGCGGCTTCACGGGCGGCTGCCGCCTGAGCGGTGACACGCAGCCAGGCGGACGTTTCGCGCAGCGACTGGTCGACCGGCTTCTGCACCGCAAGAATCCTGTCACCGTGCTCCATGTTGCGCGCCCCTTCCCAGGCCTTGACCCAGACGCAAGGCATGTCGGGCTCGACCTCGCAATTGCCGTTGGCGCGCACGCCGCCACAAGGGCCGTTGCGCAGCTGCTTGGGGCAGTTCATCGGGCACGACATGCCGGTCGAGGACAGGATGCACTGACCGCACATGCGGCAGTCGAACATGAAGCCCTTGACGCGCTTTTCGACAAACTTCACCGGGGCCTCGACACGGCTGTAGCCGATGCCTTTCCACAAGGGATGCAGCAGGAGGAACGTGTCGGCGAAGCGGGCATAGAACCATTCGAGCAGGCGCGAGTGCCGGACCGACCATAATCTCACCGCGAAAGAACGCTGCACGCGGCGCTGCGGCGACACATCGGCCGGCTTGTAGTCGGATTTCGGTGCTGCCTTCTTGACCAGGGTGGCCTGGGTGACCGGCTGGAGGGCCGCCGGGCTCTCCTTGGCGGGAATGGTTTCAGACATTTTCTTTGCCGCCCGCCTTCACCAGAGCGACCAGCCGCTCGCGGTCATATTTCGCGTCGAGGTCCTGGAATGCCTTCTCGACCTCGGCTTCGAGGTCGTCGCCGACCGGAACCGGATCGGCCTTGCGCCATTCGGCTAGATAGTCGTCCGTGCCGCCGGCGCCGGTGCGCATGGCGCACATGTCGATCGCCTCGGTGAAGCGCAGCGGCAGTTCGCGCTTGGCGTTCTGGCGGCCTTTCCTGACGATGACCTGGGCAGGGATGTCGCGCCAGTAGACGACGATCAGATCGGCCATGAATTCTCACTCCTCGATCTGCGAGCATTGCCGCATGCGCAATTGGGCCGCTTGTTATGGGACGACGCGCGCGCATTCAAAAGCGACGCATTTGGATGTCGTAAAATGAAAGGCAATCTTCAATGTCGGCCTGAGGCAGAAATCAGCAGGAATGATCGATGCTGCCATCGAAGCCATTGTGCCTCAGATCGGCAATGCGGACGATCATGCTCCGTTTGGGATCGAATGGAAGATCCTGAAAAGCGAAGTCGCGATAGAAGTCTCTTACGCCTTCGTCCAGCGGGTGTGTGATAACGCCGAAGCAGCCGATATTGCTGGAAAACCGCACCGCCGTCCTGAGCGCAAACAGGAGAAGGGAGCGCCCGCAGCCGCGTCCCTGATATTTGCGATCGACGGCCAACTGGCCGAGCAGGATTACCGGAATGGGATCAGGCCGATTACGCTGTGCCGATTTGGGCAGGTATGCGCGTTCGATATGGCCAGCGCTCAGCGCAACGTAAGCCGCTATCCCACCGGTTTCGGAATCACAGATGAGGCTCGTCCGCGACAATCCATCCTGCTGGTTGCGCCATGCATGACGGCGAAGCCAGTTGTTCAACGACTCACGACCGCAATCGAAAGCGTCCCAGCTGTCATCTCCGGCAAGCGGGCGGGGTGGCGTCAGTCCCGCCATACTGGCCTGGACGCAGCAAGCCTTTGCAGTCCAGGCATGGTCGTTGGCGTCGATTTCGCCCAGGCCTCGAATTGTTCCCAATCGACTGCGGGAATAACGACGACACGGCCGCCCAAAACCTCCATCTCGGCCGCCTCAACAGCCTTGCGCCGAATGAAGTCGCTCAGATTTGTATGAGCCTGCCTGGCGGCGGCCTCGAGAATGTCACGCTCGTCCGAGGTGACGCGAACGCTGACAGGCGCCATGCTGGACATCGATAGGGCTCCATATTTTGTATGACAATAGCATACGATCGCCAGTATCGCCAGCGCTACCAGATGCCGGTTCTGAGCCCCGTCCAGAGATAGAACCAGATCGTCGGGTGGTACCACTGTTTAGATGGCAGGCCTGGATCGAACGTCACGAGTTTTCCGGCCAGAGCATCGCTGACCGCCTCGACGCAGATGTCGCGCGAAAACGCGGTTTGGCGCAGCGCATAGCTTGAGATCGTGTCGCCTGGTTTCGGCTGGCCGTATGCCTGTTTCAGCACGCCGCCCGTGTCCACGCCGGCATCGACCAGATGCACCGTGGTGCCGAAATTCGCGGAATCGCCTGATGCCAAAGCCCAGTAGCCGCCGTTCATGCCGCGATATTTCGGCGTGATGCCTGCGTGATAGTTGAGCACCGGGCAAGGCATCCTGGCCAACACGTCCTTCGACAGGAGTCGGCAGCCGTTAAGCAGGACGACGCCTGGCTGGATTCTCTGGATCGCCGCGAGACACTCCGGCCCATTGGCCGAGGCAACATGGATGATCTCCTGGCCCGGCCGCGGCTCGGTATCGAGCTTCTCCTGCGCAATCAACCGGGCGGCATGGCTGGCGTAGAGCCGCTTGCCCAGCCTGCTCAGCACCATCGTGCCGAACTGGCCGATGGCCTGCAGCCAGCCCTGGCGACGGGCACGGCCAAGCAGCAATCGCTTTTTGGATTCAGGGACTTCCAGGATCACGATGACTGGGCCGACACGATCGGCAATGGCGTTGACCATTGCCCATACGTGCTGGCCGCCTCCGGTGACAACCACGATCGGTCTCGGATTGGTTTCCGATACTGCCATTGATCTTGCCACCCCCGGGACCAACTGCCACGGCCGGAGCTTAGACGAGGCGGGTTAATCCTTGGTATGCCGGAGTCGTCAGGAAGGCTCCGCTCAGCGCTTGAACTCCATGATGTCGAGCTTCGATTCGTAATAGGGAGCGGGGAACTCGATGCGCCATTCCCCGGCGCTATTGCGGAAGGCGTAGCCGACCTGGTCGGTCCGGGGGCCGCTGCCATAGGGTTTTGCCTGATCGTTGTTGACGGAACCGGAGCCGAGATAGATCGCACGCTTTTCGCTGTCGTCGAAGAAGCGGCCCTTGGTGCGCTGCGAGCCGGTGAGCTTTTCCAGCCGCCAGCCGGAGCCGTCGTCGGTCACCCTGCATTTGAACCAGCCATAGATAACGAGCGGGCTCAGCCCGCCCACCTTGATGGTGCGGCATTGCCACTTGCCGGTGAGGTCCTTGTCGGAGAAGGCAACCAGCGGCTTGGCAAGCAAGGCGTCGAGTTGCCTGACCTCGCCAGGATTGCCCGCCTTCGCCTCGGCAAGAGCCGCCTTGCGCGTCTCGCCATATTTGTCCAGCCGCGCCTTGTCGGCGGCGGTGATCAGCTTCTGCACCTCGCCGTCAGCAAGCGCGGGCAAGGTGCAGCAGAGAAGGCCGGCAACGGCAAGCATCGGGCGAAGGGTCATCGGCATTCCTCGTCGGTGTCCGGCAGCCGACCACTGGACGGCGCCTTTGCATGGCTTGCGCGCAATTTACCCATTCGCGGCAGGCTGTCATCCGTGCTTAACAACGAAACCACGCCGCGATCCAAATTAAGGCAATTGGCCTGGGAACAGATCAAGGCCATTCTCCAGTAGAAGGCGGCGATCCGTCCTGTCTTCGCCTTCGGAAAGGGCGATAATCGCCAATCGCCGCGCAAGAGGGCCGCAGCCCAGCCAGCGTCAGACGTCAGCCGCGGCCTTGGCCAGCCCAGCCGTCAGATCGCCATAGCCTGTCGCGCGCCGCTCATAGACGAGGCCAAGCAGTTTCGCGGCCCTTTCCGCGACCTTGTCGAGCTCCGGATCGTCGGTCTGGGCCAGGTAGATCAGCTTCTCGTAATTGCCGAAATAGTCCTTGATCAGCTCCGGATGCCTGTCGAGGCCGAGCGGCTTCATGAAGAAGGCATCGAATTGGCGGCAGAGGAAATCGGTCATGTAGAAGGACATCATGTCGTCGTCGGCGACCTTCGCATAGGCATCCATGCCCTGGTAGAAGGCGAAGCAATGCGGACCGGCCATGCGTTCGACGCCATGCTTCTCGCAGACCCGATCGAGCAGGCCGCCGGTGCCGCAATCGGCGTAACCGACGAAGATGTTGCTGTAGCCTTCCGCCTTGGCCTTTTCGATGGCCTTGTCCATCGCCGGCGCGATGCGGTCCGGATAGAAATGAAACTCGGCCGGGAGGCATGTCAATTCGAGGTGATGGAGCCCGAGCTGTTCCTTGACGGCCAACACCTCGCGCGCAATCATCCCGCAGGCGATGATGAGCAGCTTGTCCGCTTGATTCTGCTTGGGTCTGGGCATCTTCATGAAACCAGCCGAGCCGGCTTTCGTTGCTGTGGGGCGATCTACCGAGAGAGGGATAAACCGTCGATGAAACTGTTACGCATTGCGCCAATCGCAATCCTGGCTTGTGCCCTGGCCCTTTCGGCCTGTGCCAACACCGTTCGCGGCGTCGGCAGGGATATCAAGTCTACCGCGAAAGCCGTTGACGATACCGTCAAGAAACCCTGACCGCCGCTCCCGACATCTGGGAACAAAAAAGCCGCGCTGCAAGGCGCGGCTTCGTCTGTTGAGCGTCCGCCTTGCCTTGTATCAGGCGGAAGCGCGCACATTGTGCTTGCGCTTCATGTAGTCCTTGGCGGTCTCGACCGCCACAGCGGCGTCGCGGCAATAGGCGTCGGCGCCGACCGCCTTGCCGAATTCCTCGTTCAGCGGCGCGCCTCCGACCAGGACCACGTAGTCGTCGCGGATGCCCTTTTCCTTCATCGTGTCGATGACGACCTTCATGTAGGGCATGGTCGTGGTCAGCAGCGCCGACATGCCGATAATGTCCGGCTGGTGCTGCTCGATGGCATCGAGATATTTCTCGACCGCATTGTTGATGCCAAGATCGATGACGTCAAAGCCGGCGCCTTCCATCATCATGCCGACGAGGTTCTTGCCGATGTCGTGGATGTCGCCCTTGACGGTGCCGATCACCATCTTGCCCTGCTTGGGCGCGCCGGTGGCGGCGAGCAGCGGGCGCAGGATGAACATGCCGGCCTTCATCGCATTGGCCGACAGCAACACTTCGGGAACGAACAGGATGCCGTCGCGAAAATCCTCGCCGACGATGCGCATGCCTTCGACCAGCGCTTCCGTGAGCACCTTGTAGGGTGCCCAGCCGCGCTCGAGCAGGATGCGCGTGCCTTCCTCGATCTCTTCCTTCAGACCGTCATAGAGATCGTCGTGCATCTGCTGCACCAACTCGTCGTCGGAAAGCTCGGAGAGGATAATCTCGTCGTCGGACATTGTTTCTCAGGCTCCTTGCTGCCGGGAACGACCATGGCAGCTTAAAATCAACGCGCCAATACCTAACCCGCAAGGGGCGGGTATCCATAGCTGATTTGCGACTTCCCGCAAAAGGAAAGCGACTGAAAAATCTATCGGTTTTCTTGTCGATTTTGCGACAGGCGTTGGCGCGGACGGGCCGTTTCGAATAGGGTGCATGGCTACGATCCGCCGGAAGCCGCGATAGGCGGCCACAACGGTTCCGGGCCGGGCGCTAGTCAAGCCGGTCCAAATTCAGGGAAGAACGATCATGAGCGAACACGCGGCAGTGGACCAGGAAGCGTCAAACGCGCGACGTGGACGCGGCGCCAGCGGCGGAGCGGCGGCAAGGCGGGCAGCGCGGTCGGGCGGCGGTCCCGGCACCCAGCTCACCTACATCAAGCGCAAGATCAACGTCTATGAAGTGCTGGACGAGGAAGGCCTGGCGCTGATCGAGAAGAACACCGACACGGTGCTGGAAGAAATCGGCATCATCTTCCGCGACGATGCGGAGGCGTTGCAGCTGTGGAAAGAGGCGGGCGCCGACGTCAAGGGCGAACGCGTGCATTTCCCGAAGGGGCTCTGCCGTTCGCTCTTGAAGACCGCGCCCCCCATCTACACCCAGCATGCCCGCAATTCCGAACGCTCGGTGCAGATCGGCGGCAATGCCACCGTCTTCGCCCCGGTCTATGGCCCGCCCTTCGTGCGCGACCTCGACGGCGTCAGGCGTTACGCGACCATCGAGGATTTCCAGAATTTCGTGAAGCTCGCCTATATGGCGCCTTCGATTCACCATTCGGGCGGCACCGTGTGCGAGCCGGTCGACGTGCCGGTCAACAAGCGCCATCTCGACATGATCTACGCGCACATCAAATATTCCGACAAGCCGTTCATGGGCTCGGTCACGGCGCCGGAACGTGCTGAAGACACGGTCGCCATGGCCAAGCTGGTGTTCGGCGACGACTTCGTCGAAAACAACACGGTCCTGACCAGCCTGATCAACGCCAACTCGCCGATGGTCTTCGACGAGACCATGCTTGGCGCGCTGAAGGTCTATGCGCGCCACAACCAGGCCTGCATCGTCACGCCGTTCATCCTCGCCGGCGCGATGAGCCCGGTGACGGTGGCCGGCACGCTGACCCAGGTGCTTGCCGAGGTGCTTGCCGGCGCTTCGTTCACGCAGCTGATCCGGCCGGGCGCGCCGGTGCTGTTCGGCACGTTCGCCTCGTCGATCTCGATGCAGTCGGGCGCGCCGACCTTCGGCACGCCGGAGCCGTCGCTGGTATCCTACGGCGCCGCACAGCTCGCACGGCGCCTCGGCCTGCCGTTCCGCACCGGCGGTTCGCTC
Source organism: Mesorhizobium sp. B2-4-2 (assembly GCF_006442845.1). Taxonomy (NCBI): domain Bacteria; kingdom Pseudomonadati; phylum Pseudomonadota; class Alphaproteobacteria; order Hyphomicrobiales; family Phyllobacteriaceae; genus Mesorhizobium; species Mesorhizobium sp. B2-4-2. The sequence continues at coordinate 64,205 of NZ_VFVM01000006.1, read as the reverse complement.
TGCGCCTCGAAAATCCCCGACGCGCAGGCAGCTTATGAAAGCGCCAACACGCTGAACTCGACCATTCTGGCCGGCACCAATTTCGTCCTCCATTCGGCCGGCTGGCTCGAGGGCGGGCTGGCGTCCTGCTACGAAAAATTCATGATGGACATCGACCAGCTCGGCATGACGCAAAAATTCTCCGAAGGCGTCGACCTGTCGGAAAACGGCCAGGCGATGGACGCCATCCGCCAAGTCGGGCCGGGCAGCCACTATCTCGGCTGCGACCACACGCAGGCGAATTTCCAGACTGCCTTCTATCGCTCCAACATCGCCGACAACAATTCATACGAGCAGTGGCTGGCCGAAGGCGAGAAGACCGCGCCGCAGCGCGCCAACGAACTCGCCCGCCGCTGGCTGGAATCTTATGAGGCGCCGCATCTCGATCCGGCGATCGACGAAGCGCTGAAGGACTTCATCGCCAAGAAGAAGGGGTCGATGCCCGACGCCTTCACGTGAAAGGAGCCCGAGTCAGGCGGGGCTAAAGTCGCCAACATCATCCACAAGGAAGTCTGGCGGAGCGCCTTCTCCGATCCGGTCAAGAAGGGATGATTCCTTCGCGCGGCAGGATGGAGGAGATTGCGGCCGCGCTTGGCGCCGACGGCCTCATCCTGCGTGGCGGCTTCACCTTTGGGGACGGCGAGGCGGCGCCTTGTGGCCGCTCCGGTGCACCAACCAGGTCGGCGCTGCTGGTGGGACAGGCGGGGGCAGCACCCTGGCCGCATTTTCTGCGCTGGCGTGAAAAGCAGCCGCGAGCAATCGCCAATCCGCTCGACACCTGGTCCCGGCAGGTCATAGGCGCGGTCGCGGAAGAATTCGGCGCACGCGCCGTGTCGCCGTCCGACAAGCCCTATCTGCCGTTCCAGCGATGGGCGATGCGGGCCGAGGGCCTGAAGCCGTCACCGCTCGGCATCCTCATGCATCCGCGATATGGGCTTTGGCATGCCTATCGCGGCGCGCTGCTGTTCGAGGACGAGATCGCGCTCCCGGAGGCTCGCGAGGCGGTCCATCTTTGCGACACCTGTGTCGACAAACCGTGCCTGAAATCCTGTCCGGTCGATGCCTATTCCGCGGAGGGGTTCGCCCATCAGGCCTGCCTGGCGCATGTGCGCGGGCCGAGTGGCGACCCCTGTTGTGACGGCGGCTGCCTTGACCGCAACGCCTGTCCCTATGGCACAGCCTATCGCTACCCCTCAGAGGTGCAGGCCTTCCACATGGCAGCGTTCGCGGGCCGGTAAGCTCGTCGCGCTGCCGCACGAAATGTTGACTGCCAAAATCAGGCAACAGCTTGCCCTGTCGGCCTGCCCGGATATGTATCGCCCAGCAACCGAACGGAGCTGGCGATGCCGAAACAGGACCTTCAGATCAAGACCAGGGACGGCACGGCGAGCGCGGGGCTGTTCCGCCCGGCCAACGCTTCCCCGCCCAGGGCCGGCATCATCCTCTATATGGATGCCTTCGGCCCACGCCCGGCGCTCGACGGCATGGCCGAGCGGCTGGCGGAGGAGGGCTACGCCGTGCTGGCGCCCGATCTCTTCTATCGCAACGCGCCCTACGGTCCGTTCGATGCCAAGACCGCCTTCGTCGAGGAGAAAACCAAGGTGCCGCTGATGGCGCTGATCAGCGGCACGACGCAGGAAATGACGATTGCCGACAGCGGCGCCTTCCTCGATGCACTCGCTGCCGAAGGCGTCACCGGGCCGATCGGCGTTGTCGGCTATTGCATGGGCGGCGCGCGGGCGCTGAACGCAGCCGCCTCCTATCCGGATCGCATCAGGGCGGCGGCCAGTTTCCATGGCGGCAATCTCGCCAGCGATGCGGCCGACAGTCCGCACCGCAAGGCGGGGTCGGTCAAGGCACGCGTCCATGTCGGCATGGCCGGCGTCGACAGGAGTTTTCCGCCCGAACAGTCGGCGCGGCTGGCCGAGGCGTTCAGGGCGGCGGAAGTCGATTACGTGCTGGAGAATTATGTCGGCATGGCGCATGGCTGGTGCGTGCCGGACCACAGCGTCTACAACGAAGATGGCGCCGAGCGGCACTGGAACCGGTTGATCACCCTGTTTTCCGAGACGCTCGGGTAGGTCCTTCGGCCCAAACGCAAACCCAGCCTAATTCGCCGGACGCGGCTGCGTAAACTTTCATGAGTTCGCGCCGCCCCTTCGGGCACCTTCTCCCCGTAGAACGGGGAGAAGGAAGAGGTACCAGTAAAAAAATCTTTCCCTCACCCCAAGGATTGGCCATTAGCCTTCGTCCAACAGGCAAATGATGGCGATGATGCTGGATGAGAGCGAAGCCTCCGACGCCGAACTGATCGGGCGGGCGAAGGGCGGAGACAGGGGAGCTTTCGGCGCGTTGCTCGAAAGGCACTATGACTTCGTCTATCGCGCCGCCTACCGCTGGTGCGGTCGGAAGGCGGACGCCGAAGACATCGCCCAGGAAGTCTGCGTCCGGCTCGGCAAGTCGATCCGCGACTATCGCGGCGGCAGCGCCTTCACCACGTGGCTCTATGCCATGACGCTGAACGCCGCGCGCGACATGATGCGCAAGAGCGCCCGCGAGACGGTCAAGACCGAAGCCTATGGCGTCCATGCGCTGATTTCGGGCGAGGATCCTGCCGAGAACGAGGATCCTGCCGAGGCGATGTGGGTCGCGGTGCGGCAACTGCCCGACAAGCAGCGCGACGCCGTGCTGCTGGTCTATGGCGAGGGCTTGAGCCACGCGGCCGCTGCCGAGGCGATGGCGATCTCGGAGACGACGGTTTCCTGGCACATCCACGAAGCGAAGAAACGGCTGAGGACGCTCATGCGCTCGGCCGGGGAAGTGTGACCATGGTCGACGACAAGGACCTTAGAAGGCTGCGCGACATCGCAGCACCGGCACCCGGCGCGAGCGCGAAGGCGCGCGCCTTCGAGGCGGCCTTGCGCGCCTATGATGGGGAAAATATTTCTACCGTGAGCCAAGGATCGGCCGGCGGCCTTCGTCTCACAGAGCGAGCACAAAAGCTCTGGAGCGAAATCATGCAAAAGAAACTCATTGCCACGCCGGCCATTGCCGGGCTCGTCGCGCTGCCGATCGCCGGATACGCCACTTTCCATATGCTGAGGGAACAGCCGTCCACTTTCGGCGGCGACGAAAAGATCACCGAGACGCTGGCCGACAAGCCCGCCACCGTGAAGCCGCTGGCCAAACAAGCGGCGGGCGATCAGGCGATCGACAAACCGCTCGCAACGAGCGCGCCTGAGAAAGACAAGAAGACCGACGCGGAAAGCCGCGACGAAACGGAGGCCTTGGCGGCGCCGAGCAAATCCGAATCGGCCGTTGCTGGAGGCCTGGCGCCGCAGAATGCGCAGGAACAGGTTGCGCCGGCGGAACCTGCGCCACCTGCGCCAACGGGCGAGTTCGCCCTGGATAGCACTGCCGCGCCCAGCACGTCGCGAGCCGCACGCATGTCCAAAATGATAGCACCGCAGCAGCCCGCCATGGCGCCGGCGGACCAGATCGCACCACAGGAGGAAAACCGCGATCGCGTCCAGGATTTCAAGACCAATCCGGTACATTCGGCACTCGAGGACCCGGTCTCGACCTTTTCGATCGACGTCGACACCGCCTCCTATTCCTTCGTGCGCCGTTCGCTGAAGGAGGGCTTCCTGCCGCAGGCCGACACGGTGCGGGTCGAGGAGATGATCAACTACTTCCCCTATGACTGGAAGGGGCCGGATGCGGCGTCGACGCCGTTCAATTCGACCGTCAGCGTCATGCCGACGCCGTGGAACGCGCACAGCAAGCTGATGCATGTCGCCATCAAGGGTTTCGACGTCAAGCCGGCCGAGCAGCCCAAGGCCAATCTGGTGTTCCTGATCGACGTCTCGGGCTCGATGGACGAACCGGATAAATTGCCGCTGCTCAAGTCGGCATTCCGGCTGCTGGTCAGCAAGCTGAAGGCCGACGACACCATCTCGATCGTCACCTATGCCGGCGATGCCGGCACGGTGCTGATGCCGACAAAGGTTGCCGAGAAGGACAAGATCCTCAACGCCATCGACAATTTGCAGCCGGGTGGCTCGACGGCCGGCGAGGCGGGCATCAAGGAGGCCTACAAGTTGGCCGAGCAGTCCTTCATCAAGGACGGGGTCAACCGCGTGATGCTCGCCACCGACGGCGACTTCAATGTCGGCCAGAGCGACGAGGACGATCTCAAGCGCCTGATCGAACAAGAGCGCAAGAGCGGCGTCTTCTTGTCGGTGTTCGGCTTCGGCCGCGGCAATCTCAACGACGAGATGATGCAGACCATCGCCCAGAACGGCAATGGCACCGCCGCCTATATCGACACCCTGGCCGAGGCCGAGAAGGTGCTGGTCGAGGATGCCTCCTCGACGCTGTTCCCCATCGCCAAGGACGTGAAGATCCAGGTCGAGTTCAATCCGCAGAAGGTCTCGGAGTACAGGCTGATCGGCTATGAGACCCGCGCCTTGAACCGCGAGGATTTCAACAATGACCGCGTCGATGCCGGCGACATCGGTTCGGGCCATTCGGTCACCGCGATCTACGAGATCACGCCCAAGGGCAGCGGCGGCGAACGGATCGACCCGCTGCGCTATGGCCAAGCCGCGGTGAACAATGGTGGCGTCGCCAATGCGGACGAATACGCCTTCGTCAAGATACGCTACAAGCTGCCCAACGAGGACGTCTCGAAGCTGATCACCACGCCGGTGACGTCAGCCAACGAGGTGGCATCCTTCGACCAGGCCGGCGCCGACCAGCGTTTCTCCGTCGCCGTCGCGGCGTTCGGCCAGAAGCTGCGCGAGGAGGATGCAACGGCGAAGTTCGGCTACGACAAGATCTTGGAGATCGCCACAGCCGCCCGGGGAGCCGACCCGTTTGGGTACAGGTCCGAGTTCCTCTCGCTTGTGCGCCTTGCCTCGGCGCTGAGCGGCAACCGCTGATGTTGATGACGGTCGGTTTCTTCCAGATGGGGTCGTTCTGATGGGAAAACCGGCCACGGGCGGGTGAGGCGAGGCCGGCGAGGGGGCATTCCCTGCCGGCCCGTTTTTTTCGGAATTTGCGATCGTTAAATTGCGCGGCATTTCCGGTACCGGATCGCAATTTCCTCTTGTTACGCCGGATAGGTGTGTGGGGCTGAGGGAGCCGGAATTGCAGATCAGGACTACCGCCAACTCGACACCGCCGGCACGGGACGCTTCGGCGGCCGCCCAATCAGCCGAATCCAGGCGCATCGGCGACGATGTCGCGCAGGCGCGCCACACCGCCATGTCGGCTCTGACCAACGACCGTTTCCGCATTATGCTGGAGCAGATCACCGATCCGGTTTCATCCGGAGCGCTGATGACGATGCGCGGCGACAATGTCGTCGATCTCAAATCGGCGCAGTCGAGCTACGCCGACAACAGCGAATAATTAGAAAGCGGTGGCTTCAGGCCCGGCTGCGGCGACGCTCGCGGCGGGCCTCGCTGGTCTCGGCGGTGTTCGCCGTGGCCACCTTGTTGCGCATCGGACCGATGCGCTCGACGATCGTCTCGACGGTCGGACGATCCGCCTTGCTGTGGGCGTCGAGCGCCTTGCGCATGGCGGCCAGGTGCTGGAACGAGGTACCGCAGCAGCCGCCGATGATTTTCGCGCCGCCGTCGACGGCAAGGCGCACATAGTCGGCCATCAATTCGGGCGTGCCCGAATAGTGGATTTCGGTGCCGCGGAATTCGGGGATGCCGCAATTGCCCTTGACGATCACGGTTGCCTCCGGCTTCGCCTGCGTCATGTCGAGCAGCGAGGCGAGGATGTCGGAAGCGCCAACCCCGCAATTGGCACCGACGCCGAGCGGGGCTTGCGACAAGCCGTCGGCCACGCCGTGTATGTCCTTCGGCAGCAGGCCCATCATGGTGCGGCCGGCTGTGTCGAAGGACCCGGTATAGGTGTAGGGCAGGCCGACGCGGATCGCCGCCTGGGCGGCGGCACGGATCTCGTCGGGCGCCGACATGGTCTCGATCCAGGCGACCTCGGCGCCGCCTTCCTTGAGGCCTTCGATCTGCTCGGCGAAGGCGTCGACCGCCTCGTCATAGGTCATGGCGCCAAGCGGCACCAGCAACTCACCGGTCGGACCAACCGAGCCGGCGACGATCACCTTGCGGCCGGCCTTGTCGGCAACGGCGCGGGCGATCTCGGCGGCGCGCTTGTTCAGGGCGTGCACGCGGTCCTGGGCATGATGCAGCTTCAGCCGGTGACGGGTGCCGCCGAAGGAATTGGTCAGGATGATGTCGGCGCCGGCGTCGACGAAATTCTGGTGCAGGCTGGTGATGGTGTCGGGCGCGGTCTCGTTCAGCAACTCCGGCGCCTCGCCAGCCTCCAGACCCATTGCGAACAAATTGGTGCCGGTGGCGCCGTCAGCCAAAAGCACGCCTTTTTGCGCCAGCAGCGCGTCGATCGGGTTGGTCGTCGTCATCGGATTGGCTTTCACATTCTGAATTCGAATAAGGATATAAAGAAATCTTTATGTCCGGTCAATAAAATAGCGACGGCGGAGTCGCAGTTAAAGGGCGCGGTTACGGGTGCGCGCTGTCATGCGGAACCTGATGGGAACGACATGCCAGCCAGATTGCGCGCGAAGCTTGCTGCCTCATGCGGGTTGACGTCGGCGGCCCGGATCAGATTGTCGAAATGCCGGGTCAATGCCTGGACCGGCTGGGTGGCGTTCAGCACGACGTACATGTCGCCGACATAGATGGCGGCGCGGTAAGGTCCGAAAATGGTGAGCGGGATCGAATAGCGCATGCGGCCGTCGTAGAGAAACAGCCGGAAAGTTGGATAGAGATCATCAAGCAGCGTCGCCATATGGGCGAGTTGCTGCCGACGGTCGGCCTCCGGAAAGCGGTCCCAGACGCCGAGGCCGCGTGCAAAAATCTCCAGCGTGTGACGCGGCATGCAGACTTCCATGTCGGTCTCCGGGCGCCGGTTGTATTCGATGCGGTATTGGGTCTCGCTGGCCTGTGCGAGCCTGCTCCTGTTGGTGATGTTTGCCTCATAGTCGACCAGCGCGTGGGTCCGCAGAAGATCGGGGATGCCGGCCGGCACATAGCGGATCTTGGTGCCCGCGGCCTCGGCGAACCATCTGGCCAGAAGCGTGCGGTCGAAACCGTCGGGGGCTTCCTCGATCTCCAGGCTTTCGCGGATTTCACCGGTGACGCCCTCGTCCTGGCTGAGGCCGAGCAGCCAATCCAGCGACACTTTGAACTCGGCCGCGATGTTGAGCAGCGTTTCGGCCCGCGGCAAGCGCGTCGACGCGCCCGACATCAGCTGCGACAGCGCCGACCGATCGATGCCGACGGCGGTGGCGAAGGCGGACTGGTTGAGGTCGGACCTTGTCAGGAGCAACTTGAGACGCTCCCGAAAGATTGCTGACAGATCTCGTTTGTCCATCTTCCAAGTCTCCGAATCATGAGGAAAAATTTTCGCCGAGACGTCCTGACGAGGCGCTCCAGGCGTAAATGAATCCCTAGGCCTGTTTACAATCTGTAACATGTGCGGTTGAAAATGCGCAATCGCAACAGTTTGTACACTTTGTCTCGTTGAGTGGAATCGTTTCTCCTGACACTATGCTGTCAGGAGCCACTGGGGTTCCGGCGACTGAGGGGCAGTGGTCGATAGCATGACTGGCAAGAGCATCAGGCGACGCAATACACCGGCCATCGAGTGGCCAACCGTAGCCCTCGCTTTCTTCTGTTACGGAGCATGGCTCGCCACCGGCCTTCTGCTCTGGCCGTCCTATCCGATCTTCGCGCTCACTCTCCTCGGTTTCATCCTGGCACTTCAGTCGTCGATCATGCACGAAGTGCTGCACGGCCATCCGACGCGCAATGCCCTGATCAACGAGGCTTTCGTCTTCCTGCCGATCGGTCTGGTCTGGCCGTTCCGCCGCTTCAAGACGCTTCATCTGCGCCATCATGCCGACGAGCGCCTGACCGATCCGCTCGACGATCCGGAAAGCTACTACCAGGCGCTTTGGCAGCATGACGACCTGCCGCGAGCAATGAAATTCCTGCTCAGGATCAACAACACCATGGCCGGCCGGTTCTTTCTCGGTCCCTGGCTGTCCTGCATCGGCTTCTTCATCGACGACGCCAAACATATGATGGCCGGCGACAAGGCCATCCGCAAAGCCTGGCTGCTGCATGCGATCGGCCTCGCCGTCGTGGCGCCGATCGTGCAGTTCGGCTTTGGCATTCCGCTTTGGCTCTATATTCTCCCGGTGTGGCTCGGCCAGTCGCTGATCGCGATCCGCACCTTTGCCGAGCATCAATGGTCCGAGCATCCCGAAGGCCGCACGGTGATCATCGAGCGCTCGCCGCTGTCGTTCCTGTTCCTCAACAACAATTTGCACTTCGTCCACCACAAGACCCCGACGGTGGCCTGGTACCGGCTGCCTCAGCTGTTTCGCGAGCGTCGCGAGGAATGGCTGCGGATGAACAATGGCTATGCCTATCCCAGCTATTTCGCGCTGATCAGGTCCTATGCTTTCAAGGCCAAGGAGCCGATCGTGCATCCGGTGTTGCGGCGCCAGCCGGAGCCGGGCAGGGCGTTCAAGCCGCGCGTCAGGGCGCGGAGCATCAGCGGGCTCGGCACCGCGCCAGTCCCGGCCGAGCCGCCCAAGGAATGAAGCCCGCGACACGACGGACGGTGTCGGCTAACTCAAATCCGACGCCGCGTTTTTGTGAACCTCTCTCCAGATTTAATGGTCAGATCCCGGCATGAGCGAATTCGTTGCAGCGCTGCCGATGTATGACTGGCCGGAAGTGCGCCGCGAGGTCGACGACCAATGGGCACTGCTGCGCGATGCCTTCCGTCAAGGGGGGATAATCGATGCGCCGGAGACCGTCATTCGCCGCAACGGCGATCTGCCGCCGGTGCCGGGCGGCATTCATAGTGGCACCGGCGTTCTGATCGCGCCCGACCCCGCGACATTGCCGCCGGACGCGCTCGATTTTCACCAGCTCTGGCTGCATCCCGCACTGCTGTTCGCGCAGACTTGCTGGGGGCCGATGGAGCTTGGCCTAGCCGGCCATGTGCAGGTTGTCGGCCAGCCGAGCTATGACGTCTACGAAGGCGGCCAGGGCGAGCTTTATTCGAGCGCGCTGGTGATGCGGGCGGACGGCAAGGCGTCGGTGCCTGCGCCTGGCAATGGCAGGCCCGTCATCCCGCTCGATCTGATCCGGGGCAAGCGCTTCACCTTCAACAGCCTCGATTCCATGTCCGGTATCATCGCGCCGACGCGCGACCTGGAGGCGTTGGGCGAAAGCCTTGATGTGTTTTCCTCGCGCAGCGAAAGCGGCGGACATCGCGCTTCGATCGTCGCCGTGGCCGAGGGCAGGGCCGATGTCGCGGCGATCGACTGCGAGAGCTGGGCGCTGGCGCAGCGCTTCGAGCGGGCCGCCCGGCAAGTGAAGGTCGTCGGCTGGACGGGCCTGCGCAAGGGCCTGCCCTTCATCACCGCGAAAACGACGCCGGAAAAAACGGTTGCCGCGATGCGCGAGGCCCTTGCCGGCTTAGTCGAGCAGCCTCGCATCCAGCGGATAGGTTGAAAGCTTTTCGTTGCCGGTGCCAGTGACCAGGATCTGTTCTTCGATCTTGACACCCTCGCGCCCGCCGAGCCTGCCGATATAGCTCTCCACGCACAGCACCATGCCTGGCTCGATCACGCCGTCGGGCGTGTCCGATGTCCAGTCGTCGGCATGCGGCAAGGTGGGGTATTCGTCGGCCAGCCCGACGCCATGGTAGAGCACACCATAGCGGGTCGGGAAACAGTCGCCGGGCGGCACCGCCGAGCGGTCGACAAGGTCGCGGAAGGCGGTGCCCGGCTGTATCAATTCGGTGTTGTGCGCGATCTGGTCGGCGGCGATGCGGAAAAGATCGCGCTGTTCGTCGGTTGGCTTCACATCCCCGCACAGCCAAGTGCGCGACAGGTCGGCGCAGAAGCCGTAGGGGCCGATCAGGTCGGTGTCGAAGGCGACGAGATCGCCCGCCTCGATGAGGCGCGAGGAGCATTCCTGGAACCAGGGGTTGGTGCGCGGGCCGGATGCCAACAGCCGCGTCTCGATCCATTCGCCGCCGCGGGCAATGTTGCCGCGGTGCAGTTCGGCCCATAATTCATTCTCAGAGATGCCGGGCTTCAGCGCCTGTTCCATCTCGCCCATTGCCGCCTCGCAGGCGACGATGGCGCGGCGCATGGCAAGGATCTCGTCCGGCGATTTCATCAGCCGGGCATTCTCCATCACCGCTTCGCCATTGCCGATGGAAATGCCGCGGCGCGCAAGTTCCTCGACGCCTTCCGGATTGATGTGGTCGACCGCGATGCGGCTGTTGCAGCCGCCATGTTCCCGCACCAGATCGGCGATCCCGGCCGCCCAGCGGCGGACTTTCTGCTCGGTGAGCTCGCCGCTGTAGAGATACATCCACGAGACGGCGGGGCGAACCTCGTCGACGACGCCGGAATGGTCCGACAGATGTTCGCAGGAGAAATAGTCGAACAGCACCACCGGCCCTTCGGTGGCGACGAAACAATGCCGTGTCGGGTTGTGCGCCACCCAAAGCTGCATGTTCGTGGAATCGGCCGCATAGCGGATGTTGACGGGATCGTAGAGCAGCGCGCCGGCGTAGCCCCGGCGCCTCAGCTCCGTGCGGATGCGCTCCAGCCGATATTTGCGCATTTCGGCCAGGTCGGGGGCGGCAATGCCTGCCGCCGCCCATTCCGCTTCGGCTGTCGCGCCGTAGCCCAGCACATGCTGGTTGAGATCAGCCGCCTTCCGGCGGGAGGCCTCGCGCAGCGCCTCGATCGAGCCCGGCACAAACGGCATGATCTTGCGGTGGCGGCCGAAGCTCCCCTTTGGCGCCGCGCTGTCCATGGCGAAACCTCAGCTCCGCATCTTCTCGCCGCTCGGGTCGAACGGCGCCTCGACATTGATGCGGGCCGGACGGCGATGGCCGAGAATCTCGATCTCGAACAGGCCGGCGCTTTCATCCTGGGCCAGCGCCGCCGGCACGTAGCCCTGCGCCATCGACTTCTGGACGTAGTGGGCATAGCCGCCGGAGGTGACCCAACCGACCACGCGCCAGTCGCCGTCAACGATGCCGCGTACGGCGGATGCGCCTTGTGCCGCCTTGGAGCCCCGCACTTCCTTGCCGGCCGCATCGAAGCGCGGCGCGCCAAAGCCATGCGGCTTTTCCACCGTACCGTAGTCCTTGCCGACCTTGGCCCAGATCGGCTCGTCACCCATCACGTCGGCGTCGGCCGCCTCGACGATAAAGGACACGCGGCGCAGCTTCGGTCCTTCGGCCCGTTCCCTGGCGGCCGCGTCGCGGCCGATAAAGTCGTTCTTCTCCAGCTTGATGAAGCGGTCCATCGAGCCTTCGAACGGTCCGTAGATCGGGCGCAATTCGCGGAACCAGGTCGGGAAGTTCTTTTCCAGGCGCATGGAGAGCAGGGCGCGCATGCCGAAATCGACCAGGCCGAATTCTTCGCCTGCGTCCCTGATCGCCTTGTAAACCAAGCGCTGATAGGCCGGCGCCATCCAGATCTCGTAGCCGAGGTCGCCGGTATAGGTGATGCGGTTGACCATGCAGGGCGCGCCGCCGACCGCCATTTCGCGGAAATCCATGAAGCGGAAGGCCTTGGTCGAGATGTCGACATCGACCAGCTTCTGCAGGAGATCCCGCGACTTCGGTCCGGCAATCGACAGGCCGACAAGCGTCTGGTCGAAGCGGTGGATGCGCACCTCTGACGCGCTTGGACCATCCTTCGGCAGGTGCTTTTCGAACCAGCGCATGTGATATTTCTGCGCGGCCGACGAGCCCCAGATCATGAAGCGGTCTTCCGCGGCCTTGGCGATTGTGAAGTCGCCGATCAGCTTGCCGAATTCGTTGATCATCGGGGTCAGCACGATGCGGCCGGCCTTCGGCATGCGGTTGGTCATCAGCCGGTTGAGGAAATCCTCCGCCCCCGGTCCGGAGACTTCGTATTTGGCGAAGTTGGCGATTTCGGTGACGCCGACGCGCTCGCGCGTGGCGCGCACTTCCTCGCCGATCGGCCCAAAATCGTTGGAGCGGTGGAAGGACACGATATCCTTCGGCTCCTTGCCCTTCGGCGCGAACCACAGCGGCGTTTCAAGGCCCCAGGAGTCGCCCATGACGGCGTTGTTGGCGAGCATGGTGTCATAAAGCGGCGTCGTCTGCGCCGGGCGCGCTGCCGGCAGTTCCTCGTTGGGGAAGCGGATCGAGAACCGGCGCGAATAGTTCTCGCGCACCTTGGCGTTGGTGTAGCGCAGGCTGGCCCATTCGCCGAAGCGGGCGACGTCCATGCCCCAGACGTCGAAGCCGGGATCGCCATGCACCATCCAGTTGGACAGCGCCAGGCCGACACCGCCGCCCTGGCTGAAGCCGGCCATGACGGCGCAGGCGCACCAGAAGTTGGTCAGGCCCTGCACCGGGCCGACCAGCGGATTGCCATCCAATGCGAAAGTGAAGGGACCGTTGATGATCTGCTTGATGCCGGCCTTCTCGATGCCGGGGAAATGCTTGAAGCCGACCTCCAGCGACGGCGCGATGCGGTCGAGGTCGGGTTGCAACAGCTCGTGGCCGAAATCCCAGGGCGTGTTGACCGGCGACCATGGCTTGCACGCCTTTTCGTAAGTGCCGAGCAGGATGCCGTTGCGCTCCTGGCGGGTGTAGATCTCGCCCTTGAAATCCATCACGCCGATCATCTCGCGGCCGGTCGATTTGTTGAATTCCTCGACCTCCGGCATGGGCTCGGTCAAGAGATACATATGCTCCATGGCGAGCACCGGCAGCTCGAGGCCGACCATGCGGCCGATCTCGCGCGCCCACAGGCCGCCGCAGTTGACGACATGCTCGGCGTGAACCGTGCCTTGTTCGGTGATGACGTTCCAGGTGCCGTCGACCTGCTGCGTCAGTTCGACGACGCGGTTGCGCAGCACGATCTCGGCGCCGAGTTTCTTCGCCGCTTTCGAGTACGCAATCGTGGTGCCGGACGGATCCAGATGGCCTTCGACCGGATCCCACATGGCGCCGACGAAATTCGTCTCGTCCATCAGCGGGAACATCGCCTTGGCCTCGGATGGCGTGATCAGCTCGGTATCCATGCCGAGGTAGCGACCCTTGGCGTGGGCAAGCCGCAGGAAGTCCATGCGCTCGGGCGAATCGGCCATCATCACGCCGCCGGTCAGGTGCAGCGAACAGGACTGGCCGGAAAGCTCCTCGATCTCCTTATAGAGCTGCACGGTGTAGGCCTGCAGCTTGGCGACGTTGGGATCGCCGTTGAGCGTATGGAAGCCGCCCGCCGCGTGCCAGGACGAGCCGGAGGTGAGCTCCGAGCGCTCGATCAGCATGATGTCTGTCCAGCCGGCCTTTGCCAGGTGATAGAGCACCGAGCAGCCGACGACGCCGCCGCCGATGACAACCGCTTTTACATGGGATTTCATGAAGATAGGTCCGTTTTTGAAGAGATTGAATCGGGTGAGTGCGGTGTGAAAACAAAGCGGAGGTCGGATGCAGCGATGTTTTCGGTCAGCCTGCCGTCGAGCGCGGCAAGGACGGTTTCACAAACGGGAGTACAATGTTTCAGGACGTCATAGCTCCAGAGGCGCAGGATCGAATAGCCTTGGGCGCGCATGAAATCGTCGCGGCGGCGGTCATAGGGACTGTCGGCGTGCTGTGAGTCGTCGAGCTCGACGACCAGCCATTTTTCGCGGCAACAGAAGTCGGCGTAGTATGGTCCGATAGAGAACTGGCGTGTGAACTTGTAGCGACCAAGTCTGCGGGCTTTTGGTTCGAGCCAAAGCAGTGCTTCGGCTTGATTGTTGCCTTGCCTCAGCTTTCGCGCGCGTTGAGTGGTGCCCATCTTGCGGCGACTGCGGGTTTCACGAGCGGCTTCCCCCACTCCGTCTCGGCTTCGCCGAGCCACCTCTCCCCCCTCCGGAGGGAGAGGAAGGGAGCCAGCCTGGCCAAGCCCGCGCCCTTCCTCTTCCCCGTCGATCGGGGGAGAGGTGTCGAGCGCAGCTCGACGGAGTGGGGGTCGACCGTTCATCGAATCCATACGCGTGATCAGTTCATCGACAACGCAGACGATCAAAAATCGGTCGGGGCGCCGCCTTCGGCGCGGCGCTTCTGGACGAAGGCGTTGAGTTCTTCGCGGATCGCCGGGTCCATGTAGGGCTCGTCATAGGAGGCCAGCCGCTCCTTCCACACCTTGTTGGCCTTTTCGAGCGCCGTCGGCGAGCCGGCTTCGGCCCAGGTCTCGAAATTGCGCCAGTCGGACAGGATCGGCGAGTAGAAGGCCGTCTTGTAGCGATCCTGCGTGTGCTGTGTGCCGAAGAAGTGGCCGCCGGGGCCGACCGACTGGATGGCGTCGAAGCCAAGCGCCTGTTCGGACAGGTCGAGCGGGGTCAAGAATTCCGCCACCATCTGCAACAGGTCGATGTCGAGGATGGTCTTCTCGTAGGAGCAGCGCAGGCCGCCTTCGAGCCAGCCGGCGGCGTGCATCATCAGATTGCCGCCGCCCTGGATGGCGCCCCACAGCGAGAACACGCTTTCATAGGCGGCCTGTGCGTCGACCGTGTTGGCCGCGCAGGTGTTGGAGGTGCGGTAGGGGATGTTATAGCGGCGGGCGAGCTGGCCGCCGACGAGCTGCGCCTTCATGTATTCGGGCGTGCCGAAGGCGGGCGCACCGGACTTCATGTCGACGTTGGAGGTGAAGCCGCCATAACCGACCGGCGCGCCCTTCCTGACCATCTGGGCAAACGCGATGCCGGACAACGCCTCGGCGTTCTGCTGCACCAGCGCGCCGGCAATGGTCACCGGCGCCATGGCGCCCGACAGGGTGAACGGCGTGACGATGACGACCTGGCCCTTGCTCGACATCTGGATGATGCCTTCCATCATCGGCACGTCGAGTTTCAGCGGCGAATTGGTGTTGATGATGGTGAAGACGGACGGTTCTTCGAGCAACTGCTCGTGGCTGATGCCGCGCGCGATACGGGTGATCTCGATGCCGTCGACATTTCGTTCCTTGCCGAGCGAATAGATGTGGAACACCTTGTCGGTCAGCGTGGCGAGGTCGCGGATGCATTCGAGGTGCCGGACGGAGGGGTGGATGTCGATCGGCTCGACCGGATAGCCGCCCGTGCAGTTCAGTATGTTGTGCATCTGCGCCAGGCGCAGGAAATTGCGATAGTCCTGCTGGTTGCCGGGCCGGCGGCCACGATCGATGTCCGAGCAATTGGGCGCCGAGGCCATCATCGAGATGATCAGGTTGTCGCCGCCGAAGCGCACATTGTGCGCGGGGTTGCGGGCATGGATAGTGAATTCAGGTGGGCAGTGCGACACCAGATCGAGGATCATGTCGCTGTCGAAGCGCACGCGCTCGCTGCCTTCGCGCACGTCGGCGCCGTGTTCCTTCATGATGCGGCGGGCTTCGTCATGCAGGACGTCGACACCGATCTCCTTCAGCACCCGCAGCGAGGCCAGGTGGATCGATTCCAGCTCGTCGTCGGAAACCAGCTTGGTCGGCTGGAGCGGGATTTTCAGCTGGCGGAACGGCGGCTGCTCGAACGCGGCCGAGCCGCCTGCGCGTTTTCCGGCGCGGCCGCCGCGGCGGGCACGATCGGTTGCCAATGCCGGTTCGGCGGGTTGAAGGGCGGCGGTCATGAGGGGCCTCGTACGATGCGAAAGTGGGCGGCATAATGGACCGGCGGCTGTCCGGCCATTGCGGAGGCGGCGACCACTAGAGCGAGGGAAGCGACATGCCGGAACGGCAGCTGCGTGGTCCCGAGGCGGGCCCGCGGATAAGGGGGCGCCATTCGTTGCAGTATCGTCTTTTGCTTCTGATAAACTTGTGCGTCGAATATCTCCGGAGGGAGAGCCATGCCTGACGTCGTCAAAGTGCGTGCCGCCACCAACAACGAAGTCGCGTTCCTCTCCTGGGACCTCGACGGGATGATCCCGGGCTGCCTGGGCTTCGAGATCGTCCGCCTCTATCCCGACACCGGCGAGGAGCGTTGCCTGGCGTCCTGGGTGCCCTTCAAGGGACAGCGCAACAAGGATTGGATCCCCCAGGATACCGGCGTCTGGCCGGTGCAGAAGACATTCTGGCGCGATCTCACTGTCCGGCGGCGCCGCGACAGCCTCGATGTCAGGCCAGATGGCGAAATGATCGCCTACCGGGTGCGTCCAGTCGGCGACATGAAGGCGGGGCTCGATCCCGTGCCGGTGCGCCCCGAAAAGGCCTATACCGGCCCAGCGCGGCCGCTGGGCTATCTCGGCCGGGGCGCGGTCAGTCCGCCGATCTTCCTCGGCCAGATGTTCGGCAAGGCGCGCGTCGCCTTCACCAATGGCGTGCTGTCGACGCAATGGATGTCGCGCGCGCTGGCCGAGGCCGGCATCAAGGTCGGGCAGCGCGACAAGATCAGGGCTGTGCTGCAGGACCCGACCAGCAAGATACGCGCCTACCTGCATGGCGACGTGCCTGATGTGCTGACCAGCCTGCTGAAGCGGGCCAAGGCCGAGGGCGGCACGGTCAGGCTTGCGCTCTACGAGCTTGGCGACGACGAACTGTGCGACGCAATCATTGCCGCCAAGGATGTCGTGGAGGTCATTCTTTCCAACTCGGGCAGGGATGACCAGACGAAGGCCTGGGACGCTGGCAACGCGCCTTACAGGAAGCGGCTGCACGACGCAGGCGTCGCGGTGACGGATCGCCTGTTCAACAACAACCATATCGGCCACAACAAGTTCGCCGTCTATCGCGATGCCCAGGGCAAGCCGCAATCGGTGATGACGGGCAGCACCAACTGGACCTCGACGGGCATTTGCGGGCAATCCAACAACGCCTTCATCCGCGACGACCCGGCGATGGCCGAGATATTCGACGCCTACTGGCAGCGCATGAAGGCCGACCTGTTCCCGCCGCCGGCCACGGAAAGCGCCGCCGGCCATGTCGCGCAGACGCAAGGCGTGCCGTTTCGCAGGGAGAACCACAGGCCAAACCCGCTCAGCGGCGCCACGGCGGCGCTGGACGGCATGACGGTGTGGTTCTCGCCCAATGATCCCGAGCGCAACAAGAAGGACATCTCGGTGCGGCCGGTCGATCTCGAGGACCTCTTCGCCCGCATCAAGGCAGCCAAGCGCGCCGTGCTGTTCCTGGTGTTCAATCCTTCGCGGCTCGGCGACAATTCGATCGTCGACCAGGCGGTGGCGGCGGCAAGGGCCGATCCGAAGCTGATCGTGCAAGGGGCAATCAGCGATGAGACCGCCATGCCCAACTATGTCGCGCCGACCAAGGATCCGGTCACCCATAAATCAAACAGGGACGGCAAGTCGCCCTTCGTCTATCCGGAGAAGGTCTGGGAGGCGCCGAACGTTTCCATCGTGCGGGCGGCGAACCTGACCGGCGCCACGATCGCCCGCGATTTCCAGGCGGAGGTGCTGACCGTCGGCCATGCCATCGTGCACGACAAGATCGTCATCATCGATCCGATGGAGGACAACGCAACGGTCGTCACCGGCAGCCACAATCTCGGTTATAAGGCTTCCTACGAGAATGACGAGAACATGGTGATCGTCGAAGGCGACAAGACCTTCGCCGCGGCCTATGTCGTGCATATGCTGGACGTGTTCGACCACTACAAGTTCCGCGCCTGGCGCAGGACCATCGGCAAAGGCCCTTCGGATGACGATGGGCTCTCCATCGACGACAAGTGGCTGAAGCCTTACGCGCAAGGCAGGAAAGGCGCGATCGCACGGTATTTTCCATAGTGCTGCCGGCAGGTGCTGACGGCTTTTGACGCGAGCCTTCCGGTGCACGGCGCCGGCCGTTGGCGCAGGCGGATTTCGCTGTCCGGCCCTTCCTTTCCCGGGATCGAACCGGTAGCTGATGGCTTGCCGATCCGCAGGTCGGCGATTCACTCAGGGAACGGCAGCATGGTCGCGACCGGCTCGAGCCAAGGCGAAGCGGCAACGCAGTGGGCAGCGCTCGCCGGCGTCACCGCAGCGCTGGCGATGTTCGGCGCCGCGCAAGGGCTGAGCTCGCCGCTGTTCACGCTGCTGATGCAGAAGCAAGGCATGTCGCCGGGCCTGATCGGCCTGTCGGCGGCGATGATGCCGGTTGGCTTGATCCTGTCTGCCTCGTTCGTGCCCGCCGCCGTGCGGCTGGTCGGCGCCCGCACGCTCGCCGTCGGCTGCTCGCTGATCGGTGCGCTGTGCTTCCTGGGCATCGGCTATCTGCAGGACTGGGTGGCGTGGTTCCTCCTCCGTTTCCTCATCGGCGTGGTCATCAACCCGCTCTATATCCTCGGCGAGGTGTGGGCGCTGTCGCTGGCGCCGCCGGCGCGGCGCGGCCGGGTGATGGGCGTGTTCAACACGCTGATGGGGGCCGGCTACGCGGCCGGGCCTTTCACCTTGACCCTGGTCGGCACGTCGGGCTGGGCTCCCTTCAGCGTCGGCATTGGCGGTTTCGTGCTCTGCGCCGTTATTCTGCGCCTTGTCTCCTCAAAGCTCACCGGTTTCGAGGATGACGGCCAGCCAGCCGGCAGCTTTATCGGTTTTGCCCGGCTGGCGCCGGCGCTGCTGCTGGCGGTGCTGGTCTCGGCAGCGGTCCAGCAAAGCACCTATGCGCTGGTTCCGGTCTTCGGCGCCGGCTATGGCTTGCCGGAAGCCGTGCTCGCCGCTCTGGTGATGGCGTTATCCTTGGGCAATATCCTGCTGCAGATCCCGCTCGGCCTGCTCGCCGAACGCTTCGGCGGCCGCCCCATGATCCTGGCCTGTGCGGTGGCGACCACCGTTTGCGCGCTTCTGCTGCCGCTGCTGATCACGACGCCGCTGATCTGGGCGGTGCTGCTGGTGATGGGAGCGGTCGGCTATGGCGTCTACACGATGGCGTTGGTGGAACTCGGCAGCCGCTTCAAGGGCTCGCTGCTGGTCACCGGCAACGCCGCTTTCGCCTTGTTGTGGGGCGTTGGCGGCATTGTCGGTCCGCCCAGCGCCGGTCTGCTGATGCAGGCGATCGGGCCTTTGGGATTGCCGGCGGTGATCGTCGGCCTGGACGCGCTGCTGGTCGCCTTCGTGCTCTACAGATCGGCCAGCCGCAGAGGCTCCTGACAGGGTTTGGCCGGAACAAGCGTGGGTTCGGGCTTTGGGGCTTACGGCTGTCGGGTCGAAACGCTAAGCCTGCAGCCGAGAGGCGATGTGGATCATGGACCGGGTGGAACCGAAGCGCGACGATACGATGCAGTGGGCAGCGATCACCGGTGTGATCGCAACCGTGTCGGTGTTCGCCATCGCGCAGGGACTGTCCTATCCGCTCTTGAGCTTCATCCTGCAGCGGCAGGGCGTTTCGCCTGTCATGATCGGCCTGTCGGCGGCGATGACGCCGATTGGCTTCATCGTCTCGTCGCCGCTCATCCCGTCACTGGCGCGGCGGTTCGGGGCAGGGCGCACGGCGCTGACCTGCGCGGCGCTTTCGGCGGTCGTGCTGGCGCTGATCGGCTGGACACAGAACGTCTATCTCTGGTTTCCGCTGCGGTTCCTGATCGGCGCGGTGACCAATCCGCTCTATGTCTTAAGCGAAATCTGGGTGATCGCGCTGGCGCCGCCGGCCCGGCGCGGCCGCATCATGGGCGTCTATTCCACGATCATCTCGGCCGGCTTCGCCGCCGGGCCGCTTTGCCTGCTGGCCGTCGGTACGGAGGGCTGGCCGCCATTCCTGGTCGGCATTTCCGCTTTCATCTTCTGCGGCGGGTGCCTCGCCCTGGTGGTCGGGCGCCTGCCTAAGGTCGACGAAGCCGGGCATCGGCTTTCGGTGATGGGCTTCATGCCGCTCGCCTGGCTGCTTTTGTCGGCAGTAATCGTGGCTGCCGGCTTCGAGCAGGCGGTGCTGGCGCTGCTGCCCGTCTACGGCACGCATTATGGCATCGCCGAGAACCGCATGTCGGCGCTGTTGTCGACGATGATCGCCGGCAACATCGCCATGCAGGTGCCGCTCGGCCTGCTGGCCGAGCGGCTGACGGCGCGCCTGGTGCGGTTCATCTGCCTGGTGCTGACGCTGCTCGGCTGTCTGCTGCTGCCGCTGTTGATCGAAACGCCGCTGGTTTGGCCGATGATCTTCGTCTGGGGCGCGGTGTCCTACGGCATTTATACGATGGCGATCATCGAACTCGGCGAGCGTTTCAGCGGCTCGGCGCTAATTGCCGGCAATGCCGCTTTCTCCCTGATGTGGGGCGTCGGCGGCATCCTCGTCCCGCCGCTTGCGGGCGGCGTGATGGACGGGATCGGCGCGAGCGGCCTGCCGGTGACGCTCGGCGCGATCTGCCTGGCGCTGGCGGCTGCGACCGTCATCCGGCGGCGGATCGTGTGACGGCCTGAAGCGATCTGCCGCGATGACGCGGCTTCAACACCTTGAATCCGGCGCCCTTTGACGCGATGTAGGCAGGGCCGCCCCCCGATTTCCCGGAGACCCCCATGACCATTTCGACGACAAAGCCTGGCTTGGCGACCGATGATCCCTTTCTTTGGCTGGAGGAAAGGACGAGCAAGGAGGCGCTCGACTGGGTACATCGCCAGAACGAAGTCACGGTGGGGCAATTGCAGGGCGATCCGTCCTACCAGGCGTCGTTCGAAACCGCGCTCGATCTGATGACCGCCGAGGACAACATCGCCGTCGGCTCCGCGCTCAACGGCTATGTGTATAATTTCTGGCAGGACAAGACCAATGTGTTGGGCCTGTGGCGCCGCACGACGGTGGCTTCCTACAAGACCGACAGACCGGACTGGGAAACCATCATCGACTTCGACCAGCTCGCGGCGAAGGAGGGAGTGAAGTGGGTGTTCGGCGGCGCCAACCGGCTCTACCCCGATTTCAACCGCTGCCTGGTTTCGATGTCGCCTGATGGCGGCGACGCCAGCGAGATGCGCGAATTCGACATCGCCGCCAAATCGTTCGTCGAGGACGGTTTTCGCGCGCCCGCTTCCAAGTCCGGCTTCGGCTGGCTCGACAAGGATACGGTGATCGTCTCGGCAGCCTTCGAAGAGGCCGACAAGACCGAATCCGGCTACCCGCGCGTCGTCAAATTGTGGACGCGCGGCACGGACCTTGAAGACGCGACGCCGATCTTCGAAGCGCAGAAGGAAGACCTCGCCGTCGGCGCCGGCCTGGAGTTCGATGGCGAGAAGCGGCATTTGTTTCTAACGCGGACGCTCAACTTCTTTGCATCGCACAGTTTCCTGCGTCTCCCGTCAGGTGAAAACAGACGCATTCCGTTGCCTGACGACGTTACCGACACGGCGCTCTTCAAGGACCAGATGGTGTTTGGCGTGCGTACGCCTTGGACGGCGCCGGATGGAACGGCCTGCCGGCCGGACGGGCTCTATTCGTTCGATTTCGCTCATTGGATCGAGACCGGCAGTTTCGGCGCCATCGAGACCTTGCTCGCGCCGGCGCATCGCGTGTCCATCGCCGCTCTCGCCAGGACGCAGGACCACCTGTTCATCAGTCTGATGGACGATGTGCGCGGCAAGGTTGTGGCCTGCGAACGCAGGGAAGGCGCCTGGTCGCTGAAACCGGTCGCATTGCCGGAAAACGGCACGGTAGGCATCAGCCATGCCGAACATTTCGGCGCCAGCGTCTCCTTCTCTTTCACCGATTTCCTGACGCCGAGCTCGATCATCTGGTCCGACGACAATGGCGAGACGCTCGCCACAGTGAAGTCGCAGCCGTCGCGATTCGATGCTTCGCAGCTCGTCTCGGAACAGTTCGAGGCGCGCTCGAAGGACGGCACGATGATTCCCTATTTCGTCGTCAGGCGGCGTGACCAGAAGGGCCCGGTGCCGACGCTGCTCTACGGCTATGGCGGCTTCGAAGTGCCTTTGCTGCCTGGCTATGCCGGCGTGCGCGGCAGGCTGTGGCTGGAGAAGGGCAATGCCTATGTGCAGGCCTGCATCCGCGGCGGGGGCGAGTTCGGCCCGGCCTGGCACCAGGCAGCGCTCAAGGGCAACCGGCAGAACGCTTTCGACGATTTCGCGGCGGTCGCGCAGGATGTCGTCAGGCGCGGCATTGCGACAGCCGCCTCGCTCGGCATCCAGGGCGGCTCGAATGGCGGCCTGCTGACGGGCGTCTCGTTGACGCAGCATCCGGAGCTGTTCGGCGCCGTGATCATCGAGGTGCCGCTGCTCGACATGCTGCGCTACACCGAATTGCCGCCCGGCGCGTCGTGGATGGCCGAATATGGCGATCCGTCGAAGCCGGAAGATGCGACCTGGCTGGCCGCCTACTCGCCTTACCAGCATGTCGAGGCCGGTGCCTATCCGCCGGTGCTGCTCACCACCTCGACCGCCGACGACCGGGTGCATCCCGGCCATGCGCGCAAGATGGCCGCCCGCCTGCAGGAGGCCGGCCACGCCGGGACGCTCTTCTTCGAAGAGACCGAGGGCGGCCATGGCGGCCGCGGCGACCGCCGGCCGCAGGCGGCACAGGCCGCGATGAAGTACGTTTTCCTGCAGAGGACGCTAGGCGGGAAGGGCTGAACCGAAAGCCTTCGGACCGGAGCGAAGGGTGGTTCACCTCGAACCTTCTTTGCTCTAAGGTGCCTTCATGGCTCCCGTGGTGACATTGGCCGGCCTTTTCGGGGTTCGGGCATTTGGGGGCGCGGTGACGCCGTCGCTGCGCACGTTGCGCGCCGAGCTTTTGCGGCTTTGCGCCCGCATAGGCTATTCGCCACCCGCTATCCTCTGAAGAATCCGCCCCGGCGCAGCCGGATTGGTTCCAGAGGAAGATCAGATCCATGACCTATCAAAATTATTCGCTGAAGCAGCTTCAGCAGATCGACGCCGCGCATCATCTGCATCCGTTCACCGACCATAGGGAATTGCGCGAGGCCGGATCGCGCATCATCACCCACGCCAACGGTCCCTTCATCTACGATTCCGAAGGGACGGAACTGCTCGACGGCATGGCGGGGCTGTGGTGCGTCAATATCGGCTATGGCCGCGACGAGCTCGCCGAGGCTGCCTATGCGCAGATGAGGGAGCTGCCTTACTACAATTCCTTCTTTAAATGCTCGACGCCGACGCCTGTGCTTCTGTCGAAGAAGCTGGCGGAGATCGCGCCGAAGAATGTCAACCAGGTGTTCTATGGCTCGTCCGGCTCGGAAGCCAACGACACTGCGCTCAGGCTCGTGCGCCACTATTGGGTGCTCGAAGGCAAGCCGCAGAAGAACCGCGTCATCTCGCGCAAGATGGCCTATCACGGCTCGACCATCGCCGGCACGTCGCTCGGCGGCATGGACGCCATGCACAAGCAGCTCAACGGAGAGGTGCCCAACATCGTCCATGTGATGACGCCGTACGCCTATGAGCTGTCGCTGCCGGGCGAGAGCGATCATGATTTCGGCCTGCGCGCGGCAAAGGCGGTCGAGGACGCCATCCTCGAAGCCGGCGCCGACAAGGTCGCCGCCTTCATTGGCGAGCCGGTGATGGGAGCTGGCGGCGTGAAGATACCGCCGGCAAGCTATTGGCCCGAGGTACAGCGCATCTGCCGCAAATACGATGTGCTGCTGATGCTGGACGAGGTCATCACCGGCTATGGCCGCACGGGCGAATGGTTTGCCGCGCAGACGCTTGGCATCCAGGCCGACACCATCACCACCGCCAAGGCGCTGACGTCGGGCTACCAGCCGCTGTCGGCGCTGCTGGTCGGCGATCGCATTGCCTCGACGCTGATCGAGAAGGGCGGCGAGTTCAATCACGGTTATACCTATTCCGGCCACCCCGTGGCTTGCGCCGTGGCGCTGAAGAACCTGGAGATCATGGAGCGGGAGGGTCTGGTCGACCGCGTCAGGAGCGACACCGGGCCCTATTTCGCCAAGGCGCTGCAAGAGCGCATCGCCGGGCACGAGCTGGTCGGCGAGGTGCGTTCGATCGGGCTGATGGGTGCGATCGAGATCGTCAAAGACAAGGCGACCAAGGAGCGGTTCCTGCCGGCTGGAAGTGCCGCGGTGACCGTGCGCGACCATGCGATCGCCAACGGCATGATGCTGCGCGCCACCGGCGACACAATGATCCTGTCACCGCCGCTGATCTGGACCCGCGACACGATCGATATGGCCTGCGAGCGTATCGGCAAGGCGCTCAACCTGGCGCAAGCGGATCTGCGCAAACGGTAAAAGAAATGGCCGGGCGTTCGTGATCGAGACGCCCGGCCGCTGGCCCCAGACAGACTGAGGGTTCCGGTCGCCGGCGCTATCGGTTACAACCCGCCAAGGCAGTTTTGCCGACGGGGAACGCGATGGCCGGACAACCGCTCAACCAGCCCGCCGAAATCCCGGCTGAGCTCGATCGCTGGAATTGGGGCGCCTTCTTCCTCAACTGGATCTGGGGCATCGGCAACTCCACCTTCATCGCCCTGCTGGCGCTGATCCCGATCGTCAACATCGTCATGATCTTCGTGCTCGGCGCGCGCGGCAGCCGCTGGGCATGGCGGAACCGGGTGTGGCGCGATGCCGAGCAGTTCCGCAGAACGCAGCGCAACTGGGCGATCGCCGGTCTTGCCGTCTGGGTGCTTAGTATCGGGGGCTGCGCGACGATGGTCGGTGGCATCCCTTTCATGATCAAAGGCAGTGACGCCTATCACATGACCATGGAGGTCGTTCGCGCCGATACCCGGGTGAAAGCCGCCATCGGCGACGACGTGACCGCCAATTTCTGGGTCGGCGGCCATCTCAACGTCAACGCAGATGGGACGGGTGACGCGCAGTTCAGCATTCCCATCCACGGCGCCAAGGGAAAGGGCACGGTGTTTTCGCATCTTGTTCGCAATGCAGGCACGTGGAGCACGCACCTGCTCGTGGTCCGGGTCGAGGGCGCCGATGCGCCGATCGTGCTGACCAATGAAGATCACGTGCCGATCCCGAACGCGGCAATCGGAATATGAGGGATGTCGGATCCTGGAACGCAAAAACCGCGCCCCACCGGGAACGCGGCTTTGCCAGATACGCTTGGCGTTTCGCTACGCAAACACTTGGCGAAACTTACGGGCTCCGGTACGCGAGACCTGATCCGGAGCGCCGGGCGGACGCGATATCCGCCTCGCAGTCCGTTTTATAGGGACATCGTTACCGCGGAGTTATCGAGAGCTTAAGCAAACCTAAATTTTGCGGTTCTCCGGCGAGGCGTACGAAAGAAAAACGAGCTTTATCAATTGCTTATTGATTGGCGCCGCGCAGAAAATTTATGATCCCGGAAAAATCGGCGCCGGCATTCCCTTGCGCGTTGAACAGGCCGTAGAGCTGTGTCGCTTCGGCGCCAAGCGGTGTCACCGCGCCCGCGGCTTGTGCGGCTTCCTGCGACAGCTTCAAATCCTTCAGCATGAGCGCGGCGGCGAAGCCGGGCTTGTAGTCGCGGTTGGCGGGCGAGGTCGGCACCGGGCCGGGCACCGGGCAATAGGTGGTCAGCGACCAGCACTGGCCTGAAGAGGTCGAGGCAACGTCGAACAGGGCCTGGTGCGCCAGGCCGAGCTTTTCGGCCAGCACGAAGGCCTCGGCGACGCCGATCATCGAAATGCCGAGAATCATGTTGTTGCAGATCTTGGCCGCCTGGCCGGCGCCGTCGCCGCCGCAATGGACGATGCGCCCGGCCATGGGGTTCAGGATCGGCTCGGCGGCGGCGAAGGCGTCGTCCGAGCCGCCGGCCATGAAAGTCAGCGTGCCGGCGGCGGCACCGCCGGTGCCGCCCGAGACCGGCGCATCAACCGACAGCAGGCCGTGCTTTGCGGCGATGGCATGCGCCTTGCGCGCCGATTCGACGTCGATGGTCGAGGAATCGATGAAAAGCGCGCCCTTCTTTGCCTTGGACGCGATCTCTTCGTAGACCGACAGGACATGCTTGCCGGCGGGCAGCATGGTAATGACAACATCCGCATCTTTCACTGCGGTCAAGGCATTGGCCATGATCGTAACGCCATGTTCTTTGGCGACGGTGAGGTTTTCGGACATTAGGTCGTAGCCGTGCACGGCATACCCCGCTTTGACCAGGTTCGCCGCCATTGGATTGCCCATATTCCCAAGGCCGATGAAGGCGATTGTGGTCATTGTGTCTCTCCCGGAGTTTGCACGCTTCAGCGACCGATCAACGCGCGGGCGATGATGACGCGCATGATCTCGTTGGTGCCTTCGAGGATCTGATGCACACGCAGGTCGCGCACCAGTTTCTCGATGCCGTAATCGTGCAGGTAACCGTAGCCGCCGAGCAGCTGCAGCGCATCGTTGGCGACGTTGAAACCGGTGTCGGTGACGAAGCGCTTGGCCATTGCCGACCATTTCGAGGCATCCGGTGCCTTGCGGTCGAGCTTGGAAGCGGCGGCATAAAGAAAGATGCGCGCCGCCTGCAATTCGGTCTCCATGTCGGCCAACTTGAACTGCAAAGCCTGGAACTGGTTGATCTTCGAACCGAAGGCCTTGCGCTCGGCTGTGTAGGACAGCGCCTTGTCGAGAGCCGACTGCGCGCCGCCCAGCGAGCAGGCGGCAATGTTCAGCCGGCCGCCGTCAAGCCCGGCCATGGCGATGCCGAAGCCGGCGCCTTCGCCTGACAAAAGGTTTTCAGCCGGCACCTTGCAATCCTCGAAAATGACCTGGCGGGTCGACTGCATATGCCAGCCCATCTTGTGCTCATTGGCGCCGAAGGAGAGTCCCGGCGCATCTTTCGGCACGACGATGGTGGAAATGCCTTTTGGTCCCTCGGCGCCGGTGCGCACCATGACGGCATAGATATCGCTGTCGCCGGCGCCGGAGATGAACTGCTTGGCGCCGTTCAGCACGTAGTCGCCGCCGCTCTTCACCGCCCGCGTCTTCAGGGCAGCGGCGTCCGAGCCGGAACCCGGCTCGGTCAGGCAATAGCTCGCCAGCCATTCCATGGAGGTGAGCTTCGGCAGAAAGCGCTGGCGCTGGCCGTCGTCGCCGAAACGATCGATCATCGAGGCCACCATATTGTGGATCGAGATGAAGGAGGAAAAGGCCGGGTCGGCGTGGGACAGCGCTTCGAAGATCAGCACGGCGTCGAGCCGGCCGAGCGCGGAGCCGCCGACATCGTCCCTGACATAGATGCCGCCGAGGCCCAGCGGGCCAGTCTCGCGGATCACGTCGGCGGGGAAATGCTTGTTGCGGTCCCAGTCTAGCGCATTCGGCGCGACGCGATCGGCGGCGAAGGCCTGAGCCATTTCCTGGATGGCGCGCTGGTCCTCGTTGAGTTCGAACTGGCTGGTGCTCGCATCGACCACGGCGTCCATGGCGTGCTCCCTATATACTGGCCAGCTGGCTCGCTGGCCTGTCGTTTTTGGCTTTGCGCGCGCACCAATCTAGACCAATGATGCCGCCGCGCAACCCGAGCCGCCGCGGAGCGGCTGTGCGTCAATGCATGTCCGGAGCAAGATGTGACGACAAAATTCGATGAGCTGCTAGAGCGGTTCCACGCCTATCTCGCTTCCGTGGGTGACTTCCTGGTGCAGGATGCGGTGGCGCGCATAGGGTGGGATATGCCCGCCCGCGAGCTTGAACCGCACTCACTCGGCTGCCTGCGCCATCTCGATCGTGCCGCCGAATTGACACCGGCGCGGACCAAGCAGCTGGTGCAATTTCTGGCGCAGGAGCGCGGCGAATCGCGCTGGGGCCAGACCTACGGCGAGTCGGATTTCGGCAAGGCGTTCATCGACAATTATGGCTGGCTCGAAGTATTCGGCACCCGCGGCCACTTCGCCAACGACGAGGTCGCCGCCGGCGTGCTGATCCTTGGGCCTGATATCGTCTATCCCGACCACCATCATGTCGCCGAGGAGATCTATATCCCGCTGACCGGCGGCACCGAGTGGCGCATGGGCGAGGACAGCTTTCACAAGCGAGAGGCCGGCGAGGTCGTGTACCACGCTTCCAAGGTCAATCACGCCATGCGCACCGGCAAGGAGCCGTTGCTGGCGCTCTATATCTGGCGCGGCGGGCCGCTGGCGCAGAAATCCACGATCACCGGGACCGTGACGCAGGGCAGGGGCTGAGCCATGGCTAAAGCCATTATGCTGCAAGGCACGGGTTCGGATGTCGGCAAGACCGTGCTGGTCGCAGGGCTGTGCCGCGCCGCAAAAAAGCGTGGGCTGAAGGTGCGTCCGTTCAAGCCGCAGAACATGTCGAACAATGCCGCTGTCGCCGATATTCCCGGCGACAACAGGGCTGGCGGCGGCGAGATCGGCCGCGCGCAATGGCTGCAGGCGATCGCCTGCGGCGTGCCGCCATCGGTTCACATGAACCCGGTGCTGCTCAAGCCGCAGACCGATGTCGGTGCGCAGGTCATCGTGCAAGGCAAGGTGTTCGGCGAGGCGCGGGCGCGCGACTACCAGGCGTTGAAGGGCCGGCTGATGGACGCCGTTCTGGACTCCTGGGGCAAGGTCGGCGAGGGCGCCGATCTCGTCATCGTCGAGGGCGCGGGTTCGCCGGCGGAGATCAATCTCAGAAACCGCGACATCGCCAATATGGGCTTTGCGACGCGTGCCGATGTGCCTGTCGTGCTGGTCGGCGACATCGACCGCGGCGGCGTCATCGCCTCGGTCGCGGGCACGCATCTGATCCTGCCGGAGGAAGACCGGCGCATGATCGTCGGCTATCTCATCAACAAGTTCCGTGGCGACGTGTCGCTGTTCGACGACGGCATCAACGCGATCGAAGCGTTCACCGGCTGGCGCTGCTTCGGCGTCGTGCCGTGGCTGAAGGCCGCTGCCCGGCTGCCCTCGGAGGATTCGGTGGTGCTGGAGCGGCTTGCCTCCGGGGAGGCGCGTGCGCTGAAGGTGGCGGTGCCGATGCTTGGCCGCATCGCCAATTTCGACGATCTCGACCCGCTCAAGGCCGAGCCGCAGGTGGAAGTGGTATTCGTGCAGCCTGGAAAGCCGTTGCCGCAGGATGCGGGACTGGTGGTCATTCCCGGCTCGAAGTCGACGATCGGGGATCTGCTGAAATTTCGCGAAAATGGCTGGGACCGTGATCTTCTCGCCCATCGCAGGCGCGGCGGCCATGTCGTCGGCATTTGCGGCGGCTTCCAGATGCTTGGCCGCATCGTGCGCGATCCCGACGGCATCGAGGGCAGCGTCACCGAAGCGGAAGGGCTTGGCCTGCTCGACATCGAAACAGTGATGGAACCGGAAAAGACGGTGCGCAACGTCAGCGCCCGCTCGGTGCCGTTCGACCTGCCGCTCGAAGGCTACGAGATCCATCTCGGCCGCACCACCGGCCCGGACATGCTGCGGCCGTCGGCGATCATCAATGGCGCCGAGGACGGTGCGGTCTCGGCGGATGGCAAGGTGGTCGGAACCTATATGCACGGGCTGTTTGGCGCCGACGCCTTTCGAGGGAGGTTCCTCGAAAGCCTCGGCGTCAAGGGCGGCGGCATCGACTATCGCGCCGAGGTCGAGAGGGCTCTCGACGAGGTCGCGGCCCAGTTGGAGAGCCATCTTGACTGCGACGCGATCTTTTCGCTGGCGCGGTAGCTAGCTGCTCTTTTCTCCCGCCTTCGGCCAATAGGTGCCGAAGGACCAGACATTGCCCTCCGGGTCGCGGCAGATGAACTCGCGACTGCCATAGTCGCGGTCGGTCAATTCCTGGAGGATCGTGGCGCCTGCCTTCTTCGCCTTGGCGTAGGCGGCGTCTGCGTCGTCGACGGTGATGTAGATTGACTTGCCGCCGCCTGTGCCGGGTTCGCCAACCATTTTGCCGTAGTCGTCGTCGCGCGCGCTGCCGAGCATGATCATCGAGGAGCCGAAGACCAGTTCGGCATGGTGCACGACATCGCCTTCGCCGTAGCGAGCACGGATGCTGAAGCCGAAGGCTTCGCACAGCCAGCGGATCATTTTTGCGGCGTTCCTGTAACGCAAGGCGGGGTAGAGGCGGGGGGCTTCAGCGGGCATGGCAACTTCCTTCATTCGAGCTCATCGATGAACCCAGTCTGAGCGACAGCCGTTCCGGCGTCTTGAAGAAATGTTACCCGGGACTTCAGGCCTGTGCCGAACCCTCGATCGCGGTCGGTGTCTCGCCGGCAAGGTCGCGGAACTCACGCACCAGATGCGCCTGGTCGGCATAGCCGCAATCGGCCGCGATGTCGGCCCAATCGCAGGCTTGCTGCCTCGACAGGCCAAGCGCGCGGTTGAAGCGGACGATGCGCGACAGCGTTTTCGGGCCGATGCCGGTCGCGTCCGCGAATTTCCCCGCCAGATGCTTGCGGCTCCAGCCCAGCCTGTCGGCCAGTGACGAGACGCGCACGCGGCCGCCGGAGGCGAGGATCCTGTCATAGGCCCAGGCAACCCCGGCCTGCGTTTCCGGCGCATCGGCCAGCCGGGCGGCGACGAACATCTCGACAAGGGCAAAACGTTTGCTCCAGTCCGCCGCGTTGCCAAGCCGCTCGCGCAAGGCGACGCCTTCGATGCCGAGCACATCGTCCAGGCTGACCATGCGGTCGGTCAACCCGCTCATCGGCTGGCCAAAGAATCGGCGTGCGCCAAGCGGGGTGAAATTGACCTGGACGCAGCAGGCGCCGCCGAAGGATTCGATCATCACGGGTCCGGCATAGAGGCCGGCGGCGAAACTGGCGAAGCGATCATTGTCGCCGGGCGGCTTGCCAAGGCCGATGGCGAAAGGTTCGGCGAAGCTGATGACCAGAGGCACGGTAAGGGAGGCATATTCGACATTGCGGTGATGGCCGGGCGCCGTTTCGCGATAACCGCAAATGTCTGACACAATGCCCGCGAGGGCAGGGCTGGGAAGGCGCCGCCGCATCTCGAACCGCCCGGGGACTGACCGGTCCTGTTCCTCCTGACATGGCATCTCGATTGGCATCGACAGGACTCTAGCAGAGCCCGGACCCGAATCAAAAGCGCCCGGCTTTTGGCCGGGCGCTCCGAATTGCCTGAGATTTGAATGTCAGGCGCCGCGCATCAGGCAGCCGCCGGCACGCACGAGGTAAGCAATGGGCACGGTCCACACCGACGCGAGTGGATGAACGAAAGAGGCCGAGGGCGGCGAGAATGCCGATGAGGCGATGACAAGGGAGATGATGAAAACAATCTCGGTAGGTGCGCTGAGATTCATGTGCGGGTCCTCTCCTCGACATGATTCGAACAGCGGCATTCCATCAGGCGCGCGGGTCACACACCAATCAGGACGCGCAGCGGGTTCGCCGGGTCGGCCAGGAGCTTCGCCGCCAGAGCGACGCAGACGATGACAAGCAGCGGCTTGATCAGCCTGGCGCCGATGCGCATGGCCAGGCTGGCGCCGAGGCGGGCGCCGAGGAACTGGGCGACGCCCATCATCAGGCCGATCTTCCAGGAGATGACACCGACCGCGGCGAAGACGACGAAGCCGCCGATGTTGGAGGCGAAGTTGAGCAGCTTGGTGTGGGCCGTCGCCTTGAGTACGCCGTAGCCGGCAAGCGCGACGAAGGCCAGCATGTAGAAGGACCCGGCACCCGGCCCGAACAGGCCGTCGTAAAAGCCGATGGCCGGCACCAGCGTTATCCCGAACAGGAAGGGCGTCATACGTTCGGCGCGGTCAACGTCGGTCATGTTGGGCTTCAGGGCGAAATAGAGCGCGATGGCGATCAGCACCAGCGGCAGAAGCGCCCGCAGCAGATCGGCGGGCACGACCGTTGCCAGCAAGGCGCCGACGGCACCGCCGGCAAGCGCCAGCAGCGCAGAAGGCAGTTGCCGGCGAAGGTCGACATGGCCTTTCGCGGCATAGTGGATGGTCGCAGATCCCGAGCCGAACATGCCCTGCAGCTTGTTGGTTCCCAGCGCCTCGACCGGCGAGAAGCCGGCCAGCAGCAGTGCGGGAATAGTGATCAGCCCACCGCCGCCGGCAATCGAGTCGACAAAGCCCGCGGCAAAACCGGCGAAGGCGAGCATGGCGACGGATTCTAAGGTGAAGTCGATCATCAGGGAGAAATCAAGCCAGAGATGCTCCGGCTTCGATCACGAACACCCCGTTTGCGCAAGACCGATTTCACGCTACTTCTATCCAAGCGCGTCGCGCCTGGATTTCGCGTTGTGCTGTCATTATCCCAAAACCGCTGCGCTTTTTTGGGCTACATGGATTAGAGGAATCGGCAAAAGGGGCTCCCGATGGCATTCGAACTGCTCGACCAGATACGCTCGATCTTCGATGGCGACCCCGGGGTGCGCAAGGTGGCGGACGACCCCGTGTTGTCGGCGGAACTTCTGATGCTGTTCCGCATGATCCTGGCTGACGGAACGGTCAGCGAGAGCGAGATGGTTGCCTTCCGGCGCATCTGCAAGGATGCCTTCGGCATTCCGGAAACCAGCATCGACGCCGTCATCGAATATCTCAACGAATTCGGCTACGAAACCAATGGCTCACAGGCCATCGCGCTGTTCCGCGACCTCGATGTCGAGCGGCGCAAGCAACTGGCGCAGCATATGGCCGAGATCGCCAAGGCGGACGCGCAATTGGCCGAGACCGAGGTGCGCCTGCTGCGCCGCACGCTCGACCTGCTCGACATCAGCCCGGTCGACGTGGTGAAATCTGAGCAGTAGGTTGATGGGATCCCAGCCGGGCCGGCTGTCTACGGCAGCCTCCGGCATTTGCGGCCTTTCACTCACACGGCGGATTCGCTTCGCGAACCGATCGCTCACCCCTGCTCCTGCATACGGCGTGCAATTGCCCTGTGCAGGTCCGGCGCTGCGGCGACAAGCGCCTTGGCCGCCTCGGATTGCGGGTGATCCAGCACCTCGCTCGTCCGGCCACGCTCGACGATCTGGCCGTCATGCATGACCAGCACTTCGTCCGTTATGGCGCGGGCGACGGTGAGGTCGTGGGTGATGAAGAGATAGGCGATGCCGAGTTTCTGGTTGAGCTCGGCGAACAGGTCGAGGATCTGAGCGCGGATCGAAACATCGAGCGCCGAAACCGGCTCGTCGGCGACGACCAGTTTTGGGCGGGTGATGATGGCGCGGGCGATCGACAGGCGCTGGCGCTGGCCGCCGGAAAATTCGTGCGGATACTTTTCCATGTCGTGCTGGTCGAGGCCGACCTCGTGCAGCGCCTGCGCCACCATCTCGCGGCGCTCGGCGCGCCCCGGTTTCCTGTCCAGCACGTGCAGCGGCTCGGCGACCAGTTTCTCGACCTTCTGGCGCGGATCGAACGAGCCATAGGGGTCCTGGAACACCACCTGCATGTCGCGCCGCGCCGGCTTCAGGTCCGCCTCGCTCTTGCCGGTGAGGGGCTCGCCGCGAAAGCGGATGGTCCCCGAACTCGGCCGGTCCAGCGCCAGGATCATGCGCGCCAAGGTGGACTTGCCGCAGCCGGAGCGGCCGACCAGCGCCACCGATTGGCCCGGCGCCATCGACAGCGACACGCCGTCGACGGCGCGGATATCAGGCGCGCGCCGGAACAGGGAGGTGCGCCGGCCTGGATAGTCGCGCGTCACGCCCTCCACCTCGAGCAAGGGCCGGGCTGCCGAGGCGCCATGCGGCCGGGCGCGGGCCGGCACGTGCATCGAGGCCAGCGCCAACTGGCGGGTATAGGGGTGGAGCTGTTCAGAGAGCGTGCGGGCCGTATCGCCGGCTTCCATGACTTCGCCCCGACGAAGAATGGTGATGCGATCCGCCATCTCGGTGACCACGGCGAGGTCATGCGAGATCAGGAGCAGGCCCATGCCGCTCTCCGCGACAAGGTCGCGCAAGAGGGTGAGGATTTGCGCCTGCAGCACCACGTCGAGCGCCGTGGTCGGCTCGTCGGCGATCAGCAGCTTCGGCTTCAGCGCGCAGGCCATGGCAATGACGACGCGCTGGCGCTGGCCACCGGACAGCTCGTGCGGATAGCGCGACAGCGGGAATTTTGCCGATGGCAAGCCAACCCGGTCGAGCATTTTTCGCGCCCGCTCTTCCGTCTCGGCACGTGTTGCCTTGGCATGCCAGCGTATGCCTTCGGCGACCTGCTCGCCGATGGTCTTGAGCGGGTTCAGCGCGGTCATCGGTTCCTGGAACACCATGCCGATATCGTCACCGCGCAGGGCGCACATCTGATCCTCGCTTGCCGCAAGGATGTCGATACCGTCGAAGGTGACGCGCCCGCTGGCACGCGCGGCATATGGCAAGAGCCGCATGACGCTCAGAGCCGTCATCGATTTGCCGGAGCCGGATTCGCCGACCAGCCCCATTACCTCGCCGGGCGCGATGGAGAACTCGATGCTCCGGAGGATCGGCGTGTCGCCGATCGCCAGCGACAGATTGTCGATTTCCAGAAGGCTCATCGTTGCCGCCGCGATTTCGGATCGAGGATGTCGGCGATGCCGTCGCCCAAAAGGTTCAGCCCAAGCACGGTGATCACGATCGCCATGCCGGGAAAGATCGCCATCCAGGGCGCCACCACCATGCGGGTCTGGGCGTCGAACAGCATGCGGCCCCAGCTCGGCATCGGCGGTTGGGCGCCAAGGCCCAGATAGGAAAGCCCGGCCTCGGCCAATATGCCGAGCGCGAACTGGATAGTGCCTTGCACCAGGAGCAAGGTGGCGATGTTGGGCAGCACATGTTCGATGGTGATCAGCGCCTTGCCCTTGCCCGCGGCGCGGGCGGCGAGGATGAATTCGCGCGGCCAGATCGCCAAGGCGCCGGCTCGGGCGACGCGGGCAAAAACCGGGATGTTGAAGATGCCGATGGCGATAATGGCATTGATGGCGCCGGGGCCGAAGATGGCGGTGATCATGATGGCCGACAAAAGCGCAGGGAAGGCGAAGACGAGATCGTTGATGCGCATCAAGGCCTCGTCGACGAGGCCGCCGCGCGCCGCGGCGAAAGCACCGAGCGGCACGCCGACGCCCATGCCGATGCCGACCGCGACCAGCGCCACCGCGATCGAATTGCGGGCGCCGACCATGATCATCGACAGGATGTCGCGGCCGAAATGGTCGGTGCCGAACCAGTGCGCCCAGGACGGCGCCAGCGTCTTGTCGGATATCACCAGCCGGGTCACGTCATAGGGCGTCCAGAGATAGGAGAGGATCGCCACCGCCGCCACGAACAACGTGACGGCGAAGCCGGCAAGAAACGAGCGGTTGCCGAACGCCTTGACGAGGATGCCGCCCAGCGTCTCTTCGGGGATGTCCGGATGCAACATCATTGCCGGCTTCGGAGGCGCGGATCGACGACGGCATAAGAGAGGTCGACGACGAGGTTGACGGCGATGACCGCGGCGACCAGCAGCATGACGACGCTTTCCACGACGATCAGGTCGCGCTGGGTGATCGCCTGGAACACCAGCCGGCCGAGGCCGGGCAGGTAGAAGACGTTCTCGATGATGATGGTGCCGGCGAGCAGGAAGGCGAATTGCAGGCCCAGAATGGTCAGCACCGGGATCATGGCGTTGCGCAGTGCGTGCCGCCACAGGACCGCGCGATAGGGCAGGCCCTTGGCGCGGGCGGTGCGGATATAGTCCTCGTTCAGCACCTCGATCAGTGCCGAACGGGTGACGCGTGCCAGGATCGCGGCCTGCGGCAATGCGAGCGCCACAGCCGGCAGCAGCAGTGATTTCAGCGCCGGCCAGGCACCGGCCCCCCAACCGGGAAAGCCGCCGGCCGGAACCAGCCGCAGCCAGACCGCGAAGAGATAGATCAGCATCAGCGCGAACCAGAAATTGGGAATGGCGACGCCGAGCTGCGCGGCGCCCATCGCCGCTGTGTCACCCATCCGCCCGCGATGGTTCGCTGAAAACAGGCCGACCGGGATGGCGATGAGGGTGGATAGGGCGAGCGCAATCAGCGCCAGCGGCAATGAGACGACGAGACGCTCGCGCACGAGGTCGATGACCGGCACCGAATAGGTGTAGGAGCGGCCGAAATCCAGGCAGAGCAGGCCGCCGGCCCAGTGCAGGTAGCGCCAGGGCAGGGGCGCGTCGAGGCCCATCTGGTTGCGCAGCAGCTCAACCTGGTCGGCGCTGGCATTCATGCCCAGCATCAGCCGCGCCGGGTCGCCGGGCAGGATCTCCAGCACCGCGAAGACGACCATGGAGGCCAGCGCCAACGTGGCGGCGGCGATCGCGAGACGCCTGAGGAGGTAGGCGGTCATCGCTTGATCGGCCAACAGTCGAAATCGGCGCTGCCCCTCATCTGCCTGCCGGCATCTTCTCCCCGTATAGAGACGGGGAGAAGGACGCCTTCGCAAAGGATTTCGCCAATCTTCAGCGTTGCAGAAAGGGTGCCGAGGTTGCGGCCAGCCCCCTTCTCCCCGTCACTATACGGGGAGAAGTGCCCGGCAGGGCGATGAGGGGCGGCGCAAACCTGAAGCGATCGTCCTGCGGCTCGGGTCAGGCAGCTTGGCAGGGCAGAGGGGGGTGCGGAGCGCAAACGTCGCCTCTTGGCCAACGGCTTCACTCGTTCCACTTCACCTTGGTGAGATCATTGGCCTGGATCGGCGCGTTTTCCCACAGGCCCTGCAGCTTGGCGTCCCAGACGCCGACCTTGGGCAGTTCGTAGAGGAAGCCGACCACGGCGTCGTCGGCCAAGATCTTCTGTGCCTGCCCCAGCAATTCCTTGCGCTTGGCTTCATCGGAGGTGACGTCCAGATCGGCGATCACCTTGTCGAAGGCCGGATTGTCGTAATTGAAGTAATAATCCTTACGCGCATAGATACCGATGTCGTTGGGCTCGGTATGGGAGACGATGGTCAGGTCGTAGTCCTTCTTGGTGAACACCTGGTCCAGCCACTGCGCCCATTCGACCGGGATGATCTCGAGGTTGATGCCGACGTCACGGAGCTGCGAGGCGATGATCTCGCCGCCGAGCCTGGCATAGGTGGGCGGCGGAAGCTTCAACGTCGCCTTGAAGCCATTCTCCAGGCCTGCTTCCTTCAAGAGTTCCTTGGCCTTGGCGACATCGTGCGGATAGCGGCCGGTGAGGTCGACGTAGTCCTTGTTGGCCGGCGACATATGCGAGCCGATCGGCAGGCCGAGGCCGGCCGAGGCACCGTCGATGATCGCCTTGCGATCGAGCGCGTAGGAGATCGCCTGCCTGACCAGCAATTTGTCGAAGGGCGGCTTCTTGTTGTTGATCGACAGGATGGTTTCGCCTTCGGTCGAACCGATCACCACCTTGAAACGCGGATCGTCCTTGACCTGCGCGAGACTGTCGGGATCGAAGAATGGGAACGCCTGGATATCGCCGGAAAGCAATGCCGGTACGCTAGCAGCGGCATCGGGCACGATGCGGAACTCGACTTTGTCGAGGTAAGCCGGCGTGCC
Organism: Mesorhizobium sp. B2-4-2; assembly: GCF_006442845.1. Classification (NCBI taxonomy): domain Bacteria; kingdom Pseudomonadati; phylum Pseudomonadota; class Alphaproteobacteria; order Hyphomicrobiales; family Phyllobacteriaceae; genus Mesorhizobium; species Mesorhizobium sp. B2-4-2. Next base: position 26,832 of record NZ_VFVM01000006.1, on the reverse strand, counting down.
CCAATAGCTGTCGGATTTCACCAGCGTGATCGAGGATCCCTTGGCCCAGCTCTGGAATTTGAACGGGCCGGTCCCGACCGGCTTTTCCTTGTTGGCGTCAGCGGATTTCGGCGAGACGATGACAGCATCGCCCCAGCCCATATTGTAGAGGAAGGATCCCTGCGGGTTCTTCAACGTCACCTTGACCGTTGCCGGGTCGACCACGTCGACCATATCGATGGCTGCGAACAGGGCTTTTTGCGCATTGACCGAATTGTCGGCGCGGGCGCGGTCGAGCGAGAATTTCACGTCGTCGGCGCTGAAGCCGGCGCCATCGTGGAATTTCACGCCGGTGTGCAGCTTGAAGGTGTAGGTCTTGCCGTCGTCGGAGATGGTCCAGCTTTCAGCCAAATCCGGCAGGACCTCGCCATTTGGCCCGATGCGGGTCAAGCCTTCGAACACGTTGGCGTAGAGAACCTCGTCGATTGCCGCGGCCGCGCCGGCGGTCGGATCGAGATGTGGCGGTTCGAGCGGGATGCCGATGACCAGATCGGTTCGCGCCGCCAGCGCGGGAGTGCCGACGGCCAGCGCCAGGACGGCCGCGGCCAGGATGGTTTTCCACAATTTCATCGTGCTACTCCCCGTGTGGTCAAACATGCGCTCAAACCGGGCGAATAGAAGCGTGATTTCGCACGGGAGTAAATTGCGTTTCGTGCCGCGCGGCGGCGTAGCCGGGAATGTTTTTCTCCGGACGGCCGCGTCGACCGTTGGCTCTTGCCCGTGCGGCGCTATCGGGCGCCGCGCAGCAGCACGTTGAGCCCGAACGCCATCACCTTGGCCGATTCCACCATATCCGAGATGCCGACCCATTCGTCAGGCCGGTGGGCGAGATCGAGAATGCCCGGGCCATAGGCGATGCAATCATAGACATGGCCGATGCGGGCAATGTGCTTCTGGTCGTAGGTGCCCGGTGAAATGACGTAGTCGGGCTCGCGATCGAAGATCGCGTGGACGCCTTGCGCGATTGCCTTGACGACCGGAGCGTCGCGTTCGGTCATCAGCGGCAGCACCTCCATCAGGTCACGGATCTCGTAGTCGAACTTTTGCCGATCGCGCTTCAGCCGCTCGAGAATGCCGATCACCTCGCCCTTGACCGTGGCGAGATCCTCTTCGAGCAGGAAGCGGCGGTCGATGGTCAGCCGGCAGGAATCGGGCACGTTGGGCGAGGGCAGGCCGGGCCGGAAATCCTCGGTCTGGCCGCCATGGATGGAGTTGATGTTCATGGTCGAACGCTTCGCCCCTTCGGGCACGACCGGCATGCGCGTCATCTTGCGGTCGAGCGCGGGGAACAATTCGTCCTCGAAGGCCTGCAGCACGGCGCCCATATGGCGCACCGCATTGTCGCCGAGGAACGGCATCGAGCCATGCGCGATTTCGCCCTTGGTCTCGATCTCGGCCCACCAGACGCCGCGATGGCCAAGGCAGATGCGGTCCTTGTTCAACGGTTCGGGAATGATGACGTGGTCGACCCTGGGTTTCGAGAAATAGCCGAGCCTCGCCAGATGCGCGACACCGCCGAAGCCGCCAGATTCCTCGTCGACCGTGCCTGATATCTCGATAGCACCGGGAAAATCGGGAAATACCTCCATGAAGGCTTCGGCCGCGATGATCGAGGAAGCCAGGCCGCCCTTCATGTCGCAGGCGCCGCGGCCGTAGACCTTGCCGTCCCTGACGATGCCGGCGAAGGGATCGACGGTCCAGCCGTCGCCGGCCTCGACGACATCGATATGCGAGTTGAAATGGACGCAGGCGCCAGGCGAGCGCCCATCGAAGCGAGCGACGACGTTGACGCGCGGGTAGCGGTCGGTGTCGCCGGGCGTGCCCTCGGCACGGATGAACTCGGTCTGAAAGCCGCTCTTCTTCAGCCGCGCGGCAAGAAATTCGGCGCATGGCCGGTACGCTTCGCCGGGCGGGTTGATGGTGGGAAAGCGGATCAGCTCGGCGGTCAGCGCGACGAGATCGTCACGCCGGTCATCGATCGCTTGGAAGAGTCGCTCGTTCATGGCCCGAGTTGAGCAGCGATCGGCGTCGTTTTGCAAGTCCGCTGGCAATTAGGCCGTTGCGGCGTGTCGTTACGGCAACTCTTGCGGGAATTCGTTCAAATTCGCTGCTTTGGATTGGCGAATTGGTCAAGGGTATATGTTATGCCGTTCACCTGTCATTAAAGAGATGAAAAACGACGTGAAGGCAGGCAAGGGGCAATCAAAGGGGTTTGATCGCATGAAAAAGACAGTTCTCATGGCAGCAGCACTTGTCACGATGCTGTTGGGTGCTTCGGTGCAGAGCTGGGCAGCCAGCCTCATTGCAAATATAGACGTGTCGTCGCAGACGATGACGGTCAGGTACGGCCAGGAGGTCTACCGGTGGAGCGTGTCCACGGCTCGGTCCGGCTACTTCACGCCACGCGGCACCTACCGACCGCAGCGAACGGCCCGGATGTGGTATTCGCGCAAATACGACATGTCGCCGATGCCTTATTCCGTGTTCTTCCACGGCGGCTATGCCATCCACGGAACGGGCGCGGTGAGGCAGCTCGGCCGACCGGCGTCGCATGGCTGCGTGCGGCTGCATACGGCCAATGCGGCGGCTTTCTACTCGATGGTGCGAGAAGTCGGCTTCGGCAACACGCGCATCGTCGTGAGGAACTGACTGCTAAGCCGGCCACTGTGCCGGAGGCGCATCGGACGGATTCAGGCTAGGCGCTTCGGGTCTTTGCCTTGCGTCGCTTGCGGCTGATGTCCCATCTCTTGTGGAACCACATCCACTGGCCGGGATCCTCGCGCACCCAGCGCTCGACCACGTCGTTGAGGAGCTGGGTGGTGGCGCGCACGTCGACACTGCCATCGGCGGTGCGGGGCAATGTCAGCTTCTCTTCTATCTCGAGCCTGAAGCGGTTGCCCGGCAGCCTGACGCAGCGCGCCGGGTAGACGTCGCAATCATAATGACGGGCAAGTGTGCCGAGCACGCGATTGCTCTGGCAGGGGCGGCCGAAGAATGTCGTTTCCAGGCCGCCCGTGAACTTCTGGTCGACGAGGACCCCGATATTGCCGCCGTTTTCCAATACCGAGGCGAGCGCGAACGAAGCGCCCGCCATCGAGGGCAGCAACGATCCCATGGTCGCGCGGCGCGTCGAGAGGATGTAGTCGGCCAGGTACGGATTGTTGGGCGGGCGAAACAGCGCGGTGATATTCATGCCGAAAGTAGCCGCCGCCACCGGCAGCAATTCAAAATTGCCGAGATGTCCGGTGAAGACGATGTGCGGCTTCTTTTCGGCCGCGATCTCGACGAAATGGTCTACTCCCCTGACCTCGACACGGCCGGGACCGGTGGCGGCTGGATCGTAGTCGAACAAGGCGTCGAGAAAGATGTATTCGGCGGCGAGACGCGCCATGTTGCCCCACATGTCGGAGGCGATGGCCTGGATCTCGGCTTCGCTCTTGTGCGGATAGGCCTTGCGCAGATTCTCGACGGCCACATTATGGCGTCCGACCCATGGACCGATGCGGCGGGCGACGCGGTCGGCGAAATTCAGCGCGCTGTCGGGGGGCAGCAGGCGCAGCACCGAGATGATGATCATCGCAATGCGCGCGACCAGCCAGTGCTCGAACCGGCGCAATTGCCGGCCGTAGCGGAACATCAGGTCGCGGCGAAGCTTCTTCAACACAGAAGTCAGGGCCTAGACGACGCGTAGGATGATCTTGCCAAAGACGTCGCGGCCTTCCATGCGCTTCAGCGCGGCGTCGATGTCGTCGAAGCCGACTTCGGTATCGATGACGGGTGCGACCTGTCCCGCCGCCATCTTCTGCATGGCGTCAGCCATGTTCTCCATGCGGCAGCCGAAGGAGCCGAGCAGCTTCAACTGCTGCTGGAAGAGCTGCATCAGATTGACCTGCGCCGACACGCCGGACGTCGAGCCGCAGGTGACGAGCCGGCCACCGCGCTTCAGGCACAGCATCGAGCCGGCAAAGGTGTCGGCGCCGACATGTTCGAAGACGACGTCGACGCCCTTCTTCTTGGTCAGCTTGCGCACGACGCCCTCGAACCGGTCGTCACGGTAGTTGATGACATGATCGGCGCCGAGCGCCTTGGCCTTGTCTATCTTGTCGTTCGAGCCGACCGTGGTGATGACCGTGCAGCCCATCCGCTTCGCCAGTTGGATGGCGGCCGAGCCGATGCCGGATCCGCCGGCGTGGACAAGGATCGTCTCGCCGGGCTCGAGCCTGGCATTGTCGAACAGCATGTGTTCGACGGTGCCGAAAGTGACGGGGGCGACAGCCGCGCCGATCTCGCTCACGCCTGGAGGGACGGGGACCAGCAGGCGCGCCGGCAGGTTGATCTTCTCCTGCGCGAAGCCGTCGAGGTGGAAGCCATGAACGCCCGAGACGTGTTCGCAAAGATTGTCGCGGCCTTCGCGGCAGGCACGGCAAAGGCCGCAGGTGCGCGCGCCGTAGATCGAGACCAACTGTCCCGGCAGCAGGCCGGAAACGCCGGGACCGACGGTCTCGACCTCGCCGGAGGCTTCCGCGCCGACGACCAGCGGCAGCTTGCGCTTGGCGAAAGCCATGCCGCGCCAGCCCCAGACGTCAATGTGGTTCAGCGCCACTGCCTTGATGCGCAGCGTCACCTCGCCGAGCGCGGGCGGCGGCGGGGGCGGCAGGTCCACCGTTTCAAGACGGCGGTCCTCGATAAGTTGCAGTGCGCGCATGGAGCCTGTCGGTTCTGTTCTAGCGGAAGTGGCTCGCTTAGACCGGTTCCCGCGCCATGACAAGGCAAGTGTTTTGGCCGCCAAAGCCGAAGGAGTTCGAAAGCACGGTGCCAACCTGCGCATTGCGCTTCTTGTTGGGCACGACATCGAGCACGATCGCCGGATCGGGATTGTCGTAGTTGATGGTCGGCGGAATGACGCCTTCGCGCATGGTCATGAGAGAAAACGCCGCTTCCACCGCGCCGGCGGCGGACAGCGTATGGCCGATCATGGACTTGTTGGACGAGATCGGCATCGAGCCGATCCGCTCGCCGAACACCGTCGACAGCGACAGGTGCTCCATCTTGTCATTTTCCGGCGTCGAGGTGCCATGCGCGTTGACATAGTCGATCTCGTCCTCGCCCAGGCCGGCATCGGCGAGGGCGGCGCGCACCGCCGCGATGGCCGGCGAACCATCCGGCTTGGAGCGGGTGCGGTGGAAATCGTCCGCCTTTTCGCCGCAGCCGCGCAGAATGCCCAGAACGCTTGCTCCACGGGCGAGCGCTGCCTCCAGCGATTCCAGCACCAGAGCGCCGGAACCTTCGGCCAGCACGAAGCCGTCGCGGTCCTTGGAGAAGGGCTTGGAAGCCTTTTCCGGGATGTCGTTGTGGGTCGAAAGCGCCGACAGCAGCGAAAAACGGATCAGCGCCTCGGCGGTCGCCGAGCCGTCCGCGCCGATCGACAGCGCCCGGTCGCATTCGCCTCTGCGGATTGCCTCGACCCCAAGCTGGATGGCCGTTGCACCGGAGGCGCAAGCGGTCGACAGCGTGATCGGCAGGCCGCGCGTGCCGAAACGGTCGGCGAGCCGGTCGGCGATCGACCCGAACTGCGTGGTCTCGAATGTATCGAGCTCCTTCAAGCCGCGCGCCACCCGAAGCAGCCTTTCGGCACCGGCGTCATGCTTGTCGGAATTATAGAGCGCGAACCGCTCATGCCAGTCGAGTTCGACCGGCGGCGAGGCCAGAAACAGCGGTCCGCCGAAGTCGCTGGAATTGAGGCCGGCTTCGGCAACGGCTTCCTGCGCGGCCGTCTCCGCCAGTTCGTATGTGAGGGGGCTGGCGCCCTTCGAGCTCGACGCAAGGAAATCGACCATGCCGGAAATGCGGGTGTTGAGGTGGTCGACAGGGAAGCGGGTGATCGGGTGGATGCCCGATCTGCCCGAGGTCAGCGCCGTCCAGTTGTCTGATTTGCCGGCTCCAAGGGAAGTAACCACGCCGATGCCTGTGACGGCAACGATCGGCCTGCCCATGTGATCTCTGAGATTGGCCATCCGGAAGCCCTAACCTTTGTCGTTGTATGTGGCTGGCCGCTCTATGCGGCGTTGACCAGCGCCATGCCCTCGAATTGGTGGTAGCCGATCGCCGTTGCAAGGACGCTTCTTGGAATGCCTTCGAACGGTTTCTCGGCAGCGGCATCGAAAACGGGGTAGGCGGCCTTACGGTCGACGGCGAGCGCCGCCAGCGCCACGGCGAAGGGAAACTGCGCTTCCTTCATGTGGCCGGTCAGCGTCGCGAAGCCGCGCACCGCGATCGCGGGATTGCTGTCGAACGCCGACTTCTCGGCAGCGGTAGCCGCGTGAGCGCCTGAGGCGCCAGACAGGGAAAGCAAGCCGCCATTCGGCACGGCGGTCTTCTTGAGCAGCGCGGCGATCTCGGAATCGAGCTCGCCCTGCCGCCGCCTGGCACGGCCGGAGACGACCGGGCCGAGCTCGGCATAGATCCTGCGCCCCCGGCTTGCCGCGTGTTCGCGCTGCTCCAGCACCAGGAAAGCGCCGCCGGATCCCGATACCACGCCGCCACCTTCGGCGCCTTGCCGCTGCCAGACGGGCTTCCAGGCGCCGCGATGCAGGTAGCCGGCAAGCTCATAGCCGAGCAACATATCGGAATGTTCGGTCTGGAAGGCGCCGCCCACCAGTATATGCGTCGACTGGCCGGAACGAATGCGCGCGGCAGCCGTCTCGACGGCGGCTACGCCGGCGCCTTCCTCGCCCATGAAGGTCCTGGACGATCCCGTCACCTTGTGGACGATGGAGATGTTGCCGGCGAGCAGATTGGAAAGCTGTGCCAGGAACAGGGTGGGGCGCAGTTCGGTGGTGAGCTTCTCGTTGAGCAGCACGTCACGGTCGTTGCGGCTTTCCGAGGCGGCCAGGATGGCGGCATCGACCGCTTCGTCGCGCTCGCCGCCGCCGGCGGCCACGACCATGTCCATGGTCGTGCAGAGCTCGTCATTGCCCTTGATGCCGGCATCGTCCAGCGCAAGACCCGCGGCATAGGTGCCGAGCCTCTGCCAGGTTTCCATCTGGCGCTGGTCGCCGCGCTTGGCGATCTGCAGGTTCCAGTCGATCTCCGGCAGCGGATGGACGGTGTAGGGCGCGAAACGCTCGGCTTCGAGCACCGGCTTCTGATCCGGCTGAGTGAGCTTGCGCCAGTGTTCATCGGGGCCTTCTCCCAACGAGGAGACAAGGCCAATGCCGGTGATGACGACGTCGCGGGGGCTCATGGATGATCGGGTACGGATCAGGCGGTCTTGGCGGCGACCAGTGCGTCGATCTTGGCGCACAGGTTCTTCATGACAAAGTAATCGTCCGTCGAAGCCTTGCCGTCATTGACTTCTTGGGTCCACTTTTCCAGCGGCACCTTGATACCGAATTCCTTGTCGATGGCGAAGACGATGTCGAGGAAATCGAGGCTGTCGATGCCGAGATCGTCGATCGTGTGGCTCTCGGGCGTGATGGTGTCGATGTCGATCTCGCTGGTGTCGGCAATGATCTTGGCGACTTTGTCGAACGTGGTGGACAAGGGCTTTTCCTTCGGTTGCGGGCGGAATCTGTCCGCATCTTGTTTGGGCGCTGTCTAATCGGTTTTTCCCGGCAGGAAAAGGCCTGATACGCCGGGCGCAGATGGGTAGCGTGCCCAAGAAACGCAAGACGGGCCGCCGGTCAACCCGGCGGCCCCTCCATGGCTGGCGACCGCGGATGATGTTGGCCTCATCGTCGCGGCCCTAGCGCGGCATCTTTTTTGGGTGGTATTTTGGCAACATTACCTCTGTCGCAAGTCCTCATCGCGTGGCTGCTCGCGGATGCGCCGGTCGGCCCCGATTTAGAACGTGACCCGGCCGAGCACACGCAGACCCTCGCCCTGCGGCTCGACGACAACGGCTTCGCCCTCGCGCGGCGAGACGCCGGTCAACGCAGCGATATTTTCCAGATGAGTGACCATGACCAGGTTGTCAGAGCCGGAATAGGCGCGGATTTCCTTCATGATCGCGGCGATCTGGGCCGCCTTTTGCGCCGCGTCGCCCTTCAGCAGGTCGAGCGGCGCGAAAGGCTCCGGCTCGGTCTCGAAGGCGATGCGCGCGGTGTCGAGGCAGCGGCAATAGCGGCTGGACAGCACGCGCTCGATCGGCGCGGCGCGGGCGGCAAGCAAGGCGCCGATCTTGCTCGACTGCTGCTTGCCGCGTGCGGACAGATTGACCTGGGTGGCGCAGCTGTCGATATCAAAATTGGCGGGATCGGTGGTGCCGGTGACCATGGCATGGCGCAAAAGCACGACATGGCCGCCATCGCGCAGCAGCGCCCAGCCGGCATCCGTCGCATGCGCTGCAGCCGGAACGCCAAACAGGAACAACGCCAAGGCAAATCGGATCATCGTAATCCTTCCAGAAGCCGGGCACCGGCCACCCGCATATAGGGATCGGAAAGCAGGTACAAAGACAAGCGAAAGGCCTGCGGTCTCCGCGGTCTCACTTCTCCTTCGTCATCCGCTGCTTCACCAGATCGGTCTTCCGGTCGTGAGCGGGATGGGAAACGTCCAGCCGCCTTCGGCGATGCCCGCTTGGCAGAACAAATTCGGGGTCGAAGAAATTCGGGCGCGATTGCACCGCGACCTTGGCTCGCCTATCCCTGGAAAAATGTCTCCGCTTACCGAAACCGTCCTTTTCGTCTTCAGCCTCGTGGCGCTCGGCTACCTCGCCGGGTTCACCGGTTATATGAAGCCGGCGAGCGGCGAGGGGATATCCGATTTTGCGGTCAGCGTTGCGATGCCGCTGCTGTTGTTCCAGACGATGGTGAATGCCGATTTCCACGGGGTGGCACCGTGGTCGCTATGGGGGGCCTATTTCGCGGCGGTGGCAATCACCTGGGCCGCCGGCCATGTCGTTACCACGCGGATATTCGGACGCGACGCACGCGCGGGTGTCGTCGGCGGGGTGTCGTCGGCCTATTCCAATGTTGTCCTGCTCGGCGCGCCGTTCATTCTCGGCATATTCGGGCGGGATGGATTCGAGGTGCTGTCGCTCCTGGTTTCCGTGCATCTGCCTGTCATGATGATGGCTTCGATCGTGCTGTTCGAGATGTTCGGCCGCGGCGGCGGCGAGCATGTGCACCCCGTGCGCGTCGTCCGCAATTTCCTGAGGCGGCTGTTCATCAATCCGCTGATCATCGGCATTCTTTTGGGTCTCGCATGGCGCTTCAGCGGCATCCCGCTGCCCGAACTGGTCATGCGGCTGGTGGACGCGCTGGCCGGCACCGCCGGGCCGGTGGCGCTGTTCGCCATGGGGCTCAGCCTGCGCCGCTTCGGCATATCAGGCAATGTCCGCCCGGCGCTGGCGCTATCAACGCTGAAGCTGTTCCTGATGCCGGCGCTGGTTCTGATCTTCGTCTGGTTGCTCGGCCTGCCGCCCTTGACCGCCAAGGTAGCGGTCGTGGTGGCGGCGCTGCCATCCGGCATCAATTCCTATCTCATTGCCGTGCAGTTCAACACAGGCCAGGCGCTGGCGTCGAACCAGATGACCATCGCGACCGCGAGCGCGGTCGTCACCACTGCTTTCTGGCTGGCGGTGAGCGTGCACGTGTTCGGCTGACATGAATAAGACCGGGGTCTGAGCCGCTCGGCGTGAATCCGGTTTGACGCGATGTCTCAGCGGTGAAATCAAACCTCGGCTCTCGCCTTGCACTGGCATAACCCCTATATGCCATCTTGCGATTGCTTGCGGGGCTTTCCCTAGGTTAAGAGCAATGGCCCCAGCGCACGGTGCGCTAATCGAAGACATCCAGATAGCGGCCCGTGAGCGCCGAACGGAGGCTAGACCATGCTTCAGAAAACCAGCCATTTCATGCGCCAGGCCAATCTTATTAACGGCGAATGGGTGCAGGCCGACAGCGGCCAGACGGTCGACGTCACCAATCCGGCAACCGGCCTCAAGATCGGCACCGTGCCGAAAGCGGGCAAGGTCGAGACCCGCCGCGCCATCGAAGCCGCCGACGAAGCTTTCAAGACCTGGCGCAAGACGACCGCGCTCGAGCGCTCGAAGCTGCTGCGCAAGCTGCACGATGCCATGATGGACAATCAGGACGTTCTGGCGGAGCTCCTGACCATTGAACAGGGCAAGTCGCTGTTCGAATCGAAGGGCGAGATCGGCTCGGCCGCCTCCTACATCCTGTGGTTCGCCGAGGAGGGCCGCCGCACCTATGGTGATGTCGTGCCGTCGCCGTGGGCGGACCGCCGCATCCTGGTGACCAAGGAACCGGTCGGCGTCATCGCCGCCATCACGCCGTGGAATTTCCCGTCCTCGATGCTGGCCCGCAAGCTCGGCCCGGCACTCGCCGCGGGTTGCACCGCCGTGGTCAAGCCCGCCTCGCAGACGCCTTACTCCGGTCTCGCCTGGGGCGCGCTGGCCGAGGAAGTCGGCTTCCCCAAGGGCGTAATCAACATCCTGACCGGTGCGGCCGGCGAAATCGGCGATGAGATCTGCGCCAATCCGCTGGTCAAGAAGATCACTTTTACCGGCTCGACCGAGGTCGGCAAGATCCTGATCCAGAAGTCGTCCGTCACCGTGAAGAAGGTGTCGATGGAGCTCGGCGGCAATGCGCCGTTCATCGTCTTCGACGACGCCGACATCGACCGCGCCGTCGCCGGTGCGATCACGGCCAAGTACCGCAATTCGGGCCAGACCTGCGTCTGTACGAACCGCTTCCTTGTCCAGGCCGGCGTCTATGACCGGTTCGTCGAGAAGCTGGCTGCCGCCAGCGACAAGCTGAAGGTCGGCTCCGGCCTGGAGGAGGGCGTGCAGCAGGGGCCGCTGATCGACGAGAAGGCGGTCGAGAAGGTCGAGGAACTGATCGCCGATGCGACTTCGAAGGGCGGCAAGGTCGTCGCCGGCGGCAAGCGCCATGCGCTCGGCGGCTCGTTCTTCCAGCCGACCGTCATCGCCGATGCGACGCCCAAGATGCGCTTCATGAAGGAAGAGATATTCGGGCCGGTGGCGCCCGTCTTCAGGTTCGAGACCGAGGAAGAAGCGATTGCGCTTGCCAATGACACCGAATTCGGCCTCGCCTGCTATTTCTACACCGGCGATCTCGGCCGCGCCTTCCGCGTCATGGAAGGGCTGAAATATGGCATGGTCGGCGTCAATGAAGGCCTGATCACCACGCCGGAAGCACCGTTCGGCGGCGTCAAGGAGTCCGGGCTCGGCAAGGAAGGCGGACATCAGGGTATCGAGGATTACCTCGACACCAAATATGTCTGCATCGGCGGCCTCGGCCTCTGATAGACTGTCGCCGGGACAGGCAGGCCTATGATCTGCCTGCCCCGGCTACGAAACGGGCCGTCTGGATCAACTGACGTTTGCGGGCATGGCAATGAAGGACGGCGAGGTTTTCGGCACCACCCAGGCGGGCGACCCGATTCGCCGCTTCACCATCAGAGGCGGCGGACTTAGCGCCAATATCCTTGGGCTCGGCGCGATCATCCAGGACCTGCGCCTGGCCGGCCACGATGCGCCTCTCGTGCTCGGCTATGATAATCTATCATCCTATGAAACCGACACGGCTTTCTTCGGCGCGGTCGTCGGCCGCTATGCCAACCGCATCCGCGACGGCCGTTTCACCATCGCCGGCAAGCGCTACCAGACCGAGCGCAATTTTCTCGACAAGCACACGCTGCATGGAGGCTCGCAAGGCTTTTTCCATCGGCCGTGGACGGTTTCGCTGCACGGGCGGGACTTCGTCACGCTGACGCTGCACGATCCCGACGGCACGATGGGCTTTCCCGGCGCACTCGACGTCACCTGCACCTACCGGCTGAAGATCCCCGGCACGCTCAGCGTCGAGATATCAGCCACATGCGAGGAGCCGACGCTGTGCAATCTCACGCAGCATTCCTACTTCAATCTCGATGATGGCGGGACGGGCGACATCCTCGATCACCGGATGATGCTCAATGCCGGCGCCTATCTGCCGGTGGATGGCGAGATGATTCCAACGGGCACGGTGAAGCCTGTCGACGGCACGCCTTTCGATTTCCGCCAGGCACGGCCGCTGCGCATGGAGATCGAGGGCGAGCAGCTTGCCTATGACCAGAACTTCTGCCTCGCTTCGGCGCGCGGGCCGCTCAAGCAGGCGGCGTGGGTGCAAGGCGCGAGCTCCGGCGTCGAGATGGAACTGTGGACCACGGAGCCCGGCGTCCAGCTCTATACCGGCCAGTATGTGACGCCGCGCACGGGGCTGGAAGGGCGAAACCACAAAGCTTTCTGCGGTTTCTGCCTGGAGCCGCAAATATGGCCGGACGCGCCGAACCGGCCGTATTTCCCGCAGGCGACGCTGTGGCCGGGTGCGATCTACCATCACGTGACGGAATATCGGTTCCGGCTGCCCTGACCCTCAATCCGTTTCGAATGCCGCACGCAACGTCTCGAATGGCGCCAATGCGCCGCGAACCTGCACCACGCTGGCCGCGACACGGTGCGCGCGCTTTGTAGCCTCCGCAGGGGTGTGTCCGGCGAGACGCGCGGCGAGATAGCCGCCGTTGAAGGAATCGCCCGCGCCCGTGGTGTCGACGGGCGTGGCCACATGGATCGCCTGAACGTCCCGCAGCATCCCGTTCTCGACGATCAGCGCCGGCTGTTCCCCGTTCTTGACCACGACTTCGCCGACCAGTTGCCCGAGCCGCCCAGCCGTTGCCTGTGGCGCTTCATCGCCGAACAGCATCTGCTCGTCCGGGAAAGTCGGCAATGCGATGTCGGTGACGGCGAGCGCCTCCAGGATCGCGGCTTGCGCCTCCTCGCGATCGCGCCACAGCCGTGGCCGGTAGTTGGGATCGAAGGCGATCAGCGACCCCGCGGATCGCGCCTCGGCCACGGCCGATAGCAACGTGGCGCGCGCAGCGGAGTCCAGAATTCCCAAAGTGATTCCGGAAAAGTAGACAAGCGCCTGCTTTTCAAGGCTTTTTGCCAACGCAGCCGGATTGGAGGCAAGCTGCCTGGCAGCCGCATCGCCGCGCCAATAGGTGAAGGAGCGTTCCGCGCCGGTCAGCGTGATGGCATAGAGGCCGGGCCGCGCCCCCGGGATAACAGGGCTTTCGCCAATGCCGATGCCATTGTCCGCGAAGAAGCCGATCTGGTCTTGCGAGAAAGGATCGTCTCCGAAAGCCGAGACGTAGGTCGCTGGCCTTCCACTCAGCGCATGCAGGGCCCACAGCGTGTTGAACGTATCGCCGGCAAATCCCATGCGCCAGTTCGAACCTGTTTGGCCCGAAAGCTCGATCATGCATTCGCCGATCGAGGCGACACCTTTGCCGATCATGATCCATCCCCTGTTACGATGCTGCTGTAGCTTTTTGGAGAGTAGAGCGCCATGCTTGGCAAGGGCGGTTTTTTCCGTCACCTGCGATTCCAACAGGTTTGGCGGGATGCGATCGGTGCGGCAAAACGTTATCCCCTGAAGAGGAACCGGCTTGGCTTCGATATGGCGTTATCTTTTGGCGGGTCTTGGTCTGGCAGCCTTGCTGGCTGGCATCCTGGCAGTGGTCTATCTGACCGCACCGCGAACCGCGCAGGTTGCCGGCCCGGATATCTCCCGAACCAAAAAGACCGAGAACGGATTGTTCATGGCGAGCTTCGCGCCGGAACGCGGCGTCGTCCGTCAAGGCGAACTGGAAGCCTGGCTGTTGACGTTGAAGACGATAGCCGGGACGCCGGTGGAAGGGGCCGCGATCGCGGTATCGGGAGGCATGCCGCAGCACCGCCACGGCCTGCCGACCAGCCCGCAAGCGACGGACTATCTCGGCGACGGGCGCTATCGCATCGAAGGCGTGAAATTCACCATGAGCGGCTGGTGGCAGCTGCATTTTGCCATCTCCGCGACGGCTGGGTCGGATACGGTCGTCTTCAACGTCGTGCTGTGAGCCGCAGATGAGGCGTCTTGCGCGCTTTTTCGTCTTGATGGCGATGGCCGTCCTTGCCGGCTGCGGCAAGCCGGACTTTTCCGATGCCGAGAAGAAGACCATCGCCTCGCTGGCGCTGTCGAGGCTGCCGGCGCTGAAACCCGACACCACCAACCGGTTCGCCGATGTCCCGGCCGCCGCTGCCCTTGGCTCGACGCTGTTCTTTGACGCCAGCATGAGCCGCGACGGCACGGTGTCCTGCTCGACCTGCCACAAGATCGACAGGCAGTTTCAGGACGGCCTGCCGCAGGCGGTTGGCGTCGGCCGCACGAACCGGCGTACCATGCCGCTCGCCGGCATCGCGCGCGATCCCTGGTTTTTCTGGGACGGACGGCGCGACAGCCTGTGGGCGCAGGCGCTGACGCCGCTGGAGAACCCCCTGGAGCAGGCGGGAAACCGCGCCGCCTATGCGCATTACATCAAGGCGCGCTTCGGCGACCGCTACGAGCGCATCTTCGGCCCGCTGCCCGATCTGTCCGACATACCAGCCAATGCCAGTCCGCTCGGCAGCGATGCCGAGAAGGCTGCATGGCGCGCCATGAGCGACCAGCAGCGTGACGCGATAAACGGGGTGTTCGCCAACATCGGCAAGGCAATCGCTGCCTTCGAACGCTCGATCGAGCCGCCGCAGGCCCGCTTCGACCGGTTCGCGCTGGACCTGGCGACCGGCGCCGAGCCGAAAGGCGACGCCGCCTTCTCCCGGGAGGAAATCCTCGGCCTGAAACTGTTCATCGGCAAGGCCAATTGCGTGACCTGCCACAATGGGCCGCGCTTCACCGACAATGGGTTCCACAACACCGGCGTGCCGCCGGTCAAGGGCCTGCCGCCGGATCGCGGCCGCGTCGATGCGGTAGGCCAAGTTCAGGCCGACCCGTTCAACTGCTTCGGCGCCTACCGTGATGGCGATGTCGGCGCCTGCGGCGAATTGCGGTTCATGGTCAAGGATGCGCCGGAATTGGTGCGCGCCTACAAGACGCCTTCGCTGCGCGGCGCGGCGACGCGGCCGCCCTACATGCACGCCGGTCAGTTTGCGTCGCTCGACGAGGTGGTGGCGCACTACGCGAAGGCAGCCCCCAGCGTTGAGGGTACATCCGAAATTCATCCGCTTGAGCTGTCGGACCGCGAGCGCGCGGCGCTGGTGGCGTTTTTGAAGACCTTGGCGGAGTGAACTATCGATCCTTCACAGTCTCCATCGCCACGAAGGTCGAGGTCTGGGCGACATGGGGCAGGGCGGAGATGCGCTCGCCCAGCACGCGGCGATAGGCGGCGATGTCGCGGGTGCGGACCTTCAGCAGATAATCGAAGCTCGACGCCATCATGTGGCACTGTTCGATCTCCGGAACGGCTTGGACAGAGCGGTTGAAAGCGTCCAGCGCGGCGGACCGGGTGTCGGACAGTTTCACCTGGACGAAGGCGACATGGCCTTCGCCCATGCGCTCGCGGTCGATAATCGCCTGGTAGCCCCTGATGTAGCCGTCCTTCTCCAGCCGCTTCACCCGCGCCTGCACCGGCGTCTTGGACAGGCCGACCTTGGCGGCGAGCTCCGACATGGAAAGCCTGCCGGCGCTTGCCAGCGCCGACAGGATGTTCCTGTCGATGCGGTCCAATTGGTCTTCCCTCATCGAAAATGCAGCCTTCTTCGGGTAGTTTGCGGCGATATGATAGATCGATCGAACTGCAATGTCGATTTCTTCAGACCGCCTGAAAATCGGGACTTGTGCTAGCTTGCGCCATTCGGTCCGGTGACCGCCGGCCCGCTCCCTTGTGCTTGCCCGTAGGACCCGCCATGCCAGCGCTCGACGCCATCCGCCAGCAAATCCGCGCCAACTATCTGCCCGACGAGGATCAGGCCGTGAAGCGGCTGGCCGAGGCGAGCGGCCTCTCGGCGGAGGACCGCCGGGCGATCTCTGCTCGTGCCGCCGATCTGGTGCGGGCGGTGCGCGGCTCGTCCGATCCGCGGCTGATGGAGGTTTTCCTGTCCGCCTATGGCCTCTCCACCAAGGAAGGCGTGGCGCTGATGTGCCTGGCCGAGGCGCTGCTGCGCGTGCCCGATGCCGAGACGATGGACGACCTGATCGCCGACAAGATCGCGCCGCACGACTGGTCGGCGCATTCGGGCGGCTCGAGCTCCATCTTCGTCAATGCCTCGACCTGGGCGCTGATGCTGACCGGCCGCGTGCTCGATGAAGGCGAGGGCGGCATCGAAGGCACGCTGCGCGCCATGGTTCGCCGGCTGGGCGAGCCCGTCATCCGCAAGGCGGTGGCGGCGGCGATGCGCGAGATGGGCGAGCAGTTCGTGCTCGGCCGCACCATCGCCGAAGCGGTGAAGCGCGGCCGGCCGATGACGCAGAAGGGTTATCTCTATTCCTTCGACATGCTGGGAGAGGCGGCCCGCACCGAGGCCGATGCGCTGCGTTACCACAAGGCGTATGCCGATGCCATCTCGTCACTCGATGCCGGTTCAAACGGGCCTGATATCCGCCACAACCACGGCATCTCGGTGAAGCTCTCGGCGCTGCATCCGCGCTACGAGGAAGCGCAGAAGGAAGAGATGCTGCCTGTCATGGCCGAGCGGCTCCTTTCGCTGGCGCTCGCGGCGCGCCATTCGCGCATGGGCCTCAATATCGATGCCGAGGAGGCCGATCGCCTCGACCTCTCGCTCGACGTCATCGAGCGCGTGCTTGCCGAGCCGGAGCTTGCAGGCTGGAACGGCTTTGGCGTCGTCGTCCAGGCCTATGGTCCGCGCGCTGCCTTCGTCATCGACTGGCTCTATGCGCTTGCCACGAAATACGATCGCACCATCATGGTGCGGCTGGTCAAGGGTGCCTATTGGGATACCGAGATCAAGCGGGCGCAGACGCTGGGGCTCGCCGGCTACCCCGTCTTCACCCGCAAGGTCAACACCGACGTTTCTTATCTCGCTTGCGCGAGAAAGCTTTTGTCGATGACCGATCGCATCTATCCGCAATTCGCCACCCACAATGCCCACACTGTCGCCGCCATCCTGTCGATGACGAAGAACCGTGAGAGCTTCGAGTTCCAGCGCCTGCACGGGATGGGCGAGGCGTTGCACGAGACGGTGCGCAAGGCCGAAGGCACGCGCTGCCGCATCTACGCGCCTGTCGGCGCGCATTCCGACCTGCTCGCCTATCTGGTGCGCCGGCTGCTGGAGAACGGCGCCAATTCATCTTTCGTCCACCAACTCACCGACGAGGATGTCGAGCCCGAAGACATCGCGCGCGACCCGCTAGAAGCGGTCGAGAGCCAAGGCCCCGCCGCCAATCCCGCGATCCCCCGGCCTGCCGTCATCTTCGGTGCAAGCCGCCGCAACTCGAAAGGGTTCGACATCACCGATCCGGTGACGTTGGCAGCAATCGAGAAGGAGAGGACAGCCTTCGCGGGCCCTAACCGCTGGCACGCCAAGCCGATCACGCGCGCGGCCGGCTATGGCGAGCAACGCCCGGTCGTCAATCCCGCCAGGCCTTCGGAAGTGGTGGGCACGGTCAGCGAAGCCACCGCCAAGCAGGCGGCAACCGCCGTGCGCATCGCCGTCGAAGCGCAGCCAGCCTGGGCAAAGCGTCCGGTTGCCGAGCGCGCGGCCATCCTCAATCGCGCCGCCGATCTCTACGAGGCCAATGCCGTCGAATTCTTCGCGCTGGCCACCCGCGAGGCCGGCAAATCGCTGGCCGACGGCGTCGCCGAAGTGCGCGAAGCGGTGGATTTCCTGCGCTATTACGCGGCCGAGGCGGCCAATGCCGAAGCGGGCACCGAGGCGCGCGGCGTCATTGTCTGCATCTCGCCGTGGAATTTCCCCCTCGCCATCTTCACGGGCCAGATCGCCGCAGCGCTCGTCACCGGCAATTCGGTAATTGCAAAGCCCGCAGAACAGACGCCGCTGATCGCTTTCCGAGCCGTCGAAATGCTGCGCGAGGCCGGCGTGCCGGAAGACGTCATCCAGCTTCTGCCGGGCGACGGCCCCTCGGTTGGCGGGCCACTGACATCAGATCCGCGCATTGCCGGCGTCTGCTTCACCGGCTCCACCGACGTCGCCAAGCTGATCGAGAAGCAACTGGCCGAGACAGCCGCGCCCGATGCCATGCTGATCGCCGAGACGGGCGGGCTGAATGCCATGATCGTCGATTCCACCGCGCTGCCCGAGCAGGCGGTGCGCGATATCCTCGCCTCCGCCTTCCAGAGTGCGGGCCAGCGCTGTTCGGCGCTGCGCGTCCTCTATGTGCAGAAGGATGTCGAGAAGAAGATGCTGGAGATGCTGAAGGGCGCCATGGAGGCGCTCAAGGTCGGCGATCCCTGGGCTATCTCGACGGATGTCGGTCCCGTCATCGACGACGAGGCGCAGGGTTCGATCCGCGATTACTGCACGACGATGGGTTTGCAGGGACGGCTGATCGCCAAGCTCGAAGCACCCAGGGATGGCCGCTTCGTCGCGCCGCATGTGTTTCGGGTCAAGGGTATCGAGGAGATGGAGCGCGAAGTGTTCGGGCCGGTGCTCCATGTCGCCAGTTTCGACGCCGATGAGATCGATGCGGTGATCGCCGCCATCAACCGCAAGGGCTACGGCCTGACGTTCGGTCTGCACACCCGCATCGAGGGTCGCGTGCAGCATTTCGTCGACGGGATCCATGCCGGCAACATCTATGTCAACCGCAACCAGATCGGCGCGGTCGTCGGCTCGCAGCCGTTCGGCGGCGAGGGGCTGTCCGGCACCGGGCCCAAAGCCGGCGGACCGCATTATCTCCGGCGCTTTCGCAAGGGACCGGAGGCAGGCACGCCTGTTGGCGACGGCCACAAGGTGACGGCGACCGAACTCGCCGACAATCTGCCCGATCCCGCGCTTGGCGGCTGGTCGACGCGGCCGGACCGCATCGCCATCCTGCGCAAGCACCTGCGAGGCAAAGGTGCCGCGGCGATCGGTGCCGCCGCCGCAATCGATTTCGGCCAGGTCGACCTGCCCGGGCCGACCGGCGAGGCCAATACACTGTCATTGGCGCCGCGCGGCCGGGTGCTGTGCTTGGGACCGGACGGCGACACGCTGCTTGCGCAGACGATCCAGGCGCTCGCCGCCGGCAACGCGGTGCTGGCGGTGGCGCCAGGCGCGCCGGCGGCGCTTTCGGCGCTGACCGGCAAGGGCCTGCCGCTGGCGGCGATCGACGGCCGCCCCGATCCGGTTGAGGCGCGTTCGTTACGCGTCGACGTCGTCGCCTTCTCGGGGACGCCGGAGGCGGCGCGCATCGTGCGCAAAATGATCGCCGGACGCTCAGGGCCGATCGTGCCGCTGGTCAGCGAGGTGCTCAATCCGGCGGCTTACGCGCATGAGCGGGCCGTTTGCGTCGACACGACCGCCGCGGGCGGCAATGCCAGCCTGCTTGCGGCGGCGTGAGGACCCTTATCCGGCTGGCGAGGTTGCTTCAGGCGCCCTCGACGACCGAAAAACCCTCGAACTGGGGATGGCCGAGATAGTGGACCTTCGTCGTGCCGACGTTCCTGTGGGCGGCGCGAAAGTTCTCCGACTTGGTCCAGGCGATGAAATCGTCGTGGCTTGCCCAGACCGTGTGCGAGGCAAACAGCGTATAGCCTTCGGTCTCGTTGACTGGGCCGCGCAGCAGATGGAACTCCCGGAAGCCCTTCATTTCCGCAAGGCTGGAATCACGGTTTTTTCCACACGGCCTCGAAATCGGCTTCCGAGCCGTTCTGCACCTTGAAGCGGTTCATGGCGATGTACATGGAGTTCCTTTCGATTTCCTGGACTTAGACGGGTGGTGCCGCAGGATGCCGCGTGCGGCCCCACGCCGTGCTCAGACCCCGAAGGCGATGCCGGTCTTGGCATCTGTCTTGAGTTTTCGCATGCAGGTGTTCGGCTCGACGCCGGTGCCGACGCATTCGGTCGCGCTGTTGATCAGCACGCGGCTGACCTTGGCGCAGTTGGTGCCAGCGAGATCGAAGCGCGTCACCTTGGTCTTGCCGGCCGGCAGGTCCTTGAAGTCGAGCACGGTCAGGCGGTCGACGACGCCGGCGTCGTTGAACAGCGCGATCTCGAACGCCGCCCTGGAAAGGTCGGCGCCGAGATTGTTGGTGACCACGAAGGTCAGGCGGCAGCCCTTTTCAGACGGTTGCGCGCCATTGAGTTCGAGGGAGAGAGCAGGCGCCGGCGCGGACTCTTGTGCCCACGCCGGAACCGCTGCGAGCGACATCGCCAGCGCCGAGGTCAGCAGACGAAGGGATGCCGTCAAGTTCGTCATCATCATCCTCCAAATCGCATCGTTGCCGCCAGCTTCAGCGTTATGCCCGGTTCATAGACCGCGACCGTGGTGCTGCCGTTCAACGGATTGGCGTATTTGACATCGAACAGATTGTCGGCGCGGAAATCAACCTTCAGATTGTCGGTCGCCTGGTAGCTGGCGAAAGCGTTGACCAGCGTATAGTCCTTGGCGATCGGGTTACCCTTGGGCTTGCCATTGTACTGCACCTCGCCGCCGACAGTGAGTTTGTCCTCGAGGAAGCGCAGGCCGAGCTGCACGGTGACCTGCGCGGACGGTATCGTGGCAAGGTCCGCCCGATCGCCTTCGTAGGATATGGTGTGACCATTGATGATGGAGGCGGAAAGTCCGGCGTAGCCCCATGCTGCATCATAAACGCCTTCCATCTCGAAGCCGTTGATCTTTGCCTTGGCGAAGTTCTGGTACTGGAAGCAGATCGGAATGCCCGGCCCGAAGGGGCACCCACTGGTCGGATCGAAGGCCGACAGCGTAACGCCGTCAATATAATCGTCGACGTCGTTGTTGAAATAGGCCGCCTTCAGCCGAAACGCGTCGCCGGACTCGAGAACGTCGTTCTGCTTGTAATTGACACCGAATTCGACGGTCTTGCCGGTTTCGGGCTTTAAATTGGGATTGGGCAGGAACGGGAAGCTGACGCCCGCCGGATGGTTGCCGCTGATCAGGGTTTCGGTCAGCGAAGGCGACCGGTAGCCCTCCGCGTAGGTGCCGTAGAATTGCAGGCCGGCAAGGCCGGCGCTTTCGAAAGGCGAGACGCCGACGGTGACGCGCGGCGACAGGCGGTCGCCCGACGTTTCGTGCGTGTCGTCCTCGAGGCTGTAATTGTCATAGCGCAGCCCGGCAATGACTTCGAGCCAATCCCAGCTGAGCTTGTCCTGGACGTAGGCGCCAGAAACGTTGCGCTTGCCGGAAGGCGTGTAGAAGCTGTCGCCGCCTGCCGTGCCGCCAGTCTCGACGTCGTCATTCACCCAGTCGCCGCCATAGGTCAGTTCATGCGCGAGGCCGCCTGTCTCGAATCGCGACGTGTTCCAGATGTCGATGGCGGCTGTGCCGACATCGAAGGTCGACGTCGAACCTGCCGGCAACATCACGGGAAGGCCGGTGACGGGATCGAAGCGGCGCTGCGGAACAAGGCCGGTCAGGTCGAGATTGGTCTTGTTGTAGGAGGTGTTGACGTGGAGGTCGAGCCAGCTCCTGTCTTCGTCCGTGACATTGTAGCGAGCCGTGAAGGTGTTCGATTTCAGGTCGACGTCATTGACCGGCATGCCGCCGCTGATCTCGTTCCAGCCGTCGCTCGAACCGACCCAGCCGAGCTTCAGTTCGCTATTGTCGCTCGGGCGGATCGTGGTCTTTAGCAATCCGCTCAGCACGTCGAAGCCGGTGCCCTTGACGGTGTCGCCGTCGCCATCCTTGTAGTCGTCATAATTGCGGTAGACGATGTTGCCCAGCGCATCCAAATTGTCGTTAAAGCGATAGGCGCCGGATGCGCTGGTGGTCCAGCCCTTGCCGTTGCTCTCGTAGCGTCCGGTGACGGAACCAGCCCATGTCTCGTCCGGCTTGAGGAAGTCCTGGGCGTCCTTGGTGTCGAAGAAGACCACGCCGCCGATCGCGCCCGAGCCATAGGTGTTGGCGACCGGCCCGCGGATCACGTCGACGGATTTGATAAGCTCGGGGTCGACGTAGAAGGTCGATTGGGTGCCATGGTCGGAACGTTGGAAGTTCTGCCGCGCGCCGTCGACGATAACCGCGACGCGACCGAAATCCTGCAGGCCGCGGATATTGACGCTGGTGCTGACGCGCCTGGCATCGGCCTGCGCCGCGACGCCGGGCACGCCGAACAGCATTTCGTTCGGCGTCGTCGCCATGCGGCGGTCGAGCTGTTCCTGGTCGACATGGCCGGCCGAGGCCAGCGATTGGATGGCCGTTTCTCCGGTGCGGCTGATGACCAGCACCTTGTCGAGCAGCGTTGCGCCCGCTGGCGCCGGCTTTTCCCCCTCAGCCTGCTTCGATTGATCGGCCTGCTCTCCCGCCGCCTGTGCTGATTGCTGAGCGTTGGCAGGTGGCACGTATAAGGCAATCGCCGCCACGCCCGCCAGCAAAGCCGCTGCACCCTTCGCCGCCGACCAGCCGCGCCGTTCCCAAATCGCTAACCCCATGTGCCCCAACTCCAAAGTTTCCAGGTTCGATGCGGGCTGGCCTGGGGCTGGCTGGCATTTGTGATCGTATTCGCGTCTTAAATCTTGACTAATTTAATCCGGTATTGCACTGACTAGTAAACATGATTATTCAAGTCAAGAATGAATGGGATTACGCAAACGCCTAGCCAGACGCCCGGCACAGGAAAGGACCGATCCACATGAACACGCACAATCCCAACGACTTCCGCTATCGCGTCCGCCGGTCCGACGATGCTTCCGCCCGCTTCGACCGCGTTCAGCTGGCGGTGCGGACGCTGTCGAGCAACACGCTGTTCCAAGGTGAGCACGAGATCGGCATCGAGCATCACGGCGCGCTCTACCGGCTCAAGATCACCCGTCAGGGCAAGCTCATCCTCAACAAGTAAGCGTAAGGCAGCAGGACAATGGACCAGCGCGTAAAACCCACCCCGCACGAAATCCGGCGGGCGCGGACGGATAATCCGAAAACGCGCGAGCGCGATCTGGCCGCACAGCTTGGCATTTCGGAGGCTGAGTTGGTGGCCGCGCATTGCGGCGACGGTGTCGTTCGCGTCGAGCCACGCGTCAACGATCTTCTGACCGGCCTCGAAGCCGTCGGCGAGGTGATGGCGCTCACCCGCAACGAAAGCGCCGTGCATGAAAAGATCGGCGCCTACGACAAGGTCGTCACCGGCAATCACAATGCCATGGTGCTGGGCGAGAACATCGACCTGCGCATTTTCCCGAAAATATGGGCGCACGGCTTTGCCGTGGAAAAACGCGACGGCGACGACATCCGCCGCAGCCTGCAATTCTTCGACGCGGCGGGCGAGGCGGTGCACAAGGTGCATCTGCGGCCGGGGTCAAACCTCTATGCCTATCAGAAACTGGTCGCTTCGCTGGAATCGCCGAACCAGGAGCCACTGGTCGCCATTTCGGGGCCAGCCGCCGAGAACGAAGGCGAGGCGGTGACAACGACCGCGAATCTCGACGATCTGCGCGATCGCTGGAGCCGGCTGACCGATGTGCATCAGTTCTTCGGCATGCTGAAGACGTTGAAGCTCAGCCGCCGCCAGGCGGTGCGCATGGTCGGCCAGGACTATGCATGGCTGCTCGACAATGATGCGGTGAGAGCCATGTTCAATCGTGCCGCCGAGGGCGAGATGCCGATCATGTGCTTTGTGGGAAACCGTGGCTGTATCCAAATCCATTCCGGTCCGGTCAAGTCGATCAAGCCAATGGGGCCATGGATCAATGTGCTGGACGAGACCTTCCATCTGCACCTGCGCACCGACCACATTCATGAGGTCTGGGCCGTGCGCAAGCCGACCAAGGACGGCCATGTTACGTCGCTGGAGGTCTACGACGCCGGCGGCAACATGATCATCCAGTTCTTCGGCAAGCGCCATGAAGGAGAGGGTGAGCGCGACGACTGGCGCTTCCTGGCCGAAAACCTGCCGCGCATTCCAAGCCCGACGGCAGCCTGAGGAAACGATGATGGGTCTTCTCTCCGGATTGACGGCTGCGCGCGGATCGATGCTTGGCCCGATGGTCGGCCTTTCCTTTGCTTTCACAGCGCTGCAGCCGGCCGGCGCCAGCGACGGTGTTTCCGTCTTCGCCGATCCCACCAGGATCGCGTCGATCGGCGGCTCGATCACCGAGATCGTCTATGCGCTCGGCGAGGAAAAGCGTCTTGTGGCGCGCGATTCCACCAGCCGCTATCCGAAAGCCGCTATCGACCTGCAAGATGTCGGCTACATGCGCCAGCTGTCGCCGGAGGGTGTGTTGTCGGTCAACCCTTCGGGCATGCTGGCGCTGCACGGCAGCGGCCCCAAGGAGGCGCTCGATGTGCTGAAGAAGACGAGCATACCCTTCATCGAAGTGCCTGACCTGTATGACCGTGAAGGCATCCTCGAAAAGGTCCGCGTGGTCGGCAAGGCGCTCGGCGCCGACGCCAAGGCCGAAGCGCTGGCCAGGGAGATCGATGCCAAGCTGCAGGCGGCGGAAAAGCAGACGGCCTCGATCAAGGAGCGCAAGCGCGTTCTGTTCGTGCTGTCGATGCAGGGCGGCAAGATCATGGCGGCCGGCAGCGACACCGCGGCCAACGGCATCATCAAGCTGGCCGGCGGCGTCAACGCGATCGAAGGCTTCTCCGGCTACAAGCAACTGTCCGACGAGGCTGTTGTCACCGCCAGGCCGGACGCGATCCTGATGATGAGCAATGCCGGGCCGCCGGTATCGGACGATGAACTGTTCGGCAACGCATCGATCGCCTCGACGCCGGCCGGAACCGCGCGCAAGCTGATCCGCATCGACGGCGGGTATCTGCTCGGCTTCGGACCGCGTACGGCCGACGCCGTCCACGACCTTGCCGCCGCGCTCTATGGCACGCAGATTACGGACTGAGCGGCATGGTCGACCAGTCGATCGCCGGGCCGGCGGAGAGGAAGATGGCCAGCGACGGTGACCGTTCCGGGCGCGCCCGTCTGGTCATCGCGCTCGCCTGCGTCATGCTTGCGGCAGCGGTATTGCTGTCGCTGACCTCCGGCGCCTCGGATGCGTCCGCCGTCAAGGTCGTTGGCGACTGGCTGTTCGGCGCAGCGCCTGGCGACGTGGCGATGAGCGCGCGAGATCGCCTCATCGTCTATGACATAAGGCTGCCGCGCGTCGTGCTCGGCGTGCTGATCGGGGCCGCCCTCGCGGTGTCCGGCGCGGTCATGCAGGGGTTGTTCCGCAATCCGCTTGCCGACCCCGGCCTTATCGGTGTTTCGGCGGGCTCCAGCCTCGGCGCGGTGGCGGTCATCGTGCTCGGCACGACCGTGCTGTCGCCGGTGACCGCCTCGTTCGGCGCGCTGACCCTTCCTCTGGCGGCCTTCGGCGGTGGTTTGTCGGTGACGTTGCTGCTCTACAAGGTCGCGACGCGGCAGGGCCGCACATCCGTCGCCACCATGCTGCTTGCCGGCCTGGCGCTGGCCGCACTTGCCATGGCGCTGACCGGTATCCTGATCTTCATGGCCGACGACCGGCAACTGCGCGACCTGACCTTCTGGCAACTCGGCTCGCTGGCCGGTGCGACATGGCAGAAGATCGGCTCTGTCGGCCCGGTCATCGTGCTTTCGCTGGCGGCGATGCCGTTCCTGGCTCGCGGCCTTAATGCGCTGGCGCTGGGCGAGGCGACCGCCGGCCATCTCGGCATTCCGGTGCAGCGGCTTAAGTACACGGCCATCGTCGGCGTCTCGGCGGCGGTCGGCGCCTCCGTCGCCGTCAGCGGCGGCATCGGTTTCATCGGCATCGTGGTGCCGCATCTGCTGCGCCTGCTGATCGGCCCCGACAATCGCTATCTGCTGCCGGCCTCGGCGCTGCTCGGCGCCTCGCTGCTGCTTTTGGCGGACGCGGTCGCGCGCACCATCGTGGCGCCCGCCGAACTGCCGATCGGCATCGTCACGGCGATCGCCGGAGCGCCGTTCTTCCTCTGGATCCTGCTGCGCAAGCGCGGCGTCATCGACCTGTAGGGGTGTTTCATGATCGAAGCGCGCGATGTTTCGGTGGCGATCGGCAGGAAAGGCATTGTCGCCGGCGTCGATTTCGAGGTCAGGCCGGGTGAGATTTCGGCCATTGTCGGCCCCAATGGGTCGGGCAAGACGACCTTCCTCAAGGCGCTGTCGGGGGAACTCGCGCATACCGGCCGGATTGCCATCAACGGCCGCGAGCTCTCGACGATAACGCCAGTCGAGGCGGCGACGCTGCGCGCGGTGCTGCCGCAGGCGACGACCTTGTCGTTTCCCTTTACTGTGCGCGAGATTGTCAGGCTCGGCCTTGTCGGAGGCCGCTCAGGTGTGCTGCCGGGCGAGGACGAACGCCTGCCGGAACGGGCGCTGGCGCGTGTCGACCTCGACGGTTTCGCCGGCCGCTTCTATCAGGAGCTTTCCGGCGGCGAGCAGCAGCGCGTTCAACTCGCCCGCGTGCTGTGCCAAATCTGGGCGCCGGTGCTCGACGGCAAGCCGCGCTATCTGTTCCTGGACGAGCCGGTGTCCAGCCTCGACATCAAGCACCAGCTGATCATCATGAACATTGCCCGCGACTTCGCCAGAAGGGGCGGCGGCGTGGTTGCCATCCTGCACGACCTCAACCTGACGGCGATGTATGCCGACCGGATTTTCGTCATGCACCGCGGCCGGCTTGCCGCCACCGGTTCGCCGCAGGATGTGCTGAGCGACGATCTGATCGAAAGGGTATTCGGTTGCCGCTTAAAGGTTGGAGTCCTGCCAGCCGGCAATATGCCGTTCGTGCTGCCTCAATCAGCGGCCTAGAGCATTTCCTATTTTGGGAGAATCGTAGGATTCCCAAAACCGGATGTTTGTGATTCAAGATGCTGGCTGGAT